>NZ_JACJQU010000001.1:0-600000 GCF_014696825.1 Anabaena sphaerica FACHB-251 | reverse complement strand
AATGGAAACGGATATACCCCGTCAACGTAGGCTATATATGGCTGCTGTTCCAGTCGCTTCCTTTATAGGAAGTGGAATTAATGGAAACGGCATTAACACCAGCTCCTATTACCACTGCGTCTTTAAACAGACAGTCGCTTCCTTTATAGGAAGTGGAATTAATGGAAACCTATCATCCCCTTGCTGTGAGTTGGCGCACAAGTCAGAACGTGTCGCTTCCTTTATAGGAAGTGGAATTAATGGAAACCTATCCTTCTGAAAGTAGAGATTCTCAATTGTTTTGTCGCTTCCTTTATAGGAAGTGGAATTAATGGAAACATTAAAATAAATTGGGGATATTGCATCAATAAAGATTAAGATCCCCGACTTCTTCAAAAAATCTGTCTATTAAACAGATAATTAATCATAGAAGTCGGGGATCTGTGCCAAACTAATCATCAAGTAGCGTGTAATCATCTGTTGTTTAGAATATTTATCTAAGAAGTCGGGGATATTTAGTGGAAACTGATTGAGATCCCCGACTTCTCTGTGTAATCATCTGTTTTTCAGAAGATTTATCTAAGAAGTCGGGGATCTATAGGGTATTTATATTACCTATAAATATTGACAATATCCTCACCAATTTGTTTAAATTTATCAACTAATAATTGTGGTTTTACTACCTTTACACCTGCTTTAAAACCAAGAATCCAGCGTAACAATTCTATGTCATCTAAACACCATTGCGGGAGGATGACTTGAAAGCGATTAGGAAAATTTTTCTCTCCAGTTGATTTGAGAGAAAAAATAGATTTTGGTAAATTTAATTTATTGCCAGTAACTGGTAAAGACATTTTCATTTGTTGTGATGGAAAGCGTTTAGTTCCTTCAGCTACAAACCGAAACATTCCATCACTAAACCACAGTTCCACAGTAACGCAGACCTGAGAACGTGCTTTTTTATTTCCATCCAGAAATTGTTTTTGGTCTTGGGGATTATATCCTAAAAAAATTCCTCCACTAGCTGCGGATAGTTTTTGTAATTTCTTTAAAGTTTCTTCCTGTTCTAGTTGAGAACGGGTTTTTGTTTGGGGTTTACCAATAAATAATCTATCTAATCTTTCAAATCTCAGTAAACCGTCATCTTTCCCTTCAACAAGTTCGTAACCTAAATACCAAGCATAGTTAAAAAAAACTATTTGGAGGGGGAAAGCTAAAAAGAAACTTTCTTCATCTAAAATAAATTGACCACCACCGGGAAAACGATTTAATTCTAAAAGTTGTCCCTTGATAATAGCTTCTTCAACTCGTTGTAAATTTCTCGCTAAGGACTCCGCTGGTAAATACTCTGGGTCAATCATACTACGATTTGCGATCGCTCTCACCGGATAAACTTCACTCACACCTAATTTACTTTTTTCCATGCGATTAGCGAACTTTTCATAAATCTCTAATGCTATGGGGTCATTAAGACTTTGTGCTTGAGATTGAAGCACTTGAAAGACTTGAGTTAATTCTAATGTTGATAAAATCGCAGTTCCCGCAAAATAACCATCGCGCATAGAAAAATCAGGTAAAATTTTATAGGGTTTGAGAATTTTTTCGATATCTTTACGGACAGAATTTAAAACGGTCTTGAATATATTACTATTATTGACATCAATTATTCCCTGTTCTTGCATGACAGAAACTAAAGTTTTTAAACTTCCTTTTCCAGTGTTTACTAAAAAAGGATGATGTAAAATTAATCTGATTGTGTGTATTAATCGCTGAAATGCTGGTAAATCTGAATAAGGATGAGTTACTAAATTACTAGAATAATGCTCAACATAATCACCAGCATCAATAGGAGTATGGGGTGTTGAAGAAATTGTATTAACGCCAATTAGAGCGTTTTTTTGTAACCACTGTAAATCATTAGCGATAGCTTTTTGATCTGCATATATTTTACCATGCAATTGCATCATAAAACCAGTAATTTCTGATAAAGCAGTTGGAAAATCAGGAACATTACCGAAAATATTTACTAATAAACCAGGCTGATTTTCTGTTAAGTTACCAATTCCTGGATAGTTGATAATCAAGGAAATGAGATAAATTAAACGTTCAAAATCCAGCAATTTACTATAAGCATGAAAAGTCATGTGACTATTGCGATTACTGCGATTGATAAGAGTTTTATCAAGCTGGTGAATGTGAGTATAAATTTGTTGGAAATCGAAATTTGACGCAGTGACATCAACTTCTTTAATAATTGCAAATCCTTCCGCTGCAATGGGGGGAAAATCTTGTAGAGATGCGGACATTTTATCAATTATCACATCTGGAACTTGACGAGAGCGTTGTTGATTCCAGTGCTTACAGATTTCAATAGGTGTTTGTAAATACCACCCCATCCACAATACAGGGGTACTCACAGCTAAATTCAGCTTTTGTAATAAATCCAGTCTCCATACACGCTTGGCGTTAGTAGCATCATAAATCACGCTAACGCCTTCAGTAATAGCTGTCACAACCGCAGAGATGACTTTCGCTTCTATTTCTGTCCATTCACCTTGAATAGTCGCATCATTATATAGTTGCTGTCGAATAGCGTCTGTAGAGATAACGCGATAATTGCCTAATTTAGCCAGATTAGCAGCAAAAGTTGATTTTCCGCTACCAGGGACACCGATGAGGAAATGACAGATGGGAGGGTTGGACATTTTTTTTCATACTCAAGATTTGTCTTACATTTTCTCTTGTTCACTGGGGTGAAAGTCTAGTGTTTTCAAGCGAATCACGAATTTTTTTACCATATCTGGTCAGTAAATTTCGTCGTTCGCATGAGTAGCAGTTTACAGCCAGTTTTTTACCGCTAAGATAAAAACAAGACATAAATCTTTCAAACTTTACAGATTGCAAAATACAGCTAAGTTTGTTGATATATCGTTTGATATGTAAATAAAACCTGATGTTTAGTAGATAAAACTTAGTCATTTATGACAAAACCTGTTGCTTTTAGTCACTAAATATTACAAAGTATCTTTTTTTGAACACTGTATAACTTATAACGTGTATGTTGAAAATTAAGCATAACAAGGAGATACATAGTTAGTGGATAAATATACTGCTATCACCTTTGCTCCCGTTCAAGGGTTTATTGAAAAATCCCGCAAGCTTCGAGACTTGTATGGTGCATCTTTAATTCTTTCTTATTTGAGTCAACAAATAGTTAGTTATGTTGATAATCATAAGGATTTAAAACTGATTTCTCCTGCGCTTCCTAGCGTCCAAAAAGGAATGCCTAACCGCATTTTAATTAAAGGAGAAATGAGTAAAGAAGAAGCTGAAAAAATCATTCTTTCTGCATGGAAGGAGATGTTAAAAGTTTGTCGAGAATGGATACAAAAAAAACTCCCAGAATTTCATTATGAATGGGAAAGAGAATGGACGCTTTGGGGTTGTCATACTTGGGAAGTATTTCAAGGATGTGGTGACAGCATCAAAGCAGCGATGGATGATTTAGAAACTAATAAATTATCTCGTGATTGGAGTGCTGTAAATTGGATTGGTGAAAGTTCTAGTTTGACGGGTACTGATGGAATTGCTTTTCCTGGTTTGGGTTCTGATTATCGTAATCCTAAGACCTTAAATTATGGATTAGAAGATGATAAAGTCAAGGATTTTTATACAAAATTAGCGCGAAAATTAGATAATTGTCCAGATGATAAAGAACCAGAAGGTAAATATATTGCACCTAATGAAAAGCTGAGTATTCCTGAATTAGTAAAACGGTTAGTTACCTGGTATGGAATAGGGCAAAAATTAGGGATGGAAACACTAGAAGAGAGTTTTAAAGACATTCAAAGAAAACCAGAACCTAGTAAAAACATTCCTGGACAATGGACAGGGTGGTTTATGGGAGATGGTGATAAAGTTGGAGACCATTTGAAGGAGTTAGCTAAAAAAGACAATGGTGATGAAGAAATTCACCAATTTAGTGATGCAATTAGGAATTGGGGTAAAGATTTTGATCAAGAGTTTCCTGAAAATTTAGGGAGAATTGTTTATGCTGGTGGTGATGATTTTTTAGGAATTATTTATAGTAAAGATTCTAAAAAACCAATTCCAGCATTTACAGCTTATGAATGGTTACGGACTTTAAAAGATAAATGGAAGGAACATAAACAGGGTATTAATGTTAGTGTGGGTTTTGTTTGGGTCGCGGGTAGTGTACCTCAGCGAGATGTTTTACAACATTGTCGGGAAGCGGAAAAGGTAGCGAAATCTTTGGGAAGAGATAGAGTTACTATTCGGGTGGTTTTTAATAGTGGTCAATATGTCCAGTGGACTTGTCCTTGGGATTATTTGGGGATTTTGATGAAGTATCGAGATAGGGATGGTAAAACATTTTATGAGTGGGAATGTAAGGGAAGAAAGAAGGAAGATTTTCCTAACTGGGGTCATGTTTATAGTGATTTAGCAACTTTAAAAGCTCGTCATGCAATAAATTTGAATGCAAAAGGGTATCATGTTGATGAACGGATAGCATTAGAACTCTTTAATATTTACTTTGAGAAACAGAAAGAATATTTAGAAAACCAACAGGAAAAAATAGTTGGTAAATCAGATAATCTAGAACTCATGAAATGGATTGATGGTTTAATTCATATAGGATGGCATTTATGTTCAAATATCTAATCTGTATCAATCCTTTAGGTTTAATGTATGGTAGTGCTGGAGCATTTTTATCACCTGAAAATTTAGTTGGTCGTTCTGGTGCTAAATTTCCTCCTGAAGCAGCTACTTTATCTGGATTATTCTTTAGTGTTAACCAAGTTCAAAAATTATGGGATAAAAAACAATTAAGTAATGATTTATCTGTTGCAGGTCCATTTTGGAGCAAAACCAATAATCCAGAATATTTTTATGTACCAATACCTTGGACTAAAATTATAGCTGAAGATGAATCTAGTGAATGGGAATTTAAAAACAAAAAATGGCACTGTGAAAACTCAGAATTAACACCAGATTATCAGTGGCAAACAATTAATTACTGGAATTATTCAGCAGAAAGAATTCGTAGTAATGGGTATGCGGAAAAAGTACCTTGGAATTTTGTATCTGTATTGCATCCTCACTTAAAAAATGATGAAAGATGTACTCTGAAAAATGAGGATGATACAAAAGGTGGATTGTTTCTAGAATATTCTGTACAGTTAGACTCGGAATATTGCTTAGTTTATTTATCTACTCAGGCTTTACCCAATGGTTGGTATAGATTTGGTGGTGAAAATCATATTGTAGAAATCAACAGTTTTGAACTACCTGATAACAGTCCAATTTTAGAGCTTTTACGTCAGCCAATAAAAGATAAATTTGCTTTAATTACACCAGGAATTTGGGGTTCTAACCGTATTTCTCACCGTCAACCTCAAGATAATAGTTTTCCTGAAACTATGCAGATGTTAACTGATAAACCAGTTCCCTATCGTTACCGTTCTCAAGGAACATTAGGAAGAGGACGTTATGCAGTTCCTGCGGGTAGTGTTTACGTTCTCAAAGAACCCATTAACAAACCTTGGTGGGAATGGGACGAAAAATGGTTTCCCAATGAAGGTTACAGTCTCAAAAAAGTTGGTTGTGGTTTGTGTTTACCAGTAGAAATTCAAGGAGTTAACTAAAATGTACAAAAAAGCTTATGGCATTATTGAAACCTTAGCACCTCTCCATGTTGGTGCAACCGCAGGAGAAGAAAGTGGTAATTTAAACCTGATTTTCCGTGACCAATTTACCCAAACTGGGATCATTCCTGGTAGTTCTATTCGTGGTCGTTTGCGTTCAGAAATGCGCTTGATAGAAAACGGAGAAGCAGACGCAAATTATTGGTATGGTAATGAAGCAGGTGCAGCAGAAGTAAATAATAATGAATCCATTGTTAAATTTGAATATGCTTCTATTATTTGGATTCCTGTTTTTTGTCCTGGACAACCAATAGTTTGGGTAAGTTGTCCCCGTTTATTGCAACGTTATCAAAGAATTGCTGGTGATAGTGTTCAAGTTCAAGTAGATGGTAAAACTAAACTTCTCAAAGAGATACAAATTCCTGATAAATATACAGGTTCAACTAATCTTGTAGCTAAACAAGCAACAGGAGGTAAAAAAACCATCTTCTTTAATTTAGGTTTCTTAGAAATTAACAAAACCAAAGATTTATCACCTTGGTTTCCTGACCAAAAACAACAACCATCTGTAATAGTCGATGATAGTGATATTGGCATGATTCATGATATGGCATTATATCGCCAAAGTCGTGTGCGATTAAAACCAGATCAGAAAGTAGTTGATGGTGGTGGATTTTTCAACACTGAAGCATTACCAGAAGGCACAATTTTAGTATTTCCTGTGGCTATTAGAGATGATAAATCTGGTAAAAAATGGCAACCTTTAAAAAGTGGTGAAACCGCAGATATTTATTTAGGTGGGTTAGAATCTATCGGTTTAGGTCATTGTGAATTAACCTTCAAAGGAGTGTAAATATATGACTTGGAAATCTTACAATTTAGACCAAGAAGCACAAAAGTTAGTCCTCAAACATCGGGATAAAAAAGGCGTAATTGGTCAATCTCATAAAATGCGAACTACTGTAGCTTATGGTTTAGAACGTTTTTGGGGTGAACATTTACGACTGTTAGGTAAAACCGACTCTAAAGAACGCGCAAAAGGTGAATATTGGCGTGATACTTGGACAACTTTTGTCGAAATTATGAAAAAAGCAGGAATTAAACTTCCTGAAGAAAAAGTTGATGGTAATAATACCAAACAAGTACAAGATTATGCAGCTAAATTATGGGAATTTCCCATTGAAGACCAGCGCATTTGTTTAGCAGTTCTTACTCAATTTTGCGACAGTTTGGTTTGGTGGACTCAACGTTATAAAAAACCAGGAGATAACGATGCCGAATAGTAATGAAGTGCCGTTAATGTTTCAAGCACCAATTAGCGGTAGGGGACAAGTTCAATATATTGAAGAACGAGAACAGTCAGAAAGATGGGTTGATGAATGGGTAGAAGCTACTGCTACAAATTCCCCTAAATTTAACCACAATGTCAAAACCAAACCATATAAAATCACTTGGCGTTTTATTTCTAACAGTGGACAAGATGACAGTATCATCAGACCTGTCATAGCTGCTAATGGCTTTCCCTATTATCCTGGTGCGAGTATGAAGGGTGCTTTTTTAAGAAGTTGTAACCCTGAACAGGCTATGAAATATTGTGGAGGTAAGAACCTAACCCCCCAACCCCCTTCCCTACCTCTCCCTAACCCTCTCCTAAGAGGAGAAGGAACAAATGGGGAGAATTTAAAGCCTCTCTCCTTGCAGGAGAGAGGTTTGGAGAGAGGTTTTACAAATAACGAAACTAAACCGGGTATTTTGCGTTTTCATGGTGCATATCCTGAAGATGATAGTTGGTGTGAACAACCATTAATTGATGTGGTTCATCCTCAACAAGATTGGCAAGTTAAAAATAATGATTCTCACTCGGCTTTTTTGCAAATATCTCTCTATCAACCGACTTTAGTTTTTGGTATTTCTAGCAATATTGAATTAGATGATAGTGAATGGGAAATTATTTGGAATATTTGGGATAAAGCCATAGAAAGGGGTATTGGTTCTAGGGTAAGTGCGGGGTATGGTCAACCTGTTAAACACCCAGAAACTAAACTACTTACTGTTAATTTAAAAGGACAAGGTTTAGCATCACAATTAGTAGATACAGATAAAACACCTGAATTTCGTCCGAATATGTTTAAAGCCGCTTTACGTGGTCATACATTGCGGTTATTTAGTGCATTGACTGATGAGAAAACAGCAGAAGAATTAACTAAGGAACTTTGGGGAGGTTTTGCCGATAATAATAAAGGTGCAATAGTTGGAGATTTAGGTATTGCATTTAATCCTGTTGATTTAGAAATGGATGAATTTAAATACAATAATCTGAAAATGCCAATTTATGAATTAAATAAAGGCGTTTTAAATATTCTCTGTATGAAAAATTTTACAGATGAATATAAAAAAGAATTGAAAATTTTAGCCTTCCAATTGATCAAGTTTTCCATGCTGATAGGTGGTTTTGGTAAATCATCCCGCAGAATTGATCATAGAATATTTTTTCCCGAATATTTGGAAAATGGAAATAAACCAATGATAGGCTGTCATTGGCAATTTACCAAGGAATCAAATCAATACTATTTTCCTGTTAATAACCTGAATCACATCACTAATATTATTGATGGTGTTCACAAGGCTGTTAAAAATTGGTTGATTTTTAAAGGTCATACACCAACAAATAAAAACAGTTCATGGCGTGAATCTTTTCATCCTGAAAAAGTGCAAGTTTGGGGGCGAATTGCTTTAGGTGAAGATGATAGTTTAGCTGTGAGATGGTTTCATGGGAATTACAAAGGAAATCAATCAATTAAAGGTTCTAAATTGACGGGTAAAATGGGGAGTATTGGCAGAATTTACCATAGAATGTATCCACATTACAAAATCAGTGATGGGAAGATGATTTATCAGAAAAAGTATATAGAGTTATTAACTATCTTTCCAGATACAAGAGATGAAAGAACACAAGAATTTTTAACATTTTTACCAACAAGTGATTTTACTAAATTTTGGGGAGTATAAACAATGAGTATTTGGATTGTAACAACTGGTAATAGTGATGTGCAGCTAAAACCTAATTATAACTCTAATAAATGGCAGAAACTTTATAGAGAAGTTAGAAGCGAATTCTCTGATCATTTGTTTGAACCATATAGATTAAAAAATGCTCCTGCTAATGAACCTTATACTGTTCCTGCAAGGGTTATGGGTATGGTTTATAGTCCTCAATTAGATGATGAAATTTTTAAGGATTTACACTTTCCTTTGTTAGATACTTTTATTAATGGGTTAACTGGTAAAAATCAACCTGATAAAATAATTGTGATTTTAACTAATCAGGAAAATGTTTTTTCTGATGAAGATAAAACAAACAATAAATGTCCTTATTGGCAAGATACTTATACACTCAAGCCAATTCTAGAGAAATATTTTGAGAAAAAGTTCCCTCGACTGAAATCAAATCACGATATTAAATATTTAGAATTAAAGCCTAATTCTAAAGAAGAAGGTCTTGATAATTGGGATAAATGCTTAATCTTGGTTAACAATTTATTTTACCAAGAAATGGCTGACTTAGAAATTAGAGAATATACAAAGATTTTTGTCAGTCATCAAGCAGGTACTCCGGCTATTTCTTCAGCAGTTCAGTTCAGCAGTTTAGCAAAATTTGAAAAGCAAGTACAATTTTTAGTAAGTAATGAGTACGAACCAGGAAATCCTATCTCTATTCCCAGTTCCAATTACTTGAAAGGTATTAAATTGCAAGAAGCAAAGGAATTATTAAAACGATATGATTACTCTGGTGTTGATAAAATATTAACTGAAGTTTGGAAGCAAAAACAAGAATTATTAAATGTTCAAGAACAAAAAATTAAAGATTTATTAGCAATGGCTATTCAATGGAATAATGCTAATTTTAATGATTTTGGAAAAGCCAGAAGTAAAATAGATAAAAATGCTGAGGAACAGACTAAAAAAAGGTGGTGGACAAGTTATGAAGCTGCTTATTTAGCGGTTATAAGACTGAGGCAAGGTAATAATTTAGAAGCTTTGTTTCATAGTTTCCGTGCTGTTGAAGGTTTGTTGAGAGATATGGAGGCAAGTAAATATGATCACAAAGGTATCCATGATTTAATTGAAACAGTTTTATCTGATTGGAAATTGAGTGAAGATATCAGAATTTTTAAAGACTACACATCCAAACAAAGAAATAATTTATTTCATAATTTGCTAGGATTACAACAAGAGGAAGTATTTCAAGCATGGAATACAAATAGTAACAAAGAATGGCAAAAGAGAGTTAGAAGATGCTTAGATTTTATAACTAAACAAGAATTTAACTCATTAGAAGAAGCCAGTCTCATGTCATGTGTCCATCAAGAACTAGACACAGCAATTAATAATTATGAATTGCAAACCTAGCATTAATTAACAATTTACTCATAATCTCTTTGTCTCATGATCATGATATCGCCAGATTTTCGACTACAATTAATAAATCAACTAATCAAGATCAACACTCAAATAATCAACCTGAACACTCAACTGATCAAACTAAACACCCAAATAATCAACTTGAACCGTCAATTAATGAAGCTCATAAAGCTTATGTAGAAAACGTGAAAACACCATTTTTGAAAGCATTAAAGTTATTTGCACTTTCCCCAGAACAACCTATAGAAAATCAATTGGAGGAAAAATTGCAACAATTAGCAAATTCAATTAACTAATCTACAAATGTAAGAATTCAGGAGTCAGGAGTCAGGAGGATATGACAGGTTTTTGTATTAGTTTTGATTTTTTCCGAGGGTCAGCCCAACAAGACTCAAATGCTGATTCTTTCGTTGTGAACTTCGGTCTGTCTCTGTGTAAGGGTTTCAGGCGTTTTAGTTGGTGGTTTTTGGCTGAAAATTGTCCTGTTTTCAGTGACCTATGGCTAACGCCACGCTTCGCTATCGGAAATCGCCTCTAGACACTAGGCACAGCAAGGGTTTATACTAGAGGGGTCGCTTCCTTTATAGGAAGTGGAATTAATGGAAACGGTAGATCCTCGAAGTTTGTTGTATTGAAAACCCAATGCCAGTCGCTTCCTTTATGGGAAGTGGAATTAATGGAAACGGCTTGATGTAGAAGATGCGGGTAAATGTATTGTGTACGGCGATTGAAGTCGCTTCCTTTATGGGAAGTGGAATTAATGAAAACAATAACTCTGTAAAGTTGTCAATTTGCCCATCAATAGGGTCGCTTCCTTTATAGGGAGCGGAATTAATGGAAACGCACCAAGTATAGCCTCACGGTTGAAGAAAAAGTTCAGGTCGCTTCCTTTATAGGAAGTGGAATTAATGGAAACCCGTAACGTCCAACCAATCGGTGTAGTTTAATGGTTCTGAGTCGCTTCCTTTATAGGAAGTGGAATTAATGGAAACGGGAATTGTGCGAAGTGTTCGTTAGGCATCGACTCAGCTAATTGTCGCTTCCTTTATAGGAAGTGGAATTAATGGAAACATGAAAAAATCGGGGATCTTTAACCTTACCTAGATCCCCGAATTTTATATTTAATTAGTTAATTAACAGCAAAATTATCCTCAGAAAACGGGGATATTTAAACAGAATCTTCACACTTTGCTACTGACAACATAGTTTGTAAAACAGAATCAGGATTTAAACTAATACTATCAATTCCCTCCTCTACCAAAAACTGCACAAATTCCGGGTAGTCACTAGGTGCTTGTCCACAAATGCCGATTTTACGATTGTGTTTTTTCGCTCCCGCAATGGCCATTTTCACCATTTGTTTCACACCTTGGCTGCGTTCATCAAACAAATGCGCTACCAAAGCCGAATCTCTATCTATCCCCAAAGTTAGCTGAGTCAAATCATTAGAACCGATAGAAAAACCATCAAATATCTGAGCAAATTCTTCCGCTAAAATCACATTACTTGGTAACTCACACATCACGTAAACTTGCAAATTATTCACACCTTGCTGTAAACCATTTTTTGCCATTTCTGCTAATACTAAACGTCCCTCATGGGGAGTACGACAAAAAGGAATCATGGGAATAACATTCACTAAACCCATATCTTCCCGTACCCGCTTAATGGCATAACATTCTAAAGCAAAAGCAGCTTGATAACCCGGATCATAATAACGCGAAGCACCTCTCCAACCTAACATGGGGTTTTCTTCGTTAGGTTCAAATTGTTTACCACCTAATAAATTGGCATATTCATTACTTTTGAAATCTGACATTCGCACAATCACAGGTTTCGGATAAAATGCAGCCGCTATTCTGCCAATACCTTGGGCTAATTTATCTACAAAATATTGAGATTTATCATCATAAATTGCCGTAATTTCGCCAATTTTGTTTTTGACAAACTTATCTTCTAACAAATCAAAATGAATCAATGCCATCGGGTGAATTTGAATTTGATTAGCAATGATAAATTCTGTTCTCGCTAAACCCACACCATCATTAGGAATAGCAGATAAACTCAAAGCTTCTTGAGGATTACCCACATTCATTAAAATTTTAGTCCGAGTCCGGGGTAAATTATCTAAAGCAACTTCCTGTAATTCAAAAGGTAATAAACCCGGATAAACTTTACCTTCTTCCCCTTCCGCACAAGAAACAGTTACCAGTTGTCCAGTTGTTAATATTTCTGTAGCATTACCACAGCCAACAATTGCAGGAACACCTAATTCTCTAGCAATAATTGCGGCGTGACAAGTTCTACCTCCAGAATTAGTAATAATTGCACTAGCACGTTTCATAATTGGTTCCCAATCAGGATCAGTCCTCTCTGTGACTAACACTTCTCCCGGTTGAAATTGGTCAATTTTACTAGCATCTAAAATCAAATGTACTTCACCTTGACTAATAGCTGAACCTACTGCCCGACCAGTTATAAGTGGTTGTTCTGTCTGCTTTCCATCTCCACCCAGTAAACGATAATTCCGCAGGACATTACCTTGTCTTTGTGATTGTACTGTTTCTGGTCTAGCTTGAACAATAAATAATTGATTGGTAATGCCATCTTTTGCCCATTCGATATCCATTGGGCTGTAATTATTGTGAACTTGAGAATAATGGTCTTCTATTAAACAAGCCCATTTTGCTAATTGAATAATCTCATCATCAGTAATTGCAAATTTAACTTGTTCACCTTGAGTAACTGGAATATTTTTTGTGAAGCGAGAACCGTCATCATAAACCATTTTGAGTTTTTTACTACCCAATCTTTTATCAATAATTGGGCGAAAACCTGTTTTTAAAGTTGGTTTAAACACATAATATTCATCTGGGTTAACTGTTCCTTGAACTACGTTTTCTCCTAAACCATAAGCAGCAGTAATTAAGGCTGCATCTTTAAATCCTGTTTCTGTGTCAATGGAAAACATCACACCGGAAGCTGCTAAATCAGAACGCACCATTTTCTGCACACCGACAGCCAAAGCAATGCTAAAATGATCAAAGCCTTTAGTATGACGATAGGAAATTGCGCGGTCTGTAAATAGGGAAGCAAAGCATTTATGACAAGCTGCTAAAACACTTTCAACTCCCACAATGTTGAGATAACTTTCCTGTTGTCCTGCAAAACTCGCATCGGGTAAATCTTCAGCAGTCGCACTAGAACGAACCGCAACATCTGTATCTGCATTGTATTTTTGACAAAGAATTTGGTATGCTGAGGCGATCGCATCTCGCAGATCTTTGGGGAATGGTGTGTGCATTAATAATGATCTGGCTTTTTTCCCCCGCACTTGCAGATTTTTCACATCTTCTACATCCAAATCTGCAAACAGTTCTCGCAGTTTGCTTTCTAACCCAGCAGATTCTAAGAAATAACGATAAGCATAAGCCGTAGTAGCAAATCCTGTCGGCACATTGACACCTTTGGGTGTTAACTGCTGAATCATCTCCCCCAAAGAAGCATTCTTCCCACCGACTAAGGGAATATCAGCAATACCAACTTCATCAAACCAGAGGAGGAGTGAGCTATCTTTGTCAGATTGAGATACAGTGTTTCTAGATACTGTAGCCATCAGTATTACCTCTTATTTAGATGCTCTAGTTGCCCGTATGTTATACCATTTCTCGTCATCCCCCTTTTTAAGGGGAGTTGGTACAACTGCTAAGAAATTTTGCCTATATTTAATTGTAGATTTGTCATTCTAGGTTATGGCAGTAAAAATAAAATACTAGTCAAAAAAAATTAACAATTATTCGAGATAATAAATAACTGTACATGAAATATTTACTAGATGCACCATGTCACAATTAGAACGTCTTTTGAAAATGGCCGAAGATGAGCTAACTGAATACAGCACTGATGCCCGGAAGATGGAAAAACTACGCCGGAAGATCAGTTTATCCCTATCATTAGCAGAACAGAGGCAAATCAAGGCAGAATTATTAGCTACAATGCAATCTAGCAAAATTGCGGAAATAGTCGAGGAACAAAGACAAGCAGCAGCCTTGCCATTCTGGGGTATTGCGGGCTTGGGTTTGTTATTGGGAATTTCTCTCAATCAACCCATCGGTTTGTTAGCCGCCATAGTTGGAACTGTTGCAGCCTTTAGAATTCAGAAATGGGGTTGGCAGTTACAAGCAACTCGTCTCTTATTACACACATTAGAAGATATTGAAACGCGTATTACTCAACCAAACAAGTAATTCTCTCTATAAAATCTATACAAGGTTGCTGACCTTGCTAAACTAACAATTGTTACCGTTCAAGATCGGTTATTACTAAAAACCATTGATGGAGAGGATGGAGATAAATATTATGACAAAGTATGATAAAATATTCAAATCCCAAAAAATTTCCGAAGAATCACTGAGTCCAGAAGAAGCGGTAGCAGCCATAGCTGTCATTACCGCAATAGTTGATTCTTCCGTTGAAGACTTAGATACTGAAAGTTTAGCGGATATTCTCTGGGAATTTGAGGTTTTTGACGAATACTCAGAAGAGGAAATGCTAGAAACAGTTGATCGACTAGTAGCGATCGTAGAAGATGAAGGACTAGGTGCATTATTTAATACCGCCCACGCCAGCCTGACTGATGAGATAGTATTAGATGCCTTTGCTGCGGGGGTGATCATGCTTTTAGACGACGAAACATTGACTATCCCCAAACAAAAACAGCCTTACATTAAACAATTACAGCAAGCCTTAGAATTAGAAGATATAGAAGCTGAAGAAATTATCAAAGAGGTAATAGCTGCCATAGAAGAAGCAGAACAAGCAGAAGAATATGCAGATACAGAACAGGACGCAGTAATATTAGATGAATTTGGCCAACAAATATATCAATCACCCTTGGGTAATTTTATCGTTCCCATCCCAGTTACCACAGAACAGGGAGGAAAAATTCAAAGTCAAGAAGGAATAGTTGGCTTTTCTGATGATGTTGGTACTTTACTTAGAATTGATTATTATCCTCTCCCTCCAGAATATTTAGAAACAATGGAGTCTCAAGGACAGGAAACATATCTCCACTCCATTCTGATCGAGAAATATCTACCACAAGCCATTTTTGCCCATGTCGAAGGTGCAGAAATAAAGTACACAGAATATCTGCAAGATACCTTAAAGGGCTACTACTATGTATTAGTTGATATGCCTAAAGGTTCAACAATTTCCAAGCAAGAAAATAACGGCAATGCTATCAGATTAGATGCCTATCGGGGTTTATTAGCTTTTATCAATGGGGAATTTTTGTATATAGTTAGCAGTCAGCGTACCTTTTTTAGCGATGACATTCCTGGTTCTATTTTGGAAGAAGCTGAGGACATTAAGCAGAATATTTTAGAGTTTGTGGAGACGATGGAGTTTAGTTAACTCTTGATTTTTGCGGTGGTAATAAAGGGGTGATGTTTCAGAAACCAACCCCTATCCAAATATAAATCATATTATTTTCTCAGAATTTGCGTAAAGTAAATTGGAAAAGTCTTTATGCAGTGATATTGGCTATTTACCTCCAATCAAACGATTAAATTGAAGACCCTTCGGAGAGCTAATTTTTAGCATCCTTTCTGGACTGTCATGAGTAACCGTTTTTTCCCCACGCGTTGGTCTAATATCAATGTTGATATTTCTGATAGTGACGAAGCGATAAACATAACTGTCAAGGAATGTCGGTTGCTCCCAAAACTCTTTACCAATTTTCTGACAATAGGCTGCAAAACACTTTGCACCCTTAAGTTGCTCAATAATTTTCTTCTCTGTGGTTGTCTTTGTCTTGGCCTTCATCTCAATGCAGAGAATGACCTGTTGCGTATCAGTATCGGCGACTATGACAAAATCTGCACGCTTACACTCACCTTTTGAGCCAATAAACATATCTGGTGACTTAAATTTATCTGCCTTGATGATAATGACATCATTATTATGGGGCATTCCATGAATTGTTACGCAACAGTTGGGAAGATCAGGCTCTGTAAGCGTAACCAGATTTTTGCCGTTTTTCTCTTCTAATGGAACGGTAGCATCTTCCTTGATCATTTCTTTGAGGATAGCAATATCAGACATTAATCCTCACCCCAAACAATTGCTTCCTGAATCCGATTCATTGTTTCAATGGTTGTATCAAAACTGCGGGCTTCAATACCCAATTCTGGGCTGATGTCGGCTGGTATCAGAGTTTGTCCTTTAGTTCTTTTTGTCTTTCCCCCTACTGTTGTTCCTGTTATATATGCTTCTTCTGCAATGTAGACTTTGATTTTTTCAGAAGAAATCAGTTCTTCTTGACGATATCCTTCTTGTTCCGCAATTCGCTTGAGATGAGGTTTATCATGATTGAGCATGATCAGCGTATTCAGTTCTTTAATAATGTAATCACTGTGGGTAGTGATAAAAACTTTAATACCCAAGTTAACCAGTCGAGCAAAAAGTCGCGCAACTCGACGCTGATTTTCAGGGTGTAGGTTCAGTTCAGGTTCGTCTACCATCAGTAAATCACCAGACTGGGCTTCGTGTTTCAAGTAAAAGCCAATGTCTAGTAAAGAACGCACAGCACTAGAACTTTCATCCATAGAAAGCTTAACCCGTTTCCCCTTCGGCTGATAATAAAGCTCATCGTTGCGGGTAACGGTGTACTCGCCACCGATAATATCAGCAAAATCTACTAGTACATCAGGATATTTATCAGCAATGAAACTATTTTTTTTGACAATAGTTTCAAGTCGCCGGATAAAATCCACATTCGTCTTTATCGGCAGTGCATAATCTCCATAATCTTTAAGTAGAAGTTCCGTTCGATCCATATTTTGTCCAGCTTGACCTATTTCTTCCAATAAGCGATTGCGGTCGAAATTCAAGTCTTTACGAAAAATGGCCGCACCGGTTCGTTCGCTACTGGCGATAAAAGGACGAGGAAAAAGCTGAACAAAAATGATATTTTTTAGTGCATCAGTAATTAAACGCTCAAGGATAAGAGTGGGGATTTTTACCTTATCTTTCTCAACCAGCAAAGTGACAACTAATTCTGCACTTTCTTCACTTTTGGTAATCGAAAAAAGTGATACTTCGCCAGAGCCAATTTCCGAATCAAATCTCCTTGCTAAACGTATATTTTTCGTGTCCAGGATTACTTGAAATTCTGATTCCTTAAATCGTTCAGCCGATGCTGCAAAAATCTTTGGTAATTCCTGGGTATATGCCTGACAACCTTGAGTCACAATCTGCTCAACCTGATTAACATATTCTTGTATATCAAGACGAATTACACCGTCAGCAAGCAGTTGCTCAATCTTGTCGTCGTTCATTTTAATCGAAAACATCTTGCGCCAAGTATATAAAAAGCCGAACAGCGCATAAGTTGCGTAAGTTTTTCCAGTATTGTTGTAGCCACAAATAATCGTCAGGTCGCCAAGTGTGAATTCGGCTTGTTTTAATGCACCAAGATTTTTGACTTTAATTTTCATTGGCTTATAAATAATTTATCTACGTTGTTAAAAATGGGATTTCCAGCATTTTATTGCCTGAGAAGCAGAATTTTTATAGCTAATACCAATTTTATGTGAGACTGTACAGAAATCTTAAAATTTAATCCGTCGATAATTTTCATTCATAGGAACTTCTAGATTTAAACTGTGCATAAAAATAGACAAATCAATCTGATCATAAACTTGCAATTGCCAAAGATTATTATTTTGATCTTCCTGTTTATAATAATGCTCAATATAAGGTTCAGTTTGACTAACAAGCACATATTCACAAAAACTAGAAAGAGAGCGATATTTTCTGAATTTCTCTCCTCTATCATAACCCTCTGTAGAAGGAGAAAGAACTTCAATAATCAGTAAAGGATTGAGAATTTCATCGTTGCGATTATTATTGAATTCCGGTTCACCATTAATCACCAGAACATCTGCATAAGTTCCATGATTAAAATTAGGAATCCAAACTCGCAAATCACTATTGTAAAAGCGAAAATCAGTATCTCTGAGTAAAAATCCCAAGTAAATTAATATATTACTAGCTATCGCACTATGAACTTCTGAACCTCCAGGCATAATAATAATTTCTCCATTACAATATTCATGACGTTCTTGGGCGATTTCCTCCATCGCTCGATACTCATCTGGAGTGAAATCAGTTTTTGTGACCTCTTTTCCAAGGTTTGGCGGGTTGGTTTGTGAAATAACCACAATCACACCTCCTAATAATGATTAAACCTAAAACGATTATGACTTAAATGGAAAAAATCAACCCAAGAGAAAGGAAATATCCAATCCAAAAAAAGCCAATATCATCAATATTATTACGTCAAAATAGCTCCACCCATTAACCGCGCATACCTATACTGCAACTCATCCTTCATCAACGGCCAACGCGCCAAACTTACATCCATATCAATCACCTTTTCTGCTGCTTGTCGCGCTAACAGCAAAACATCCTCATCTTCCACCAAACTAGCTAAAGTAAAATCCGCTACCCCTGATTGACGAGTTCCCATCACTTCCCCAGGGCCACGAAAACGCATATCCATTTCCGAGATAAAAAACCCATCCTGGGACTGTTCCAACACCTTTAACCGTTGTTGAGCATCCGCACTTCTCGAACTACTCATCAATAAACAATAAGACTGCGCCGCACCCCGACCCACACGCCCCCGTAATTGATGCAACTGCGATAAACCAAATCTTTCCGCGTGTTCAATTAGCATCACCGTGGCATTTGGCACGTCTACACCCACTTCAACCACAGTAGTAGAAACTAATATCTGCGTTTCATTATCCCGAAATTTGGTAATTGCTTCATCTTTCTCCGCTGAAGTCATACGTCCATGCAATAACCCAACTTGAAAATCAGGAAAAACGCTTTCTTGTAATTTTTGATGTTCATCTACAGCCGATCGCAAATCCAACTTTTCTGATTCTTCCACCAATGGTAAAACCACGTATATTTGTCTACCTTGGGCAACTTCTCGGCGCATTAAATCATAAGCTTGGGGTCGTTGCTGACCAGTTAACAAAGTGGTTTTAATTTGTTGTCTTCCTGGGGGTAATTCATCAATTTGACTAACATCTAAATCCCCATGTACTGTTAATGCTAAAGTTCGAGGGATAGGAGTTGCAGTCATGGTTAAAACATGGGGCTGTTCGCCTTTCTGCTGTAACTTCGCTCTTTGTTCTACCCCAAAACGATGCTGTTCATCAATGACAACTAAACCCAAACTTTGAAAATTTACTTTATCTTGAATTAAGGCGTGAGTTCCAACCAACAAAGGTAATTCACCTGTTTCTAACTGAGAATGAATTTCTCGCCTTTTGGCTATTTTTGTCGAACCTGTTAATAATTCAACGGGCAAATGTAGCAAGTTAAACCAACTAACTAACTTCCTATAATGTTGTTCTGCTAATACTTCAGTCGGAGCCATCAAAGCAGCTTGATAACCGGATTGAATTGCGGCTAAAATCGCCACCACAGCCACCACAGTTTTACCTGAACCCACATCACCTTGAACTAACCGATTCATCGGTGTAGGTTTTTGTAAGTCGTTGAGAATATCGTTAATAACTCTTTGTTGAGCGCCAGTAAATTTAAAAGGGAGAATTTCGTTAAATTCTTCTAATAACTTTCCTTTCGGTGCAAGGACGGCGCTGGTTTGAATTTCCTTGGCTTTTTTCTGACGTTGCAATAAACCAACTTGCAAATAGAAAAATTCATCAAATACTAAACGACGACGCGCAGATTTTAAAGTATCACTATCTTTAGGAAAATGAATATTAGGAATTGCATCTTTCAATTCCATTAAATCATATTTTTTCCGCAACCCACTAGGTAAAGGATCTTTTAAATGCGCCGCCGCAGGTAAAGCCGCAATTACAGCTTGTCTGACCGTATTTGCCACCACTCCTTCAGTTAAAGCATAAATCGGCACAACGCGGCCAATGGTCAGCGAATCAATCGCATCTCCTGGATTTGCCAAAACTTCCAATTCTGGATTATCCAAAGTTAAACCATATTTCCCACCTTTCACCAACCCACAAGCCGCCAAAACACTACCCACAGCATAGCGGCGTTTTAAGCTTTCCTGCCAACCACGACTACTAAAACGCGCCCCAGCATAAAAACGACTAACTTTAATTTGCCCTGTATTATCTTTCAGCATCAATTCTAAAATTGATAACTTCTTATTTTTAGGGCTAGTAAAACAATTAATACGCTTTACTGTTGCTATGATTGTTACTGTTTCCCCTCCCTGCAATTCTTGAATATTGACTTGACGTGCATAATCAATATGATCACGAGGATAATAAAACAGCAAATCACGCACAGTCAATAAATCCAAACGTGCCAAATTTTCAGCTTTTTTAATGCCAATCTCTGGCAAATCACTCAGTTTTTGCTCAATTTTTGGAGCTAGTTTTTTACTCACTTCCGCAACAATTGGGGTTGTGAGATTTATAGTTTTACTGGGATATATTCTCCCCTTCTCCCCTTCTCCCTTGGTCTTTTCTTCACCCTCTTCTAGTTCTTGCTGCAATTGGTAAAGATATCTTCTGACTTCTGCTATTAAATGTTGTCTTGCTTCCACTTCCAGATTTGGATAACTGGCAAATTGCATAGCTATTCCATGCCAGCGTGAGCGTTCTTTTGGTGGCAAAGCTTGGGGGAATTTCCCAAAGGTCAAACTGAGAAATTCACTGAAGCGGTATTGCTTACCCACCAAATCTGTAAAGCCAGATTCGGCCTCTACTGCCAAAGCTTTATGCAATCTTATCCAATCGGGTGTTTCATTTGTCATTGGTCAAGGGAATAGGGAATAAAAAATAGGGAATAGGCAGAAGTTCTTTCATTTTGACTTTTGACTTTTGATTTTTGATTTCCGCGTAGCGGTGCTAATCCTCAAACCAACTAGCACGCCAGGCAGCTTCAGCTTCTGCAACTTTGAGTTCTCGCTGTTTTTTATGATATTCTCGTCCCAGCTTATTTAGCTGCAATAAAATATTGCGGATTTGCTTGCGCCCTGACAAGAGTGTGGTATCAGCAAATTCAATGTCTCCCAATCGCAAGTTAAGGGTCATCAGCTGTGTCAAGTTAGCATCTTCTGATTCCTGCTCATTACTTATTTCAATTACCAAGTTTAATAGGTTAGGAGGACCTGGTATCATCTCGGCTGAAGCTTCTGAGGCAGCCGCAGCCGCAGCCGCTAAAATCGGTTCTGGTAATTTTTTGGGTAAGATTCCAGCTTTTTGGATTAAAGAATTAGCATCATGAGATACTTTTTTGAGTGTATCCTGAATCCCTTCCTCTAAATCCTGATGCCATTGTGCCAGTTCCATCGGGTTGCAAGGATCTAAGTAATTTTGATTTTGGGTTTTCGATTGTGGTGAAGCAGCACCCGTATTGGTGGTTTCTGTCGTTTGCGTAGCGTTTCCGCAGGAATTTGGCGGACTGCTGTTTGCGAAGGGATTGGTTTCACTCTCGTCTATTTCCTCAGATTGCTCAATTTCCTCCGGTTGCTCGACTTCCTGATTTTTCCCACCCTGAATATAAACAAGCAGCTGTTGTGCGCCTTTTTGACCTAATTTGCGAATGCTTTGTTGCAATTGTTGCCGCTGATTCAGTGACAAGTTGAGAAATTTATCAGGATAGCCTTGAGTACAAAGGTGATAAACTGCCACAATTAACTGTTTTTGTAAAGCTTCTCCCAGGATAGTTAAATAATTGACATAATTGCTGTGGAGTTCTATGGCGATCGCTCTAATCGCCTGTTTTAGGGCTGTAATATCTCTTTCTATTCGCTCAATTGATCTGGCCATATCTTCCCCTTTTTCTCCACCTGAATTTTATTTTGATACAAATGTACAATTTGCAGTAAAAATAATCATCCAGATCATCTGGAGTTTTGGATTACTCCAATTGTATAGCAACGGACAAGACGGTTAGGACATCAACTGATGAAAAACTTAGACATCAAAAGACTTTTAGCCCTGTCACCTGTCACCTGCTATAACTGCCAATAAAATACAGGTCAGCAAAGTTTGCTAGACCTGTTATTTAACACTTATCAGTTATCAGTTATCAGTTTCATCTCTGGGAAAAATACCATAAAGTCTCAGAACTGTCTACTGTGTACTGATTGAAGATTGAAACTCCCACGGCTATAGGACTTGGGATTCTTGCTTCATAGGGATGCCAATGAATTTAGTGGTAGGCTTGATGCTCTTAGGACTTACGCAAGATTGAACTGAAAACCTGATTCCTGCGTAGGGGTAATTCATGAATTACCCCTACTTCCGTTCTGCTTTGCGTAAGTCCTGGCTCTAATAGCTGTAAGCTGATCAACCTGAAGAAAGCATAAGTCAAAAGTCTATAGTTAAAAACCTCTAGTTAATTAGAAATTTTTAACAATTGAACTAATGACTAATGACTAACAACTAAATTACTTAGCGCCCATTTGAGCAGCTACTTCTTCAGCAAAGCTAATTTCTTGCTTTTCAATGCCTTCACCTAGCACATAGCGCACAAAGCGATGTACTTGGATCTCGTCGCCTACTTTAGACTTAACTTGCTTCACCAAGTCTTCTACAGAGATGCTTTGGTCGCGGATGTAAGGTTGATCCAGCAAAGTCATTTCTTTGAGGCGTTTGTCAATTCGTCCTTGAACAATCTTTTCTTTAATGTTCTCTGGTTTATTGCCCAAGTCATCCTTGCCCATTTCGATGTCTTTTTCTTTTTTGACAACTTCAGCAGGAATTTGGTCTACACTGACATACTCGACATTGGGGCAAGCTGCTACTTGCATAGCTGCATTTTTAGCCAAGCTTTGAAACTCTTCTTTACCAGCAGATGCGTCAGTTTGGGCGCTCAATTGAACCAAAACACCAACTCGACCACCCGTATGAATGTAGCTGTCTACTACTCCTGGTGTGTTACCAAGCGCAAAATTGACAAAGCGCCGCACCTGAATATTTTCACCCAGGGTAGCAATAGTTTCTTTGATAAACTCATCTACAGTCACGCTGGCTTTTTCAATATAGGGTTGAGCCAGCAAAGACTCAACGCTATCAGCAGTTGTCGCTTGTTGTGCCAGATTCTTAACTAAAGATTTGAAAGCATCGTTACGGGCAACAAAATCTGTTTGACAGTTAACTTCTATCAGTACACCCACCTTACCACCAGGCTGAATGTAGGTGTCTACTAGACCTTCTGCTGCGATGCGATCGCTTTTTTTACCCGCCGAAGCGATGCCTTTTTTACGTAGCCAGTCTATGGCTTCGTCAATATTGCCATCAGTTTCTTTCAGCGCCTTTTTGCAGTCCATCATGCCGGCACCAGTTTTTTGGCGTAGCTCTTGGACGAGTTTTGCAGATATTTCCGCCATGTTGCCTCAATTCCGTTCCATTTCAAGTTTCAATGCTCAATTACTTGGGTTGGTAATTGCCACGACAGGAGTTACAGGAGTTATGACTCTCAAGGTCAAGCATATTGCTTAACCCCTAGTAAATCCTTCCTTCTTATTATTCTTTATCTTCGTCGTCGGGAATGAACGAGTCAGCGTACTCAGTTTCATCGTAGTCGTAATCTTCCTCAGCGCCTTCGTAATCTTCGTAATCCCCTTCCGCTTCCAGCTGACCATGACGGCCTTCATAAATAGCATCTGCTAATTTGCCGACAATCAGCTTAATTGATCTGATTGCGTCATCATTCGCTGGGATGGGAATATCTACTACATCTGGATCACAGTTTGTATCCAGCATGGACACAATAGGAATACCCAATTTTTCGCATTCTTGAACGGCGTTATACTCCCGACGTTGGTCAACAATTATCACTACATCGGGGACTTTCCGCATATTTTTAATGCCGCCCAAGTATTTTTGCAGCTTCGACATTTCTCGTCGCAGCATAGACGCTTCTTTCTTAGGCAATAAATCCAGTGCGCCGTTTTCTTCCCGACGTTCTAAATCTTTCAGACGGTCTGCTCTGGTTTTGATGGTAGCCCAGTTGGTGAGCATTCCACCCAACCAACGTTGGTTAATGTAGTGAGAACCACAACGGGTAGCTTCTTGAGCAATAATCCCTGCTGCTTGGCGCTTTGTACCAACAAACAAGAATTTCTTCCCTTGCTCTGCTTGTGTCCGCATATAGTTGTAGGCATTATCCATCAACTGGGCAGTTTGCACCAAATCAATGATATGTACACCATTGCGGGAAGTGTAGATGTATGGAGACATCTTTGGGTTCCAACGTCGGGTTTGATGCCCAAAGTGAACACCTGACTCCATCATTTGAGCCAATGAAACGACTGGCATATTTTCTTACTCCTATTCGGGTTAAACCTCCACCCAGGTGCATTTCCCCGTGAGGAAACACCCGAATTCCCGGATGTGCGGATTTTAGACAACTATACTAGGGTAGCACAAATATGTTGATTTTTTAGGTCAAGCTGAACCTTTTCGTCACAAGTCAATTAATTTGGTTGCGTTTATAGCTGATCAAAAAGCGATCGCTTTCTGCTATTTATCCAGAATTTCAGCATAAGCCGCATAAACACCCTTGACATTATACCAATTCAAAAAAATCCGCGCAATTTCCAGCGCCAACTGCGGCTTACCAATATTAATCAACCATTGTAAAAAAGGAGCCATCGTTTTTTCATTCAACAACCCATTTAAAGATAAAATTCCCCACAATAAACGATGAAACCAAGTCATTTGAATCATCATTTTTACTTCCCATGTAGGATGTTTTTGATAAAATAAAACTCCCATCCTTCCGCGTTGAATTTCTTGATCAATTAACTTAGGAATTTGTTGTAACCTAAAAGCTGGATGCCAATGATAACCAACAGCTTCAGGACATTTAATTAATTGCAAACCCAAATTTTTTAATCTCACACCTAACTCTAAATCTTCCCAACCATAGAGTTGAAAACCAGTATCAAACAAACCAGCTTTTTCTAACCAATGTTTAGGAATAGCTACATTACCCGTAGCGAAAAAAGCAGCCGAAAAATCTGTGATTTTATAAGGTTCTGAAGTAGGATTTTCAAAATTACAAGTATTAATTACAGCCCCATAGGTAAAAAAGCGATCGCTCCCTAATTTCTCCTTTCCTTGTACCAAAGCTTCTGTATGAGCTTGCAAGAAATTAGACAAAACCACCAAATCACTATCAATAAAAATAATCGTGTCACCCTCGGCTTTTTCTACACCCAAATTTCGCGCAGCGGCAGGACCAGCATGATCCTGTTCAAAACACCGTACATGAGGAAACTCATCTTTATGTGACTCTAACCAGTTCAAAGTCCCATCAGTAGAACCATCATCTACCAAAACTACCTCATAACCTTGAACAAGGTGATCATCTCTCCATTGCTGTGACTCCAAAGCGCGGAGGCATTTTTGCAAAATCGGTAGGCGATTATAAGTGGGAATTACAACACTAAAAAACACAGTTTCACCTAAAATGCAATTATTTATAATATGACAAATACCGCCAGGTCACAGTTTCTTGATTTGGAATTGAGAATTTTTAATTAGATCCCTGTTGCATGATTAAAATATATACTGTGTAGTCAGATATAATAATGACTCATTGTTTGTTTTCCCAACTGGAGAAACTGATGGGTCGCGCCAAAAAGGTTGTCTTAGCATATTCTGGTGGAGTTGATACTTCTGTTTGCATACCCTACTTAAAAAAAGAATGGGGAGTTGAAGAGGTAATTACCCTAGCAGCAGATTTAGGTCAGGGAGATGAATTAGAACCAGTACGAGAAAAAGCTCTTAAATCTGGTGCAAGTGAATCCCTGGTAGCGGATGTCAAAGAGAGTTTCGTGACAGAGTACGCATTTCCCGCAATTCAAGCCAACGCACTCTATGAAAATCGCTATCCGCTGGGAACTGCATTAGCTAGACCTTTGATTGCTAAGGTATTAGTAGAAACAGCCGAAAAATACGGTGCTGATGCGATCGCTCACGGTTGCACAGGTAAAGGTAACGATCAAGTACGTTTTGATGTTTCCTGTACAGCCTTAAATCCCAACTTAAAGATTCTCGCACCAGCAAGAGAATGGGGAATGAGCCGAGAACAAACTATAGCTTATGGTGAGCAATTTGGCATTCCTACACCCGTGAAAAAGTCTTCTCCCTTCAGTATCGACAAAAACTTACTTGGTCGGAGTATTGAAGCTGGTGTGTTGGAAGATCCAGCAAATGAACCACCAGAAGAAATTTATGAAATGACCAAAGCTATAGCCGATACCCCTAACGAGCCAGAATATCTGGAAATTGGCTTCCAAAAAGGCATTCCTACCGCCATCAACGGTACATCCAAAAATCCGGTTGAGTTAATTGAACAACTCAATCAAATCGTAGGAAATCACGGTATTGGTCGGATTGACATGATTGAAAACCGCTTAGTAGGTATTAAATCACGGGAAATCTACGAATCACCCGCAATGGTAGTCCTAATTAACGCCCACCGCGATTTAGAAAGCCTGACTTTAACAGCAGATGTTACTCAATATAAACGGGGTATTGAAGAAACTTACACCAAACTCGTATACAACGGACTTTGGTATAGCCCACTCAAAGCCGCATTAGATGCCTTTATTCAACAAACACAAGAGAGAGTTTCTGGTGTTGTGCGGTTAAAACTTTTCAAAGGTAACGCCACTATAGTTGGCCGTTGGAGTGATAATTCCCTCTATACTCCCGACTTAGCCACCTACGGAGCAGAAGATCAATTTGATCACAAAGCCGCAGAAGGCTTTATCTATGTCTGGGGACTACCTACCCGCATTTGGGCGCAGACTAACAAGTAATTAGGTGACAGGGAATAGGGAATAGGGAATAGGGAATAGGGAATAGGGAATAGGTTTTTCTTCCCAGTCCCCAGTCCCCAGTCCCCAGTCCCCAGTCCCCAGTCCCCAGTCCCCAGTCCCCCCAATCACCTATTCCCCAGTCCCCCCAATCACCTATTCCCCAGTTTGATGCTTAACTTGGCGTGATTCCCACCAAATAGGCACAACAATCACAGCAACTAGGATAAGTAATGCCAAAATTGCAAATTGACTTACCCAAGCAACTAATTGTTCTAGAGAAACAATTCTGCCTGCAAAGAAAGCTAAAGTCACCATCACACTAGCCCAGGCAGAAGCTCCTGCTAAGTTATATACCAAGAATTTCCCGAAGGGCATTTCAGCTATACCAGCAAGTGGGGATGCAAAAATTCTCAATAACGCGAAAAAGCGACCAAAAAATACAGCTTTAGCAGCATTTTCACTAAATTGCTCTTTAATACTCAGCAGTCGGGTTTCAGATATGCGGAATATCTTACCAACCTGTAGCAGGAATGGCCAACCACCAACCCTGCCAATCCAATAGCCGCAAGTACCGCCAATTACAGCACCTGTAACAGCGTCACCCAGAACCAGCCAGTAATTAAGCTCATCACTACCAGCCAGGAAACCGCCCACTAAAGTCACGGTTTCACCGGGAAGAGGAATGCCCAAATTCTCTAGCAAAATTCCTAAAAAAATTGCCCAATAACCATAAGATTGAGCAAATTCTTGGATGTTTTCTAGTGAAATTAGCTCAAAAGACATCCAGCACCGCCGACTTTACAAATTTTTACCTTTACTATATCTTGGCTTGTTTTTGGTGAGGCTGTCAAATAATTAGTAATTCAGAATTCAGAATTCATAATTAAAAACTCGTGAGCCTGTTTTAGTTGGAGTCTAAATCCACTTGCATAATGTAATTATGAATTTTTCATCAAATTGCGACAAGAAATCATTGGCTTGCGGTTTTATGTGCATTCTTGAGATTTAATTATTAAAAATTTATAAAACTACATACAAATTATAAGAATTCTGTAACAGTTAAATTCGCTACCGAAATTCACAGGCATTTATGCTTATACTGGGGCTATCTATCAAATTTTATACCCTCTTAAACCATGATTCCTGTACCACTTCCATATATATCGACTATAATTGCATTAAGTCCTTCCTAATCAGGTGAAAACAGTATTTCCACTGTTGACACTTCATCATTATTGATATAAAGTCCCTTTTCTGAACATTTCAACTGCCCAGTTCAACTACCCAGTTAAATTCATGACTCTTACACAAGAACGCCAAGTGATTTTGTTCAAACCCCAAGGAAGCATAGACTTACAGGTTGGTACGGCCTTGAGCGAACAGATGGCTGGAGTAATACCTCAGCCTGATCAACTCTGGGTTATCGATCTAGCAGAAGTTGAATTCATGGATAGTTCTGGTTTAGTTCCCCTAGTCCAAGCACTGAAAGCTGCACGTGAAATCGGTTGTCGCTTAGTTCTCTGCAATGTGCAAGCTCCTGTAAGACTAATTTTAGAACTTACTCACCTAGATTCAGTGTTTGAGATAGTTAACAATTACGAAGATATATTTTCTGGACTTAACGAGCAAAGTTTGGTGACAGCAGGCTAAATTATCGACTTTTCTCAGGGAAAAATTGCCAAGTTAAGCAAAATTTTTCCGCTTTTCACATTGGCAACACATTAATCGATATAATCACCCTTTAAATCCTCGATCTAGCAAGCTGAATCTCTATTTCACCTCCACAATATGGGCAGGTTGACTAGAAGTCCGGCTGCTAGGCGATAAAGATTTTAGAGCGGGTAAGAGTGGCAAAATTTGCAGGCTTGTTTCTCATAAATGATTTAGAAATAAACCACCGGCTGAAAAAATCAATCAACACGAATATCTATTCCTAACTCAAAATATCTACTCATTTAGGCGTTTTGAGGAGTAGATATATTTGCTTGCCCAGACATAGGACTGGAGAAATTCGGTAAATCAATACCACTATGACTTGAGTGACGAGTTTTAAGTGCTAACCGATAACTCACACTTTGCAATTCTGCTTGTAGTTGGCGATTTTCTCTTTGCAGCATTGCTACCTTATCTCTGACTGGAGCCATCCGTTCCTCAAATTTACGTCGGTAAATTTGGGGTAATTCTTGTACTACTTGCTCCAACATCCGACTGCGATCAGTTAATTCTTGAACTGACTGTCGTAATTGGTGAATTTCTGAGTCACGAGATGTAATTTGCTCTTGGTAGAACGCTACTTGCTCTTCCACAGCTTGGAGTTGTTCTCTTAAAGCCTCTAATTGACTCAAATCGCAATCAGGCTCAGTCCGTTGAGGGATAAAGCTAGTATTACCCTTTACCAGTCGGAACAGTTCTTGAGATAGCTGTTGTACTAATTGATCTCTCAGTTGCAACTCTTGACGCAACTGCGATACTTCAGTAGAAAGAGCTTGGATGTTGGGGGTGTCAGATTGGCTCACAGTGGCTTACATCTCTTAGGTATAACTGCGACAATATTGCCTTTGGTAAGTGCTTGAGGAACCATCAACATACTGGGCTTTGCCCTCTTTCGACAAGGCAAAGTACAAATCACAAGCTATATTTTCAGGAGGCTTGACACCTCTTGTTACAAGCTTGTTGTACGCGATGTGGAACTTTAATACAAGATTACAAGGTATTAAGACTGTTTTGTAGAAAACTTGATTTATCAAAACCCTTGTAGTCATAGTTAGGAAAAAAGTTTCAATCTGTGTTTGTTGTGTCCTTTCCTATACTTTATGTGTATAAAAGAAACACTTACCTCATGATTTTATCCAAAACATATCGCAATTAAGAGAAATTGACAACTGTTCAAATACGCAAATTTCTCTAAAAATGCTGGCACAAAAAATATGGGTAGGCTGGGTGGGAGGAATTCCTTGAGAATTCCTCACTCAGAACTTTTTAGGCGGTTACAGCTTCTTTAGCTGATTTTTCTTCGCGTACTTCTTGCTTAACTGTAAGGTAGCGAATCACTTCTTCGCTCAATCGCATGGCACGTTCTAAGGGAGCGATCGCACCTGCGGGGGCTGTGTAGTTAAATTGGATGTAGATGCCGTCACGATGCCTATTGATTTCATAAGCAAGACGACGCTTACCACGATTTTGAATTTCAATATTCTGTGCGCCTTGTTCAGTTAACAAGTTCTGGTATTTAGTAACGGCTTGATCTACCTGCTCATCTCCCAAGTCAGGGCGGAGAATGTACATTGTTTCGTAAACTGTGGTCATATATTTTTAGTCACCTTATGGACAGAAAAGGCTGCTGATGTATATTTATACAAGTAAACTTAATGAGTTACTGGCAAAAATCAACATCTGAAGCAACAAGGAACTATAATCTTACCAGTTTTCCATCGAAATCATTAGCTTAGTCCGCCGAAATTTGCATCTCTAAGGATATTAATCAAGGTTATGGCGCAACGCTATGTGCGAGTTAAAAGTCAAGAAGGACAAATTTACTATGGGTTGCTGCAATTATCCCTCAATGTGGAGGTTTTGGACGCTCCACCTTGGTTGGAAGGGCAACCCACAGATTTAATTTTAGAACCAGACAAATACCGAATTCTGGCCCCCTGTTCACCGTCCAAAATAGTGGCTGTAGGCAAGAATTATGCCGATCATGCAGCAGAAATGGGAACTTCAGTACCCGCTGAACCGCTGATTTTCCTCAAACCGCCTACAACTGTCATTGCCTCAGAAATGGAAATTAAATATCCTCCACAGTCACAGCGGGTAGACTATGAAGGCGAGTTAGCATTAGTGATAGGCGATCGCACCTGTGACTGTACACCAGAAGAAGCCCAAAGCAAAATTTGGGGTTACACCATTGCCAATGATGTCACCGCCAGGGATTTACAAAAGAAAGATGCTCAATGGACTAGAGCCAAAGGTTTTGATACATTCTGCCCCTTGGGTCCTTGGATTGTCCGAGAATTGAACCCAGGAGCCAGATTGCAGACCTTTTTGAATGAAGATCCTCATCCCGTTCAATCTGCTGGTATTGATCAGATGGTGTTTTCTCCAGATTTTTTAGTGTCTTATATTAGTCAAGTGATGACACTATTACCTGGGGATGTAGTGCTAACAGGTACACCTTTTGGGGTGGGAGCATTAAATTTAGGCGATCACATCCGTGTAGAAATCGAAGGTATTGGTCGCCTAGAAAACCGTGTAATCAACCGTTAGCTCCTAGCGCACCTGCATATGAACAGCATCAGAAATGGCTGGTATTTCGGCGTAGCGTCCCATGAGACACTGGAACAGAGAATAAACAACAGCTGCCACTATACCTAGAAAGATAGTATTGGCTAGAGTTTCTATTGCAAAGCCAGCACCAGGAACAGGAGTTAAAATTCTCAGGAGTATGGAACACAAAAATATCACAATATCTAAAAGAATTGCTTGCATTGTGTTGAAACGAATAAAATGATTGATTTTTTCGTTTCTCACCACCAACATGAACAAGGCGAAAAACACAATAATTTGACCTAATGGACCCAACGCATCGTAAACTGCTTTAACTGGTAGCACGGGAAACAACAGCACAGCCAATACTGGAAATTGTCTCAACAAGAAGCTACCAAAAACTAAACTCTCAATTAGAGGTAGTAAATAAGGTAAACAAGCGAAAATTCGGTCAGGAACCGTTGTAGAGCCACGCCAAGACATCTTAAATTCTCCTATGGCTAAATTTCAATAGCTATTTGACCATAGGATAACGCAGTTGCTTGATATTGCTGGAAAATTAGATTATTTTATATTGGCAATCCGGAAGCCCATCACACACTCATACTGCTCTGGTTGCTGTTCTGTGAATTTGCGAATAGCTTGACCACAGCGGAGTTGACCTCCATGCCAGCGGGGTTGTCCGCTGTTGTTAGCAAGCAAACAAGACTGGCAAACCTGCTCAGGGGCAAAGATTTGATCATCCGTTAAAATGACTAGCATCCAAATCCCTCCTGTAAATCCTCGTTTTTACCCACATCTCACCTAGAGGAAGACACTCTTAGTCAAGGAAAGAAAGAGTGACATAAAGGCAAAGGGAGGATGACAATAGAGCAACCTCCGACGCTCTTTTTAGCAAAAATGTGGACAATAGCAAAAAGTTGCTAACTTCACCTAGTTTTATTGTATGTTGTATATCTTGGAGATTAATTCTTTTAGTAAAAAGTAAGTAAGTGGGCGTTAAAAATTGTCGTTATGACAAGGGAACAGGGAACAGGGAACGGGGAACGGGGAACGGGGAAGAGGGTTTTGGTGAATTTACTTTTTGTTACATACTTCGGTTTTTTCCCGCCGACTTACTTAATACATAAATTCTGACAGCAAGGTTGAATCCAGAAGGGTAGCTATATATGATGACATTCTCGTTAACTTAGTGATAGTGAATGTCAAACCCAATTGTTGACAACAAAGCTTGCTCCTGGTTAACGCATTCATTAAGCGCGTGTCTCATAATCAGTAAATCAGCAACAATCAATTTTATTAGTCAGCATTCCTAAACTGTCAATTCAATTTTGTTCCCAACCCCAAAATACAGTTTTGTCAAATTCCACAAGGATAATTAACGTGAATAAAACTAACTCAGACCTGCTTAAATCCTCCGACCCTGCTATTGACGAATTAATTAACCAAGAGCTACAACGTCAACGTGACCACCTAGAAATGATTGCGAGTGAAAACTTTACCTCGGCTGCTGTATTAGCTGCTCAAGGTTCTGTACTAACCAATAAATACGCCGAAGGCTTACCAGGTAAACGCTACTATGGCGGTTGTGAGTTTGTTGACAAAATTGAACAAATAGCCATTGATAGAGCCAAACAACTATTTGGTGCTGCTCATGCTAATGTCCAACCCCATTCTGGCGCACAGGCAAATTTTGCCGTGTTCCTGACCCTGCTAGAACCAGGTGACACAATTATGGGGATGGACTTGTCCCACGGTGGACACTTAACCCACGGTTCACCTGTGAATGTTTCCGGTAAATGGTTCCAAGTGCGGCACTATGGAGTCAGCAAAGAAACAGAACAACTAGACTATGACCAAATTCGTGATTTAGCCCTCAAAGAACGTCCTAAGCTATTAATTTGCGGTTATTCAGCTTATCCTCGGATCATTGACTTTGAAAAATTCCGCAGTATTGCTGATGAAGTTGGCGCTTACCTGCTGGCAGATATTGCTCACATCGCTGGGTTAGTAGCTACAGGTCATCATCCTAACCCTCTGCCCTATTGTGATGTGGTGACAACAACAACTCATAAAACCTTGCGCGGTCCAAGAGGCGGCTTGATATTAACCCATGATGCAGAATTGGGTAAAAAGCTGGATAAATCAGTTTTCCCTGGTACTCAAGGTGGACCATTAGAACACGTAATTGCTGGTAAAGCTGTAGCATTTGGTGAGGCGCTGAAGCCTGAGTTTACAACCTATTCCGCCCAAGTGATTGAAAATGCTCGTGCTTTGGCTATCCAACTGCAAAACAGAGGCTTAAAGTTAGTATCTGATGGCACGGATAACCATTTAATGCTAGTAGATTTACAGTCTATCGGCATGACTGGTAAAAAGGCAGATCAGCTAGTGAGTGGCGTAAATATTACAGCTAACAAAAATACAGTGCCTTTTGACCCAGCATCTCCATTTGTTACCAGCGGGTTGAGATTGGGTTCACCCGCCATGACTACTAGAGGCTTAGGTGTGGAAGAATTTAAAGAAATTGGGAATATTATTAGCGATCGCTTGCTTTCCCCTGATTCTAGCGCAGTGGCAGAAGATTGCCGTCGTCGAGTTGCTGTCTTGTGCGATCGCTTCCCCTTATATCCTCACCTAGAAATTCCCTTACCAGTTCTAGCCTAAGCGAGCTTAGATATTAGATTTTAGATTAATCCCTAATCTAAAATCTAATATCCAAATATTATTGTGCTGATAAATACTCCAAATGTAGTAAATGTAAGTAGAAATTGCCCTCACACAATTTTGCTCCTACCAACTACTTCTTAAAAAATACCGATGCCTGCTCAGATTTATCATCTGATTGCCTTTCTTGTCGCCGCAGTAGTCGTTCTCTGGACTATACCCGATGTCAAAAAAATTGGCATCAAAAGCGGACATTTAGATAAACCTGGTGGTCGAAAACTTCATCAACGTCCGATGGTACGCCTGGGAGGAGTTTCTATCTTTGCAGGTACTTTCATATCCCTATTAATTGTCTGGTGCTTGGGTGGATTTGCGAATCTACCACTGGAAAAAGAATGGCAAATTTGGGGTGTGACATTAGGTGGACTGGGCTTTTTTCTCATCGGTTTAGCAGACGATTTATTAAACCTGTCTCCCTTAGTACGCCTGCTGATACAAGTAATTGTCGCTGCTGGTGCATGGAAAGCAGGTGTAAGTATAGATTTTATTACCATACCCACCATCGGCATAGTTAATCTCGATTGGCTGAGTTTACCAATTACAGTCATTTGGCTAGTGGGAATGGTTAATGCTATTAACTGGATTGATGGTTTAGATGGACTAGCAGCTGGTGTCACAGGAATTGCTGCCGTAGTCATGCTGTTCGTATCCTTATTTATGCACCAACCAGAAGCAGCCTTAATTGCAGCAGCCTTAGCTGGTGCAGCATTGGGATTTCTTCGCTACAACTTCAACCCTGCCCAAATCTTTATGGGTGATGGTGGCTCTTATTTTATGGGATTCACCTTAGCATCTGTAGGTGTCATTGGTCTGGTAAAAGTCCCCGCTTTTACAGCTGTCATCTTACCTTATTTGATTTTGGCAGTACCAATTGTGGATATGTCAGCCGTGATTTTATCTCGACTCCGCAAAGGTAAACTACCTTGGGTCGCTGATGGACACAGCCATTTGCACCACCGACTTTTAAGAGTGGGTTTATCCCACAGATTAACGGTTCTGTTTATTTATTCCTTAACTCTTTGGGTGGGTAGTTTAGCCTTAGCTATTGCTGGCATTCCCAGCGGTATGACTTATGCCTGTGCATCTACCTCTGTGTTGAGTTATGCTATTTGGCGAGTCTGGAAACTTTCTCGACAATAAGGTGACAGGTGACAGTGAAGAGGAAAAACAACAGGAAACAAATAAGCAGATTTTTCCCAATCACAAATCACAAATCACAAATCCCCAGTCCCCAGTCCCCAGTCCCCAGTCCCAATGAGTGCAGAAATTATTTGTGTCGGTACTGAATTGCTGCTTGGAGATATCCTCAACAGCAATGCTCAATTTCTTGCCCAGCAGTTAGCACAACTAGGCATTCCTCACTACTATCAAACCGTAGTGGGAGATAATCCCCAAAGACTTAAGCAAGTTATCGACATTGCCGCTTCCAGAGTGCAAATTCTGATTTTCACAGGTGGTCTGGGACCGACACCCGATGACCTCACCTGTGAAACCATCGCTGATTTTTTTGGTGTTCCCTTGGTGGAGAGTGCCGAGATTATTGAAGATATAACTGCGAAATTTGCCCAACGCGGTCGTGTGATGTCTCCTAGCAACCGCAAACAAGCCTTAATTCCCCAAGGGGCAGAAATTTTACCCAATCCTACAGGAACAGCACCGGGTATTATTTGGCAACCCCGACCGGGATTAACCATTTTTACTTTCCCTGGTGTTCCTAGCGAAATGCACCGAATGTGGTCAGATACAGCAGTGCCTTTTCTGAAAAGTCAAGGTTGGGGCAAGGAAATTATTTGCAGTCGGAGTTTGAAATTTTGGGGTATTGGTGAATCAGCTTTGGCAGAAAAAGTATCTGCGTACCTGAATTTACTTAACCCGACAGTAGCACCTTACGCGGGTAAGGGAGAAGTCAGGCTGCGAATTTCTGCGAAAGCATCTAACACAAAAGCCGCAGAGGAATTGATTGCACCGATTGAAAAACAACTTAGGGAAATTGGTGGATTAGATTATTACGGTGCTGATGATGATACATTGGCTTCTGTTGTTGGTGAATTATTGCGGTCATCAGGGGAAACTTTATCAGTTGCAGAATCTTGCACAGGTGGGGGACTAGGGCAAATGCTGACAGAAATTCCTGGTAGTTCTGATTACTTTTGGGGTGGGGTAATTTCTTATGATAATTCTGTGAAAGTTAGATTATTGGGGGTTAAACCCGAAGATTTAGAGCAGTTTGGGGCTGTGAGTGCTACTGTAGCCGAACAAATGGCTATTGGTGTGAAAAATCGGCTGAAAACTACTTGGGGATTAAGTATTACGGGAGTTGCTGGCCCTAGTGGAGGAACGGATACAAAGCCTGTGGGTTTGGTGTATATTGGTCTAGCTGGTTCAGCAGATGAGGTGAGAAGTTATGAGTGTAGATTTGGAGCCATGCAGACTCGCTCTTTTATTCGTCATCTAAGTGCGTGTACAGCTTTGGATAATTTGCGGCGCACCTGGCTGATCTGTTAGTCCAGGCTATATGAGGATACAGGATTATACTAATAAATGAAGTTTCTCTGGAAAATATTTGTGTTAATGAGTGCTAGTCTTATTAACAAGAACATCGTTTTGTTGTTAACCTATGTAACGTATCAAACAGTGGAACTTTACCAAATTATTTAATTCTGATATATATAGATAACAAATTTATCAAATTTTGGTAAAGATGTTTGCCAAGTTCTGTTATTCTTCAAGAGACTTTTTTATCATGGTTTTGTTCTAGTGTACTCAAATAACCGATTGAACTCCTCAGTTTGTGTCTATTCTACTTCAGAAGGTTTACCCATGGAGCTTTAGTTAAAACAGTGATTTTGCTTAGTTGTTTTTTTCCGGAACAAGCGTTTCTTTGTTGTCAATTAATATGTAACCTATTGACAACAAGTCCTAAAAATTCACTGAGAACCATCTAGAGACTGAAAAAATATTTACCGGATAATTCCAGTCAATAATCCTACCTGTAAACCTAAAAATTTTCTACAGGAAAATACGCTCATGGCATTCTGGCCAAAAAAGTCAACCATTTCTCATCCAATCACATCCCCATCCCCAAATCAGGATACAAAAAATGATACAGACAGGCTAAATATATTTAAAAAACCAAATACTGTGAATACACCAATTTACAAAGAGACCCATGTTACTACAGCTAGGCTATCTCCAATAGAGTTAACCGATGTTTCTCAAGCCCAGGAAAACCCCGAATCCCAAAAGCTTAAAGTATCAATAATTACAGAATTTTTTCCGCCTGACTATGCTGCTACGGGACAGTTGATTGAAGAACTAGTAAAACAATTAGAGCAGCAAGAGTTAGATATTGAAGTGTTTACAGGACAGCCTGGTTATGCATTTTCCACTGCGAAAGCTCCGGCTGTGGAAAAATTGGGTGATATTCGCATTCAGCGATCGCGCTCCACCCAGGTGTGGTCTGGAAGGATTCGTGGCAAAGCAGCAAATGGTGTCCTCTTTACATTGCGTGCTTTTATTCATCTGATCAAAAATTTTCGTAGCCACAATGTATTTTTAGCTACATCTGCCCCGCCTTTTTTGCCCATAGCAGCATATCTGGCTCACCTGTGTTTGAGGATTTCTTACGTTTGTTTAATCTATGATCTTTATCCAGATATTGCGATCGCCCTGGGAGTAATATCTAAAAACCATTGGCTGGCAGGATTTTGGCGAGAAATGAACAGAATGATTTGGCGCAAGTCCAAGGCCATTGTGGTTCTGAGTCCTGATATGAAGGAGAGAGTAATAGCAATCTGTCCCGAAGTAGCTAATAAAGTGTCTGTGATTCATAGTTGGGGAGATCCTGATTTAATTTTGCCTATTGCCAAAGAGAATAATTGGTTTGCCAAGGAACATAATTTAGTCAACAAATTCACGGTTCTCTATTCTGGTAATATGGGCAGGTGTCACGATATGGACACCATTCTCGAAGCTGCCAAACAACTACGAGATGATCCTATTCAGTTCGTTTGCATTGGTAACGGCGCAAAACGAAAAGATTTCATGGAGGCAGTAAATGAATTAGGACTAACCAATTTTCTGTTTTTACCGTATCAAGACAAGCAAGTTCTGCCTTACTCTCTGACAGCTTGCGATCTCTCTCTAGTAAGTGTAGAAGCTGGTATGGAAAGTCTTGTTGCTCCCAGCAAACTTTACCCGGCTTTAGCTGCTGGCAGACCGATAGCTGTGATTTGTTCCAAATATTCTTATTTGCGACAAATGATGGCTGATGGTAAATGTGGGGTGAGTGTTGATAACGGTGATAGTATGGCTCTAGCTGAATTTATTCGCCTGCTGAATAGCGATCGCAAACTAGCAGAACTTATGGGTAAAGCTTCTAGACAATATTTGCAGTCAAATTTTACGCCGCAAATCATAGCCAAAGAATATTTCCGTGTGTTACAAAAGTCTAGTTTGTAGTCTATAAATAAACTAGACCAATGATCCCAAATGTGCTAACATATCCGTCGATTTACAAAACGTAGTTTTTCAAATTTAATAACTTAACTTTTAAATTAGGAGCAGGGCTTTGATGGTCTTATTGATCTCAGTCCCTCCACCGCAACCTTCTGGTGATCTTTTTCGATCAAATTTTAGGAGGCCGAAGTGCAGAGAAGGTGTGACCGAAATCGAAATCGTTCTAAACGTCGAGCTATTTATTGTCCAGTACATAACTGCTATATGGATAGCATGAGTCAAAAATACAGCTTATTTGCTGAATGCGCCGGACAACTGCAACAGAGAGGGATGAGACGGAAAGAAGCCGTGATGTTAGTCGCGGCAAAAACCGTAGTTCCTTTGGAGGGAGAATGGTTAGAAGCTTTGTGGTGTGATGATTGCCAAGAAACTAAATGGTACCACATCCGTAAACGTCAATCCATATACGAGTTGTCATTAGCACCATCAGAACTTTGGCAACAAGCGACAGGAGTAATTAATCCCCATAGAAATCCATCTGTAGGAGAGTTTACCTTCAGGCAATCCCGCGTTGTGGGTGGTAACGGCATCAAAGATTTTGGGCTGGTGAATTGATATGAAAGAAGCTCTCATTTGTGGAATATCACGACAAGATGGAGCTTCTGTGGCACTGTTACTTGCTTGACAATCGAGTCATCTGTAATGTTTAAAAAAACAGATTGTTGGAAAAACTCTAGAATTAGCTAGAACAGAGGAATTATACAGAAGGAGATTTTCAGATTTTGGCAAAAATCTATAGGACATTAAAACCATTATTAATGGGATGATATAAACTACCATCTGGCTTGAAGATAAATCATCACTAAAATCTATTTTGGTTCAATAGGTTTGACTCCAATGTTACCAAAAATCTGAGTAAGTAGGTTAGTTGGGTAGATTGACAAGTGGTTATAACTACCGGCTTATACATAATAACATACGGAATTGATCGACACAGGAATGAAAGTATCTTCACCATTTATGGCCCTAACACAACCATTTCCTAAATTGGTTGTTGGGATGGTCTTGCTCACTACAATAGCATCTCTGATGGAAGGGGCAACACTGTCTTTGGCAATACCGCTATTGCAAAAGTTGGCTGGTGGAGGTGTCCAGACCTCCTCAATGGAGGCGAGTTCTTTTATTCAGTCCCTTTTGAGCTTTTTTGATCGGTTCCCACCTGAACAACAACTGGGGGTGATTATTGCCTGTTTGCTAACCTTGTCTATTGCTAAGGGAGGTTTGCGCTTTATAGCAGACTTTAGCTTACGGACTTTAATGCTGAAGGTAGGACTCCACCTGCGTTCAATTTGTATTGATCGTTTTTTGAATTTAGGGCTTTCTTACTACAACCAAGCTCGTGCAGGTGATTTACTAAGCTATGTAAACGAGCAAAGCCAACGCTGTGAAATGCTAACCTTTTACATAGGGTCGATATTTAGTGAAAGCTTAATTGTTTTTTCATTTGTGGTGTTGCTTTTCAGTATTTCCTGGCAACTAACCCTCTTGTCTTTAGTGATGTTGCTTGGAATTGGCATCAGCTTGAAATTCATTGTTGCATCTGTCAAAGCATCTGGAAGAATCGTGTCCGAAACTATTGAAGAGTTTTCGAGCCGTGTCTTTGAGGTGATTAGCGGAATTCGCATTATTAAGTCTTATACAGCAGAGTCCTATGAAGGAAAACGTCTTAGTGATATTTTGCAACAGCGATATAGCGCAGAACTTAGGGGGTATGCCGGACAGGCCGCGGTTCAGCCAATTTCTGATACTTGTGGCATATTCATCCTAGTAATATTAGTTATCCTGGGCAATAGGTTTCTGTCGCAAGATTTGGTATTGCCACTATTGCTAACCTTCTTGCTGGTCATGGTCAGAATGTTTCCTCGCATCAACCAACTCAACGGACTGAGAGTATCACTCGCCAATTTTTATCATAGCTTTCAAACGATTCAATACTTTTTGGAGCAAACTAAAACACCTGATATTTGTAATGGTTCGCGGCAATTTACGGGACTCCAAGAGAAGATTTGCTTTGAGTCGGTAACATTTAGTCATCAGAATAGCGAGAATCCAATACTAAAGCAAGTGAATATGGTAATTCCCAAGGGCAGTTTCACTGCTTTGGTAGGGGAGTCGGGGTCAGGAAAATCAACCTTGGCAGACCTGCTGTTGCGATTCTATGACCCCCAGATGGGAAAAATAACCATTGATGGAGTTGATATTCGAGATTTAGATATTAAATCACTACGGCAGCGCATGGCAATTGTCAGCCAAGATACATTTTTGTTTAATGACACTGTGCGCGAAAATATTAAGTATGGCAATCCCCAGGCAACAGATGCAGAAATTGTGGAAGCAGCAAGACAGGCTTATGCAGAGGAGTTTATTCAGGCTTTGCCCCAAGGCTTTGATACTATTTTAGGAGATCGAGGAGTACAGTTATCTGGTGGACAACGGCAGCGGTTAGCAATTTCCAGGGCAATTGTGCGAAATCCAGAAATATTGATATTAGATGAAGCTACGAGTGCCTTAGATAGTAGTTCTGAGCGTATTGTGCAACAGGCACTAAATGCGGTGGGGAAAAACCGCACAGTATTGGTAATTGCTCATAGATTATCCACTATTCATCAAGCTGATCAAATTATAGTTTTGAAGCAAGGTCAGATTTTGGAGCAAGGTAGTCATTCAGATCTGATGGCTCGTGAAGGATATTACTATAGATTAAATCTAGATCAGAAAGTAGATGTTTTATCTTAATTAATCAGGAGAAAAAAATGGCAACACTGAAATATTTAACCAAAGTAACAAAAGCTTATTTGAGTTTCCCAATAGATGATAGTTGTCCTTTTTGCCATCATACTCAAGCAAAAGTTCTGGGAAGAAAGTATTTGTTAGTCCAGTTAAGAAAGTGTGATCAGTGTGGCTTGATGTTTAGATTTCCCAAAGAACAGCCAGAAGAAAATTTAAGATTTTATCAGTCAGACTATAAAGAAGGACTAACAACTGATTTACCCGATGAGTTATCTCTAAAAGACTTACTAGAAAATAAATTTCATGGTTCATCGAAAGATTTTTCTGAGAAAATTAACTTAGTTAAATCTTATATATCAACAGGTAAACTTTTAGATTATGGTTGCTCTTGGGGATATGGTGTTTGGCAATTTAAACAAGCTGGTTATGACAGTATTGGATTTGAGATTTCCCAGCCACGTGCTGATTTTGGACGTAAAGTTCTAGGAGTGGATATTATTAGTCGTCAGGATGAAATTAATAATTTAGAACAAGAATCATTTGATATAATTTTTAGCAGTCATGTAATAGAGCATCTTCCTGATATATCAGATGTATTCCAATTATTCCGGCGACTCCTAAAAACTGGTGGTATATTGGCAATCTCTGTGCCTAATTGTAATGGTTGCGATATTTCAACAGTTCTTAATAAGAAAAAGAGCTTTGCTTTTGGTGAGAAGCATACAATTGCATATGACTTTACTTTTTTATCTCAAACTTTGGAAAATCATCAAATGTCAGTTCGGTTTCTAAAAGAAGATAGCTATGAAATACAGGTAATAGCTCAAAAACTATAGGCACAGGGAAACGCATCTTATCAATAAGGGCAATTTAATCTCAATAATGACCAAAATATTCGCATTAACGACCCTTATTGACAATATTTTAGTCCGTCCCTATGACTCTGAAAAAATTAATCAAACGATAAATTGGGATTTATTGGTTTATACATTAAATCGGTATTTTGTCAATAAAATTTAGATGCGTTTCCTCTGCAGGGTATCATCCCATTTTTGCACACACAAAAGTTTGGTTAGTAGGAATATAGCCTATTTTATAACCTCATAATAATTTATATTTTGAGCAAATTAAAACCATAAAAGAGAGTTTTCAATAACCCCCTAAGAAAAATTTATCTTAATCTGCGAAACTTTATTATGGCGATGTCTGGACTACAGCCTTTTGGTGAATACTGTTACTCTGTTGGAAAGAATAATTTTAAAAGCAATAAAGAGTTAGAAATCCCCTTGCCAAATTTGAGTTTGAAATTTCACTCAGTGATTAGAAAATATTTGGATCACTATGGCTTAGGGAATGAATGCTTACTTTTATCTGAAGGAAACCGAGTAAAAGAAGAAATCTCCAAGTATTATCCAAAAGTTAATTTTTTTTTTACATCAGATTTGTTTAGTGAACTAACTGAAAATAATTTGCCTGATTTCATTTGGGATGTATGTTTACCGCCTCCTAATGAACTGAAAAACAAAACTTTTGACTCAATCAATTATCTCCCATGCTCCAACCATAATAAATATTTTCACCATGAATTGTTCTGAATCTAAATATCTTGATTTACAAAAATGCCCATTATGTGGATCATTAAACAGTCAATTGTTATTCAAAGCAAATGATATATTAATGGGAAAGCCTGGTGAATATAATATAGAAGAATGTACTGAATGTAGTTTTAGATTTACAAACCCACGCCCTTATGCTGAGGACATTTTTAATTACTACACCAGTGATTACCATTGTTATCGTGATGATAACAGAAAGAAAAATGATGTTACAGAATCCTCTGATTTAGAGAACAAAGTCTTTACCAGTAATTCTGGATATACACTACATGGAGGATTTTGGGGAAGTCGGGGGTGGGTTTTTCCAAATTTGCAAAAAGGAGCCAAAATTTTAGAAATAGGGTGTGGTAGTGGTGGCTTTATCCGTGAGTGTATTGCTCGTAGATGGGAGACGCTAGGTATGGATCTGAATCCTGATTTAGAACCTGTTATTACTCAGATGGGAGCAAAGTTCCTACCAACTACTCTACCAATAATTGATCTTCCTGATTCTTATCTAGATGCAGTGTTCGCATGGCAAGTTATAGAGCATTTATACGAGCCTGTAGAAACATTAACAGAAATCCAGCGAATACTAAAGCCTAATGGAATATTAGCATTTAGCGTGCCTAATTCTGATTGCTGGCAATTTCATTTATTTAAAGATAAATGGGCAGGATTACAAGTACCTACCCATGTCAGTCATTTTTCGGAAAAAACGATTCGTCAGGTAGTTGAGAAATCAGGGTTAAAGGTAGTGGAAATATATGGACAAAATACCATTGGCTGTCTTTGTCCTAGTATTTTATTTTCGATGGGAAGAAAAAATGTTTCCCTTAGTGATCAATGGACTCCTTTGAGTTCGGTCAACAAAATAATAGATAGATTTTTATCTATTTTAATTAGCTTACTTTTTGGTAGAAATCAAGCTGAAAGGCTCACAGTAATCTGTATTAACAATAGCCAAGAATAAATAAAACAATGACCAAAATATACTTTTTCACTGAACCTTCAGTTTTTCCTACAACCAGATTTCGAGCAGAGCAGTACATACCATATTTCCATAAAAATGGATATGATACAGTGTTATTTCCAGCTTTTTCATCAGGTTATAAATCTTTTTCCCAATCATTAATATCTGTTTTTAAGTTTAATTTAGACAGATATTTATCTAACATCAAAAATATTTTTCATCGTTGGCAACAAATTAATCAAATCAATACAAATGATAATATACTTTATATACATTCATTTTTAACACCCTTTATAGACACAGATTATTTAGCTCAAGTTGTCAGAAAGAAAAGCAGACTTATGGTGCTAGATATGGATGATGCTCTTTTTGTAACTAACAAAAGAACTGAAATTAAACTAAAAAAAGTTATGGCTATGTGCGATGCCGTAATTGTAGGGAATGAATATCTAGCAGATTTTGCCCAAAAGTATCAAAGTAATATTTATATTATTCCCACTCCCATAGAGACTAACTATTATGTACCCAAAAAAATAGATATTGAGACAAAATCAAATACTATCACTATTGGCTGGATGGGTTCATGGGTTAACCTAAAACACCTGAACCTGGTTATTTCCAGTTTAATTCATCTCCAAAACAAATTTCCTCATATTCATCTAAAGATTGTTACTAATATTCATGAACTACCCCCAAATTTGAAAGATATCGCCAAGTTAAAACAATGGAGTGTTGAAGATGAATTAAAAGATCTACAATCTTTTGATATTGGCTTGATGCCTTTAGAAGATAACGCCTTTAGCAGAGGAAAATGTTCTTTCAAGCTACTACAATACATGGCGGTAGGCATTCCAGTTATTGCTTCCCCAGTAGGAATGAATAAACAAGTAGTACAAGATAATGGTTTCTTGTGTGAAACAGAAGAAGAATGGTTAGAAAGTTTACTTATACTATGTGAAAATAAAGAATTAAGACAAACTATGGGAAAAAGAAGTAGAGAAATTGCAGAAAAGGATTATTCTACACAAGTCAATTTTTTAAAATTGCATAGAGCTTTAACAGGTTCAGAGTTATCAGCAAAATAACTTTATATATGAAAGAATAATTGACAATATAAAATAGTGTTTAACCATGCAACATATTAACATTGCTTTTCATCAATCAGGCTCAAGACTAAATTACGCTATTCCCCTAGCTTTGCATCAACAGGATTTACTATACAAGCTATTTACTGATTTTTATGCCTTCTCTTGGATGATCAAAGGGGGCAAACACATAGAACCAATAATTAACCCTTATTTCTCAGTCAATGATTTATTAAAACGACATCAAAAGCAATTACCAGATGAAAAAATATGTAGTTTAAATTTGCAATGGCTTTTGTTAAATTTGAGAACAAGAAATAGAAACCTTCAATATAAAGATATATATTTTCTGAATCAAGAAATTTCCATCAGAATTGCTCAATTGATAAAAAGTCAAAAAAAGCATATAAGTCATGTGTATTGTTATACTTGGAATTCATCTAATTGTCGGCAGTATGTTAAAAATGCTTTAATTTTCACAGACCAAATTCAATCTATCATCAAGTCATTCATACCAATGCTAGAAAGAGAATTGGAAGAACATTCAGATTGGGTGAAAGAAAAAAATATGTTATCTGAAGTTAGTGAATTATGGACAGCAAAGGAAAAAGAAGATATTGAAACAAGCGATTATTTTTTGGCACCTTCAGAGTTTATCAAAGCAAGTCTTATTAATGATTTATCTATTGATCCCAAGAAAATCTACTTAAATCCCTATCCTGCTCCTTTGTGGTTATATGATTATGAGACAAGTTTAAATAATTCTGTCAGGTTATCTAGCAAAAAAGAAAAGGGTGAAGAATTAAAAATTGTTTTTGTGGGTACAGTAGAACTGAGAAAAGGAATTCAGTATTTATTAAAAGCGTTGAGGAAAATAAATCCTGATAAATTTCATGCTAGAATTGTCGGTTCGATTCAAATCCATGAAAACAAAATTAAAGAATATTCAGATATTTGTACGTTTATGGGTCAATTAAATAAACAGGAACTGACAAAACAGTATGAATGGGCAGATGTATTTGTTTTTCCTAGTCTATCCGAAGGCAGTGCTGGTGTTATTTATGAAGCAATGGCTTTTGGATTGCCAATTATAACCACAAAATCATCTGGTTCATGGGTTAGAGATGGGATTGATGGAATAATTGTTCAAGAAAGAAATATTGAACATTTGATAGAAGCGTTATTGCAATATATCGAGAAACCTGATTTGTTAGAATCGCATGGGGAAAATGCTTGGAACAATGTTAAATCATTCAGTATAGAACAAACAGGAATCAGATTACAAAATATATTTAATACTATATGATATGCTAAAAAATGTAGCTTGATTTCCTTGTAATTCGCTAACTTGAAAAAATTAAATTTGATTTGTTTAAACAAAACAAAAGTAAGACCAATCTTGACTCTATGTCAATATTAAGTTAATTTAATCGCATTTTTTGTATGATAGAGTAAATATTAATTATGTTCCTTAGTTATTGCTTATTAATTCTTTTATTGTTTATTTGTCTTTATATAGTTTGGTGGAGTTTTAAAAAAACAATTCGTTTATATCAATTTCCTTTTTTTATGGCTATAGCTTTTCTCATCTATATTGTTCCTCAAATTAATGCTTTAATCAAAGATCCCTATCCTGTACATGAAAACTATGTTGATTTGACTATAATTCTGTCTATATTGTGTGTAATTTTGTTTTTTTATGGATACATAAAAAATCAACAGGATATAAAAATAATAAACTATAAAAATAATAACAATTTACAGGGAGAGCAGATAGACAAAACATTTTTTTACATAGGAATTGTTTACACAATTATTGGTTTTATGTGCAATATAGCCATTGGAGGAGTTGATATTGAAGCACAACAAGTCAGTCAGTGGACTGGTATATTAACAGTATACGCTTTTTTTCAAAGACTTTTATACGTTGGTTTTGCTATAAATTTACACTGCGTCCTTAGAAAAAATCGTCTTATTCATTGGTTAATGTTGGGGATTTCGTTATTTTGGCCTATTTTTAACTTCTTATTTTATGCTCGGAGGACTGAAGTAGTAATTTATATATCTATAATTATGCTTACTATTTGGTTCACTAAAGGTTATATTGTTAATCGTACATTTATATTCGTTGCGGTTATCATTGGGTTTTTCTTTATGAATTCTATTGGTGCGTATCGTGCAGCATTATCACAAATAAATATAGGATATTCTAATTGGCAAGACTTTTTTAGTTTTAATTGGTTGAATAATTGGTTGATAGCTTTTCAGAGTATTGATTGGTGGAATACAACTACGGATTCTTTACAATTTTCCGATGCCCAATCTTATATCTCTACCTCTCATTCTTCAGAAACGAAATATGTCGCATCTGTCATTCAATTAACCAATGAAACCAAGGAATTAGGTTATGGATCAATCTTGTGGAATAGACTTGTGTTTGGTTTTGTTCCTGCTCAATTTTTAGGAAATGATTTTAAGGAATCACTATTTATTTATGTAAATGCTCCACTTGCAGATAGGATACTTAACCATTTTTCGACTCAAACCTTTCAAAATGGATATGTGATGCCTATCATGGGAGAATTATTCTCGGAATTATGGTTTTTTGGTTTTTTTCTTTGTTATTTTATTGGTAAAATATTTAAACATTTTTGGCTATTGGCTAATAAAGAAGCAAAAATCTATAATAAAATTCTTTACCCTATTGCCCTAGCTTTTTCAGTATCTCTTTGTCTTGGAGGATTGGCAGGATATGTGTATAATATAATCTGTTTTATGATTTTTCTTGCTCCTGTCAAATATATCGAATTAACCAGCAGGAAAAATAAATAAGAATTAGATACATATTAATTTAATCAGTTGTTTAAAAAACAACTGATCTGAGTTAGTTTGCAGTCATATTCTTATACACAGTCTGCTCATATAAGATAATAAATGCTGAAAATAAATTTTGAAAAACTATGAAATTAGCTACGATTTTTACCAACTATGGTCCATATCATGTAGCGAGGCTAGAAGTAGCTTTTAAGAAATTAAAAGCAAAAAAATGGGAATTATTTGGTATTGAGTTAGCTCGTTATGAAGAAGAGTATCCTTGGCAAATAAAAACAGAAAATTTCCCATGTAAAATCATATCAGTAATTAATAATTCTCCTCTGGAGAAGGCAGACTTCACTGACTTGATATATAGATTAATATCTATTTTAAATCAAACTTGTCCAGATGCTATAGCAATTGCTGGTTATGCTCATCCCTCTATGCTTGCGGCTTTGTTATGGTGTCTCTGGCATGGTAAACCTGCTATTCTGTTATCTGAAAGTACAGAACATGATGCACCCCGTTCCTGGTGGAAAGAAAAAATAAAAGCATGGTTAATTACAAGATATAAATCAGCATTGGTAGGAGGACAGCCACAAAAACGCTATTTAATAAAATTGGGAATGTCCTCAGAAGCCATTTTTTTTGGTTACGATGTAGTCGGAAATGATGTTTTTCACCCTGATAAAATTAAATTCTTATCTTGTCCGTTAGATAAACCATTCTTTTTAGCTATTAATAGATTTGTCAGCAAGAAAAACCTGCCATTCTTGCTTTCAGCCTATGCTAGCTATCGTCAATTGTCAGGTGATAAAGCTTGGGATTTAGTTCTGTGTGGTGATGGTGAATTAAGGTTAGAACTAGAAGAGCAAATTGCTACTCTGGGAATCAAAGATTATGTCCATCTTCCCGGATTTTTACAACAGGAGCAACTTTTACCTTATTTTGCCCACGCAAAATGCTTTATCCATGCCAGTACTCAAGAACAATGGGGACTGGTAGTAAATGAAGCTATGGCAGCTGGTTTACCAGTATTGGTTTCTAATCGTTGTGGCTGTTATGAAGACTTAATCATAGAAGGTGTTAATGGATTTGGTTTTGAACCTGAAAATTCCCAACAGCTAACTGAATTGATGCTGAAAATGAGTTCAGGGGAAATTGACTTGAAGAAAACGGGACAAGCTGGATTAGAACATATTGAAAAATTTTCTCCTGACTACTTCGCCAAACAATTAATTCAAGCTGTTGAATATGCTACAGCACATTATTAAATAAAAATAATTATGAAGGTTTTAATGGTTATCCCTGCCTTGGGAAATGTCTATGGGGGTCCCACAAAAATTGTTATTGAGTTAGCAGAATCGGTAGCCAAATTAGGTATCAGCGTTGATATTGTTGCTACTAATGCAAATGGTTCGACAAATCTAGATGTGCCTTTAAATCAATGGGTCATAGAAAATTATTATCGATTGCAGTATTTTACCTATTTGGATTTGTTAGATTACAAGTTCACTGGGTCGATGACGAAATGGTTATTTAAGAATGTATCTAACTATGATATAGTACATACTAATGCTATCTTTTCCTATCCAGTGCTAGCTGCTCATTGGGCTTGCCAATTTCGTAAAGTTCCGTATATTGCAACTCCCCACGGCATGATGGAGCCTTGGGCATTAGCTTATAAAGCTTGGAAGAAAAAACTTTACTTTAATCTTTTGGAAAAGCCATCACTACAAACAGCCAAGGCTATGCAAATGACAGCTTCTACTGAAGCTAGACACATAAACACTTTTGGCTTAAAAATTCCTTTAGTTTTTGTGCCTAATGGCATTCATAGTAAAGATTTTGAATTTCTTCCTAGCCCAGATATTTTTTATCAAAAATTTCCAGAAACTCGCAATAAAACATTAATTATATTTTTAGGACGTATTGACCCAAAAAAAGGACTAGATTTATTAGCTCCCGCTTTTGCCAAAGCACACCGAAAATTTCCTGATACCCATTTGATTGTTGCTGGTCCTGATAATACAGGATTTTTACCTACTGCTGAAAACTACTTTATCGAAGCAGGATGTAAAAATGCTGTCACATTTACAGGAATGCTCACAGGTGAGATGAAATATGCAGCTTTAGCAGCGGCTAATATTTATGTTGCTCCTTCCTATTCAGAAGGTTTTAGTATGTCTGTATTGGAGGGCATGGCTGCTGGTTTACCCTGTGTAATTACCACTGGCTGTAATTTCCCCGAAGCTGGTATGGCTAATGTGGCTAGTATTGTTGATATTGATGTTGAGCAAATAGCTAATGCTTTAATTCAACTCCTACAGGATAGTCAAGCAGCAAAAAAAATGGGCGATCGCGCTCGTCAGTTTATTCTGGAAAATTATACATGGGATAGCGTTGCCTCAAAAATGGTTTCAGTTTATCAAGAAATTATTAACGACGGTACTGTGAAAAATGCCAATTTAAGATCAAAGCAATGAACACTCCTACAGGATGTCTAAAAACTATTTTATGAAACACAAACAATCTCGAAACCTAACCTCCCTACCCTACCTTTCCCTGTAATATACTAGAATATCTTATTAGATACAACTCTACACAACATTACGTTAAACGATGATGATAAAACAAGAATACGAATATCAATATCAAGACAATAACCTAACAAATGCCCATTCATTCTTGATGAATCCACTACTATCAATACTTTCTGAAAAATCTCAACCTGGAGCTAAAATTTTAGATTTAGGATGTGGTAATGGTAGTCTAAGTAATGTTATTTGTCAGCATGGTTATGAAGTAGTGGGTATGGAGGAATCTCCTTCAGGTGTGGCTATTGCCAATAATAACTTTCCCAATTGCAGGTTTATCCAAGGTAGTATATATGATTCCTCGCCCCCAGAATTAGAAAATGCCTTTGATGTTGTTATTTCGGTAGAAGTAATAGAGCATCTATTTTATCCCAAAGAGTTGGTTAAATTAGCGAGAAAATTCTTAAAGCCAGGAGGGTACTTGATTCTTACTACACCGTATCACGGCTATTTAAAAAATTTAGCTCTTGCTCTATCAGGAAAGATGGACAACCATTTTACAGTTCTTTGGGATGGGGGTCACATTAAATTTTTCTCAGTGAAAACTTTGACACAATTATTGGAATCTGAAGGATATACAGATATTAAATTCAAATTTGCAGGTAGAACTCCTTACCTATGGAAATCAATGTTATGTTCCTCTACTCCAAAATAACCTAAACTCTCATGCTATCTGTAATTATCTTGACTTACAACGAAGCTGCCAACCTGCCTACTTGTTTAGCAAGCTTGCAATCTCTCAATGCAGAAATTTTTGTTGTTGATTCCGGTAGTTCAGATAATACTATTGAGATCGCAACGCAAGCTGGTTGTCAAGTTTTTAGTCATCCTTTTGAAAACCATGCCAAACAAATAAATTGGGCAATAGAAAATCTGCCAATTTCCACACCCTGGATCATGCGTCTCGATGCAGATGAACGCCTTACCCCTGAACTCGTTGATGAATTAAAAACAACTTTACCCCAAACCCCAAAGCAAATAACAGGCTATCAGGTAAAACGGCGTGTATTTTTCATGGGACGATGGATTCGTCATGGTGGTTATTATCCCACTTGGTTACTGAGAGTTTGGCGTACAGGTCTAGGGACGTGCGAACAACGTTGGATGGACGAGCATATTATTCTATCCCAAGGAGAAGTTGCTAACCTCAAATACGATATCATTGATGAAAATCAAAAAGGTTTGACTTTCTGGACAGATAAGCATAACCGCTATGCAGATCGAGAAGTTAAAGATTTACTGGGTGTGATGATAGATGAACAGGATGATTTATTAAATACAAATCATTTCTCCCAAGCTGGTCAACGCAGGTGGGTAAAGAAAAATTTGTATGGGCGTTCACCTCTTTTTCTTAGGGCTTTTCTTTACTTTTTGATGCGTTACATTATAGGTCTAGGCTTTTTGGATGGTATGCAAGGTCTGATTTTTCATTTCCTACAAGGTTTTTGGTATCGCTTTTTAGTAGATGCGAAAATATATGATCTGAAAAAAAGTAAAAGATAATTTTTAACCCATCAGATATTCCTCATCAATAGTAGTGAGCATCGTCATAAATTATCCCAACTATCACCATAATAGCAGCATAGAAATCAAATGGATCATAAAAATATTTTTGCTATAGAAACAATCAAATATATCTGGACACATCCAAACTGTAAAAACACAAAAATTCAATCAATTTTAAAATTTGTTTCTTGGCAGTTGTACAAACGTCTGACTCAAAAATATATTGATATTCAGCTTGTTAACAATATAAAAATTCGTTGCCATACTGATAGTCGTTCGGCTGCGGCTGCATTATATTGTGGATTGTATGACTATCATGACATGAATTTTCTCCTAAGATATTTGCGAGCAGAAGATTCATTTTTAGATATTGGTGCTAACATAGGAATTTACACTCTCTTAGCAGCATCTATTATTAAAAATGGAACAATTTACAGCTTTGAAGCACTCCCCAAAAACTATACTCGCCTAGAAGAAAATATCAGGATTAATCAATTAGACCAAGTGAAGACTTACTCATTAGCGATTTCTAACTTGATAGGAAATATTGCTCTCAACCTGGCTGAAGGTGATTCTATGCCTTTTATTTCTACGCAATCACATGAAAAAACCCTTACAGTTAAGACAGATACACTTAACAATATCCTTAATAATGAATCACTGAGTAAGTTAACACTAGCAAAGATAGATATTGAAGGAGCAGAACTTTTAGCTCTCAAAGGAGCAACTTCTTTGTTGAAAAAGCAACTTCCTCATGTGTGGATTATGGAAATTAATAATGCAGTGAGTAACTTTGATTACAATAAAGAAGACTTAGTTAATTTCCTTCAAGATTATGGTTATGGATTGTTTCAATACAACGCTGATAACAACCAAATTATTCCCATTACACTGGAACAACAACAAGGAAATAACGTCTTAGTCATTGCTAATTCTTGTGTGGAGTTTGTACACGATCGCCTGAATTAAAGTCAACCTGAATGAAGTAGCGAAAAATTAAAGATTTTCAATCCTCATGCTTATGTAGACAGCAATCTGACAGGTTTTATTAATATTCTATAAGGATCTCGTCATCACTCGGTTAAGCATCTGGTATTTGCTACTTATAGTTCAGTTTACGGTGCTAATCAAAAAATCCCTTTTTCTATCAGCGATGATGTCAGTCAACGCATCTCTCTCTATGCTGCCACTAAAAATGCTAATGAACTAATGGCTTATACATACAGCCACCTTTATCAAATTCCCATTATAGGACTACGCTTTTTCACAGTTCACGGACATATACAGGATGTAGGATTTAAGCCCCACACACCAATAGAAGAAAGTATTGCTAAATTTGTTGAGTGGTATCGAGAATACTATTGTTGCTAATCATGAAATTCTTGTATCGCAAAATCGCAAAGTATGTAGTTTTTGCTGCCGTTGGGTTGAGCCTGTTCTTGTTCAGTATTATACCCATCAGAATTGCGATCGCCTCTTACTACGCACCCCATCCCCAGGCGATCCTTACCCTTGGTGGTGGTACAGAACGAGAAACATTTACAGCCGAATTTGCTCAAGAACATTCTCATCTAGACATTTGGGTTTCCAGTGGTACACCCCAAGCCGAAGCCTTGGCTATTTTTGGAAATGTAAGTATTCCCACTGAGCGTATTCACCTTGACTACCGTGCTGTTGACACAGTTACCAACTTTACTACCCTCGTTCACGATTTCCAAAAACGTCATATTCAGCATATCTACCTGATCACTTCAGATTTTCATATACCCAGGGCAAAAACCATAGCCACTATAGTTCTAGGTAGTCAAGGCATCACCTTTACCCCTATTTCCATTCCCTCTGAACAACCCAGAGAATCTATTGTTCGCATTGTCCGTGATGGTGGACGCTCTCTGTTGTGGATTGTATCAGGTCGTACCGGAGCAAGCTTAAACCCTCGTTTTCATCCCCCAGTTTATGCGTCTAGATAAATACACCCTTGGCAACTATACTCCCGGTGCGTCCTACGTTCAACAATTGTTGTGGTACTTCCTGGGTTCTCCTTTGGTTGAAAGTCATTGGCTACCAATTTCATCAGCAAAAGTTTGGATACTCAAGCTTTTTGGAGCCAGTATTGGTAAGGGAGTCCGTATAAAACCAGGGGTGCGAGTCAAATTGCCCTGGCGTTTGACTGTTGGTAATTATGTTTGGATTGGGGAAGATACCTGGATTGATAATCTAGCTCCTGTGATCATCGAAAATCATGTTTGTATATCCCAAGGAGTTTATCTTTGTACTGGCAATCATGACTGGAATCAACCAGATTTTAAACTGATTCCTGCTCCTATCCATATTCAAGAGAGCAGTTGGATAGCTGCTAAATCCGTAATTGGTCCAGGAGTCACAGTAGGAAGTGGTGCAGTGTTAACTCTAGGCAGTGTAACTGGAAGCTGTTTAGATCCGATGATAATTTATGCTGGTAATCCAGCGCAACCGATTAAGAAAAGGCGAATAGGACAGGTAGAAGACTTTTTTCCTATTCCTGTACAGGATCAATAGTACCTGCCAAAATCTACTCCCTTTTAATTTAAATATTAAACCATAAAATAAATCAATAACTGATCAACTAGGGTGTAGAATTTTAAGAACATTATATTCCTGGCATCGAACGATACAAAGCAATTTTAGCTAACTATGTCTTTTGAATTATAAATTTTCTGATACGTGTTTAATATTTGGTACATAGGCTTAGAATGTAAAATTATCACTTTGTATCTACCTAAATGTAACAGTGAAAGAAAAAAGCCAGCGGATTAGTATTTAAGACAAAACTAATCACAGAAAATTGGGAATCAAACCCTTATTCAACTTTAAAATTAATAATTTGGAAATATTTCTGACTGATTCCTTAAATTATCTTAATGTAGGCTCAAAAATTAAGTATTATAAAGGTGTGCATACTATAAATATGCAAATTTTATTTTAAAAGTTACTAACTATGCTGGGAATATTGGTTACAATATTGACGTAAATGCTCAAGCATAACAAAATATACTTAACTAAATAATTATCTAATCGAAATCCATGAACAATCAGAATTCTACTAGAATCTCAACTCCTAATGAAAATGGCAGGGTTATTATTACACCTGAATTCGTGCCATCTCAGAATTTTCCATCATTTTCAACAGAGGATGAGGATGGGAATCTAAAAGACTTCTTGGCTGTTCTCCAGCGGCGAGCATTAGTTATACTAGGGGTTGTATCTGTAGTGATGTCTACTGTTATTTATTCGACACTCAAAGAAGAAACTATTTATCAAGGCAATTTTCATATTTTAGTCGAACCTGTTAATAGTGACAGTCGTTTAGGACAAATACCACTGCCAGATTATAGCATTAATAATGCTAATCTAGATTACGACAGTCAAATTCAGGTTCTCAGAAGTCAGGAACTGATGAAAGATGTTCTGCCATATTTACAATCTTCCTACCCGGATATCACCTATAATTCCCTACTCAAAAATTTAACTATTCGTCGTTTAGGTTCAACTAAGATTATAGAAATAAGCTATAAAAACCAAGATCGCAAAAGAATTGAATTAGTATTAAATACACTATCAAAATTTTATTTAAAATACAGCTTGGAAAAACGTAAAACCAAGTTAAATCAGGGAGTAGAGTTCGTAGATAAACAATTACCTCCTATCAAAAATAGGGTAGCTCAATTGCAACAGCAACTGCAGATCTTTCGACAAAGATACAATTTTGTTGATCCAGAAAACCAGTCTACTAATGTAGGGAAACAACTCCAAAAATTAGAAGAGGAACGACTGGAAATTGATCAGCAGTTAGCAACAGCAAGAGCTACTTATGTCAGCCTATCAACACCAGAAGGACAACAGGCCACATTAAATGAAGCGCCTATATATAGTCAATTAATATCTCAACTGCGGCAACTAGAAGCCCAGCTATCTGCTGAATTAGTGCGATTTCAACCAGATAGCCCATCTATAGCAGTATTAGAAGATAAAAGGGAAAACCTTTTGCCTCTAATCGAAGATGAGCAAAGGCGGTATGTAGGTTTAAAATTGGCTGAAGCAACTAGTTTAATTCAGAAACTAGAGGTACAAAGCCAAGAACTGGCTAGAGTAGAACAGCAAACAAAGAGCAAATTTCAGCAATTACCAATCTTAGCTAGACAATACAGCGAAATTCAGCGTAATTTACAGATGGCGAATGAGAGTTACAATCGGTTTTTATCTGCCCGTGAAGACCTTGTAATTCAAGTAGCCCAAACAGAACTACCTTGGGAATTAATCCAAGCACCAAATCAAGGTGAAGCCCCTATATTGCCAAATATACCCCGGAATTTATTGATGGGATTGTTCAGCAGTTTAGCCGCAGGTATTGGTATAGCCTTCCTATTAGAAAAACTGGACAATACATATCATACTGTTGCCAGTCTGAAGGAAAAAATCAAACTACCTTTCTTGGGAACTCTTCCCACCGACAAGACCATCACAGGTTATCAATCTCCTTACCGCAATCTCATCGGTTCAGAATCTGAATCACGGAAAATTTCTCCAGGGAATGGTTGGTTGTCTAATCTGTTCCGTCGTCAGATTAGGGGTGATAGCTATTATGGTAATAGCTATTATGGACAAGGGTTATTTTGGGAATCTTTACAGGTTCTTTATGCGAATATTCAGATGCTCAATTCTGATCAACCGATTCGCTCTTTAACTCTTTCTTCCACTATGCCAGGAGATGGAAAAACTACTGTTTCGTTCCATCTAGCCCAAATAGCAGCTGCCTTGGGGAAAAGAGTATTGCTTGTGGATGGTGATTTGCGTCGCGCCCAGGTTCACAGAATATCTGGTTTGAGAAATTTCTCCGGTTTAAGTAATGTCTTAACATCGAATATTCCAGTTGAGCAGGTGATTCAACAATTACCTGATATGAATTTATTATCTGTGATTACCGCTGGACCTCCCCCACCAGACCCGGCGAGATTGCTTTCATCAGAGAAGATGAAGCAACTGATAGAATATTTTAATGAAAATTTCGATTTGGTGATTTATGATGCTCCTCCCATGCTGGGGTTAGTGGATGCCAGACTTCTAGCGACCCAAACTGATGGTATGCTGCTCGTGGTAAGGATAGACAAAACAGACAAGTCGGCGCTGATGCAGCTTCAGGATAGCCTGAGAAACTCTCCTATCAATGTCTTAGGTGTAATTGCTAACGGGGATAAGCAAAAAGCTACTAGTTACCATTACTACCATAGTCCTGGTAAGGAAGCTAGACCATTCTAATTTTAGCTTGCTGGGAAGCAGGTTTTTTTTGGTGGAAGATGCTTGTAGTTTAGGCGTAGATGTAGCCTGCCACAGGCATGGCAATTTTGTGCTGAATGAAAAGAGAGCGATCGCATACATTTAATTTGTACTAAAATTTGTACTAAATTTCATGCTAAAAAATTTAAATCTGAAGTTCTTATAGCAAATACTGTAATATCGGACACATTTAGCCATGAGCAATCAGTTATCCTGCTCACACCTATCAGAACAATAAATCTGGGGATCGCTTGCAGTATTGTTCACAATTTGTTACAAAAGTACAAAGAACTTCTAGAGACCCAAAACCTAATGTTAGGCGGACTTACTGGTTTAACCGATCCCAAAGGCAGCGATTGGGGAGAGCGGATGCTCAACACAGTCGCGAGCCAAACGATTCGCCACCTGTTTAGCATGAGCGAGTCAGTAGAAGTCTTTGTGCGCTGCTATCCCTCCAGCAAACTGTTGCAAGGCAGCATTGATAGCTTTAAAATGAACGGTCGTGGCTTAGTAATCCGCAAAGACTTCGCAGTAGAGGAAATGTCTTTTGAAACCGATGCGGTGGCCATTGACTTTGGCTCAGTTTTGAGTGGAAAACTTAGCCTCAAGCAACCCACCCAAGCGGTAGCACAAGTAATATTATCAGAAGCAGGTATTAATCAAGCTTTTGGTGCAGAATTGGTTAAAAAGCGGCTGCTCAACCTTTCTGAACCAGCTTTAACAGAAATATCTGGTGGGGAACTAGTTTCCTTTACCGCAGTTCAAATACAGTTATTGCCGGGAAATCGCTTGCATCTTGTGGCTACAGCCGATCTAAACAACGGTGAACTCATACCTCTGAGTATGACTCTTGGTATAGGTATTGAAAAACGGCGACGGGTTTCTTTCAAAGATCCAAGAATTGAACTTGAGCAAGTACCAGAAGCACAACGCGAAATTTCCCAAAATTTAAGCATTGCACTGGTGGGAATTTTGGACAATATGGTCGATTTAGACCGCTTTGACCTGGATGGCGTAAAAATGCGACTTAATCGTTTAGAAACAGAAGGTCAAAGATTGATTTTTAGTGGATATGCAGAAATAGAAAGAATTCCTAAAAGCGGTTAATGGGGACTGGGGACTGGGGACTGGGGACTGGGAAGAAACAATCAAGTCAAAAGTCAAAAGTCAAAAACTCTGTTCCCTGTTCCCTTCTTTCCCAATCACCAATCACCAATCACCAGTCCCCAATCACCAGTTATCTGCCAACACCTATATATTGGAATCCAGCCCTGACCATGGCTTCAGGGTTTAAAAAGTTACGACCATCAATCATCACAGGGTGGTTCATCAACTTTGCCATTTTTGCATAGTCCAACGTGCTGAACTGTTGCCATTCAGTAACAAGTACCAAAGCATCACAGCCATCAGCAAGTCTTTCGGCATCCGTTTCTACCAATACTCCAGAAAGACCATGGCGCATACCAGTTTGGGAAATAATTGGGTCATAAGCTTTGACTTTAGCACCCAGTCGGTTGAGTTGCTCAATTAGGTTCAATGCTGGAGCATCGCGCAAATCATCCGTATCTGGTTTGAAGGTCAAGCCGAGTAGTCCAACAGTTTTACCTTTCAGGATTTTCAGAGCCTGTTGGAGTTTTTCCAAAGCAATTAAACGTTGGCGTTCATTGACACTCACTGCGGCTTTCATGAGTTGGGCTTCATAGCCATAATCATCGGCTGTGTGAATGAGTGCGGAGACATCTTTGGGGAAGCAAGAACCACCCCAACCAATACCGGCTTGTAAGAACTTGTTACCAATGCGGGAATCTAAACCGATACCTTTTGCTACCTGGGTAACATCTGCACCGACGCGATCGCAAATATTCGCCACTTCGTTAATAAAACTAATCTTGGTTGCCAAAAAGGCATTCGCGGCATATTTGATCATCTCTGCTGAACTCAAGTCTGTCACCAACACCGGTACAGGAGGTAAAGATGTATCAGCAGCAAATTTGCGTTCCACAATGGGGGTATAGAGTTCCTTCATCATCCCGATAGCTTGTTGACTATTCCCCCCCAAAACAATCCGATCAGGATTAAAGGTGTCGTACATAGCCGAACCTTCCCGCAGAAACTCTGGATTACTCACAACATCAAACTGAGCAGCAATCTCAGGTAATTTCTCCTCAACAGATGAACCACCTGCGGATATCAATGTTTTCTGGCGTTCAGCAATGCCATCTAACACAATCATCCGCACCCAATCACCAGAACCGATGGGTACAGTAGATTTATTAACAATTACTTTATAACCGCCATTGAGATTAGCTCCAATACCACGAGCTACAGCTTCTACATAACGGGTATCACTTTCACCATTAGGTAATGGAGGAGTTCCCACAGCAATAAACAAAATTTCTCCGTGAGCAACACCCGCAGCCAGATCCGAAGAAAATTGAATATTTCCACTATTAATGGCAGATTGCATAATTTCCGAGAGTCCAGGCTCGAAAATTGGCGACTGCCCTGATTTCATTAATTTTACTTTCTCTTCGTTGTTATCTATGCAAATGACATCATGGCCGATATGAGCCAAACAAGCACCTGTCACTAAACCTACATAACCAGTCCCGATTACACAAACACGCATTTTTTTTAAGCTCCTTGCTTTCTTGTCATCAGTCATTGCTCATCAGTCATTAGTCATTTGTTAACCAATGACTAATGACAACTGGCTACCGACTAATCATTAGTTTTGATACGTTTACGAAAATCTTCTACTGTCAGTTTTAACCCTTCTTGCAAAGGAATGGTAGGTTCCCAATTTAACCAAGTTTTGGCCTTGGTGATATCAGGACGACGACGACGGGGATCATCTGAAGGTAGGGGTTCAAACTTAATTTCTGCATCTGGATTTACCATGTTTTGTACAGTCTGCGCCAGTTCTAAAATGGTGTATTCATCAGGATTACCCAGATTCACAGGTCCGATGTAATCACCATTCATTAGCCTCATGAGACCTTCAACTAAGTCAGATACATAGCAAAAGCTACGAGTTTGTGTACCTTCACCGTAGACAGTTAAAGGAATACCCTGTAATGCTTGCACAACAAGGTTACTGACGACCCGACCATCGTTTTCTAACATCCGTGGACCATAGGTGTTAAATATTCTGGCTACCCGAATATCGACTTTATTTTCTCGATAGTAGTCAAATGCCAAAGTTTCCGCAATTCTTTTACCTTCGTCATAGCAAGAACGGATACCAATGGTATTGACGCTACCTCGATACTCTTCTGTTTGGGGATGGACTTCTGGATCTCCGTAGACTTCACTGGTAGAAGCCAACAAAAATCTAGCTTTTACCCGTTTAGCCAATCCCAACATATTCAGTGTTCCCATCACGTTAGTTTTAACTGTTTTTATGGGGTTGTACTGGTAATGTACAGGAGATGCGGGACAAGCCAAATGATAGATTTGATCCACTTCTAACCGAATTGGCTCGGTGATATCATGGCGGATCATCTCAAAATAAGGGTTATTTAACCATTTGAGTATATTACGCTTATGTCCTGTATAAAAGTTATCTAAGCATATGACTTCTTGTCCATCAGCCATTAGTCGGTCGATCAGATGGGAACCAATAAACCCAGCACCGCCAGTCACCAAAATTCTCATAGTTTCTTAGTTATTTTACAGGTATTTTCAGGAGTATTATCCTTATTTTTAGATTATCCAGCTTCGGTACAAAAATACATAATTAACGAAAATAATTCTCCGTAGATTAGGTGATTCTTCTACAGTTACTGTACAAAATTATTGTTTATCTTCTAATGAATGTGGAATTTTTAGTTATATTTCATCAAATCTTCAACAAAATATAAAGTTTGTTATAAACATTTTATTATGTCACTATGAATACATCCCTAAAAATGGTAATTAGTATTTCTGCACAACCGCTGTTTTAGTGGGGATACTATAGCCATGGACAGGGTGGTTAGGACATCCATTGATAATGAAACTCCGACTACAAAAGGGTTTTACTCCTGACTCCTGACTCCTGACTCCTGACTTCTGCTATTTTTGACAAAACGAGTTTGTGATTCTGTTGTGGCTCTCCAAGAATGATAATTGAGCAAGTGAGTTGCCTAGCTAATTCGGTTGTGACATCACCAATGGCTAATCCTCCAGGACTAGTACGATTGCGGATAAAAGGCAATACTACTAAATCATACAATCTTGCAGCTTGTAAAATCGCTTGAGCAGCATTTTCATGAGTGATAATTTGAATTTCCGGTGGATTTGGCACAGCCAATTTAGATACTAATTGGGAGAGATGCGATCGCCTAGCAGCAATTTGACTAGAACTGGTACGGCGATCACAAATATTTAACACAGTAATTTGGCTTTGATTGGCATCTGCCAAGGTCTGAGCAAATTCTACAGGCGTTAGTGTTGGCGTGATTAAGTTTTCTATCGGCACGAGGATGCGCTGAATTCTTTTTGGTGATTCTACCAGACGTGCCACAGCTACTGGACAATGGGCAGCCCAAAACACGTTATCAATCACATTACCTAATAAACGCGCTCTCAAACCAGTACGTTTACCCCAACCCATGAGAATCAAATTCGCCTTTTGTTCACGAGCCGCCCTACAGATTCCTGGAGCAAAAGCATCATCAATTCTCAGTAATGGTTCTGCTTTAGCGCCCAATATCCGACTTTGTTCTGTGGCTTTTGCCAATAACTTTTCACTGCGCTGCCAAGCAACATCTAACTGGGGCGCATCCATTTGAGCCGTAGCATGAGCGATCGCTAATGGTAAAACTTTTCCCTGGGATTGACAGGCTAATAATGCCGCCATTTCAATCAAATATTTTTGAGTTTGGGGATTTTGGACAGGTACGACTATGGTAAAATTACTGTGTGCTGATTCTATCGGCTGCTCAGACAAATTAATTATTGGTGCTGCTACCACTGATGAACAAGTCAAACCCACAGCACCTCCAGCCATTAAACTTGTCAGCCAGGGTCCCAAAGTCGCTGTAATCACCACTAAGATAATGACACTGTTTAATACCTCTACTGGCAGTAACCCAGATCGGTATCCCCCTAAGGCCACCGCTAATGTCGTACCTACCAAGGGAATAGATAGCGACCAAATAGTTAGTGTTTCTTGCCAGCTATAGCGGTAAACCAGCTTTGCCAACACAGATGCCATAAATTTGCTGGACATCAAGCTGACAAAAATTAATAATAATAACTTGATTGTGCTGTATCCATTAAAGAAGGCAGGTAAATCAATAGTTAAGCCCAGATCAATAAAGAAAATGGGAATAAATAGCGCACTACCAATCAATACTAATTTTTCTTTAATCGGTCCTTCGCCTATAGCTTCATTTACCGCCAAACCCGCCAAGAAAAAGCCTACAATTTTTTCTAAACCCATCAATTGAGCAATGACAAGGGACAAAAATACAGACATCAACACACATAAAAACTTATTACCCTCATCGTCCCCAGATTGGCGGAAAAATTCTTTGCTGGCCCAATCAAAACCGACTAAAACTATCAAGAAGTATATTATTACCCAGCCTACGATAGTCCCTAGTTGAGCAAAGCTGAATGCTCCACCATGAAAGCTGGCTATAGAAACAGTTAATATTAACAGTGTGCCAATATCTGTAAAAATAGTGGCTCCCATTGTCATAGTAACAGCCTTATTATTTACTACTCCCAAACGACTGATAATCGGATATGCCACCAGGGAGTGAGAGGCTAGTAAGCACCCCATTAAAATTGAACTATGCCAACCAAAGTCCAAAAATCGTCCTCCTAATGTTCCTAGTATCAGGGGTATACTGAAACTGAAAGCACCAAATACCAAGGAACGACTTTGCTGTTGACGGAAAAGTTGGATATTAAATTCTAATCCGGTTATAAACATTAGATAAACTAACCCAATGTTTGATAGGAAAGTAATTATAGGCGTTTCTGGCTCGAATAAGCGCCAACCAGATGGACCAAGTACCACTCCAGAGCAAACCAGACCCACTAATGCTGGAAGTCTTAGCCGTTCAAAAAGGATAGGTATAACAAGAATGACTAAAAGTAAAATAGCCAAGGGAACAATTGGTTCCTTTCCGAGAACTTGGGAGGTTGGGTCTAAAGTCAGAAATTTTAATACAAGTGGTATCATGTAAAGCAGTTATCAGTTACCAGTTTCATCGCTGTGTTGAATCATATATTGATTAATTGCTTCTATATAATTGCTTTACCTCTATTGTTATGTTCTGTGTCGAGTTAGTTCGCGTCATGACTGATTTTGCGTATTGGGGTAGGTATTGCAGGTAAATGCAGTACAAAATTTATTTACAGTTACTAGCCTCCATGCCCCAAGAGGGTTTTACTGCTGACTGCGGCTGTAACTGTTTACTGTTAACTAATAACTGATACCTATGGGTGTATTTGACTCAAAATAAAACGCAGACGATCATAATCATCTTTTAGCAGGACACTGAGATGCCGACCAGCTTTAATCAGCCATTCTCTGTCAGTTTTGCGTAACTGGTAAACTTCGCGAATAGCAGATGCAGCCAAAGATTCTACGGGCGCACCATTAATCAAAAGTAGTGTCCGTAAAAAATCTAGTTTTTCGGTGAACCTGATGATCGCTTCTGGTTGACAGCGATAAACTGCCTGATGAATTTGGGGCGGGCGTGGTGGGAGATACTGATACACTCCTTGGTTATAACTGAGATTTTGTGACTGCTGCTCAAATCCGACAATTGCAGCCCGAAATTCAGTTCTGAGCATAGCAAATATCTGGGGTTGTTCCTCGCGCAGGGTTTGCAAGGACAACCCCAAAGCCCTAGCCCGGTGTACAGAATCTATAGGCATAGTCGTGGCATGATACACCACAGCATAGATTTGATTACCAGACTCTTCATCTATAGCACAAACCCAACTGCCAAAAGGTGGCATAGCAGGAAAACTCAAGTCTTCTGGTTCTAGACACTGTGCCAAAAATTCGGTAGTTGTGGTTTCGATTACCTCCGCAATATGGTGAGGATGGCGATCGCCGATAGCAAATTGTGGTAAAGGTAGACGCATGGAAATCAGTTATCAGTTAACAATTATCAGTTATCATCTGTCTTTTATCAACTAGTGACAAATGACAACTGAATAATGACTAAAGAATTATTTTCCTTTTTTCTTGCCTGTGGTGTCTACGAGTTCTAATTCTGGTAAGCGGAAGGTAATTATTTTATCCCAGTTACCACCTTCAAACAGTACAGCTACCTTGCCATCACTTACCCGTTGCACAAGTCCTTCATACCGATAATATGTGTCTGCGGGATTTTTGATGCGAACAGTTGCTCCAGGCAGAATCATGTTTTTACCCTCTATTTATTCTCTATTATTAGCTTAATATTAGTTGATTGTTAGTTGTCAGAGGTAATAGGCAACAGGCAAGAGGCAGAAGAAAGATAACTACTGCCTCCTTTATGCCGGGAAACCCTTCCACCGCAGTGGCTCACCTGTCAAGAGTCACCTAATTTAATAATACTTTTGACGTTGGCGGAAATTAGCCACAGATTCTACTATTCCCAGAGCAATAAAGTTAGTCAGCATAGCAGAACGACCATAACTCATCCAAGGTAGGGGAATTCCAGCCACAGGTGCTAAACCAACGGTCATACCCACATTAACAATTAGTTGAAAAATAATCATGGATAAAACACCAATAGCCAACAGCGAACCAAAATTATCTTTGGCGGTTTTAGCTACGTGAAGGATACGGAAGCAAATTAAACAATAAACCAACAGCACTATTAAACAACCAATAAACCCAAATTCTTCACCAACGGCAGAGAAAATAAAATCTGTATGCTGCTCAGGCACAAAATTTAATTGAGTCATTGGACCTTTGAACAACCCCCATCCCCAAATTTCCCCTGCACCAATAGCAATGCGAGATTGTATTAAGTGATAACCAGCACCAAGGGGATCATGTTCAGGGTTGATAAATACACTTAGTCTGTTTTTTTGATATTCTTTTAATACATGATTCCAAGCGAAAACGCCTAATTCACCACCCAACATATTGAGACTAAAAGAGGCGATCGCACTAATTTTGAATTTGCGCCACGGTAAAGTTTGCCACCCTAGAATACCCATAGCACCAGCCCAGAATACACCCAACGGACTAAAGGTTAGTTCTTTGAATAACACAATAGGTTCTGACAAAGGCCAGGATATACTGAAGAGAATAGCGGAAACCACAGGGGAAATCATCAGGATCAACCAACCAGGGTTAGCATTTGCCCAATACAGCATCCCCAAAACAATAGACGCAAACACCAGCGAAGTAGCCAAATCTGGCTGTAAAAATATTAATCCCCAAGGAACAGCTGTAATTGCCAAGACACGGAAAACACTATCTAAAGAGGAAGCAGTACGCCTGTGTAACAAAGCTGCTAGGGTGATAATTACGCCTATTTTTGCAAATTCCGAAGGTTGGACATTGAAGCCCGCAATACTGATCCATCGCTGTGCGCCTTTGGCACTTGTACCAGCAATCATGACCACTATGAGGCTGAAGTTAGTCAGAGCGTAAGTTATCCAGTGCCACTGAATCAGGTTTTCATAGCGGCAACGAGCCAAAAATAGGGCTATGATTGAGCCAATGCCCGCAACAAGCCAGTGCCACCACCAATCAGTCACTGGCTGATTGAGTTCTGTACTAAGGATCATAAGTCCGCCAAACATACTGGCAGCAACAGGTAGACAAAATAATAGCCAATCTATTTGCTGCCAGGGCTTAACCCAATATTGCCAGCGGATTTTCGGGAGCGAACGTTTTAACAACATTGTGCGAATAACGACTTGAGCTTTTAATTGGGAGCAGGGGAGCAGGGGAGTAGGGGAGCAGGGGAGAAATATTATCTGTTTTCTGCCTTTTGCCTCTTCCCTCTTGCTTTCTGCCTTATGTCAGAGCAGCAACTGATACTTTCCCGGCGATAGCCAGAGCGATCGCTTTTAGGGCTTTGGCAGAAGCTGAATCTGGGTCAGCAACCACTATGGGTATACCACTGTCACCACCAATCCTAGTAGAAATTTCTAGAGGTACACATCCCAATAGTGGTACTTCTAATTCTGCTGCTGTTTTTGAACCACCTCCGGAACCAAAAATGTCATATTGTTTATGCGGTTGATCTGGGGGAATAAAATAACTCATATTTTCCACAATTCCCAGTACCGGGACATTCATCTGCTGGAACATCCGCAAACCCTTGCGGGAATCTAACAGTGCTACATTCTGCGGTGTGGTGACAATTACTGCTCCTGCCATTGGTACAGCTTGGGTTAAAGTTAACTGAGCATCTCCGGTTCCTGGTGGCATATCCACAATCAAATAATCAAGTTCTCCCCATTGCACCTGATATAGAAACTGACGAATTACTCCATTCAGCATTGGTCCACGCCAAATTACTGGCTGATCACAGTCAATCAAAAAGCCCATTGAGACTAACTTGACCCCATGATTAAACGCAGGTTCCAGAATGTCCCCCGTTTCTGTAGAGCGAACAGTAATTTCAGCATCAGCCAAACCTAACATGGTGGGGTCATTAGGTCCGTAAATATCCGCATCCAGCAGGCCGACTTTCGCCCCTGTTTGTGCCAAAGCAACGGCGACATTTACCGCCACTGTACTTTTACCAACACCACCTTTGCCGCTAGAAACAGCAATAATATTTTTCACCCCAGCAATACCAGTACGGTCAGGTAGGCTTTTTTGTTGGGGTGTTTCTGCTGTCACTTCTACACTGATATCTGTCACACCAGGCAGTTGTTGAATAGCTTTTTTACAATCTTCGACAATAAATTCTCGCAAGGGACAGGCGGGAGTGGTCAACACCAAAGTAAAGCTAACCTTGCCACTGTCAATTTTTACATTGCGAATCATATTCAGTTCTACCAGACTTTTGCGAAGCTCTGGATCTTCGACTGGTCGCAATACTTCTAGGACTGACTGGGAATTGAGGACATCATACATAGCGTGTATACCGTTGCCGCCTTAATAAAGCTTAAAAAATTTTCATTTTCACCTACTTGAATCTTAACTTTCTTGGGACATCCGATTTTGGATTTTGGATTTTGGATTTTGGATTTTGGATTTTGGAATAGCAACTGACAACTGATCACTGACCTAAAAATCAAAACAACTGTCATCTAGGGCTTTCTTCTTGCCTGAAACTGCTTGCAGTGCTGCTTTTTCTACGGATTCGACTAGGGAACGTGCTACTCGATCAACATAAGGACGGGAAAATGACCAAATTAGAGGTGATAACCAACCGCGTAGTGTTACAGAATAAGATAAATAACTGCCACAAACCGTTGACTCTACTTGGTATGTGATTCGTTCCTCAATACCAGGAATTGCCAACACACGGATACTAAGCATCTGTTTGGGATTTACGCGTTCTACAAATATCTGGATCGGAATCGGCCAAAAGCGTGTCATTGCTTGGAAAATTAATCCGGGTTTGGGTACCAATCCTAATGGTACGTTGGTACTTTTGAGTAGTGGATGCCAGGAAACATCTGTCAAATCAACTACTTTATGCCACAGTTCATCTACAGAAGCAAAACTGATCTCTCGATAAGTCCGCACCAGAGAAGCGCAAAACCGACGACGTTTGCGGTGGATGAATTTGGATAACCAATTCTGCACTGTCCTAATCCTCCTGGCTACAATCTGTCTGGTTACTCTGGTATCTGGGAAAATTGGAGTCAAGCTATCTACTCACAACAGATACCATACAGAAAATCGGCTGCTTTGTGGACTAATTCTCTAAGGTCTGGTGTTGATAGAGGAATTGTCTCCACAATAATTGCAAAGAAACTTAATGAATATAGAAGCCTATACGCATTTGAGGGAAAATAGCTCTAGTCAAGATCCTCAATTGGTTTTGACGACTAACAAAAAGCAGTTTTGGCAAATTGAGCTAAGTTTTTGGCTCCAAGTGCCAACAAATTTTTAAAATGAAAATTTGTAGCTTTCACAGAAATTGTAATTTTAGGTTCGGGAATCTATGTTGACCAACTCGCAAACCCCCACTCTGGCAGAATCATCCAAATTTCTTCCAGCACCTGACGCTCAAGTTAGAGTCAGTCAGTTTATGAAACAGTTACAAGACGAAATTACTCAGGCTTTAGAAGCATTGGATGGTGTTGGTAAGTTTATGGAAGATAGCTGGGAGCGTCCAGAAGGGGGTGGTGGGCGATCGCGTGTACTGCGTGATGGCGCAATTTTTGAACAAGCGGGTGTAAATTTTTCTGAAGTTTGGGGTTCCCATCTCCCTCCGTCAATTTTAGCCCAACGTCCAGAAGCGACAGGACACGGTTTTTATGCAACAGGTACTTCGTTGGTGTTACATCCTCGTAATCCTTATGTACCCACAGTCCATTTAAATTACCGCTATTTTGAAGCAGGTCCAGTTTGGTGGTTTGGTGGTGGTGCGGATTTGACACCTTATTACCCCTTTGCTGAAGATGCGGCTCATTTCCATCAAACTCTGAAACAGGCTTGCGATCAACATCACCCAGAGTATTACCCAGTGTTTAAACGCTGGTGTGATGAGTATTTCTACCTTAAGCATCGTGATGAAACACGGGGTGTTGGGGGACTGTTTTTGGATTACCAAGATGGTCAAGGTTCTATCTATAGAGGTCCTAACCCCAATGGGGAAGCGGCTATTTACAGTAACCAAGTGGGAGCTTTACCTCCACGCACTTGGGAAGAGTTATTCGCTTTGGTACAAGAGTGTGGAAAAGCTTTTGTGCCAGCTTATGAGCCAATTGTCAAACGCCGACATGGAATAGAATATGGCGATCGCCAACGGAATTTTCAGCTATACCGTCGGGGAAGATATGTAGAATTTAACTTGGTTTATGACCGAGGAACAATTTTTGGTCTGCAAACCAATGGACGCACAGAATCCATTCTCATGTCCCTACCACCTCTGGTTCGTTGGGAATATGGCTACCAACCAGAACCCAATTCTCCCGAAGCGGAACTGTATGAAACTTTCCTGAAGCCACAAGATTGGATAAACTGGACAATAAATCAACAGTAATCGGTGTTTTAGGCTGGGTAAAATTCCACACATTTAGCTAGAGGAAGTAGACAGGACTTGAGCTTTTGGATGAGCAATCAAGGGTTTGGACAGGGTTGAGGAGATAGGATGAAGGGAAATATTTCTGAGTTTTTAGGTCTTATCAAAGGATAATTGGGCAAATAGTCACTTTTTTTTCTGAGAAAAGATGCACTTTTTTCTCTCTAGAGAACTCGTAAGTTCCATTCACCAAGGAACCGACAATTCCCCAAACCCAGCCTCCATAGATAAATTTATAATCTACTCAATCTGGATACTCAGCATTGTTTCAGTGAGTTAAACTACTAAATACAGGCATTGAGTTAAAGTGTCCCATTTGTAGCTGTAGCTTGCTCATCTCCAGCGTCAGATCGATAAATTTTGGTAATTCTTGATACTATGAGTGGTGAATTTTTTAGCTCTATAAAGTTCGTATAAAAAGTAGCTTATTTCAGGACAATATCACGGAGAATACAGTGAATATAGACCAAAAAACATATTCAACCCAAGACGGGAATACTGTGATTGTCTTGAAACCAACAGGTCGTCTAGACATCACCACTGCTTGGCAATTTCGTCTGAAGTTACAAGAGTGTATTTCTAAACTGAGTCGTCATGTACTTGTGAACCTGGGAGAGGTAAATTTTATTGATAGTTCGGGTCTTACCTCTTTGGTCGCTGGAATGCGTGATGCTGATAAAGCTAAGGGCAGTTTCCGCATCTGCAATGTTCATCCAGATGCCAAACTTGTCTTTGAGGTAACAATGATGGATACAGTATTTGAAATCTTTGAAACTGAAGACGAAGCTTTAGCAACATTATTCCCCGACTTAGTCAATTACGACAAGAATAGTTCTAATCCAAGACATCAAAATACTCAAGACACTAGCACATTTCCTGAATTAAGTTCCCAATCTGATCGCTTTGTGCCATAATTAGCAGATGAATAAACTCAAGAGAATTACCAGAAAATCCTGAAAATTTTCCCAGAATATTCCCTGTAAAAACGGCTTACTGAAATTCAAAAAGCGTGGGAAACAAAGTATAATTTTTAATCTGGTAACAACTATGGCTAACGCCACGCTACGCTATCAAATAACTTGGATCAGTGAACCAAAAATCCCCTTCGTTGTCTTTGCAGGCAGGTTAACAAAAGGAGTGAGAAAAATATAAATAAGCTGCTGCTCCCATAATTAATTTGCAATTTCTGATTTTTGAGTAAACTCGCTCCCCACCTTGTTATCTCCCATCTCCCCATCAGCCCAAAAGTGCAATTTGTAAGCTTAACAGCTTATTTCTGTAGGACAGGCATTTTGCCTGTCAATTGAAGAAATGAAACAATTAATTAGTTAGCCATTTCCTGCATAGCTTGGCAAAGTAGCCTTTAAACGAGAAAATAAAAATACGTCGCCCTTAACATTTTCTTTGTGAATAACGTCCGTACTGTCTCTGATACAAAGCGAACTTTCTATAATCTTCATACCCGTCCAATCAACACTATTTACCGTCGGGTGGTGGAAGAGTTGATGGTGGAAATGCATCTGCTGTCAGTAAATGCTGATTTTAGCTACAATCCAATTTATGCCTTGGGGGTTGTCACAACTTTTGACCGCTTCATGCAAGGCTATCAACCGGAACAGGATCAAACATCGATTTTTAACGCCATAATTCAGGCTGTAGAGCAAGATCCACAACGCTATCGACAAGATGCGGCCAGATTGCAAGCTGTAGCTCAGATTTTGCCAGCTAAGGATTTAATTGCTTGGTTTAGCCAAACTACTCAATTAGATCAAGATGCTGATTTGCAAGCACAACTGCAAGCGATCGCTCACAATCCTAATTTTAAATACAGCCGCTTGTTTGCCATTGGTTTATTCTCCTTATTGGAACTGGCAGATTCGGAACTGGTCAAAGATGATCAGCAACGTAATGAGGCGCTAAAAGCGATCGCTCAAGGTTTACACCTATCTGAAGACAAACTTACTAAGGATTTAGAGCTATATCGCTCTAACCTAGATAAGATGGCACAGGCACTGATAGTGATGGCAGATATGCTGGCAGCGGATCGGAAAAAGCGCGATCAGCGTCAAAAACAAGCCAGCACCCCAGTCGCTCCCCCCAGTACCAATGATTAAATAATTCGTAATGAGTAATTCGTAATTCGTAATTAAAGGTTGCAAATCCAAAAATTACGAATTACGAATCATCAATTACAAACTAATGTCATTTATTTCCAGTTGCTGCAATTATTACCTTTAGACACCCAACAATTTGTAGATTATATTGTTAATAAGGGTGAGTGCAAAAGCTCCTAAAATAGCACTCCAAATACCGTAACGTAAGCGAAAACCCTCTACTAACCAGGCAGCAATACTAAAACAAACAACGGCAATCATGAACGTGAAGATACCAGATAATAAGTCAAAGGTGACTAAATTTGGTATCGTAAAGACTATGCCTAAAATCGGTCTAACTAATGCCGTGATGATACCAAGAACTGCTGCGGAAAAAACAGTTTTCCCTGGAGTATCAATTTCAACCCCCAAAGGTAACTTACTAATAATCCACAAGCTGATAGACGTGACTATCCAAACAATTAACAGTGTCACAATATTCATTGCCGCAACCCTTGAAACGTAAATGGCGATAGGCGATAAAGTTAAGAAGTCAGGAGTCAGGATGTTTGATAAATCCGTAGATTCTCAAATAGTGAGTTTAGGCGTAAGCTTTAAAAAGCTGACTGCTGATAGCGCAGCGTGCCGTTAGGCATAGGCTGATAACTGAAAGCTTACGCAATAAATGACTTGGCCTATTGATAGGAAAATCTTTGTAGCTTAACCAATTATTTATAAATTAGCAGAGGTTTTTTCTCTAGAGGGTATTTATTTTGGATATCTTTAGGTTTATCTAAATTTTCTTGATATTGCTAAAAATAAAATTCCCCCTAACCCATATTATTCAAAAGGGTTTGGGGGAATTTAGACCTAGAAAATTTGAGAAAAATTGTGTCACCTTTTCGGTGCAGAATTGCCGTTTTGCGGTACTACAGGCACTTGGGGGGCGCTGTCGTTGGGAACTATTGGCGACATACCAGGATTGATACCTTGCCCCGGTGTAGGAAATGGATTTGGGGCTGAGGGCAGAGAAGGGTTAAAATTATTTTGTGGATCACTTCCCGGAATTGGTACAGTGTTAGGTATTGGCACAACCGGGGTAGTAGAAAAGTTTGGTAAATTTGTCAGTGGTTGAGAAGGTCCAGGAATAATTCCCAAAGACACACGATTACCTCCCACTTGTCGGAGCAAATCTAATGTTTGAATGACATCATTATAAGTTGCTGTGCGGGACGCATTCAGCACCAAAATACCATCAGGATTGGCTTGGATATACTGCTTTAAACGTGCTTCCAACTCCTCCCCTCTAACAGGATCTTTTTCAATGTAAATTTGACCAACAGCATCGATAGTTACAGGCAATATATTACTTTTGCTCTGTAAACTGGCAGCAGAAGTTGTCCCTGTGCTGGCTTTGGGTAAATCAACATTAATTGCCTGTTGTCTGGTAAATTGCAACGCTGCTAACAGAAAAAAAGTCAGGATACAAAAAACGACATCAATTAAGGGGATGATTTGAATTTGAACTTCTTCAATGGGAGTATGTAGGTTAACTTTCATTTTCTAGCTCTGGTGGTGAGTTAGGTAGGGGATTTTTTGGGGCTGTTTTCTCTGGAGCAGGTTCTGGGGTGTGAGTCAAATTGTTTTTGCGTTGCTTACGGGGTGAAGTAAAACTTTCCCGTGCAGGTTCCCGTACAATTCCTGATGTACTTTTATTAGGGTCTGGTGGAGACTGACGGTAAAGCAACTCTAAATCATTGCCAGCTTTATTAAAAACTTTGACTTGGTTGACAACAAAACCTTGAAACAGGCGATAAAATACCAAAGTGACGATCGCAACTATTAACCCAGCGGCGGTACTAATTAAAGACTCGCCAATCCCAGTGGTTACGCCAGCTGTAGATTCAGTTCCCAAATCACCAATTCTAATTGAGCGCAAAGACTGTATCAAACCTAAAACCGTACCCAATAATCCTAACAGCGGGGACAGGGCAATAACAGATTCTAAGAGTTTTTCTCCTCTCCGCATCCCTGCTACTTCTTCTGCTGCTGTGGACTCTAAGGCTAGTCGGAAGGTTTCGGCATCACTTTTTTGTAAGCGTAGGGGTGCATAGAGAAAACGCCCAATCGGTTGATCAATGGCTTTTTGGGCGATTTCCGTAGCTATTTCCCAATTCTCAGTAGCAGCATCAAGGACGCGCTCAACTATTTCCTTTTCCTGCGTCAAAATCCGTAACCAGAACCAGAGACGCTCAAAAATTACACTCAAAGATAGGACTGACAGCACCAGCAAAGGCCACATGGCTGGACCGCCCTTATTAAACAGATCTAAAATATCCACTTTGTAGGTTTCCTCTTTCCATCACTAGAGCAACTATGCTAGGGCATTTTAATTTTAAAGATTAATGCACCATTACCACACTCACCTACTCTATCGCTAGGTAAGCAGTTAACAAAGCATGACGATTACCATCTTCTATACACAATAGGGCGGTTATTCCCACCGGGAGTTTAGAGGATTATTTGCCAAAATAAAAGTTAATTGCAGGTACTAGAGGTTAAAAATATGAGTTTCTCAATTCAATCGCTTTACACTTGGTATCGCAATGTACTGCGTAATCCCAAATATCGTTGGTGGGTAATTATCGGCACAATAGCTTATCTTGTTAGCCCTATTGATATTGCTCCCGATTTTATCCCTGTTGTTGGTCAGATTGATGATCTTTTGCTTTTGACATTACTAGTTTCAGAAGTTTCTGGATTAGTAATTGACGGTTGGAAAACTCGTAAAGGTCATGTGGAAAGTGGCAGCAATGATTCTGCATCTACAGATAAAAATAATACTGTTGATGTTGATGCTGTTTCTGTCAAGTAGTTTTAGCTACAAAGTACAATTTCATCCACTTCCAGCTTTTACTGTCTGTTGATAATTGATTGTGTTGCTAAAGAGGGGAATATTTGTTTTTGCTCTACATTTGATAATCGAAAAATTCCCCCCTCTATATTCCTGTCCTGATTTGGCAAATATTCTGACTTCTTTAGGGGTTTAGCATTGCGCTTTACCCCTACTGACTCCTGAATTTTACTTAATATTTCTTAATGCCAGATGTCGTTTTCGGCTAACCCTTTGGGCATACTAGGGATTGTAAAGGTTAATTTTGCCATTAGTATTGCATTCTGCGAGGGGATTTAGACATGAAACGGTATATGCCTATCATATTTATTGGCTTTGTGCTGTTTGTGGCAGGAGGAGATCAGGTATTTCCAGGTGCAGTCGGGAAAGCTAGTACTCAGACACGAACAACGGTGAATAATTTTTTCATTGGTCTGTTTCCCACTTGGAAACCTAAGACAAATCCTTATGAGCGGACAGAACGGAAACTGCGGGAAGTGGAAGAAAAAAAGTAGGTAGTTGGTTGTAAACCAAGGTTGATTATAAAGCGATTATGCAAAAAAAATTTTTGTAGCCGATACCTACGGTGAGCTACGCTATCGCTTTTTTTCGTGCAAAGTCGCAAAGGAAGAGCGATCGCAGATCAGACACAGAAAACACAGAGGAGCGCGATTATTCATCTTTATTAAGCGGGTACGTCTGACTGCCTCTACGGTAAAATATCCCTAGTTCAAGGAATTGGCTATGAAAATAAAAGCACTTATCTGGGAAGAAGATGGTGTATGGTGTGGTTCTGTACCAGCTTTACCAGGATGTCATACATGGGGTGAAAGCTACGAACATTTATTAGAAATGTTGAAAGATGCTGTTCAAGGTTGGTTAGAAGTTGCTAGTCAGCAAGAAGAAATTGAACCACAAAAACAGTTGATTGAGCTATCTTTATGAAATCGGTTTCTGGTAAGTCTCTGTGTAAGATTGTTGAACGTTATGGATGGAATCTAAAAAGGATCACAGGTAGTCATCATATCTATGTTAAGGAAGGTATGAGTGTGATTCTTTCTATCCCTGTTCATGGTAATCGTGATTTACCGATGGGTACACTCAGAAGTATTTTGAAAGATGCTGGTTTGATTGAAGAAGATTTAGATTAATTTCGTGGATCGCATCCCCTCAACTTCCCAAAAAGCGATCAAGTTACAAATTTTTATAAACTTCGTCATCATTACGTTTACCAACCCGAAAAATCTCAACTAATTTATTATCATCATCAATGGTGTACAAAATTCTGTACTCACCCTGATTAATACGATAACCACCTTGATAACCTTTTAAAGCTGCATAGTCTTGAGGACGAGGATTACCCTGAAGGGAGAGTATTTTTGATACAACTTGTTTATATTGTTTTGGTTGCAAGTCTAATAAGTCTTTTTCTGCTGTTTTAGCAATCCTCAATGTATAACGTTCACTCATTGGGGCGTTTTGCTATTATTTCTTCTATGGTGGTAAATCCTTCGTTTTCTTCTATTGCACGTCGTAGTTTAGCAGAATCTATTGCATCTTCTATTGCTTCTAATAGTTTTAAATCTTCAATGCTAATTATCGCTACCGCAGGTTTACCATGACGCTGAATTAAAATTCTTTCTCCACGATATTCTGCACGGTTCATAATATCGGGAAAATTAGCACGCGCTTCACTTGCACTGATGACAGACATAGCGCCTCACAAAATTTATAGGGTTACATAAGATTATAGATTATTTGTCTATTTTTTACAAATTGTACAAAAATATAGTATGATGATGTGGTAAGATAAATAGATAATTCTCATGATTAAAGTCACAATTACTTTAGAAGAAGACATTCTCAGATTTATTGATCAGCAAGCAAAAGGTAATCGTAGTGCCTATATTAACGCACTATTAGCAGAACAAAGACGCAAAATTTTAGAGACAGAAATAATTGCAGCACTCCAAGAAGATGCGAAAGATTTAGAATATCAAAATGAGATTTCTGCTTGGGATAATGTCGCTGGAGATGGTATTAATGCCAGAGGGTAATTTAACTTATCAAAGGGGAGAAATTCGCTGGGTAAATCTTGATCCAGCTTTAGGAGCAGAAGCACAAAAAATCCGTGCTTGTTTAATAGTTCAAAATGATATTATGAATCAATATGGATTATTAACAATTGTGATGCCATTTCGACCAGGAAGTAAGCAAGCTCCCTATGTTGTCAATGTCAAAGCAACAGCAACTAATGGATTAGATAAAGATCGTTTTATTGATGTTGCTCAGATTCGTGCTGTAGATTATCGTCGTGTTTTGGGTTTGGTGGGGATTTTAGAAGCTGAATATTGGGAAGAAATTAGGAATGCTTTGGATGTGGTTTTGGGGTTTGGGGTTTAAATTTGCGATAGCGAAGCTCACCATACGTATCACAGGTTAGAAATTTCAAACATTACTTATTCTGATATGATATACTGATAATATATAAAAATAATCAAATCTAGGATTTTATGATTAACAATCCCCAATCGATTACAGCTAAATCATCAGCAACACCCCGCAATGATTTATTCCTAGAAATTGACCAAACTCCAGAAGAATACATACCCGAATTACTGCAAATTGTCCGTTTATTTCGTCAAAGTGTGACGATTAAACAGACATCTTTAAAGAACTGGGAAAATGCTATTAATGAGATTAATGAAAGTGATGTGATTAAAAAAGAACACAGAAAAGCTAATATTAAAAGATTGTTTGAATCATGGAATGAATCAGATGATCAACAAGAACAACAAGAAACTTTAGAAGTTATTGAATCTATGAATGGTATTTCAATTTAAAATAAAATGAGTAAGGTTATTTTTTTAGATTCTGCACCTGTGGGATTAATTACTAATCCTAAAGGAAATCCTCTAGCTGTGCAATGTCAAGAATGGTTTTATAGTCTTTTTGACAGAGGTTATGAAGTCATTTTACCAGAAATTATAGATTATGAAATTAGACGGGAATTATTAAGAGCAAATAAGTTATCAGGAATTAGAAAACTTAATCAACTGAAAGCAGAAATTATTTATCTTCCTATTACCACAGAAGTAATGTTAAAAGCAGCAGAATTATGGGCTAAAGCGAGAAATCAAGGTAAATCTACAGCAGATAATAAAGCTTTGGATGGTGATGTTATTTTAGATGCTCAATCTATTTTAGTTGCTAATTATGATCATGAGGTAATTATTGCCACGAGTAATAAAAAGCATCTTTCTCTTTTTACTGATGCTAGAGAATGGGGAGAAATTTAAAAGGTGAGAGCGATCGCATCCCCTTAACTTCCCAAATAGCGATACCTTCGGTCAGCTTCGCTATCGCACTCCCTCCAACTTCCCAAACAGCCATACTTTCGGTGTTTAAATCTGATATACTTTTAATAGATCAAGTTAATCATCATTTACTTGATAGTAATTAACTAGAATCTAAAAATATGAAACAATATAAAACTATACAACTACAATTAAAACCAGAAATAGAAGATCGTCTGATTACCCAAGCTACTAAACAAGGTTTATCAATTGAATCTTATCTTGAATCTTTGATTGAAGATAGTTTGAAAAATCAAGAGGAAAAATCTTTTTCTCAATTAACAAATGAGGAAGATTGGGAAACAGCACTAATGAATTTAATCAATAGTCCTGCTTTTGCTGTAGCACCACCACTTTCAGATGCAGCTATTAGTCGAGATAGTATTTATACCAGAGAAGATGAAATGTTATGAAATATCTGGTAGATACTAATATTTTACTGCGTTTGGTACAAAAAAATAGTCCCATGCACCTTGATGCTTAAAGGGCAATTTTAACGCTCAAAAAGCAAGGTGATTTTTTATGTATTATTCCACAAAATATAATTGAATTTTGGGCTGTTGCTACAAGACCTCTTGATAAAAATGGGTTAGGTTTATCTATCACTCAAGCTGAAGAAGAAAGCGAAAAACTTAAAAATATATTTATATTGGAGTTGGATACACCACAAATTTTTACTGAGTGGGAATCACTTGTTATTAAATATCAAGTGATGGGAAAACAGGTACATGATGCTCGTTTAGTAGCGGCTATGTTAGCTCATAATATTACACATTTATTAACATTTAATGTTGATGATTTTAAACGGTTTTCGGATATTGTAGTTGTTGATCCACGTAGTGTTGTTTAATTATATTGGAAGAGCGATTCCTACGGATCGCTTCGCTATCGTACTCCCTCAACTCCCCCAAAGTATCGTTATTTGGGTAAGTTACACTTGCTGATTCTGATCTGATATACTGATAATATGTAAAAATAATCAAATCTAGTATTTTATGATTAATAATCACCAAGTCATCACAGAAACATCCTCAACTACACCCTGGAATGATTTATTATTAGAAATTGCCCAAACTCCAGAAGAATATATACCAGAAATATTGGAAATTGTCCGTTTATTTCGTCAAAATTTAATCAATAAACCAACAACTTTGATAAACACAGAAAAACACAATTTAGACTGGCAAGAATTCATTAATAAAACCGCAGGAAGTTGTGCTGATGATCCAATTATTCTGGATAATTTAGGTATTGATGATACTTTAGATGATAGCTTAGAAGAAATGATTAATTGTTAGGAATACAAACTGATGAGATATTTATTAGATAGTAATGTTTGTATTCAATATCTTAATCAAAGATCAGAAAAGATTATTCAGCGTCTTCAAGATTTATCCGATATAGATATAGTAGTTTGTTCTATTGTCAAAGCGGAATTATTTTATGGTGCAATGAGAACAAATAATCCTGCGAAAACTCTGCAAAAGCAGCAGGAATTTTTAGATCGTTTTGGTTCTTTGAAGTTTGATGATGAATGCGCTGTAATTTATGGTGAAATTCGTAGTAAATTGGCTGCTAAAGGTACTCCTATAGGAAATAATGATTTACACATTGCTGCTATTGCGATCGCTAATAATTTAACTTTAATTACTCACAATACTAGAGAATTTAGTAGAATTGATAATTTAAAATTAGAAGATTGGGAGATTTAGTAAACAGCGATCACTCATTTTCACCCAATATCTTTTTTTAAACGAACCGCAGAGACGCAGAGAACGCAGAGGATCGCACCCCTTCAACTCCCCAACATCCTTTTTTAACGAACCACGAAGACACGAAGAACACGAAGGAAGAAGAGAAGAAAGAGCGATCGCTTATTTTTGCAAAAAGCAAATTAATCTTACAATCATAACTGTAAAGTAAAATAGTATATTCGTATAAATACTTGGATTTAATGAAATTTAATAATAGGATGCAGTATTATTTCTGTTGTATTTGGTTTATTGATCTGTAAATATTGGAAGTGTTGAAGAATATATTAATAAAAAAATTAGAATCTTCTAAAATCATGCTTGATATAAAACATACCTTGCTAAACATTTTATGTAAAACTGCTATTTTGAGTATTTTTTTATCTTTTGCAATACCAGCAATAGCAGCAACAGACACAATAAAAAACGCCAACTGGGAAAAAGTTCCAGGTACAGAACCTTCACAAGCAAATATTGATGCTAATCAATATGATGAACCTGCTTTTCTTAATACCAATGGAATTATAAAAAAAGGTGGAATAGTCATGTATGATATTGTTAATCCTGATGCTAGTTATGCTAGGTTACAAACAAATTGCCAAACTAAGAATTTTCGTACTATTCGAGTTGGTCAATTTATTTCAGATTCAAAAGTCGAATATCAAAATATAGTAGGTGAATGGGGAAAAGCATCAGAACTATATCATATTTTAATTGTAGACTTTGTATGCAGTTTATAGAAGAACATTAAACATTATATAACTAAATGTTTGATTATTGTCATGGGTAGAAAATTTTAGATTTGGATTTTTCATTAAACTATATTCTGAAGAATCTCATAACCGTGTGTATTATAATCATTATTAACAAAATCACAAATTGGGTAAATCAGATGATAAATTTCATCTTTATCGTTTTCTCTATAAAATCCTACTAATTTAAGATTACCCTGTTCATCTTCTATTTGGAAGCATACAGCTTTCACAAATTCATATTTATTCAAGATTCCTTCTGTACTTAACTCACCTTCTATATTTTTAGATCCTTCACCTTCAATAGTTGTAAATATTCTTTCATTAAATTTTCCAAAAGCTGAGTACCACAAAATACCGCTAATCATAGATTTATAAAGTTTTTCTTGATATATAGGTACGGAATTTAATTGCCAAATTTGTGGTAACATTGACATTAGAGATAAATTAACCAAAAGTATAGTTTTTCCTTTTGCAAATTGTTTTGTTTTGATTACATCTTCATTAAGTTTATTAATTATACTATCAATAATTCTTGTTTGATTTAGATGATTATATTGATAACCTTTATTTTCTTTTCTGAATGGACTAACAACTACTTCACTAATTGCTATTGGTTCTCCAGAATTTATTTGTTCAGTTAAAGAAACTTTAGCTTCTAAACCTTTATTAGTTGCTTTTACATAATTATTGTCACCATCATTAAATCCTAAAGTTTTCATTTCAATATAAAAAGTTTCTCCATGAGTAAAATTAACTTCAAAGTCAGGAGTTCCTTTATTATCTTCTGGTACTCTTATAACTGAGAAACTTCTATTTTTACCTATATTATTAAGAAATAAATATGTTATGATTTCATTGTAAATATCAAAAGCTTGTTTAAATTCAGAAGTATGTCCAACTGAACATTTTTTTAAGTGATCAAGTATTTCATTCCTGTGTTGAGCAATAAATTTATCATTCTCCGCAGCTTCATCAATTTCTTTGCATCTGTCTAGAGAGAAAGCATTTAAAATAGGATTTGTAGTAGTTAATTTAGAATTTTCTTCTTGTAATTCTTTAATTTTTGTATGCAACATAATTATCCTTCCTTGTAAATAAATTAATTTGACATTTTTATTCTAATTTAATTGCAAATTATAACTTAAATTAGACAGAATTTATAAAAATATTATCAAAACTTCAAAAGCATAACAAAGAGTTTAATATAAGATTGGTGCGTCAAACTCGAAAATAAACTACTGATATAACTTACTTGCTTATTTGACACACCCTGCACAATATTTAACCTAAAGTTGCTTCACCTCACTAACCAACTTAGCCACCATATCCTTAGCACTACCAAACAACATCGTCGTTTTATCCTTATAAAACAACTCATTATCAACACCAGCAAAACCAGCACTCATACCACGCTTAATCACAATAGTCTGCTTTGCGCGATCAACCTCCAAAATCGGCATCCCATAAATAGGACTACTCGCATCACTACGCGCCGCAGGATTGACCACATCATTAGCACCAATCACTAACGCCACATCAGCTTGTTCAAACTGGGGATTAATATCCTCCATATCGTACAACTGCGTATAAGGTACATTAGCTTCCGCCAATAATACATTCATGTGTCCCGGCATTCTCCCCGCAACCGGATGTATCGCATATTTCACATCCACACCCATGCGTTCTAGTTGATCTGCCAACTCCCGGACGCTATGCTGTGCTTGAGCAACCGCCATACCGTATCCTGGGACAATTACCACAGAACGAGCATATCCCAACATCATCGCCCCTTCTTCAGCATCAATACTGCGAACTGGTTGACTACTTGCACCACCACTAGCAGTAGCAGCAGCAGTAGAAACTGAACCAAAAGCACTAAATAAGACACTGAACAAAGAACGGTTCATAGCCTTACACATAATTTCTGTAAGGATTAAACCAGAAGCGCCCACCAAAGCACCGGCGATGATTAACATATTGTTCATCACCACAAACCCAGCCGCAGCCGCAGCCACACCGGAGAGGGAGTTCAACAGGGAGATTACCACCGGCATATCACCCCCACCAATGGGGAGGACGAACATCACACCCAATACCAAGGAAACAGCTACCACCGCTAAAAAGATGGGTAAACTATCGGGTGAGATGATTAAATATGCACTTCCGGCTAAATATGAACCCAACAGCAAGAGGTTAAATGGTTGCTGGAAAGGAAAGGTAATAGGAGTACCACTAACTAAACCTTGCAATTTGGCAAAAGCGAGAAAACTACCTGTTAATGTCACGCCACCGATTAACACATCCAATAACATGGAAATGTTGACATCGAGGGGGATAGGTTTAGAACTTCCTAACAACCGCCAAAATTCAGCAACTGCAATAAGTGCGGAAGATGCGCCACCCAAACCGTTGAGTAAACCCACCATTTGGGGCATTTCGGTCATTTGCACTTTGTAAGCTGCGATCGCTCCAATAATAGAACCAATCACCAAACCTATCAATATCATCTCGTAATTTAATACGTGCTGATCTAATAAAGTGGCAACAACAGCTAACAGCATCCCCACAGCAGCGACAAGATTACCGTTTCTAGCTGTAGCGGGAGAACCGAGTTTTTTCAAACCGAGAATAAATAACGATGCAGCGACTAAGTAAGTTAGCTGTATCCCAGTTGGTAAAAAGTCGCTCATGCTTTAACTTCCTTTTTCTTAAACATTTGCAGCATTCTGTCTGTTACTAAAAAACCACCGACAACGTTAACCATTGCCAATATCACCGCAATTAAGCCGAGAATTACTGATAAATTGGTGTTTCTCTCCCCAGCAGCTAATATTGCCCCAATTACGGAAATGCCGGAAATAGCGTTTGAACCGGACATTAAGGGGGTGTGTAATGTGGGGGGAACTTTGTTGATGACTTCAAAGCCGATGAAGGAGGCTAAGACGAGTACAAATAAGGCCGCAAGTAATGCTTCTGTCATTTTGATTTTGGAGTTAATGAGTTTCGAGCAAAGATGCAAAGGAGCAAAGACGCAAAGAGAAAATCTACAACACTCACGTAAAATCTCTCTCAAACTCTTCTTCCTTCGTGTTCTTCGTGCCTATGCCTATGGCTCCTGCGTCGCCACGCAAGCTATCGGCACGCTTCGCGAACGTGGTTCATTCAATCTATGTTTAGTTACACCGCTACTGCTTGCAAAGCATCCTTTACTCGTTGGTTTCTAATTTCTCCAGCGTGAGTAACGCAAGCTGCGTCAACGATGTCGTCACCAAAGTTGATTTGCAAGGCTTTGTCTTTAATCAGCAGTTGCATTAATGATGTGACATTCTTTGCATACAGTTGACTGGCGTGTACTGGCATTGATGAGGGTAAATTAATGGGGCCAATAATTGTTACACCATTCCAAACAATGTCTTTACCTGCTTCTGTACAAGCGCAGTTTCCACCTTGTTCTGCGGCTAAGTCTACTATGACTGAACCGGGTTTCATCTGAGCTACCATTTCTTGGGTAACTAGTTGTGGTGCTTTTCTTCCTGGTACTTGGGCGGTAGTAATCACCACATCAGAGTTTTTGACGTGTTCAGCGACTAGTTCCTGAGTGCGTTTTTTACTGTCTTCGGAGATTTCTTTGGCGTAACCACCAGCAGCAACGGTTTCTTCTTCTAGTTTGACTTCGACGAATTTCGCGCCTAAGCTTTGTACTTCTTCTTTAACGGCTGGGCGAATGTCAAAGGCTTCTACGACTGCGCCTAATCTTCTAGCAGTTGCGATCGCTTGCAATCCTGCTACACCTGCTCCCATAATAAATACTTTAGCGGGAGCGATCGTACCCGCAGCAGTTGTCAACATTGGGAAATATTTCGGTAATGCCGCCGCCGCAATCAATACAGATTTATACCCCGCTAGTGAAGCTTGAGAAGATAAAGCATCCATACTTTGCGCCCTAGTAGTACGGGGAATTAATTCCATACTCAAAGCAGTAATTTGACGATTTGCCAATTGTTGCGCTACGACAGGATTACCCAAAGGATTAAGAAAGCTAATTAAAACTGATCCTGGTTTGAGTAAATCTATTTCTGAGCGTCCATCTTCTCGTTCTTGTGGTGGACTTACTTTCAGCAATATATCAGCTTCACTCCATAATGTTGCTGCATCGCTGATAATTTTGGCTCCGGCTGCTTCATAGTCAGCATCACTGAAATATGCTTTTTCTCCCGCACCACTTTCTACTAAAATCTCTAAGCCTTGTTTTACTAACTTGGCTACTGTGTCAGGAATTAATGACACCCGACGTTCACAAACTTCAATTTCTTTAGCAACTGCTATTTTCATGAAATCTCCTGGAGATGAATACCTAATATCTGCTAACTATGGATGTACGTCACTTGTAGCCCCTAGACAGGCAAGATTATCCATAAATTTTGATAGTAGATTAAACTTTGAACTTTGTCTTTCCCATTCTTATTTCTCCCTGCAAAGAGAATCTTTGCGGCTTGCAGTTATAATTCCAGATGGTTGCAAACTAGTTTACTTACTGCACATCTTATGTTGATTTCCTGATATTATATCTATGTCTTCAGATTCTTTTCGGGATTGATAAGTTTTGATTTTGCTTTCTGACATTTTGAAGTATTCATCAAATTTCGCGAAATTGATATTTTTTCACTTAATTCTTAACTATTTATTCGCTCATTCCTGTTGTTACAAAATATTATCAATTACCAAAACACTGATAATTAAGCACCTTCATAGAAACACATTCAGATTTTAGATGATGCCTCTAGGATACAAAAAGTTATTTACATCACTTCTTGGCAGCTACCCCAGGCGGACAGAAAGTTTGAGTCTAACCAATTTATCGCAATTTAACTAGCGATCGCTAAAACCATATTTCAATTTTTATAAAAAAATGTCATATTTCTCAATATTTGTATATAATTTGAAACACAAACCAACCAAAAATCCATTTACAAATCTTTGTTGTCTCTACACCCCATACCCGACACCCGACACCATGCCTTGTTTTTACCTTCATTGTCACCCCGTCAGAGTAAAAAGGCACTTTTGCTTATATTTATCGTCCATTGTCAAGCATAGAGTAGTAAAGTTTAGTTAATAATACTAACAAAACTGTTACTTAAGATTACAAACATAATATTTACCAGAGGAAGCCTAACTATGCGACGTTTATTTTCTGCCTTAGCTGTGACTGGTTGTTTATTGACAAGTATTCCGGCTGCGACTTTGGCGCAATCACAGGGTTTTACACTATTTAGCGGAGTTAAGTCAGAAAATCAGCTGCCCTTCCGGTTAGATTTTGATGGACAAAGACTTGGTACTGATAGATATAGACTCAGACTACCCGCCAAAAAAATGAACTTGGCAGTTGCCCAATTTGCCATTACTTACCCTAATTATTACAAAGGCAGTTTTGATCCCAAAAATGTTGAAGTTAGAGTCAATGGTAAAAGCGTTCCCCTATCTGAAGTTAAATGGGAGAAAGAAGGACGGGTAATTGAAATATTTCCCCAAGAGCCAGTACCTGCTGGTACGAGCGTTGAGTTAGTGCTATCTAATGTGCAGAATCCCCCCTTTGGCGGAATTTACTATTTTAACTGCCAAGTTCTCTCCCCAGGACAGGTGCCACTACTGCGTTATCTCGGCTCGTGGATTATCAGTATTTCTTAACAAGGGAACAGGGAACAGGGAACAGGGAACAGGTGAGAGGACAAGGAGCAGGGCGCAGGGAGCAAGGGGGAAACTCTTCGCCTCCTGCCTCCTGCCTCCTGCCTTCTGCTTTCTGCCTATCCCAGTCCCCAGAAACTCTATCCAGAAATATGTTCCTATCGCCTGTAAAGTGGTAAGATAACAGATTGTGACTTTTTATAAAAATCGTCTAAGAGGAGAACGGTATGCAAAGAACATTGGGCGGTACTTGCCGTAAGAGAAAGAGAACCTCTGGTTTTCGCGCTAGAATGCGGACACCAGACGGCAGAAACGTGATTAGTGCCAGAAGAAGAAAAGGCCGTCATCGTTTGAGCGTTTAGGGTAGATCCAGCAAATAGTAGAGTAGCTGTGGCTTTGCCCAAAGCATATCGATTAAAATCCCGCAAGGATTTTCAGGCGGTTTTCCGGGAAGGAATTCGGTGTCATAGCTCTCATTTCACTTTGAGAGCTTTAAAACCGTCACGTCCAAAAGATCCTTGTTTGGATCATGGCGCTATGACTATACAATCAAGTAGCTGTGAAGATTTAGCCAGCACAAAAATTGGCGTTTCTATTAGCACCAAAGTCAGTAAAAGAGCAGTAGTTCGCAACCGCATTAAACGGCAAATTACAACCGCATTGTATCAATTATTGCCTAAATTTTCTCCAGGATGGCGGCTAGTAGTGATTGTTAAGCCAAAGACAGCAGAATCTGAGTGCGTAAGCCAACAATTTCTGCAAGAATTAGAGCAGTTGTTGGTAAAAGCTGAGGTCATAAATGGGTATTCGTGAAGAAATTTATTATGAAGGTGGCCCCCATATTGGGGATTTGATTCTCAATATATTGATTGGGCTAACCGTGGTTGGTTTACCATTAACTGTTGGGGCAATTGTGAGAGCGTTGTGGCTGCGTTTCCGGATTACTGACCGACGCGTTGGCGTAACGGGTGGTTGGATGGGACGCGATCGCACTGACGTAATTTACTCAGAAATCGTCAAAGTCGTCAAAATCCCCCGTGGAGTTGGCTTATGGGGAGATATGGTACTTACCCTCAAAAACGGTACCCGTTTAGAAATGCGTGCTGTTCCCAACTTTCGGGAAGTTTATGACTACATTAATGAAAAAGTTGCTGCTAAAAATCCCCAATATACTCCTACTTCCAAGTAGTCATTCATAAACTGTGTATATCAAGACCAATCAAACTGGGAAAATACAGCAGGAGTCAGGAGGGGGGAACGGCCGTTCGCCCGTACAGGAGTTCAGTAGAAAGAATTAATTTTTCTCCCCCTGCATCCCCTGCTCCCCCTGCTTTCTTCCCTGTGCGGCTATCCGTAGCAAAGGTTAGTCGCTAATAAATCACGATTTAGATAAATTAGATTCAGTTCAGTTTACAGTACCTTGGGTTGGATTCAGAATAATGGATTTTGGTATCGGGTTTCTCTCAAACAACGTGATGCTGCCAATCATAGACTTCTTCTATGGTTTTTTCCCCAGCTATGGATTAGCGATCGTTGCCTTGACATTGATAATCCGCTTTGCGCTCTACCCCTTGAGTGCTGGCTCGATTCGCAGTATGCGACGAATGCGGGTTGTGCAGCCTGTGATGCAAAAGCGGATGGCGGAAGTCAAAGAACGCTATAAAGATGATCCGCAAAAGCAGCAAGAGGAAATGGTCAATGTTCAAAAAGAATTTGGCAACCCCTTGGCAGGATGTTTGCCGCTGCTGTTACAGATGCCTGTCTTACTAGCACTGTTTGCTACTTTGCGGGGTTCACCATTTGCAGGAGTTAACTACTCCGTTAACCTGCAAGTCTTCCCAGCCGAACAAATCGAACAAATTCAACCCCAAGCTTTTGCCACTCCTCCGCAAAATATTTATATTGCTGATGGGGAACACACAAAAATTACTGCTATTCTTCCCAGTGGTAACAAGTTGGCTGTGGGAGAAAAAACTAAGATTCAATATCAGACAGTAGAAGGTAAACCCTTTGATGCCCTATTGGCAGCACATCCAGAAACTAAGTTAACCCCTGAATGGAAAATTACCAAAGGGGAAGAAAGGGTCAAAATTGATGCCGATGGCAATATAGAAGCCTTACAGCCAGGAGATGTCACCATACAAGGTACAATTCCTGGACTGGCAGCAGATAAAGGATTTCTGTTTATTGATGCTTTAGGTAGGGTGGGTGCAATTGATCCCGATGGTACAGTTCACTGGGATATTGTGGCCATGATTGTCTTCTTTGGTATCAGTCTTTACGTTAGCCAAATGCTTTCTGGGCAGAATTCCAGTGGTGGTAATCCTCAACAGGATACAGTTAACAAAATCACCCCTGTGATTTTTTCGGGGATGTTTTTGTTCTTCCCTCTGCCAGCTGGTGTACTGATGTACATGGTAATTGGTAACGTTTTCCAAACCCTGCAAACCTACATTCTTTCCCGCGAACCTCTATCGGAGGAATTGCAAAAGTTGGTGGCTATTCAGGAGAAGGAAAAAGAAGCAGCAACCGCAGAAGCTAAGACTTTGCCCTTTGAGCCAAAAAGTTCTAAGAAAAAGGCTACAGGCTGATTATGAGTGACATTTCTATGCAGCGTGGTGAAGAATGGTTAACACAATTGCTGCAACTCACTGGGATTTCTACTGGTGTTAAAGGTAATTTAGGGGCTGCTCCTGCTATTGGGGCAGACTCTCAAGAACCTGATAGCTATTGGTTGACCATTGATGAAACGAATTTGATGCCAGAACAAATCAAGGTGGTGATTGGTGCTGGTGGTTCTGTGCTAGATGCGATGCAGTATCTAGCAAATTCGGTGCTTAATGTGCATCAACCAGAGCATGAACAGGCATCTTATACCATTGAGTTGAATGGCTACCGCGTCAGACGACAAGCGGAAATTAGTGCTTTGGCAAAAACAGCGGCTCAAGAAGTGCGTTTTTCTGGACGAGAGGTGGAAATTAAATCTCTCAGTTCGGCGGAACGTCGTCAAGTTCACAGCTTTTTGCAGGACTTTCCTGATTTAGAAACCTTTAGCCGTGGCAAAGAACCCCATCGTAATTTGGTAGTTCGTCCTGCCACTGAACCACCAACAGATCCTGGCTATTAAAGCTAAAATCAAAGATGTACTAACAGCAATTTTGCTGATCATCAATCATAATTTTGCGTGAGGATGTCTCACAAATCCTATGGACGCTATTTTTATTCCGCAGCTAACTAAAGCCCCGGAGCGAACAGAGGAAGTTCAAGTTAATGAGTCTCTGCCTGGTCTGGAAACTTTAACCCCGGTGCGTGGAACTATTCGCGTGCAGCATCAGGGGAATTATTTAGAAGTTTCTGGTCAGGCAGAAACAATTATCACTTGTACCTGTAACCGCTGTTTGCAGCAATATAATCAACGTTTGGCTGTTAATACTAAAGAAATTATTTGGTTAGATGAAAAGGCTAATCAAACGGAACACTTGCCTTTAGAAATGGAAGTGGCTATAGAAGATTTAGTGGAAACGGTAACACCCGATGGTTATTTTTATCCTAGTGAATGGCTGTATGAGCAAATGTGTTTAGCTATTCCTCAGCGCCAGTTGTGCGATCGCAATTGTCCAGGTATTTTGGATAAAGTTGCTGGTAGTTCTGAGGAGATTGTTGATAGTCGTTGGTCTGCTTTGCAAAGCTTGAAAAAGCAACTTCCAGAATAGTATTTTTAAAGGGTTTGAAATGCTGGATTATTCCTCATTTCTTCCCTATGTATTCGGTTTTTTTTATAGATTATTCTCTTGAATATAAAGATTATCTTATTTCGTAAAGTTTATATTATTTATTGATTCTATGTTATATTCTGGTTCATTTTCTGCATAACATTGATTTAAGTTATTTAAAGAAAAATTTTCCCAATTTTCTCTTTCTTCTGTATCGGGTTCTAAAACAATAGGAATAATAAATACTTTTGTTCCTTCAGGAATAGATACGGGATCTACTAATTCTATTTTCCCATTTTTAACAATTGCTAAATGTCCTGATGTCATTGTGTTAGCCCCATTAAAATTCAGCCAAGCCACGGGAATATTTTACTAATGCTAAACATTCTTTAATATCATCACCAACCCACCTTCCAGCATGGTATAGAATTGATTTACCTGATCCTTGACGATGGGGTGGATGAGGTTGTGATAATTTGGTAGACTGTTTGTTTTTTATTGTTCGGATAATATTTAGCATTTCTATAAGCCCTGTTTCTGACATAATTTTATCTCCTTGCTCTTGTACTATGATAAGTTATTTAGAGGTTAAATGCGATAAACAACTACAGTAACTGACTATGATAACAAACCAACCTGTTGCTATTGATTTATTTGCGGGTGCTGGAGGCTTTGGTTTAGGTTTTAAGATGGCAGGTTTTTCTATTCCTATATCTGTTGAAATTGATGCTTGGGCTTGTGATACGCTGCGTTATAACCAGCCTGGAATGACAGTTATTCAAAATGATATTCGTAATTTTAATACCCTAAGTAGTGTTAAAGAAATCTGTCTCTACAAACCGGATATTATTATTGGTGGTCCTCCATGTCAAGGTTTTAGTATTGCTGGACCAGCCGAAAAAGACCCGCATGATCCTAGAAATACTTTATTCATTAACTTTGCTCAGTGGATAAATTTTCTGGAACCTAAAGCATTTGTCATGGAAAACGTGAAAGGTTTACTGTCACGCAAAAATAGTGAAGGAGTAAAGGTAATAGATATTATTAAGAAAACTTTTGAAGATATCGGCTATTTTGTAGAAGTATGGTTACTCAATTCGGCTGAATATGGTGTACCCCAAATTAGAGAGCGTGTCTTTATTGTCGGAAATAAACTAGGTAAAAAATTAGGAACTCCGCAAAAAACACATTCCCTAGATTTATTAACTATTAATAGTTATCAATTATCGTTTGAGGAAATAAATTTAATTCCTGCTATTAACTTATGGGATGCAATATCAGATTTACCTCCACTTAATGCACGAGAAGGTAAAGAAGAACAACCCTATATATTAGAATCTCAAAATCACTATCAGCACTGGATCAGAAATGGTAGTAAAATACTGTATAATCATGTAGCAATGGAGCATTCTAACAGGTTGGTAGAACGTTTTAAACAAATCAAATGGGGTGAATGTAGTTCAGATGTCCCAAAAGAATATGGTGCTAAACGCCGTAGTGGAAATGGTGAATTATCTGGTACAACTTATGATCAAAATAACCGACGTTTAAATCCTTATAAACCAGCCCACACCATAGCAGCTTCTTTCTATGCTAATTTTATCCATCCTTTCCAGCATCGTAATTTGACAGCCCGTGAAGGTGCGCGTGTTCAATCTTTCCCTGATACTTATCGTTTTTTAGGAAAGAAAACTGTTGTATCTCATAAGTTATTACAAAGAGAAAATAGATTTAATGAAAAGTTTCTTTGCCAGTACAATCAGATAGGTAATGCTGTACCCCCCCTTCTGGCTAAAGCAATTGCACTTCATCTTCAAGAAAAATTAGACCTATGTCCACAACTGATAGAAACCCTTTAGTTCATGGTTCAAATCTGGAACAAAAGGAAAATCACCGCAAAAAATACAGAGATCCTGAAAGCAGAAAATTTATCCAAGAGATTAGAATTGAGTATGATAAATGGCATTTAGCCAATGTTGAATTAGTTGGACCAACATCAACACCTGCTAAAAATGATGATGCGATTATTTCTAAACGAGTAGAACTTTTATCAACATATAAAGATTTTTTAGATCAACAACATTATGCAGAGAAGTTTGACTCTCGTTCTAATCTTCACTCTAGTGTATTGGAAGAATTTCTTTATTATTTGTTTCGAGATTTAGCAAAAGATTTTGGAGAAAATGCTCTCATTGGCAAATCCCATACTTTTAAAGATATTTTCTTTGTACCTCCAAAATATGCTGAGATGTTAAAACGCCCCTATGCACGTATTGAAAAGAAAGACCATAATTTTGTGATTGGTGCAACTATTGAAGCATCATTTGAAGCAGTTACACCACCAGAGGAAGAAGAAAATTCTGGTGAAATGCTAACACTTCTTAAAGAAGAACCTGAAAACTATACAGAAGTTACAGTTATAGGTAACACAGAAACTCATATTTTTGATATTCCAGTTATTGTGATTGAATGTAAAACTTATCTTGATAAAACTATGTTGGAAGGTTCATCACGAGCCGCAGAGGATTTAAAAGCAAGAAATCCCAATAGTTTGTATATTGTATTAATGGAGTGGATAAAGTTGACAAGTGATGTCAATCTTCGGAAGTACAAGGTTGATCAGATTTATGTACTACGTCAGCAGAAAAACACTGATAGAGAATTTAGGTATGAAGAAAAATATATTAAAAATCCAATTAATCCAACTGTAGTTCAACATTTATTCCATAAAGTACGGAAGCATTTAACAATGGACTGGACTGGAGGAATTGAATATGGGATACAGCGTGGTTGGTTAATTGAAGAATAGTTATTTTTAGTCGGTTTTAACGGACTTCCGCTATGAGGCTGGGAATTCATTCCCAGACGGATAAGACTACTAAACGATAATAACGATACTACCTCTTATTCTCTCCTCCTCCTTTGCGTCTTTGCGTCTTTGCGTGAGATAAAACCCTTCTTCCTTCGCTTCCTTCGCTCCTTCGTGGTTCATTACCTTAAAAATAGGAAAATAACAAAAACCACCAAAAACCCAGATCATGAACTTCCGAGACGAATTTAAACTCCTCCTCCGCGCCCGCTACCCGCTAATTTATATCCCCACCTACGAAGAAGAACGAGTAGAAGCCGCCATCCGCGAAGAAGCCACAAACCAAGGAAACCGCCCCGTTTATACCTGGGATTTTGTCGATGGTTATCAAGGAAACCCCAACGATGCAGGCTTTGGAAAGCGCAACCCCTTACAAGCATTGGAATTTATCGAAAAATTACCAGCTTCCGCGCCTGCGGTGTTGATTCTTCGGGATTATCACCGCTTTTTAGATGATGTGGCTATTTCTCGTAAACTCCGCAATTTAGCCAGACTCCTGAAATCTCAACCGAAAAATATTGTTTTATTATCACCACGCATCGCCATTCCTGACGACTTAATGGAAGTGTTGACGGTGGTGGAATTTCCCTTACCCGCAGCACCAGAAATTAAAACCGAAGTAGAACGGTTATTACAAGCCACTGGTAACTCACCATCTGGTAAATTTCTTGATGACTTGGTGCGTTCTTGTCAAGGTTTATCAATGGAACGGATACGCCGAGTTTTAGCCAGGGCGATCGCATCCCACGGAGAATTACAACCAGAGGACGTTGATTTAGTTTTGGAGGAAAAACGCCAAACTATCCGCCAAACCCAAATCCTCGACTTTTACCCCGCCACTGAGCAGATTTCTGATATAGGAGGACTTGATAACCTCAAAGACTGGTTAATTCGTCGGGGTGGTTCATTCACAGAACGAGCGCGACAGTACGGATTACCGCACCCCCGTGGTTTAATGTTGGTGGGTATTCAGGGAACTGGTAAATCTTTAACAGCAAAAGCGATCGCCCATCATTGGCATTTACCCTTATTACGCTTAGATGTGGGGCGGTTATTTGGTGGTTTAGTCGGTGAATCGGAATCCCGCACTCGCCAAATGATACAAGTCGCTGAAGCCCTTGCACCCTGCGTATTGTGGATTGATGAAATTGATAAAGCTTTTTCGGGGTTGGGTAGTAAAGGTGACGCGGGAACAACTAGCCGGGTATTTGGGACATTTATCACCTGGTTAGCAGAAAAAACCTCACCAGTGTTTGTTGTTTCTACCGCTAACGATATTCAAGCTTTACCACCGGAAATGCTGCGAAAAGGTCGATTTGATGAAATTTTCTTTGTCGGTTTACCTAGTCAAGAAGAGAGAAAAGCCATTTTTAACGTCCATTTATCCAGATTGCGTCCCCACAATTTGAAAAGCTATGAAATTGATAGATTAGCCTACGAAACTCCTGATTTTTCCGGTGCAGAGATTGAACAAACGTTAATTGAAGCGATGCACATTGGTTTTAGTCAAAATCGTGATTTTACCACCGATGATATTTTAGAAGCTGCTAGTCAAATCATACCTTTGGCGCGAACAGCGGTAGAACAGATTCAAAAACTGCAAGAATGGGCTGCTGCGGGTAGGGCGCGTTTGGCTTCTAAGCATAGTTCTTTGAGTGAACGCATTCAACGCCAACTGTAATAATATTTTAGTCGAAATTACTTAATCAATAGTTCATAGTCTAATGATCATTTACTATGGACTATTGATGAAAACAGGGACTGGGGACAGGTGACAGTTGACAGGTGACAGGTGACAGTTAAAAATTTACCAATCACCAATTACCACTAACTAAAGGATATAAATATGCTTTCTGGTTTCTTTAAACTTATACTTGGTTTTTTATTAGCGATCGCTGTTTTATTAGGTAGCGGACTCACGATAGCTCTCTATTTTGTCAATCGCACTGCCATACCCCCGGAAAAACCTACATATGCTAATGATAATCCCAAACCCAAAGCTGACAAACCAAAAGTCGCTGAGGTAAAAGACACATCTACCCCCAAACCTACTCCTACTTCCACTCCCAGTCCTACTCCTACTCCCACTGAATCACCTGATTCATTACCGCCTGGGGCTTACAAAGCTGTTGTAACTTGGCCTCAAGGCTTGAGTATGAGAGATAAACCAACACTGGATGCTCAAAGTGTGGGTGGGGTTGGTGCTAATGAGAAATTGATTATCTTAGAAGAAAGCCAAGATAAAAATTGGCAAAAAATTCGTATTGAAGGTACTGATAAAGAAGGTTGGGTTAAAGCAGGTAATACTAAACGAGTTGAATAATAAAAAGACTCACAAGAACAATCACAAATACAGCAGATTACAGGTAAATGAAGTGCAAAATTTAAATCAAAAAATGGCTACCGCCACGCTGTGCTATTAGAGGATGTTTGAAAAGTTTTTGGCGAATATAATATGGCTGATGCCTCCGGCACGCTACCGCGAACGCCACGCTGGCGCGAACACTACTACACAAACTAAGTCTACCTCCGTGGACTAATGAAAAATAAAGCTTTTGAACCCACGCAGATGGGTTTTGTCTGTGTAGGCGGAATTTCTAATCGCTCACGGTAGTATGAATTTAGACTTTTCAAACACCCTCTTAAGTATAAAGCTGATTTTACTCCTGACTCCTGAATTTTGCTGTATTTAGTAATTATTGTGTAGGAAATTTTTGTTCCCATCAATTCTATAAAATATTGTGAGACACACGTAAATCCACGCTTGTGGAAAGACTGTAAGACTCGTTGGTAATTGTACTAAAAATTAGGTTTTTGTTAAATAATAATTTTCCTCCACCACAACGTAAGCTTGACGGGGGAGTATCAATCGGGTGATATGCTCTCAGCATCCTCGTGGCTTCTTCAGATGATAGGGGGTGACTAAAAAGATACCCTTGCATAACTTCACACTCAAGGATTCGCAATAAATTGAACTGTTCTTCAGTTTCGACTCCTTCCGCAACTACTGCTAAATTCAGTCCATGTGCTAAGGCAATTATCGCTGTTGTAATCGCTGTCTGATTATCACCATTAGCGAGATCACGCACAAAAGACTGATCAATTTTTAAGGCATGAATGGGAAAGTCTTTTAAATAACTGAGAGAAGAATATCCTGTACCAAAGTCATCTATCGATATAGTCACTCCTATCTGATCTAATTCTTTTAAAATCTTTCTAGTCAATTCCACATCTTGCATAGCCACAGTTTCAGTAATTTCTAACTCTAAATATTTGTGTTCCAATTTAGTTTCTGATAGAACTTGTTCTACCATGTCAACTAAGTTAGGTTGCTGAAATTGTCTAGCTGAAAGATTCACAGCCACTGATAAAGATGGTAAATTTAGATTCTGCTGCCAAGATTTGTTTTGTAAACAGGCAGTTTTCAAAACCCATTCGGAAATTGGTAAAATTAATCCAGTTTCTTCAGCAATAGGAATAAAAGTAGCCGGTGGAATTAAACCTAATTCTGGATGTTGCCAACGCAGTAGAGCTTCCATTTTAGTAATTTCACCCGTAGAACTGTTTACTTGCGGTTGGTAGTAAACTTTAAATTCTTGCCTCTCTAAGGCATGGTGCAAACTATTTTCTAAAATGAACAATTCTGTAGCTTGGGAATTGATAGCTGGGTGATAGAGTTTGTAATTATTACGTCCCTGTAATTTTACACGGGATAATGCCGCATCAGCATTTTTAATCAGAGTTTCTGCATCTTCTCCATGTTGGGGATATAAAGCAATACCAATACTAGGGCTAATATTTAAGTGGTAATTATCTATTTTAAATCCTTCTTTAAAAGCTGCGAATATACGCTCTTGGATAAGATTTACATCCTTGCTATCACTAATTTCTGGTAAAATAATAGTGAACTCATCCCCTCCCCAACGCGCAATTATATCACCAGGACACAGACATTCCCTGAGCCGTTGGGCAACCATTTGTAATAATTGATCACCAATAGCATGACCTAAACTGTCGTTAATTTTTTTGAATCGGTCTAAGTCTAAAAAACATACGGCCAGAGTATGACTATGACTGACTTTTTTCAAAGATGCCATGAGTAGATTATGAAATAGGACTCTGTTTGGCAAATTAGTTAAAGTGTCATGTAAAGCTTGATAATGAATTGTAGCTGATGCTAATTTTTCCGCAGTGATATCACGAAAACTCCAAATCTTGCCAATATTTTTTTCACCAATATGCTGTTGTTGGTAATAAGGATTAAATACTCTTCCATCCTTAAAAAGGATGAGATCATTAATTTTAATATCCCTATTTTGATTTAATTCTCTTAATCTAGACAGATAATATTTGGGATTATCTAGTTTTCTCATGGCAATTCTTAGGGCTTGTTTGTAATTACCTGATTTTATTAATAATTCCGTAATGCCCCACATCTGAAGAAAATTTTGATTAAAACCTATAATTCTATCTAGACTATCTAAAATTAAAATAGCGTCTTTAGTAGACTCTAGAGTTGCTTTTTGCAAAACCAGGAATTTTTCTAATTCTGTTTGGATTCTTTGACGTTCAGCCTTTTCCATTTGTAATTTCTTTGCCAAATATTCGGCTGAATTTACTTGGTCTATCTTCGTATTTTGATATTTTTCGTTTTTTTCATGACTAAATTGTGGTGAGAGAAAATTAAAACTATGCCAGATAATTAACTGAATCCCTAAGCAGCTGATTACCCCAATCATAAAAATTATCATATTAGTCTTTGCTTTAGTAGAATGCTTCTGATTTGATTATTTTTGTATTGTTGATTTTGCATAATCCATTAAGATTTATTATTTTTACCTTGGTAATGCGTCCCTGAATTCAAAATAAGCTGATGTGCGGCTAAATTGGATATGACGATATTCGATACAGAAGGTTCAACCTGTCTTCACTTTTGACTTTTGACTTGCTGTTGTGCATTTTTAATACACAACAGCTTACCTGCCAGTAATATGCTGTATCTTCCAGTTTCTACACATCTGGAGATATCTAAGCCTTTAATCTTCAGACATGGCATAGCTATCAGTGTTTTCACTAGCATATCAAGATCAGGTATATTTTATCTAACTCGAAATTTCCGGATTCAATTTTCTAAGAATATAAAATACTGTTAAAAGTATTCTGGTAATTTGCTCATTAGCTAGAATCCAGACAGAAGCAGGGTCTCAAAAAATAACTTTTTAGTAAAAAGCAACCATATTATAAGCAATGTTATTGCCGTGCAGTTCTAACTATTTGCCAGTGGTATTTAGGGTATAACATAAGTATTATCACGAATAAACCTGTCTAATGTCAAGGTAGTTTAAATAAACTATGATATTTTATACTTAAGACACCAATATGTATTCCTGTACTTAAGTAACCAATACATACGTATTCATTTGCAGCAAGACTTACAAAGAAGGCAGGAGGCAGAGGGCTGTCTTGCTGGAGGGAAGAAGTATGAATTAAAACTTTAGTTCTGGGTCTCAAGCCCAGTTTAAAAGAGGAATTGTATCGAGACGCATAGCGCCAGATACAAAGCGTCCTTGCTTCAATCCCACGTTTTAAAACGTGGGTTCCTCCTGCCTCCTGCCTCTTGAAGCAACTGGCATATTATAATAGCCATGGACAGGGTGGTTAGGACATCCATTGATAATGAAACTGCCACTACAAAAGGGTTTTACTCCTGACTCCTAACTCCTGCTATAGTAGGGTGTGTCAGATCTTAAAAATCTGTTTATTGACAGGATTTATGCACTCTAACGCACTCTACAAGAGATGATGTGACACTTGCGTAAGTCCTATGAAGAAAAAGTTAAGGTGTTGGCTGATACAAGAGCAGTTGGACGAGTATCAAATTGACAAAGATAAATGTGAACCTTGCTGAGTTTTATTAACTTCTATCCGGGCTTGAAAAGCTTCTTTGAGGTGGGGAATATGAGTTACAGTCAGGATACAAGCGAAATCAGCAGCGATCGCATTTATTGCCGCAATCAAGCGATCGCAGCCTTCTGTATCTTGTGTACCAAACCCTTCATCTATAATTAACAGTTGCAGTGCAGCACCTGCACGCTGCGCTAATAATTTCGCCAACGCTAATCGAATCGCAAAGTTAATTCTAAACGCTTCCCCCCCAGAATAAGTTTCATACGCTCGCGTTCCCCTCGCATCAGCAATTAAAATATCTAAAGTATCAATCAACTTGGCATTTTTCCTGGTTGACTTGCCACTTCTTCCTGCTTTTTGGGTGACAAATTGTACGTGCAATTGATTTGCACTCAAACGCGAAAGTAGTTGATTTGTCTCAGCTTCCAGTTGTGGTAACACATTCTCAATCATCAAAGCTTGGATACCATTTTTACCAAAAGCTTGCGTTAATTCCTGATAAACGCGCTGTTGCTGTTTACAATATTTTAATTGTTCCTGCTCTTGTTCATACTGATTTTGCAGCATTTCTAACTGATGTACCCGCTGTTCTAAACGCCCCAAATAAGCTATTTTTTCATCCAGTTCCCGGCGGCGAATTGCTATTTGCTGCTCTAAAGCATTAATTTGCTCGATGGGGTTAGCAGTAGCTTTTAATTGCTCCTCAATAATGTCAATTTGACTAGCAAGTTTTTGCTGCTCTACTAATCTGCTATTTTTAGAAGCTGTTAAATCCTCTAACCTTTTCGCAATTTGGGGATATTGCTGTTGAGCAGATAATAACTGTTGATAGCGCATCTGCCAAGATTGAAACTCTCTTACACCTTGGCGTAAGTTGTTGTGTTGCTCAGAACTGTAAGCAATTTCCTTGATTTCCTGTTCCAAGGCGTTTATTTGTCTCGCTATATCCGAATCTGTTTGTTCTGACTGAATTGTGGCTTTAAATTCGTGAATACTAGCTTCTAGTTCTGGTTTTCGCGCTGCTAGTTGAAATTGTTTTTTCTTGGCATCTTTAATCTGCGCTTGTTTTATTTCTGCCCACCGCCAACGCTCAACTTCACTTCTAGCCAAAGCGTGGTCTCGTTCATTGTAATTGAGTTGTTGTAAATTTTGGTCTAACTCTTGAAGTTCTGCTTGCTGATCAGGTGCATAATTACCTTGCAAAGAACACTCTAAATTTTGCTTTTCTGCGGCAATTTGTTGTAGCTGTTCTTGAATATCTGCTGTAGCTTGCAACTGAGCGGCTAATTGTCCCCGTTGTTCCCGCAAAGCATCATAAGCTGCTAATTGCTGGGATATTTCCCTGTATTCCTGCCTTAATACCTGAATTTCTCGGTCAGAAACCGCCATCTGTTCCCGCACTACCCAAAATTGCCCTTGAGTATCTTCGTATTCAAGTTGGGTTTTTTGGATAACTCGACTCCAGTGATGCTCATCTAGAGGACGTTCACACAAGGGACACAAAGCATTAGGATTTTGGAGCATTTGTATTTTTTGCTCTAATTCTCCCAGCAATTTCTCGTAGTCTCGTTGGTGAGCTTGTAAACGTTCAATGAAGTGCCGACGTTCATGTCCTTTTTCCTGCACCCTTTGCAAATAAACGCGTTTTTTCTCCAACTGTTCAATCTGAATACCCACATCCATCACGGCTTGTTGCAACTGGGGTTGGCGGCGATTTTGACTTTGAAGTTGATTTTCTGTAGCTTGCAACTGTTCCAGACGCGCCACTAAACTAGCATGAGTGCGATCTAACTGACTTTGTAAATTTGCTCGTTGTTGCAATAAAGGATTTACTTGCATTTGCAATTGATCCAAATAATTGAGATGCTCACGAGCAGCAGCTAATTGCGATAAAGCTGGGTCTACTTCTGCGGCTTTGGTGAGAGTTTGTTGAAGTTCTCGCTCTTGTTGTTCTAAAGCTTCTAACTGAGCTTCGGCTTGTTGCAGTTGGCGTTCAAGAGATTGGATTTGTTTAGCAAGCTGTTGTTGCTGTTGTTGGCGTAAACTAATAGCGCGGGTATGTTGTTCAAATTTAGCAGCAAAAGCTTCTTCTTGAGATTGCAGACTTTGATATTGAGCGTATCCGGCTTGAATTTGGGCTGATTGATTTAAAATAGATTCTAAATCCGCTAATTGGGATTTGACAACTAACTGATCTTGATGTAGGCGATCGCCATCTTGACTCAGATTTTGATATTGATGCCTCACAAAACTCAGTTTTTCTGCTAAATTTTGGCGTTGGTGTTGAGCAACTTGCAAACTTTGTAATTGAATATTATCAAAAGCTTGCTGTTGTTGGAGTTGATTTAGTTGAACTTCTAACCCTGCTCGTTCGGCTTTGGTTGTTTCCCGTTGTTGGAGTTGAGATTTGATATTATCCAAAGAACGCTCTAACTCTTCCGCCCGTCCTTTATACTGTTTAGAATTGTCCTTAGCCCGTTCTTCCAATTGATCATATTGATTAAGTTTTAACAACTCCGCTAAAATTTCCTTGCGTTCCGTAGGACGCTTGAGCATAAATTCATCGGCTCGACCTTGACGCAGGTAAGCAGAATTAATAAAAGTCTCGTAATCGAGCTTGATATGTTGTAAAATTACATCCTGCGTTGCTCGCACCCCTTTACCAGTTAGAGGACGAAAGCCAGCAGGAGTTTCAATTTGAAATTCCAGAACGCTAGTTGCACCCCGAAGACGGGTACGAATCACCCGATATTTCTGCTGGTTATTGTAGAAAGTAAAATCAACTCTGACTTCTTTTGCGCCAGAATAAATCACGTCATCTTCTACAGTGGCACGGCTTTCACCCCAAATAGCCCAAGTGATAGCTTCCAGAAGAGAAGATTTACCCGCACCATTAGAACCACAAATACAAGCCGTATGCAAACCGCCAAAATCTAAAGTTGCATCACGGTAACTAAGGAAGTTTTTCAGGATAAGTTGGACTGGGATCATTCAGGCTATAGCGCCATATCTACAATTTTTATAATTAACAGTACAGATGCACTTTTTGTTAGTTTAGCTATCTAGATCTCAGCTTTCTAGTCTTGAAGACATCAATTTTACAAAAATTTACAATTCACTAATTAAAATAACTAAACCTGAAATGAGTTTCTTCCATCCTCCCATCTTTGAAAATTTCCTGCCTAAAGGCGATCGCACACCAGCATCTTTCTAGAGAGAAGATTTTAAATTAGGGTTGATCAGACAATAGGCTGATAACGCCAGCGTGGCATCCCCCACAAAACACTCTACATCCTGATGTTGCCTGAATCTTAGGCTTTTTGGCAAAATTGAGATATTCCCATGTCATCTATCAGATTCAGGATTTACTATGTATTGGTTGGTCTCTAAACCTCAATTGTATACGTCAAATTAAAGATGTAAAAACGATTTTTTGGTGTTAAATGTTGAGTATTGCTCAAATTTGTTACATTAAACCCACAGCAACAATCATCAGTTGTTGTCCTAATTCATGCAGGAGTGAATGTGAATACTATGTTTCTACGTAAAAATCTTTTTTGCTTGCCAAGTCTAGCAGCCTTAACAGTTTTAGCTAGTAGCCTCTCTGCAACTGCTCAAACAACCCAGCCCCCTACGGCTGTAATGCCTGAGAACCAGGAAAGCACAGAACTCACCACAACCACTGTGTCCGAAGTAAAACAGTTTCCCAACGCCGCTACAGAAAAAACGCCTAATCGGACAATCATACCCGTTCCAGGCACAGTGGCCACCTCATCAATAATGCTGACTTCTGAAGATACAGAGCCTACATCCCAGCCATCTGCTGCTCAAGTAGCACAGCCCAATCAAATAGCACAATCCGATATTGATCTAGGAAGACCTACCCGTGGTGGTAGCAGCTATATTGGCGTTGCTGGCAACATCGGTTTAAGTGGTGGAGATTCAGCCTTAGCCGATGGTAATTTCACAGTCATCAGCAAAATCGGTTTCACAAGGTCTTTATCAGCAAGACCATCGGTAATTTTAGGAGATGATACTACATTTCTTATTCCTCTCACCTACGATTTCTCCTTCCAGCAGGTAGGAGATCCCCTTGCTGAACCTTTACCTATTGCTCCTTATGTGGGAGCGGGTGCAGCCATTAAAACAGGTGATAACTCTGAAACTGCTTTACTAGTAACTGGTGGTATTGATATACCTCTAAATAATAGATTCACCGCCACAGCCGCTGTAAATGCTGGATTTTTTAATCAAACTGATGTCGGTGTGTTGTTTGGCGTTGGTTACAACTTTAGCGGTTTTTAATTGACTAGGGACTGGGGACTGGGGACTGGGGAGATGGGGAAAATAAGATATTATCTCCTGCTTCCTGCCTCCCGCCTCCTGCTTCCTGCCTCCTGCCTCTACTTAGGACTAACCTTGTCTATCACCTTGATTTTGCCGTCATTTTCCACAGTCCACACATCGTAGACACCAATTACATCACCGTTAGCATCGACATCCACATCACCGCTGGCACCTTGGTAATTAATCTTTTTCCCTTCTTTAAGTAGCTTCAGTCCTGCACAAACATCACTCACAGGTGTACCATCACCAGCAGAAACTTCCCGAATTTTACTAGCAATACCTACACCTGTATTTTCCTTGGCTGCTTGGGCTGCTAATACCAACAAAGCCCCAGCATCCCAGGCTTGAGGTGCGTATTCTCCTGGCGTACCGCCTTTTTTGTCTTTCCACAATTTATTAAAGGCTTCTAAACCTTTACCACTGGAACCGGGAACTGTACCTATCGCCCCAGATAACAGATATTTGCCATCAGGACCTTTACCTACTTGTTCAGGGAAACTATCTGATTTCACTCCGTCAGTCAGCATGATCTGTACTCCCTTGGCTACACCTTGCTGGTAAGCAGCTTTAAGGAATAAACTACCTGTTTCCGCATACATAACCGCTAATACAGCATCAGGTTTACCAGCGAAAGCAGCACCCGCTTCTGTTTCAAAGGTTTGGGCTTTGGGGTCATAGCGGACAGGTTTATCTTTATTAACTACGGTTCCACCCAATTTTTCAAAAGTTTGCACAAATGCTTTTTCAAAACCTACGCCATAGTCGTTGTTGATGACGACTGTAGAAACTCTTTTAAAACCTTTTTTCTTAGCAAGTTGGGCTAAAGCTAATGCTTGGTAGGTATCTGGAGGAGCAGTCCGCGCCCAATATCCTTTAAAATCGCCTTTTTGGGCTTTTTCGGTAAATACGGGGCTGGTACTACCAGGGGAAACTAGCATGACTTTGTTAGGAGCAGCAACTGAGATAGCAGCTGTAGAAACGCTACTAGCAAAGGAACCAACTACACCAGCAACTTTATCCACCGTTGCTAGTTTGGTCATACCTGCTGCACCGGTTTCGGGTTTGGTTTGGTCGTCTACTTCTACTAATGTGACTTTTTCTCCGTTGACACCACCGCAAGCGTTGACAGTTTCCACCAGCAGGGGAACTGAACCAACCATTTGTTGTCCGATGGAAGCTAAATCACCTGTTGTTGGTAATAAACTGCCTATTTTTAAGCCTTTAGCACTAGCAGCCGTGGTAGTGGTGTTGGCTGCTGGGGTGGCGGTAGTTCCGTTGCTGGCCACACCATTGGTTGTGGTGGTATTTTCACAAGCGCCTAAGAGAAAACCACTGGCTAGGGTTGCCATACTTAAAGCCAGGGAAACACTAAATTTTGCCATATATTCCTTCACGCCTCTCAAGTTGAGAAGCTTGAAAATCAATTATCAAACTAACCCGTCAGTTTAGCTGGAAATGACTCAAGCTCCAAGGGTTAAATAATAACATCAACCTTTGAAAATATAGGAATAAAAGCTAAATCAAAACAACACTCGTGAATCCGTTCAATTCCGAGGACTGTTGAAACTTATAAACGGAGAAGGAGGGATTCGAACCCTCGGATGGACCTTACGATTCCATCAACAGATTAGCAATCTGCCGCTTTCGACCACTCAGCCACCTCTCCAGAGGTAATACTTAATGATGTTAGCAGAGAATTTTTGGTTAGTCAATAGTTTTTTTGTCAGTGGTCAGTGGTCAGTGGTCAGTGGTCAGCTAGTAGTTACTAATGACTAATGACTAATGACCAAGGACCAAGTTATAAAACTTGCGATCGCATCCAAGCTGCTGGCAAGGTACGCAATTTTTGCCACTGGGGAACATAAGCACGTTGACTGAACACTTCATAATCATTGCGCTCAATCACATCTAAAATCTGTCCATATAGCATAGATGCTGCCCAAACTGGCCAACGGGCATCAGGGGCGAGATAGCTAATTCCCTGATCGGCTTTGGTGTAATATTGGCGGGCGCGATCAATTTGAAACTGCATCAAGGAACGCCAACGGTCGTCTAAAATACCTTGAAAAAGTTCTTCTTCGCTATAGTTGAATTTAGCCAAGTCTTCTAGGGGGATATAGATTCTGCCCCTGCGTGCGTCCTCACCCACATCGCGGAGAATGTTGGTCAGTTGGTTGGCTATACCCAAGGCGATCGCTTCGTCTATGGGAAGATAAGGTTTTTTATTTTGATACCAGGGTGCTGTATAGAGGCTGGTATCTATACCCATAATCGTGGTTGACATCAAGCCGACAGTGCCAGCAACCCGGTAGCAGTAGAGATACAAATCTTCAAACTTTTCATAGCGACTGCGGTATAAATCCATGCGCTGACCAGCAATCATATCCCGAAAGGGTTGAATTTCCAGGGCAAAGCTTTGGAGTGTGTCTACTAAAGCTACGTCGTAATTATCTAATGGATGTCCCGCAAAAATTGATTCCAGCTGCTTTTCCCATAGGTCTAGGGTTTCTGGCGTGGTTATAGCAGATGCGGGGCCATCTACTAATTCATCTGTGCGGCGACACCAAGCGTATATTGCCCAAACAGATTGACGCTTTGCCGGACTCATCAGCAATGTACCCAGGTAAAAAGTTTTGGCATACTTGGCTGTGAGTTCCTGACAAAGTTTGTAGGACTCATCTACAGAGACCAGCGTTTTCATGCGCGGGGGGGAATCAGGCAGTTGCAGCATTCGTTGCGGGCAGTCGAGTTAGCGTTTGCAGGTTAGAAGAGTTTGCTACCGATGGCGCTATGCTATCGGAGATCGCCTGTGCTGTTAGCTTACCAGAAAGTACTGCTCCCTCCATACTGCCTAGATAGCGTTGCATGGTGTAACTCCCGCTCAAAAAGAAGTTGGCTATAGGAGTTTTTTGGGGTGGACGGTACTGTTGACGACCAGGGGTCGCTTTGTAAACTGAACGCGGCGTTTTGACGACGTGAGACTTCAGCAGTTTTGCCGGGTTGTCTCCTTTAAAGTGGTCAGGAAAGAGTTTTTCCAACTCGGCCATAGTAGCCCAGACAATTTCCTCGTCAGATTTGCTAATCCAATCTTTGGCGGGAGCTAGAACTAATTCCAGCATTGAGCGAGAGGGGTGAGCATATTCGCGACAAGTGTTGCTCATATCAGCATAAACGCTGAGGAGGGGCGATCGCGAAAAAAGTAGGTGATCAATGTCTGTTAACTTCCGATCAAACCATAGATGGAGGTTAATTACTGGTACACCTTCTAAACCTTCTAGCTTTTGGAAGAATTCCATCTGCTTCCAAGGTTCTGGCAACATAACTTTTAATGGGTCAACCGATATGGCTGATACGTAAAAGTCTGCTGTCACTTCTTCATCTGGCTCCCCATTTAACCCGCGCAACAATAACCCTTTTACTGTACCATCAGGGTTGAGCAAAATCTCTTTTAAGGGCGCATTTAGTCTGACTTGTCCACCTCGTTCGGTAATGTAATCAACGATAGGTTGGCAGAGTCGTTCTGTGGGAGAACCATCCAAAAAAGCAATTTTAGAGCCGTATCGTTCTTGTAAAAAACGATTGAGGGCGGTTAATAAAATTGTAGAAGAAACTTCATCGGGGTTGATAAAGGTTAGCGCCTTAGAAGCAGCAATAAACACATCACTGGCGACCCTATCACCAACACCTTGTCTTTTTAACCAATCTGAGAAGCTGTACTTGTCCATCTCCTCAACATACTTTTGGCCGCGAACTATGGCTGGAAGCAAACCAATGGCGAAACGAATCTTCTGCTCCCAAGTCAACATATCATTGTTACGAATAATTGAGGCAATGATATTAAATGGAGAAGGAATATCGGGAACATCAAAACGTGATAGTGTTCCGGGCTTATCGGGTTGATTAAAAATCAGTGTATGCTCTTTCCACTGGAGTCGGTCTTCAATGCCCAACTCTTTAAGTAGTTGCAGCATATTGGGGTATGCCCCAAAGAAGGCGTGTAACCCGGTTTCGTACCAGTCGCCGTCAGAGTCTTTCCACGCTGCCACTAGACCACCCAATACATCCCTACGCTCCAAGATAATGGGTGTGTGGCCTGCATCTATTAGATATTTCGCGCAGGAAAGTCCTGCTAAACCAGCACCAGCGATAGCAACTCGCATTTAAACCTACTGTTTTTCAATATTTCTTAATGGTTTCCTGGTTCTCATTATACGTTGCATTCTGTTACATTTGGCCTAGCTTGGAGAAAATGCAGGGGAAGAGGTGACTGGTGACTGGTGACTGGGGACAGTTAAAAAATAATGGGTAGAAAGGATAGAGTAGAGAAAATTTATCCTTTATTTTTACTCTTATGTCAGTAAAACAGCATTTACAAAGCTTTGGCAATCACCTCATTCTCGGTGTTTCGGGTACAACCTTAAGCGATGATGATAAACGGGTTCTCAATGAGTTAAAACCTGTTGGGGTGATATTTTTCGCTAAAAACTTTCTTGATGGTGTACCTTATCCGGTTTGGTTAGAAAGCTTTAAGAATTTAATTCAACAAACACGAGAATATACTGAACGTGATTTCCTGTTTACCAGCTTAGATCATGAGGGTGGAAGGGTTGTCAGGACTCCTTTACCCATTACTCGCTTTCCTTATGCTTATTTGCTGCGCTCGCAAGCCTATCAAGTAGCAAAAGCTACGGCTTTAGAATTAAAATCACTGGGAATTAATCTTTCTTTTTCTCCCGTTGCTGATATTTTTTCTAACCCTCAAAACCCTATTATTGGTCCCCGCGCTTTCGGGACAACTCCAGCAACTGCTAGTCAAAGTGCGCGGGAATATTACCAAGGACTCAGGGAAAGGGATATTCTCGGTTGTGCTAAACATTTTCCTGGACATGGAGACACTAGCACAGATTCTCATTTAGAGTTACCAATATTAAATCTAAGTTTAGAAGAGTTGCGAAAACGGGAGTTGATACCTTTTCAGACTCTCATTCAGGAACAGATACCGCTAATTATGACAGCACATATTTTGTTCCCGCAAATTGATCCAGAAGTTCCAGCGACATTATCCAAAACGATTTTAAATCACATTCTTCGGGAAGAATTAAATTTTCAAGGAGTGGTTGTTTCTGATGACTTAGATATGAAAGCTGTTTCGGATATGTTTATGCAGTCGGGAACAGTAGCGCGTGCGTTTAATGCTGGTTGTGATTTATTTATAGTATCACGAAATATCAATTCTTCATCCTTAGAGAGAACATATAAAATAGCAGAAGATTTTGCTAAGTGTTTAAATAATGGTAGTTTAAATGAAGCAGTTGTAGAAGCTGCTCAGAAGAGAATTGAGAAATTACTAGCTGTCACACCTCAATATCCAGTTTATCAACTTGAAAAAGAAATTTTAGTCAATCATGCCGAGTTAGCTATTACTTGCAGTTTTGAGTAGACATCTGGTTATAAAGTAGAGACGTTCCATGGAACGTCTCTACAACTTCTCAAAGAAGTCGGGTATCTGGTTATTCATGAATTGGATTAAAAGCCGGATTTATGCTTAGTAGTCGAATCTTAGTGGGAAAAGCCTATAACTTAGTTTTGCTAATCTTCCCAACCTTGGTATTGAGCTAACAACGCTTCCTTATCTGTAATGCTACCAACTTCTGGAGGACTCAAATAAGCTATTCCCAAGGCTTTCAGATACCTGTTGTAATTAAACTGACTTTTATCTTCTTTACCACCTTGTTCACCTTGTTGTCCTTGACCTTGTTCACCTTGACCACCGTTAATGTTAGCAGCAGTTTCAGAAGTGAGTTCAGCTAACAATTCATTTTTGATGTTTAACATCAGCTTTTCTCCAAAAAATACCTGGTTTATGACGTTAGTTGAGAACTTATTTGTTATTGCTCAACTAATGACTTGTTTATATAGTAAAAGGCATGATTTTTAATTACCTCCGAATTAGAGAATTAAACTTAGGTACTAATTTTAATGTTGTCCAATTGCTTCGAGTTATTGATAATAATATAAAAATTTTCTGACATAGATAACGTAAAGTTTGCGTTTTCAGCAAATGAGTTTTAGCTGATTTCTCAATAAGCGAGTCATTCACACATCAGTTAATAAAATATGATTGCAAATCCTGTAAGCTTGGAATAGCAAGACTTTTGAGACTTCCACAGAAAAAGTTTAATTTTTCTACCTCAGTAATATTTGTATTCAGCAGGTTATTCACTTAACATTTAGATGAGAAAATGACATATTTTGTAATAAAAGCAGAGAAATAAATATAGATATAACTTTGTAAATAAACGTACAAACTGCAAATACAGACACATTAGTTACTTTTGAAAGATTTACCGCTGAAGAATTTCAATGGATATCGGAATGTTGTCAGCACGTTGATTTAACACCGAGAACCGCAAAGCGACTAATTAATATTTGCAAAATCATTAAAATTATCTGGACTCCAACACCTAATGATACAACCTGGAAAGTTGAACCATCACCAGAATGTAAGCAAACATTAATTGCATTTTTAGCTTTAGCTGGTAGATATCCCAAGGAAATACGAAAAATATTGGAAGAAATTTATTTGGAATTTGAAGAAGATGCAAATACGGTAAAAATTGAAAAAGATGAATGGTTAAACCGCTTACAAAAACAAGATGGATATATGGATAGTCATAACCAAAGAGAGTGGAAAAAGTTTAAAAATGACTTCATGAAAATGTCACCCCAGGAAAATTTTTATTTTGAAACTAGAACCTTCCATTTAGCAATTTCCTTCTGTTTTGTGGGTGATATTGGTTATGACCCCGATGATATATACAATCGAGAGTATAGATTTGATGATGGTACAAAAATCTAGGGTTTTAACCAATAAACCATAAGAGTTTAGGTGCGTTAAAAATACCATAACGCACCCAGGATGATAGAATATTATTGCTAACTTAATAACGGTTAGTGGGTGATCTGAGATTCGAACTCAGAACCAATTGATTAAGAGTCAACTGCTCTGCCGTTGAGCTAATCACCCGCACTAAAACCTATAATAGCAGACTTTTGACTCTGGCGCTAGTGGTGCAGTTAAAAAACTGGATGCAGCGGGAATTTAAGCGTGAAGGTGATTTGATGATCAACACTTTTGACATCAATTGCACTGTTTAAACGCTTTATCATCTCTTTCACCAAGGCCAATTCTAATCCAGAATCGCTGGATTTCCAAGGAGCGTTTTTAGTAAAGCGATAAAATGGCTGAAAAACCCGTGTTAGTTCATGACTGGGAATGTCTACACCGGAATAGCTGACTTTCAACTCTACTGCTTCTGCAACTAAGTTAGCAGAAACAATGATTGATTCACCTGCGGGGGTACATTGACAAGCATGATTAAGCAGTTCGCTAATAATGCGCTCAAAATCAGTGATATCAGTTTCTAAAGGTGGAAGTTTTTTCTCAATATTCAAATTTAAGTTTTGTTTCTGGCAATCTGCAACATCCCGAAAAGACTCAACAATGGGAGTTAGCCAAGCTTGTAAGTCAATAGCGATTAATGTCGGTGGTTCTGGTTCAATTTTGAGATATGTAAGAGTGAGTAAATCGTTAATTAATTTGTTTTCGCGTCCACACTCGTTATGTAAAATCTGCAAAAGTTGCGGTACTAATTCTCTATCAAGAATACCATTTGGAGTGAGCAAACTTTCTAAAGTTTGAGCAGCAAGACTAATGTTAGTAACAGGTGTGCGGAGTTCTTGAGAAAGGGTTTTCAGGAATTCATTTTTGCGTCGTTCCCATTTTTCTAGTTCTTTTACCTGTGCTTTAGTTTTTTCCTGTAGCTGAGATTGTCGAATGGCGATCGCACATTTGTTAGCTACTTCCTGCACTAAGGATATCTCTAATTCATTAAACTTTTCTTCTGTAGTTTTAATTAACCAAATATTACCTAAAATACCTTGAATATCAAAAATTGGACAAGCGAGTTGAGAAACAACCTGTATTTGTAGATAGTTGCCAGGGAGAATTTCCACTGTTTGCAAGGGTTGTTTTTGCAACAGTGGCTGATAAACTTGAGGAAAGTCTGCAATCTCTCTCGTTAATCCCTGACAATAAGGTGAACTAGAACTATACTCACAGGTAACGATCGCTGATGTTTGGCTGGGATTATAAAGTTCGATTTGACATCGTTCTAGTTGCAATAATTGTGCTAATCCTTGAACCGCAGTTTGTAGCACTTGATTAAAATCCACACTATCCCGGATTTGTTCAGTGATCAGCCTGACAAGTGCTTGAAAATTCTGCAATTGCTGTAATTGGGATGTGTGCTGTTGCTTTTGTAATTCTAGTTGTGATTGCAGATATTTTAGGTGTTTATGTAGTTCAGATTGTTGTACAGCAATACCAATTTGAAGAGCAATTTGTTTACATAAATCAATTTCTTCTTGCTGCCATTGTCTCGTTTCTCGACAATATTGAACAATCAAAAATCCCCACAAATTCTGTTGTGATAAAATTGGTATAGCTAGATTAGCTTGCACCTGCATAGAGGCGAGAAAATCTCTTTGACAAGGATGTAAACCTGTGGCATAAATATCTTCAACAACATGAATACAGCCGCGTCTATAGCGTTCTCGGTGTTTGGCATCAAAGCAGGGATCTTTGATTTTTCTTCCTAGTAGAGAATCACCAGCCATAATTGTTGATTCAGCCAAAATCACCCCACCATAATCAGTCTCAAATTGATAAATGAGAATGCGATCGCTATCTAGTAAATGGCGAATTTCTTTAACTGTTTGCTGAAAAAACGTTTCTAAATCTTCAGATTCACGAATTCTCAAAGTAGTAGCTTCTAGCAAACGTTCCCGTTCTGCTTGCATTCTTCCTGCTTGTTCTACCAGCTTTGAGGGGGTAATATTGCTACTAGTGCCAATTAGTCTATAAATCCTAGATTTGGCATTTCGCAACGGTGTTAAAGTTGTACTCCACCAAGTATTTACACCCTGAAATTGTAAACATTGTTCATAGGAAATTGTTTTACCAAACCGCACACAATCAGCATAACGCTGACGCACCCTAGCAGCATCAACAGGAGAAAGAACATCCTCTGGTTTTTTACCCCGCAGTTCCTCTGAGGGAATACCAAGCCACCTTTCATGGGTAGGATTAAGTGCAAAATACCGGAAATCCCCATCTTCCAGAACATCGACAATAAATATTGATGTCTGCACAGAATCATACATACTCAGTAGAAATTGTTCACTACTGCTTTTTTCATTGATTTCTGTACCGAAAAAAATCTGCAAAGATGCTGATTTGGTTAAATCTAGAATGGATTCAACTGGATTGATTTTCATGAGAGTCCCTGTTGTATATTGCTGACTCTTCTAGGCGCTGGTATCCAAACTCTCTTGGTATAAATTTTGGTGACAAATCCTCCTTAGCGCCTAAAGCTAAAGTATTGTTCAGATTTTACTCATAGATATTTATATATATCTTTCTCTACTTCTTAACCGAAAATATCGGTAAGCTAATAGGAGTAAATTCAACTGCCCGGCTGGTTGCAGGCAAGAATACATCTTACTTTTATATCAAGTATACTGAAGTTATTGTCAAGAATGTTTTAAGATTCTGGCATATACTGAGTTAGAAACTAGGAAATTTTTCATAGTTGTTACAATTCTTAATATTTCTAGTCATTAGTCATTAGTCATTAGTCATTGGATTATCACTTCCCCCTGTAACCTGTCACCTCAACAGTCTGTAAGCACTAATACCTGTGAGGATACCCACTACCAGCCAAGTAATAGCTAAACCGACAATTTCTCCTAAAAATAACTGTGTGAGACGGCGCAAAAAAATACCTGTAACCGAACCAATACTGAGAGCGATCGCCCAACTTGCGGAACTGAGGAACATCCAAGACCATCCCCAGGAGACTGATGAGGGTATTGCTAACCACCATTGTGCCAGTCCAATCACTAAACCACCAATACCCCCGGAAATAATTCCAAAGAAGATTCGATAATATAAAAACTCTGTGGATAGTACAAACCAACCAACAGCACCTACACCCATAGCGGTGATTAATACCCAACCTAACAGCGTTGATATGATCCAGCCCAAAGGTAAAATAGTCTGTCTGAGAAGATAAGATTGGGGAAGTGCGATCGCTAATCCGCCGATAGCAGCTTCTAGCACTCCAACATCAGGCTTTTCACCAATTTCAATCAAAAGTAAACTTAAAAGAAAACCACTCAAAGTGGCGAAACTCCACAATAATATAAAATTTAAAATACTAACTTGAGTTTTCACTGACACTAATTGCATCACAATTTTTTTAGTTTTAAAGGTTTAACAGCCTGAGTAGAAAACATTTCTAAAAAAGCCTTACGTCGCTTTTGGGGTGATTCGGGAGAGATGTAACCCCACAAACTTTCCCAATAAAAAAAAGAAAAGCCTAAAAAATTGCGATCGCGCACAATTTGTACCTTTTCTTGAATGCTTTCAATATCCACAGGACTAACTAAAGTTCCCGTTGAAATACCGATACTAACAGGAATCTTAGTCATAGCTAATTTTACCCCAGGTTTTTCAATTTCTGTAATAAAAGAATTATTATCATCTCGATATACCTGCAAAATCAACTCATCCACCAACTCTTTATTTACCCAATTTTCCCAATCTTGCAAATAGTATTTATAGGCAAAATACTGGGAATTGGGAGAAAGAGATATTTTGGCTTGCGGCTTAATTCTCTTCACGGCTTGATTAATTTTCACCATGAAATCAGTAATTTTATCTGACCGCCACCGCATCCATTCTGCATCAAAAGGATCAGTAGGTGGATTCTTACCTAGATGTTCTTTTTGGTAAAGTTTAACAGTAAATGAATCATAACCAAATTGTACAGGCATTCCAAAATGATCATCAACTTGAATCCCATCCACATCGTAATTTTTGACAACTTCCAAAATTAAACCCAGGATAAATTCTTGCACTTGGGGATGAAGAGGATTTAGCCATACCTGCCGATTAAAAACACCATTATTATTAATTTCGTCTGGCAGATTTTCAGCCACAGAATTTATACCTTGTTGCCCACTTGTCAACCATTCTGGATGCGCCTTAGCCAATGCAGAATTAGGCGGAGTCATGAAACCATATTCAAACCAAGGAATCACACTTAAATCCTTATTTTTTGCCAACCTTACCAACTTGGACAGAACATCTTTTCCACCCTGCATAAAATTGAGAAAAGGTTGAGTATTTGCACCAGTAATACTTTTAGCAACCTCACTGTTGTAAAAAGTGTAACCTCTGTTCCACGCCACCGGATAAATTGTATTAAAATTAAGTGCTGCTAATTGATTGATCGCCCTTTCCAAACCCCAAGGCACAAAAAGCACACCACTAGCAACATTAGTCAGCCAAACGCCACGGATTTCTGTAGTTAAAGCATTTGTTTTTTGAGAAGAAACCGAAGTAGAATAAATTGGAAATACTGTTAAACTAATTACAAACCCTAAACATAGTAATAATGAAAAACAACGGCGTATCACCCTATTCATCTGCAAACTAAAATTAATTTTTCATATATATAACTACAAAATCAAGTTAGATTTGTCAGGATTATATAATGATCTGATGATTTTCTGATAAGGAATAAAGAATACAGATGATATCAGCCCGGAGATAGATCCCCGACTTCTTTGAGAAGTAGGAGATCTGGGTATTATATTTTTTAAGGTTTAGCATTGCTAAACCTCTACGTATTAGCCCCCCTTTTTTAGGGGGTTGGGGGATCAAATTAAAACCTTTCCACCCCAGAAAACTGCTGATGAGTTGCTTTTGCAGCTTCTCCACAAGTGCGCGGAGTGGGGAAAATTTTACCAGGGTTAGCCAAACCTTGAGGATTAAAAACTTGCCTTACCCATTGCATAGTTTCTAAATCTGTATCACTAAACATATCTGGCATATAACATTTTTTATCCGCACCAATACCGTGTTCACCAGAAATGCTACCACCAACTTTTACACATAGCTTGAGAATTTCTCCTCCTGCTTCTTCCACTTTTTCCAACTCTCCGGGGATAGAATTATCAAATAAAATCAAAGGATGAAGATTTCCATCCCCAGCATGAAACACATTCGCAATTTGATAACCATATTTTTGGCTGATAGCCTCAATTTCATTCAAAACATAAGGTAATTGAGTCCGAGGAATTACCCCATCTTGAACATAATAATCAGGGCTGATATGTCCCGCAGCCGCAAAGGCGGCTTTTCTCCCTTTCCATAATTTTAATCTGGTTTCTGGGTCAGCAGCAGAAGTAATATTCCGCGCTCCATTTTTTAAACAAATTTCTGCTACGCGCTGTTTATTTTCTGCAACTTCTACTTCTAAACCATCAATTTCTACTAACAAAATTGCCGTCGCATCACGGGGATAACAATTAGTAGCAACAACATCTTCAACAGCGTTAATACTAACATTATCCATCATTTCCATCCCACCGGGAATAATGCCAGCACTGATAATATCAGAAACACTTGCAGCCGCAGCTTCAACACTGGTAAAATCTGCTAATAATACACAAATTGATTCAGCACTTTTGAGGATTTTTAAAGTTATTTCTGTAGCAATTCCTAAAGTTCCTTCTGAACCCACAAATACACCTGTTAAATCATAACCTGGCATTTCGGGAATTTGTCCACCCACATCCACAATTGAACCATCGGGAAGGACGAGTTTTAAACCCAAAACATGATTAGTTGTTACACCGTATTTTAAACAATGTACTCCCCCAGAATTTTCAGCAATATTACCACCAATTGAGCAGATAATTTGACTAGAAGGGTCTGGTGCGTAATAAAAACCAGCACCGCTAACAGCTTGTGTCACCCAACTATTAATTACCCCTGGTTGCACAATAGCACGCTGATTTTCTAAATCAATTTTGAGAATTTGCCGCATTAAAGATGTGACAATTAAAACTGAATCTTCTGATGGTAAAGCGCCACCTGATAAACCGGTTCCTGAACCTCTAGCGATGAAGGGGACGGAATATTGATTACATATTTTCACAACTTCCGCTACTTGTTCGGTGGTGCGGGGTAAAACAGCAACTGGGGGTGTTTGGCGATAGCTGGTTAAACCGTCGCATTCATAGGTGAGGAGTTCTTCCCGGCGTTTTACTACTCCTTTTTCACCCAGGACAGCGATGAATTTTTTGATGATGGGTTTCCAGTCTATTTGGGTTTTATCTTGTTCTTTATCTTGGGTTAGCATTATGGTTTTTTTATGGGTGGTAGATGTTTATTTATTTTCTCACGCAGAGGCGCAGAGTCGCAGAGAGGAAGAGAGATTTTTAGGCTACTCCATAATCTGTATAGGGACGTTTATAAGGAGGATGTAATCCCAGGACGATATCTTCTCTGGGAACACCCATTTTTACTAAATCTTCTGCGGGATTTTCTTCTGTGAGGTTTTGTTGTAGCCAAATAAATTTTGCCGTTTTTAATATCTAGATGGATGATAGTTATATACACGCGGTTTAAATGTTCCCATCCAACGTTCATCCATTGATAATGGTCGTGTTCTGTATCAAAGATGAGTTGTACATCTACTTCTTCGGTGGAAATATCGTCTTTGGCGTAATTTGTGAGTAGGGTTTTAATGTATTCTCGATATTTGGTTACTTTATCCATATTCTTCCGTAGCGATAATTCATGAATTCCCAGACATTCGTTCTATTTTGCGTAATTCCTGTTCTGTTAAAGGAGGAATTTCACGTTCCTCAACAAAAATTTGCAAATCTCCTTTTGCTTCATCAATACTAAACGGAACAGTAAAAATTAAATGTGGATGAATCAAATTTCCATCAGTATTTTTAAAAGGAACAACATGAATAATGACAGGAAACCTATTTCTACATTCATTAACTAAGGGAATAGCTACTTTACCAAGTATCCGAGTACCTCCAAAAACAAGACTTCGTTCTTGAGCAACTTTTAATTCAGATTGATTCCACCAATTAAAAACTAATTTTCCATCAGAAGGATCTGCAATTCCCCACAACATACGATACTGTTTTGGAGTTAAGGTTAGTAAACCTTTACCCTCTTTAGACTTTTTCTTTCTTGCTAGTTTTATTAACTCAGCACTAAAAGCAGTTTCCATGATTAATCTTATGTCTGGCTGATCATTTAAATCATCATAGGTGAGTATAGAAAATATATCTCCTAAACCTGCTACTTCATCCTCTATTGGATGAGCTAACAAAATTTTTGTACCATTAACTAGACCTTCAAAATCAAAAGAATCATCAAATTTGTATTTTTTATTATATCGCTTACTAAAACCTTTCCCACTTCCGATCATCTGTTTAGTCATGAATTATTCCTCTGTCTATAATTGAATGATGTAATTTTTGACATTGTACGTCAAAATTAAGCTACAGCAAAATTGGATACTCGGTTAATTTATCTATTCATGTTAAAAAGATTTCGGTAGACCAGCTTGTTTCAAAACTGTATTAGCAGTGTGACGGGACTTGATACAACTATCAACTACAAATCTACGTTGTGTAATAGGACTGTACCAAATTTCATGATCACCTTTACCTTGACGTTCAAAATAGCAACCTGCTTCTGAAAGTATTTTTTTCAATTCAGGTGTAAAGGATGTACTCATATATCAAGCCACCTGAATCAATTCTTGTCTATGACTAATTAACTCAAAGCTAATAGAACCTAAATAATCAGCAGGTACAATATGATTCAATACCAATAATTCTGGAATTATAACTCGCAATTTTTCTGTTAAAACTTCAATAGTCGAAGCTTCTGTTACCAAACCTGGTACATCTTCGCTAGTTGCAACCCAAACATCCGCTTCTGAATCCCAAAATGCTTCAACTTGATAAGTGATTTGTGTCATAATTCCAAACTCTCTAGACTGAACATAAAAGAGAATTAATTATCAATGGGGATAGTATATATTATACTTTATTCTCTATTTATTAACAAAATAACATTACTTTTTTCCTCTCTTCCTTCGTGTCCTTCGTCCCTTCGTGGTTCAATCCTATTTTTTTAAAGAACCGCAGAGACGCAGAGAACGCAGAGAAAGAATAATTTTTATCTATCTTCCTTTGCTCCTTTGCGCCTTTGCGTGAAATAAAAAAATCCTCTAAATAATTTTAATACTTCCTCTCCTTTGGCTCAAACATATTCACCACCACAGGCATATATTGAATATCAATTCCCGCAGGTGAATAATAAGCCATTGTGTGTTTCAAGAAATTACCATCATCCCGATTGGAAAAATCTTCCCGAAAATGTGCGCCGCGACTTTCCTGACGATTTAAAGCTGATGCTAAAATTGTCTGTCCTACGATCATTAAACTTCGCAATTCTAACGCTTCTACTAATTCCGTATTCCAACAACTGCCTTTATCATCTAAATAAACCTGTGGATATTGTTGTTGTAATTCTGCTAATTTCTGCAAACCTTCACTCATTAATTCTGCTGTTCTAAACACTCCACAAAATTCCGTCATTGTATCTTGGAATTGTTGCCGAATTTCGTTAATTCGATATTTTCCAGGTTGTTCTAATAAAGTTTGAATTTCTTGTTTTGCTTCGGTAATATAACGTTGTTCATCTACAGATGGTAATTTGCTATTCTGCACATATCTAGCTATACTTGCCCCGGTTCGCTTACCATAAACTACACATTCTAACAGCGAATTACTACCGAGACGATTTGCACCATGAACAGAAACGCAAGCGGTTTCCCCAGCAGCAAAAAAGCCTTCTACTAATTCATCTGCACTGCTGCGAACTTGTCCATCTGTGTTTACTGGTATACCGCCCATGCAATAATGAATGGTGGGACGTACTGGCATGGGTTGAGTGACAGCATCTACACCTACCAAACGATGGGCTTCTTCCCAGCAGAAGGGAACGCGACTCATGATTTTTTCTTTACCAAGATGGCGTAAATCAAGGTAAACAAATTTACCACCTGGGCTACCGTCAGAATTTACACCTCTTCCAGCGCGAATTTCATAAGCGATCGCTCTTGAGGTAATATCACGAGGAGCCAATTCCATGCGACTAGGCGCATAATTCGCCATAAAGCGATCGCCCTCAGCATTAATTAAATACGCCCCTTCCCCCCGCACAGCTTCGGAAATTAGCACTCCTACAGGATATAAACCGGTAGGATGAAACTGCACAAATTCCATATCTTCTAAAGGCAAACCAGCGATCGCTGTCATTGCCAAACCGTCACCTGTGGAAGCATAATCATTAGAAGTAGTGTTATAAACGCGACCATATCCCCCCGTCGCAAACATCACTGCCTTAGCCCGCACCACCTCAATATGTCCATCTAACAGGTGAAACATCACCAAACCCTTAGCCTGACCATCTTCTAAAATCAGGCGCATTACATACCATTCTTCGTAAATCTGCACACCATAACGCCGCAAATTATTCACCAACTCATGTAAAATTGCATGACCAGTTTTATCAGCCGCGTAACAGGTGCGGTTGTGGGAATGTCCACCAAAAGCCCTTTGGGCAATTCTACCATCCGGTAGACGGGAGAATAAAACCCCCAGATGCTCTAAATCAATGACTACATTTGGCGCTTCTTGGGTGAGAATAGCTACAGCGTCCTGATCCGCCAAGTAATCAGAACCCTTGACAGTATCAAAAGCGTGTGCTTCCCAACTATCTTCTGGATCAACATTTTTCAAAGATGCCGCCATACCACCTTGGGCTGCGACTGAGTGAGAACGAATAGGATGAGTTTTCGCAACTACGGCCACGTTTAATCTGGGGTTAGTCCGGGCAATTTCTAACGCCGCCTGACATCCTGCCAATCCCCCGCCAACAATAATCACATCATGTTCTAACATAATCGCTCCCTGAAATTTATTCAAATCTATTTAGCTATTACTGAATAAACCGAAAACCTTGATAAATCAATACATTAAGGAGTATAAAAGGTGGATAATATGCCAGAAATAAGCCTTCATCCTATTAAAAATCAAACACTTTTTCAGATTCGAGGCCATTCTGACTTCTTCCTCACTCCCCCTCCTGACTCCTACTCCTCACGAAAAAACTTTTATGGCTTACGCTTGGCGTTAGCTATCAGCAAGACCTATTTAAAAATAACTGCTTTACAAAAAAATTCCCTGCCAATGGACAGGGGTGTTTTATAATTTTTTGATTGTCAAGGGTTAATTTTAAATTGCCTCAACTAGTTGCTTGGATAGGCTGTTGCTGAGAAACGTTACCGGGTATAGGTTCAGTTTTTGTTCCCGGTTCCACAGCAGCCAATTCGATATGATTTAACAATGTCGTCACAAAGGCAAACAGCAAGAAAGGCAGTGTGAGAACTATCACGAGTCCTACCGTAGCTAAAGCATATACTGGTCTTCTAGCGCCCATCAGTGCCAAAGCTGATGCTAAACTAATGGTAATTGTGATTAGCCAAACAATGATTTGTCCGTAGATATCACCAAAGGTCAAAGTGCAAACAAACCGATAGTTTTGAATATTATTCTTATTCATCCTGTTTACCTCAAGTCTATCCTCTAGGTTCTACCTTAGAACCATGTTTGGCTGACGGGCAATTTCTCAATATTTTTCCAAGGTTTGTAATATCACTTAACAATTTAGTTGTTTCTCCTCTTGTCTAACTTGTCAAGTGGGATTTATGGCTTTTTCAGCAGTTTCTAATTTACCTTTACCCGCGCTTGCTTCACCATTGCTATCAAGGTTTGATGAGCATCTTCAGAATCGGCTAAAACATGATCAAACGGGATGCGAACTGGCACTGTCTCTTCATCCACCTGTGCCGTTAAATTCATACCCTGGGCATCAATTGATAGCATCTGGGCTGTTGTGGCATTTTTGATCTTACCAAATACCTGAACGTATGTCACCACCGCATCTGCGTGATCTTCGTTCATGTGTTGGCAGATGCGAGAGCTAATTTCTGGCGAGAACTGATCAGACATTGTAACGTACCAAATGGGGTAGACGGATATCGTCTATATTCTAAGTTATAAGTAACTTGGCACAATTAAATATAAAACCTCTCTCCAAACCTCTCCCCTACGAGGGGAAAGGCTTTGACTCCCCCTTCCCTGGTAGGAAAGGGGGTTTGGGGGTTAGGTTTATATTATATTTTTTAACGCCCACTTACTTACTAGCCTGAGATTTACATTCACCATCTTTTAAGTAGCCATCATGAACTGCGTACACCAGGAGATGATGAAAAACTCTTATTCCGATCCTCGCTTGCGGGGAGGGGTTAGGGGTGGGGTCTTATTTTCAAGTCAGGTTGGCGTTAAAAATTGTCGTTATGATAAGGGAACTGTTAACAGGCAAGAAGTTTTGGGCAATTTGACTTTTCGTTACACACTTCGGTTTTTCTCTTCTCACCTACTTATCTGATATAATTTTAACTAAGGCACTGAATTTTTTGTTAAACCTAAATAATTATATAATTCATCAGTTGAAGAAGAATTCAGAAGTCAGAATACCCTGCGGGAAGCAAGCTACAGGAGTCAGAATGCAATCACTGGAGGATTGGAACCCGCCACTGATTGAAGCTCACCAAATTTTCAATTTAGTGGGGGTCTTAAACCCGATTATTCATCCGCCAGTCGGACAAAATTCATTCTGTTAGCGGTAGCGGGGCGTTTAGCCGATTCTGACTCCTGACTCCTGAATTCTGTTCGATAAAAGTAACCCTTGCAGGCAAAAATTCAGACACATAAAACTGTAGTAAAACTATATCAGTTAATTTATTCAAGCCAAGATTCTATGAAAGAAATTAGTCCACGCCGAATTATTATTGGGGATGTACATGGTTATTATCAAGGTCTAATGATACTTCTGAAAGAAATAGCACCCACATCAGAAGATCAAGTCTATTTTTTGGGAGACTTAATAGATCGTGGACCTCAAAGCGCACAGGTAGTAAATTTTGTTAAAGAAAATAACTATCCTTGTCTGCTAGGTAATCATGAGCAGATGCTTTTAAGTGTAATGGGTAATAATTTAAACTCTAATCAAGCACTACAAGCATGGCTGTATAGTGGGGGACAAGCAACCGTTACTAGTTATCAAGCAGCCAAAATTCCTCAAGATCATCTCGATTGGTTTGCAAACCTACCAACATATATTGACTTGGGGGATGTTTGGTTAACTCATGCAGGTGTTGATCCGTACAAAGCTGTGTCCGAACAAAGCGCGGAGGAACTTTGCTGGATACGTGATGAATTTCACAGCATGGAACTTCCGTACTTTACCGATAAGTTAATTATCGTCGGTCATACCATCACTTTCACTCTACCAGGTGTTGAGGCTGGTCAATTGGCACAAGGAGAAGGTTGGTTAGATATTGATACTGGTGCTTATCATCCGCGCAGTGGTTGGTTAACCGGACTGGATATTACCAATAACGTGGTTTATCAAGCTAATGTTTTTAAGAACTGCGTTCGGACTTTACCTTTGGAAAAAGCAGTTACTAGGATTTCGCCAAAGGAAATCAAAGTTAGTCGTCGCCACAAGCAGCGATCCTATTAACAATTCATAATTCATAATTGATTACAGCAGATTGCAGATCAATATCAATGAGGTACAGAATCTAAATTGAAACCAATACACAAAGCCAGTTTTACTCCTGACTCCTGACTCCTGACTCCTGACTCCTGCTGTAATTCATCATTGCGTTTTTAATGGGCTTGTTGAAGCCGGGGATTTCTACCCGGATTTTGATTATGAATTATGAATTGGCAATTACTAAATCATCTTCAAGTTCAGTTCACAGAAATGACTAAACGGAGAGACTTTGGAAAAAATGGCATTTCTACCGCAACAATGCCCGTATATTAGCTTGGTAAGCCGTATTATCTAAGCCATAATTGCTATTGCTTGGTTGACGCTGTATTTGGCTTTGGAGAGACTTAACGCGATCGCTCGCTCCGGGGTGTGTACTCAAAAAAGTGGGAACTGAACTTCTTCCCTGTAGCTTTTTCATAAAGGAAACCATAGCTGAGGGAGCATAACCAGCCTGCGTTAAAGCCCTCAATCCTCTTCTATCAGCATCATATTCATCTTGACGACTTTTTGGACGATTTAGAGCCAAATCAACACCTATAGCTACTGCCTGATTCCGATTTAAGCCAGTTGCACTAGCAACACCACTAGCGATCGCTCTTTGGCGCATCTGCTTGATTAAGTGTTGACCCTCAATGTGACCCATTTCATGGCCAATTACACTTGCTAGTTCCGCTTCATTTTCCGCAGCTTTTACCAACCCTGTATTTACATAAACGAAACCACCCAGAGTTGCAAAAGCATTAACAGCATCATCCTCAACTACCTGAAAAGTATAAGGAATATTAGAGCGATCGCTATTAGCTGCTAACCGCCTACCAATCTGCTCCACATAACTATTAAGCTGCTGATTGCGGGAAATTCTTACTTCTTGGCGTAACTCATCATTCATCTGCTTGCCAAGCTCAACTTCCTGACGAGCAGATAGATTAGACATCTGAAATACTTGTACCCCTTGAAATAAAAGCGGCAATAAATCTATAGCTTTGCCGGGTAAAGGTGTACTCAAGCACAGACTCAGAGCAACACTTAGCGAAATCAACGGATAAAACCAACGTCGCCGCCCTATACGATAATTTGCCAAAAATCCATTCCAGTTAATCATAATCCCATGAAAAGAGAGTGGTGTGAGAACTTAAAATAGGAGACGTATTTACAGCTTACTAAGTTGCATTCTCAACTCAATACCTGTGAAAAAACAGACGAGGGAAGTCTACGCTATGATTAAAAATCAGAAATTCTCAACTGCTTTATTACTTACCTTTCTGCTGCCACTGCTTCCAACTGTTCCAGCTATGATAAACTGTCGCATAACTGTACCTTCCATCCGTTATTAGCTGCTACCAAATAGGCAAAATTGCCACTTCCCTCTCAAACCTTCTTTGACTACAATTTAACCTGAAAAAACTTGTTATGCCAATTTTAGATTCCAAAGGTCGCTTATTCGGCAAAATCAACTTACTCGATTTAGGTGCTGCGCTGATCATCTTACTAGTTATAATCGGCATCTTTATATTTCCCGGAACTTCCGGTTCTGTAGCTCAAGTCGGCACGAAAACAGTACCTATCGAAGTAGACTTAGTAGTGCGTGGTTTAAATGTCCGCGACCCTGAGCAGTTATTTAAACAAGGATTTAGTAAGGGCGGTAAAACAAATGTAATTATTCGTAATCAACCCTATGGACAAATTGGTATTAAATCTATTCAACAGCTAGAAAGAACTGTTACTGTTCCTCAACCAGATGGTTCAGTTAAAGAATTAGCAGATCCAAGAGCAAACAACTTTAGTGCAGATTTTCTTTTGACCCTAGAAGGTAAAGCACAAGTTACCAACAGCGGGCCAGTTTTAGGTAATAGTAAAGTTAAAATTGGAATGCCTTTTGAATTAGAAGGTTTTAACTATAATTTTAACGCTTCAGTCATCGATATTCGTTTAAAAGATAATTAGTATTTTGGTAATGGGTAATTCAATTTTGGATTTTGGATTTTGGATTTTGGATTTTATTAACTCCAATCTAAAATCTAAAATCTAAAATCTAAAATTTTCTTTCCCAGCCCCCAATCCCCAATCACCCATTCAGCAAAGTTAAAAATTTACGAATTAATCCAATTGTCACCGCAGGTAATTCTAATTGCGGAGTTAATCCCACATTTTCTAAAGGTTGAAAGAATCGAATACTTTGGGGATTCATTTCCGCAAAGCGGCGACCGATTTCTGGTCCTGTAAATTGTGATTTTTGTCCCCAAATGATAGCTGTGGGAGTTGTCAACTGTTGAATGTAAAGAGACAAATCAAAGCACAAATCTCCACGAACAAAAGACAGTGCTGCATATTCAGCATTTGGTTGTTGGGCAGATTGTAAATAAGCGTCCACAATCTCTTGATAAACTCGATTAGATTCGGCAAATTGTCTTTGCTCTAAAAAGCTGCGAATACCTGAATCAGTGGCAATTCCTGTACTATATAACAAGCGATCAACAAAGGGAACACTGACTAACTGGGCAAAAAAGCTGCGGGAGTAGTCTTGGCCAAAGTCCGAAAGTCCAGCGGGACTGACAAGAATTAAAGACTTAAATAAATCAGGACGGGCGATCGCAACTCGAATTGTCAAAGCTGCTGTCAGAGAAGAGGCTATTACCATCACTGGCTCTGTACAGGTCTGCTCAATCAACTCTTGAATCGTCGTCAAATAATCCTCAATTTTGTAACTGCGTTGCGGATGCTCAGAGCCACCCCAACCAATTAAATCTGGTGCAATGACTCGATATTCAGCAGCAAAAGCTGGATATACCTTCGACCACTCATAAGCAGAAGACCCACCACCAAAGCCATGCAGAAACAACAAAGTTTCCTTGTCCGATTTTTCGCTTTTATCCTGCCAAGGTGAGCCACTAGCAGTATAGTATACCATCCTGCCTAGTGACGTATTGACGGAGCTTTGCTCAAAGCCTAAAGGTTGCAACATAAGTATTATCTGTTAATTTTTGTAACTAATTAGCATTCATAGCACCGAAGTAGCTCCAAAATGCTGACTGATTGGGTACAAACTCCCCCTTCCTGTTTATTATCAGCCAACTAAGAACACCATAACTTCTGACCATCGTTAGAATAAATCAAATATAATTCTTGTGAAGTGGGCATCCTGTCCACAAACAAAAAATATTGTATTAAATAGGTTAAGTAAAAGCTGTGACACAGGCTTCGTCTTCTTGGCGGCAATTATTCAAACAGCTTCCAGAGATCAAGACAGGAAGCCCAAAGCAACGAAAGTTAAAACGTTTCTCTGAACCTGGAACCATTCTTGGATTCTTGACAATCATCGTTGCTATGCTGTTTTGGAACTGGAAGTTGCTATTAGCACTTGCCGTTGGTATTGGGGTAATGCTCATCGCTTACTCAATACCTAAATGGAACTGGCAAATAAGTTGGTTAGAAATACGCAGGTTTTTAAACAGTGCCAACGTTCGGTTAGCTTTAGCAGTGGCTAGTGGTGGTGTTGCTACTTTGATTACTTACATGGCAGCTGCCATCTGGGTTGATTCCCCAAGTCTTTGGATGGCTGTTGGTACTATTGTGCAAGGGTTTGGAACATTGCTAACTTTAGTCTTGTTGGTGTGGCAAATTTTCAACTTTCAGGAAAATCGAGAGGAAGACTATCTTGAACAATTGTTAAACAACTTAACGGAAACAGATCCCTTAAAACGGTTGCTTGCTGTGCGCCAACTAACTAAATTCATCACTCGCAAACAAGCTGATGCTTCAGTAAAGCAAAATGTGGTCGAATGCTTACAACTCCTATTGAGTACGGAAGAAGAAGCAATAATTCGTGAAGCAGCTTTGAATAGTTTGCAAACCTTGGATGGGTTACAAATGCTACTATCCACCAGTAATAAACCTCTTGTACCTATATCTACAAAAGTTAAGCACGAGGTTTATTAGTCACTTATAGCAGGAGTCAGGAGTCAGGAGTCAAGAGTGAAACCCTGTTGTAGTCAGAGTTTCATTATTAATTTATGTCCTAACCATCATGTCCACTGCTATAGTTGTCGGTTATCAATGGAAGAAGGCAAAAGGTAAGAGGCAAAAGTTGATTAATTTTACCCTGCTGCCTGTTCCCTGTTCCCTATTCCCTGTTCCCTGTTCCCCGTTCCCTATTCCCTGTTCCCTATACTAATTTCGATATAACCTTCCATTCTTCACCTGAACCACAGGATGATTACACCGTCTTACCAGCTGCTCATCATGAGTAGTGACAATTACTGTAGCTCCAAAAGTATTTAATTTCTGGAGAATCTGGATAACTTGCCAGGAATTATCGGGATCAAGGTTTCCCGTTGGTTCATCGGCTAGTAGTAGGGGTGGGGTAGCGATAATTGCTCGCGCAATACTCACCCGCTGCTGTTCTCCCCCAGAAAGTTGATCAGGAAAAGAGTCAGCTTTAGATAATAAACCTACTAATTTTAAAGTGGGTTCTAAACGTCGTTGAATTTCTTTACGAGTGTAGCCTTGAGCTTGCAGTACAAAAGTTACATTCTCTGCCACAGTCCGCTGGGGAATTAATTTATAGTCTTGAAAGACGATTCCTATGCGTCGGCGCAACAATGATAAGCGATCGCCCCGTAAGTTTGCTACATTCAAATCATCAACAATTACCTCTCCTTGGCTGGGTAACTCTTGACCATAGAGCAGTTTTAAAAAGGTCGATTTTCCAGAACCACTCGGCCCTGTAATAAACAGAAATTCTCCCTTTTTGATATTTATACTCACATCCAGCAGGGCATGATAGCCGTTGGTATAAGTCTTGGTGACGGAGCGCAACTCTACCATTGCCCCAGCTTGACTACCCTGCTGTTGACTATCTGTGTCTTCTGTTATGTAAACTGTTGACATCTATAGACATTCCTATGACCAATTACCCATTTCAACATCCAGCACTGTTTATACTCCTGGCAGTCAAGCGATAAACAAAGGCCTTGAGTACGAACTCAGGTAAAGCCAGCATTCGCCGCCAACGCCAAGGTTCTTGATACAAACGGTACAGCCATTCTAAATTGTTATTTGCCAACCAACGAGGAGCGCGAGTTTTTCTCCCTGACCAAATATCGAAACTACCACCAACCCCAATCCAAATTGCTTGGGGACAGAAATGGCGGTTTTTGGCGATCCATAACTCTTGACGTGGCACTCCTAGACCAACAAAAATGACTTGTGGCTGCAATTGAGCTAATGTTTGCTGTAATATTTGTTCTTCTTCTGGGGAATGGTATCCGGAGTGAGTACCTACTATATCCAAATCTGGAATTTCCATCTGCCAAAACTCTGCGGCGGTTGCGGCTACTCCCGTAGCTCCTCCATAGAAAAATACTTTAGTAGGTGTTTTGTGCTGACCGAGTTCTTGTAACAGTTTTTCTGCTAATTCAATTCCTGGACAACGTTTTACTTCTTGTCTTAATAGACACTGCAAATACAAAACAACCCCTGCGCCATCTGGAATCACTAAATCAGCTTTTTGAATTACTTCAGCGAGGAAGTGATTCCGCTCCGCCTGCATAGTCATTTCTGCATTGAGCGTAACTACATGAGTTCCTCTGCCTTGTTGTAGGCATTCTAGCAACCAGTGGGGATAGTTTGTCATCACATGAACTGGTAAACCCAACACTGAAAATTTTGTATCTGATTTATACATAGTATATTTTATTAGACTTACACCAAATTATTTAGAAGCTTAGTCTATCAAATTTTCTCCCAGACGGATTGTATATTTTGGGTTAGTTTTTGCCTGATTGCCAAGATAAAAATTCTTCTTTCAGTTTGGATGCAAATCTGGTTTTGGATTCAGGGATGGAAGTTGATCCTGCTCACTTTGCGGTAAATTAATTACTTGAGCGATCGCTCGCACTAAGTCTTCTCCTGCTATCGGCTTTGGCAGATGCAACTGAAATCCTGCGTCTATAGCCTGGCGTTGGTCATATTCTCCAGCAGAGGCAGTTAAAGCAATGGCTGGAATTTTTCTCCCTTGTTCTGTCTTCCAAGTTCTGACTTGACGCATTAGCATATAGCCATCCATTTCTGGCATACTAATATCACTGATTAACACATCTATATGTCTCTGTGATAGCATTTGTATTGCTGCCAATCCTGAAGATAACGCCATCACCTCAGCCCCATATTTTTCTAAAACAAAGGCGACAAAATCGAGAGAATCAGCATCATCATCAACAACTAAAACCTGTAGACCATTCAGCGGCAAAGAATTAAGCGTTAAGAATGAAGAATTATTTTCTTCATTTACCATCCTGGAACTATCATCTTTAATCAAGGGTAATCTGACAGTAAACCTTGCCCCCTGATCTATACCAGGGCTTTCTGCTGTGATCATACCGCCATGTATTTCCACTATATTCCGGACAATTGCCAGCCCCAAACCTAATCCACCAAATTTTCTGGTAGAACTGCTATCTGCCTGCCGGAAGTAATCAAAAACATAGGGCAAAAACTCAGCACTAATCCCCTTACCTGTATCACTAACTATAATTTCAGCATAGCCATCAACTTCACCTAATTGAACTTCTACCGTTCCTCCCCTAGTTGTAAATTTAACAGCGTTAGAAAGCAAATTCCAAACCACTTGTTGCAAGCGAGTCGGGTCACCTATCACTTGAGCGATCTTCTCTGGAAAGATTGTGTTTAACTGAATAGACTTAGTTTCTGCTGCCAAACGTATTGTTTCTATCGCCGATAAAACTATAGGGGCTAAATTTACGTTTACCCTATTCAGCGCCAGTTTACCCTGTAAAATTCGCGAAACATCAAGTAAATCTTCAATCAGTTGCACCTGTAATTTGGCATTGCGTTCAATTATTTCTAAAGCTTGAGATGTCTTAATCTCGTCAAATTTATGAATTCGCAATAACTGAGACCAGCCTAAAATTGCATTTAGAGGTGTGCGTAACTCATGAGAGAGTACAGCCAGAAATTCATCTTTAATTCGATTAGCTGTTTCAGCTTTAGCCCGTGCTGCTTGTTCTAATTCCAATAAGCGGACGCGTTCTTCTTGTATTTCTTTATGTTCATGGATATCTGTACAAGTACCAAACCACTTGATTACACAATCTTGCTCATTTTTAAGTGGTAATCCCCGTGCCAATTGCCAGCGATAACAACCATCCGCAGCCCGTTTAAAGCGGTATTCATTCTCATAAATTTTACCAGTTTCAACAGCATTTAACCAGACTTGATAAGAACTTTCCACATCATCTGGATGCAATGCTGCTAACCAACCAGAACCCAATGATTGCTCTAATGTTAATCCTGTATATTCACTCCAATTGAGATTAAAAAAATCACACTGTCCTTGTGCATCACTTGTCCAGACAAGTTGGGGGATTGCTTCCACCAAATAACGGTAGCGTTCCTCACTTTGTCGTAAAACTTCTAGGATGCGTTGACGTTCAGTAATTTCCTGTCCTAATTGCTCGTTGGTGTTAGTAATCTCTTGCGTGCGGAGAGCAACCAATTCCTCCAAATGATTCTGATATTTTCTCAGTTCTTTATCTATCCGTAACCGATCCGATATTTCTGTTTGCAGTTCTTGATTTATTTGTTTGAGTTGAGTCGGACTCGGAAGAGCTAGTGCTTGTGGAACTAAAGGTACAAGTTCTAATGCTGTAATTAAAGATATTATTGCAGTGCCAGCTTTAACCAACCCTGATAACCAATATATGGGATGCCAAAGAGTCCAAATTTCTAATAAGTGCGTAGTACCACAAGCTATGATAAAGGCGCTAAACAAGAGAAAAATCCAAGAGAATGGGAGATCTTTACGCTTATTAACAAAGTAAAATAGTGTGATAGGAATTGAGTAATAAGCTAGAGCAATCAGTGCATCAGACAATAAATGTAGCAAAACTAAATCAGTTTTCCAGAGATAGCAATGCCCATGTGGTATAAACAGACCTGAGTTAAAAAGATTATTCCATATTTCCGGCATATTTTTTCATGGATCTATTTTAAGTGATTGCGCTTATATAGCGATTGGGTCTTACGGTCTGCAAATTATAATTTCATCAACTGTTTTTAAGTTATACTCGGTTGAGTTAGTTGCTATGAAACTTGAAAAATTCGGGAGCATTCCCAATGTGTAAGTTTATTTTTTTCTGAGCTTCTAACTTTAACAAGACGTGAAATGAACGAACCACGAAGGTAAGAAGAAAGCAGAGGGTTTTCGGATACTTATTCCGCGTTTTTGCAAAATTGGGATGCTCCCAAAAATTCAGTATAAAATCACTTTGTTTCTAACTAACAAATTTGATAATTTACGAATTACTAATTACTACATCTTCTGTGATTTGGTTGAGTGAATGAAAGTAAACCAAAGTAAACCAAGGAAAAATTAGGGTTGCCTAAGATGGTTGTCAGTGTGTAATTCTTCCTCAAAGAAGATTTTATGCTGTCTACCTGATTCCTGCTCACTCCATAACCCCATAGATTATTGATCATAAGATAAATTTCTGGATATCGCCCAGATCAACTTAGTGTGACATACTCCTACACTTCTGCTTCGCAGTAAGTGTAGGCTTCCAAGACAATCCGGCTATTGCTTAGGAGGCTCTTGGCTTTAAGAACGGAATGCCGATACAAAAAAGCTAACTAATGCCAACAAAAGTCGGCTTTTTCTTCCTGCTTCACCAGTTCGACTATGCTCACTGAACTCCTAGAAGTGCCGGCACTATCTAGTCCACAGGCTAACACGGTCAATCTGACCGCTTCTTTTTTTAAATTAATCGCAGCGTTTAAATCTCTGTCACACTCAAAACCACAGCTATCACATTTAAACAGAATTCCTTTAACCCAACATCAATACCAATTATAAATTCTGAATTGAAATCAGCTTTAATCGTTGGAACTGTTGAGTCTTCTATAGGACTTACGCAAGATTGAACTCAAAACCTGATTCTTGCGTAGGGGTAATACCGCAACGGGCAAGCAAGCTACATGAATTACCCCTACTTCCGTTCTGTTTTGCGTAAGTCCTGTTCTAGACTAGTAACCGTCAGCTTTCTTGGTAACGGAAGCAGTTTTGATTTTCAAACCATCTGGGATAGGACGATGCAAAATAACTTTAACCTTGCCAAACATGAGAAGATTAATTAGATTACCTTGCAAACATTCATTTTTTATTTGTGGATAGGTAAAGGTTTTGTAACGACTCTCCTATCAGGAATAGGATAACATAATAGTGACAACAATGGGTATACATAAGTATGAAAAGTACTAGATTAAATGTACGGATGTCCGAACGTAGATTGAATAAATTAAGACAGTGGGCGGCAAGCAAAGACAAAACTGTGACGCAGATAGTTGAAGATTGGATTGACCGACTACCGAATACAGAAATTGATAAAAATTCAACTACCCCTCTCCCTGTCAAACCTGCGGTTTGATGTGGTCAAGGCGTGTCTCGTTTTTATCTGGCAATTCATCTCATCACCTCCCTATGCTTACGGCACGCTGCGCGAACGGGTAGGTGAGAGGCTTCTTGCTGTTTTAGCTAAAAATAGCCATAATCTTTTTAAAGTTTATCAATCTCTATGAAGCGCCAAATCTAACTTGTTTACAATTTAGAGTATTGTTATTTAATATAAAGTATAGAGGTGAGATGTTCCTAGTAATTACTCTCTAGGTAATTTAAGGCAAGTTGGGCAAAGTTGTTGAACTTGATTGTAAATTAATGATCTCATGCTTTTTAGGCGTGAGGAGTGTAAAACTGAGTATTAACAGGCATTAGTTGACTATGAGTAAAATTCGCATCGCGCTAATTGAAGATCATGATCTCACCCGTGTGGGCATTCGGACAGCACTTTTGCAAAAGACAGAAATTGAAATTGTTGGGGAAGCTACCACCGCTGCGGAGGGGCTAAAAATGTTAAAAACAGTGCAACCAGATATTGCTATTGTCGATATTGGTTTACCAGATAAGGATGGAATTGAGCTAACAAAAGAGCTAAAAAGTATTACTGAAACTGAAGAGCTAAATACAAAAGTGTTAATTTTGACTCTACAGGATAATAAGGAATCCGTATTGGCAGCTTTTGCCGCAGGTGCAGACTCCTACTGTATGAAGGATATCAACTATGACAATTTGCTGGAAGCAGTGCGAGTAACTTACAATGGCTATGCTTGGATTGATCCAGCGATCGCCAGAATCGTATTACAACAAGCACAGCAAAATCCGAATAAATTAGCTGTATCCTCATATACCAAAACCTTTGCAAACTCTTTAGAATCAGAGGAAAATCAGCAGTCTATCGAACCTTACGCCCTCACAGATAGGGAATTAGAAGTATTACAGTTAATAGTCGAAGGTTGTAGCAATGCACTCATCGCCGAAAGATTGTATATCACAATTGGGACTGTAAAAACTCATGTTCGTAATATTCTTAACAAGCTATCTGCTGATGACCGCACCCAAGCAGCAGTACGCGCTTTGCGTTCTGGAATTGTGGGCTAGGAACGGCTAATTAGTGAGTGGGATCTTGCTAAATCGCCCACTGAAAAAATATGGGATACAAGCCCCGTCCTAGAAGGACGGCTTTATGGTACTAGATATAGTCGCCATAGGGCATTAGGAGACTATAAACGAACGTCGAGGGATGGTAAGACTATTTCGATAGCACAACCCAATGAAGCGTTAAGGAATCCTCGGACTTGAGGACGAGGAGGTATGTCAAAAGACGTTGAAACCTAAAAACTTTTTTAGATTTATAGGTTTCAACTTCGGGTTTTTTAGCCTATTTTCTTATAAAATTGGTGATATAGCCGTAGACAAGGCGATTAGGACATTAACCAAAACTCAAACTTAGACAATGAAAGGCTTTTAACACTGTCACCTGTCACCTGCTGTATCTTGCTATTAAAGTATCTAAAAATATAGTCAAATATGTATGACACAGAAAGTGGTAGAAAAGCTCAAGCTCATGGTGGTAGATGATGAGCCAGATAACTTGGACTTGCTTTACCGCACTTTTTGGCGAGACTTTAAAGTATATAAAGCAAATAATGCCCATCATGCTTTGGCAATATTAGACCAAGTTGGGGAGATGGCTGTGATTATCTCTGACCAAAGAATGCCAGATATGAACGGCACAGAATTGTTTAGTCGGACAGTGGAGAATTTTCCCGATACAATTCGGATTTTACTAACTGGTTTTACTGATGTTGAAGATTTGGTAGATGCTATCAACTCTGGTCAGGTATTCAAATACATCACTAAACCTTGGAAACCTGAACAACTCAAGGCATTAGTTGAGCAGGGACGGGATACTTATAATTTAGTTAAAAAGCGGACAAAAGAACTGCGTAATGCTCTGCAACGAGAATCTTTATTTAATGCTGTGACAACGGCAATTCGGGAATCTTTGGACTATGACAGCATCTTACAAAAGATTGTCGTTACTATTGGACAAACATTTGCTGTTACCAGTTGTTTGTTGAGACTGGTAGAGGGCGATCGCTTGACACCAACTCAATTTTCCTATCACGATCCTAAATCCCCAGCCATTACTTCACTTTTAGTCCCTATCCCTTTAATTGAAGAAGTTTTCCACACCCAAAAATATCAGTTAGCTCAAGATACACATAATCAAAATCCTTATCACTACCTAGTTGTCCCATTTAGTTACCAGCAGCACTTACTAGCTGTGATGACTCTCTATCAATGGGGAAGTGAACAACCTTGGCAAGAGGAAGATATTCAACTTATTACAGATGTGGCAGAACAAGCTGCTTTAGCCCTCTCCCAAGCTAAACTCTACCAAAGCCTGCAAGAAAAACAACAGCAAATCCGGGTTGAATTGCAAGTAGCCCGCCAAATTCAAAATAATCTCCTCCGTCAAACCTTACCTGAGTTTGATGGTGTCAAAGTACAAGCTTGCTGTTATCCTGCACGGGAAGTAGGAGGAGATTTTTTTGAGGTCTTTGTCCATCCTCAAGGTGACTTGTGGCTGGCTGTCGGTGATGTTTCCGGTAAAGGCGTGCCAGCGGCTCTATTCATGGCCAGTGCTATTTCTCTGTTGCGTCGGGAATTATCTCAACAATCACCAGCCGAGCCGAATATGGTCATGCAAAATCTCAACTATGCTCTGGCTGATGATTTAATGAGTAACAATTATTTTATTACTCTTGTGATTGCATCTTACAACAGAGCGACCAAAGAGCTTGTCTATGCTAATGCTGGTCATATATATCCTCTCTTGTGGTCACACTCAGCAACTTTAGTTACTCAACCTCATTACCTCAAAGTCCGCAGCGTTCCCTTGGGAATTTTACCCAAGTGGCAGTCACAGCCAGGCCGATTGATTTTGGCTCCTGGAGACACATTGCTATTAGCTAGTGATGGTATTACGGAAGCGAAAGTATCACTAAATTCAGAATCATCTATAAAAACTGATAGTAGCGGTCAGCCAATTAACTCTTCTATGCTAAATCAAGAAGGTCTTTGGCAACTTATACAAGAGCAACCTCAACCTTTTTCTCTGGAACATTTACTAACTTGTATTCAAACAGATAATCATCTGCAAGAAGATGACCAAACTATACTCTCCCTGGAGGTTTTGTAACTCATGAAAAGTGAGCTTCATGTACCAAGTGATTTGAGTTTTGTAAATATCGTCGAAACTTGGTTGTTGGGATGCTTGAAAATCCATCTGGGGGACTCTGTGGATTGGTCAGAGCAATCAGGTCGTTTGCGCTTGGCGTTGGTTGAAGCTTACTCCAACGCTGTGCGTCATGCTCACAAAGATCAGCCTAGCTTACCGATTTTACTGCGTTTGGAACTAAAAGAGCGGAAATTAGCGATCGAAATTTGGGACTATGGTAATGGTTTTGATATGTCTACCTACTTTCCTCCCAATCCTACGCAAAAACAAGAAGGTGGTTATGGGTGGTTGATTATGAATCGTCTCATGGACAAGGTAGAGTATCGGTTGCAGGTTGATGGTGCTAACTGTCTAAAGTTAGAAACTACCATACCAGAACTGGTTAATTGACAAGCTCTTGCCTAAAGACGGTGATTTATTAAGAAATATGAATAACATTAATAACTTTTGCTAAATTTATTTGATTTATTAGTGATAGTTATCGAATACTTAATATATTAAGGCTGCTTTTTGTGTTAACGAAGAGCCTGAAGTTGATACCAAATTTATCACTTTGCTTATGGAACCTTTATTTTGCTTATCACCCCGCTATCGTCTTGACGATGAATCACCTTGGTTAGAAGGTATCGACCCTAGTCGTCATTACTGGATTGCGGTGAATGGAGAAAAAAAGGTAACATTAGCTCTTCCTGGGTTGATAGTGTCTTCTTTTGATGAGTTTAAAGAAGTAATTCGCAAATTTCGCTCTCTAGAACCAGGAGAGATGATGAGTTTGGCTAGAATCTCCAGCCGTTGCATGATTCGCTGCATTGCTCCTAACTGCTATGCTCTAGAAGCTAGAATCAATGATGCTCCTGTGTGGCATCTTTTTGATCAAGAAACTTTAGATAGTTTGTTAATGACCGCACACCCAGATTGGCAATGTGCGCCCTCAGATATTGAGCTAGGTAGAAGATTGTTATTGCGTTCTTTGGCTCAACCAACTGTTACCAAAGGATAATCAAATTATTTCTGGAACAACTGTATATTCCTTGTTAGGTGGCCGTAGGGAAAGTAAGTCTTGGGGTGAAGCTAAAAGTTTGATTTTGGCTTCGATAATTTCCCGTTGTGGGTTAAGGATAAATAACCACAAAACATTAACACTACACCAAGAGGTATGGGCTTTCCCTGTAACTTGAAGTTGAATGTGGTGATCTGCTAAATTATCAATAATTCCTTGCTGGGGTTCGGCTTTAATGTCTTGCGCTTCTCGCTCAAGATAGGAAGCGATCGCCTCTGGTCCTACAACAGCAGACTCCAAAGGTGGATACATCACACCATCTTCAGCAAATAAGGCCGCAGTGGCTGTAAAATCACCTGCGTTTAAAGTATTAAAATAATTCAATATAGTTGGTTCTGCAATTCCTTCAATAGCAATATTCATATTTTTAGGTTTGTAATAGGTTGTCACATAGATGCCCGACTTCTCAAATAAGTTGGGCATCTCATTAATTATTACGTTTTTTTAAAAAAATAAATTATTCCCAAGTCATTACCTGGGAATAAAAATTTAAAAATACATTGAGGTTGGGAGAATATCAGCGATTAGTCAGCTAGGGGATCAACACCCATATCTGTGACTACTTTGCGGAAAACGGTGATTTGTTGACCAAAATCTAATTCTTTGAGAGTTTGTAAAACTTGTGCGCCATCACGGGAAATCTGATAACCTGCTGGTACAGGTACGACAAAACCCTTGGCCATTAATTCTGCTAATTCGTACCAAAAAGCTAACTTGGTATTAGCACTAAGAATTCCGTAAGCACGAGAAAATTGAGAATTTTTTTGAGCAGCTAAATCACGCATCGCTTCCAACTGCTCTGCATTAGACATTTGTTTAATTTGATTCAATAAACCTTCTGCTAACTGCAATCTAGCTACACCTGTAGCGGCTGGGGTAATGGATTTACCCATTTCTGTGTAAGCGTACCAAAGGACTGCTAGTTGGTCATCCACGCTGAGAGCTTTAAATACAGCAATGGTTGAAGTTACAACATCAACTGTTTGGTTGCTGTAGTTGAAAGCACCAGAAAAGCGGGTTGAAGCTGAATCAGAAGTGAAAGTCATGATGTTCACCACAGTTTATTAACTAAGTAAGCCGTTAATTCGTGGGAGGTTGGCATCACTCTGCGTTGCTTGACCTCTTGTAAGCTATTCTGCATCATTTCTTAACAAATTGCAAATAAAATTTACATATGGTTGGAGTAGCAAAATCAAATGAATGTATCGATGGTATTGTGTATAATCGCAGTGCAGCCAAGTGGCAAAATTTTAGATCACCAAAATGAATGAGTGTGCCTTAACTAGCAGTGTCATCAAAGAGAAAGTTAAAGAGTTAGGCTTTCACAAAGTGGGTATTGCTGCTGTAGAAGACGTAGACGCTACAGAGGCTCAAAAGTTGCAAACATGGATGGCAATGGGTTATCACGCTGATATGGAGTGGATGGGAAACCCAAAACGTCAGGATGTTCGGTTAGTGATGCCAGAAGTGCGATCGCTTGTCTGTGTGGCGCTGAATTATTACACACCACATCAACGCCCGGAAGGTGAAGAATACGCGAAAATTTCCCGCTATGGCTGGGGACGGGACTATCATAAGATACTGCACAAGAAGCTCAAGCAACTGGCTACCTGGTTAGAATCACAAAGAGAAGGGATAAAAGCTAGATATTACGCAGACACAGGACCAGTACAAGATAAAGTTTGGGCGCAAAAAGCTGGTATCGGTTGGATCGCCAAAAATGGTAATGTAATTACCAGGGAGTATGGGTCTTGGGTATTTTTAGGAGAAGTATTAACTAATATAGAACTAGAAAGCGATAGCGAAGCGCTCCGTAGGAATCGCCCAGCTACACAACATTGTGGAACTTGTACAAGATGTATACAGGCTTGTCCTACTGGCGCAATTACTGAGCCGTTTGTAGTCGATGCTAACAAGTGTATTGCCTATCATACCATCGAAAACCGTTCGGAAACATTGCCAGAAGAAGTAAAACCCCATTTGCAAGGATGGGTTGCTGGTTGTGATATTTGTCAAGATGTATGTCCTTGGAATCAGCGTTTTGCTCAGGTAACTGATGTGGCAGATTTTCAGCCTTATCCTGAAAATTTAGCACCCAAGCTGGTAGAATTAGCGCAAATCACAGATGAGGAGTGGGATAGACGATTTCCAGCATCAGCCTTGCGGCGCATTAAACCAGAAATGTTACGAAGAAATGCTCGTGCTAATCTTGACGCATCTAGGCTAAAGAATGACCCAGAAAGTAATAATCTTTGATTTTGATGGCACAATTGCAGATACAGTAGATGCCCTTGTCACTATTGCCAATCGTTTAGCTGTAGAGTTTGGTTATATACAAATATCTCCCAATGAACTTACTCTTTTAAGGAATTTAACCTCTAGGGAAATTATCAAATATTCAGGTGTCTCTCTGTTGAAAATTCCTTTTCTAGTCAAAAAAGTTAAAGGTGAATTAAAAAACAAAATCCAAGAATTAGAGCCTATATCTGGGGTTACAGAAGCATTAATAGCACTGCATCATCAGGGATATAGACTGGGAGTGATTACTTCTAACTCTCCAGAAAACGTGAGCAAATTTCTCAAGTGTCATGATTTAGATTATCTATTTGAATTTATCTATTCTGGAGTAACGATTTTTGGCAAAACAACGATAATTAATAATGTATTAAGGCAAAGACAAATCAAACCCCCAACAGTAATTTATGTGGGGGATGAAACCAGAGATATAGAGGCTGCAAAAAAAGCTAATATTAAGGTGATTGCGGTGACGTGGGGGTTTAATTCTCCAGAAGCACTAGCCAAGGAAAATCCTGACTTTTTAATTCATCATCCCAGTGAATTATTGGATGTTGTCAAAAGTTGTTAAAAGCCCAACCTGATTCCGGTTGAGCATTAGCAATAATATCTTTATTGCAATTCTAAAAATATGTTTTTGATAGAAAATCTTTAATTACTGATGAGCAGCTTCACCCTTTTTCAAAGCTTTTTTTACTAAATCATCACTGATGCTAGTCACAGCTTCATCTCTAGAAGCACCAATTTCCTTAGCCATTTCTACATAATCATCAGGATTACCAGTAGACTGTGCTTGAGTTTGTGTCTCTTCTGGTTCAGGGATGTCATATTTAGGTGCAGTGGCCGCTTCAGCCGCAGCAGAACCTTCATCTGTGCGGTCAATTTCACTAACACTGAATTGCTGTGCAGCTGCATAATCAGCTTCAAAATCTACCTTTGGCGCTTTTTCTTCACCGTTCACTATTTGTTCGGCAGCTAATTTTGCATCATGAGTGGTAGCTTGATTGGGATTAGGCTTCACTTTATCAGACATAACTAAAACCTTAATTAATATTTACATTGCTGCTGGTGCAACTTTATCTAAAATAGCTAAAAAAAATATTAAAATCTTGCTCCCTAAGAGAGATATCCAACTCTATTAAAGGGTAGATAAATAACTAAATTAGCTAATTATTAAACATCTTTCTTTTGGTACTAGAACAGAATTATAAAAGTCTGATAATCCTGTAGGTCTTAACTGTTAAATTGCGCTGGTGATGATATGACCGCAAGTTACAATAAAACTATTTCTCATCAAGCTCAGAGCCAGGAAACTCAAAATTTAGTGGCAGAGTTTAATGCTTTAGATACCGATGCCAAATTAGCTTGGCTATATTTTGTTTATGAAAAAATGGGTGATACTGTTACTCCAGCGGCTCCCTCAGCCGCAGAACCAGAATTAGCTCCAATGTTGCTAGGAGACTATTTACAATTATCAGATGAGGAACAACTAGAAATTATGCGGGATATAGTTAACTGTCAGGATACAGACTATTCTCGTGCTTATGGGGCATTAAAAGAAAATAACCAGTTATTAGTTTGGTATGTTTGGGCAGAAGCTATGGGGGATACAGTAGTGGGAATGCCAGATAATTACGAGTCAACTGAGGCAATTAATGATTTACTTGCTCGAATTGAAGAAATAGATTTTGAAGGTCAAATTTCTGTTTTGCGAACTATTGCTGGTGAGATGGGTTTTAGTGATGTCAAGCCGATTGCAACGCAAGCAGAAACAGGCAAAACTTCGAGTTTGTAATTAATTCAAAATTCTGAATTTTGAGTCGGAATTTAACAAGTTGTAATTTGATTTAACTCCGCTGGGGTGAGGTGAAAATGTATCACTTCACCTACGATTATTAATATAATACTTTGCCCATAATAATATAGCAGTAGGCAAAAGGCAAAAGTAAAACCTTTTTTATCACTGAATTTGAGCTTTTAATAATGTCCTAACCGCCTTGTCCATTGCTATATGAGTGATTATTTACCGGATGTGTTGCATCGCTCAATCTGTAATTTTGCCTCTTAGGGCTTTAATTTCGCCGCGTTTGGTTTTGCTGTCAATGCGTTTATTTTTAGCGCCGCGCGAGGGTTTTGTGGGCTTGCGTTTTGGGGAAATGACAGTGACGCTTTTGATTAAGGTTTGGAGACGTTTGAGCGCGTCTTCTTTATTCTGTTCTTGAGTACGATGCTGTTGGGCTTTGATAACGATTATCCCATCTTTGGTGATGCGTTGATCTCCCAAATTGAGCAGACGTTCTTTGTAAAGCGGTGATAGGGAAGAGGCGTTGATGTCGAAGCGCAAATGAATGGCTGTAGCAACTTTATTGACATTTTGACCACCTGCACCTTGAGAACGAATTGCAGTAATACTAATTTCGCTAATAGGGATGGTGGTTCTGTCGGTGATTTGCAGCATGGTGATTTTTTAATGACTTTGATGTTTATCCCGCTTTTAAGTAAGTCGGCTCGAAAAAACCGAAGCAAGTACAAAAATGTAAAAACTCTGAAAATCTCTTCCCTTTTGCCTTTTGCCTTGCCATAATGACAATTTTCAACGCCTACCTACTTATTCTAATCTTTCAATTTGACTGTTGATATTCTGCTCAAGAAACTACAAGCTGATGTAACTCACTTGGTGTCAGGTGAGAATGGACAACTTCTCCATCACGAAACCAAACAATGCGTTTAGTTTGACGAGCAACTTCTGTTTCATGAGTTACCATAACAACTGTAATTCCACTGCTATTTAATTCACCAAAAATATCTAAAACTTCCTGAGTAGTGCGAGAGTCTAATGCACCTGTAGGTTCATCAGCTAAAAGCACAACGGGACGGTTGACAATGGCGCGGGCGATCGCTACTCTTTGTTGTTGTCCCCCTGATAATTGGGTAGGTTTATTATTGAGACGTTTTTCTAAACCTACTTTTATCAATGCCTCAATTGCCCGTTCTTTTCTTTCCCCAGGCTTAACACCAGCATACACCATTGGCAGCATCACATTTTCCATTGCTGTCAATTGGTTTAATAAATGGAATTGTTGAAATACAAACCCTAACTTTTTATTGCGAATATGTGCCAATTCTGTATCACCGATTTGGGCTACATCAAGATTGTCTAAATAATAATGTCCAGAACTGGGACGATCTAAACAGCCGATAATATTCATCGCGGTAGATTTACCAGAACCAGAAGGTCCCATAATCGCACAATATTCACCTTTTTCTATAACTAAGTTGATATCATTTAGGGCTTTTACTTCTGTTTCACCACTACCATATATTTTGAAGATGTTCTCTAAACAAATAATTCCTGATTTTCTCTCAGGATTAGTAATACTAGAATCGTTAACAGTGAGAGTATTAGACATGGAGATTTATCCTTTTTTTAAATAGTTTTTTTGTCAGAATCAGGATATCCAGGATTTAAGGATTGACAGGATGAAAATTTGATAATTATCATTTATAGCAGGAGTCAGGAGTAAAACTGGCTTGGTGTCTAGGTTTCAATTTTGATTCTGTACCTCATTGATCTGCAATCTGCTGCAATACTGCTCGGTTAAGCCTAAAAAGTAATTATACGGTAGGTTGGGTTGAGGAACGAAACCCAACATTATCAAGGATTTTGTTGCGTTTCGCTATCGCTCAACCCAAGCTACATTTCCTTAACCGACAAGTATTGCAATCTGCTGTATGTCCAAAAATTCTCTAATCATCTAAATATTTCAATCCTGAAAATCCTTAAATCCTGGACATCCTGATTCTGACATTTTAAAAAACCGCTATTTTCCAAAATCCACATTTATATATACAATATGTCCAAAAATTCTCTAATCATCTAAATATTTCAATCCTGAAAATCCTCAAATCCTGGATATCCTGAATCTTTAATTTTTAATTATTTACGCGCTCCTTAATGCCACAATTGGGTCAAGTTGAGCAGCACGACGGGCAGGAACTACGCCAAAAAATAAACCAATTCCACCAGAAATGCCAACAGCCATTGTAATTGAAACAATGGAAATACTCGCTTCTAAAGGAGTTAGGGCTGATACTAAGATTATGCAACCGACACCAACCGCAGTACCCACTAAACCGCCAATTACAGAAACAATTACTGCTTCAATTATGAACTGAAGTAAAATGTCTTGTTGAGTAGCACCAATTGCTTTTCTCAATCCAATTTCTTGGGTGCGTTCGGTGACAGAAACGAGCATAATATTCATAATACCAATTCCACCGACAAATAGAGAAATGCCTGCGATCGCAGCCAGCATGGTTGTCAAAGCACCGGAAATTTGACCTACTGTTTGCAAAGCATCCTTTTGGGTACGGATAGTAAAATCATTTTCACCGACAAGTTTGTGGCGTTGTCGTAGTAAATTGGTAATTTGAAACTCTGCTGCATCTACACTATCTGCATCTTTCGCAGAAGCAACAATATAGGTTACTTCTAATCCATAGGGAGAAGTTTTGCCGACTAGCCGATTTGCTGATGTGAGAATCGGAACTAATGCTGATTCATCGTAATCTACACCCAAATTTGAACCTTTGTCTGTTAGTACCCCAATTACTTGAAAGCTGGCGTTTTTGATTCGTATCTGCTGACTAACGGGATTAGTATTACCAAAAAGTTTTTCTTTCAATTTTGCACCAAGCACGACAACTTGGTTGCTGCGCTTCATATCTATGTCTGTGAAAAACCTTCCTGTCGCTACTTCAAAATCACGTACTGTCAAAAAGCTGGGAGTTGTACCAATAATATTGACATCGGTATTTCTATTTTTATAAGTAACCACCTGTCTACTATTGAGTTCGGCAGAGGTAGCTGCTATTGTGGGTACTTGAGTTGCGATCGCTTTAGCATCTTCTAAAACCAGAGTTCTGGTAACATCTCTAGAAACCCGTTGAACTTCTTCATTACCGGGAATCACAAATAAAATGTTTGGTCCCAAGGAATTTAGTTGATTGGCTACAAACTTTTGTCCCCCTTCCCCAATTCCAATCATCGCAATTACAGAGCCATTACCAATGATAATACCCAACATTGTTAAGGCGCTTCGCAATTTGTTAGCGAGTAAGGTTTTACCTGCCATTTGCACGCTTTCTAAAAAATTCATTATTTTTTCTCTGCTTTGGCTTTTTGAATTTTGTAGTCTTTGGGTGGGTTCACAAATATCAAATCACCCTGTTTTACTCCCTCTAAAACTTGCGTTTCATCTTTGATTTGCGTTCCAATTGTGATTTCTCGAAACTGAGGTTTATTATTTGCATCTGGTATCAGTACGCCAGTTTTACCATTTTCGGTGAGAATTGCGACTGTTGGTAGAGTTAAAGCATCGTTAATGCGATCGCCCAAAAACGTTAAATCCACATTTAAGCCAGAACGCAGTTTATCTGCACCACTATCAATCACCACCCGCACCTGAAAAGATGTCACACCTTGCTCTATCACCGCTTCAGGAGCAATCAAACGGACACGGCCTTTAAACACTTGATCGGGATAGGCATCAGCGACAATTTCCACCGGTTGTCCCTGCTTAATTCTACCAATATCAGCTTCGGGAACTTGAGCTAAAACTTCCAAACCCGTCGCTAAGGCCACAATTGAACTGGAAGTTGCTGATGTACTGCTAGAAGCCGAAGTTGTTGGTGTTACAAAAGCTCCTATATTCGCGTATTTTTGAGTCACAATCCCTGCAAAAGGAGCGCGAATAATGGTATCTTCCAACTGGACTTGTTGCTGCTTTAACTGAGCATTTGCAGCCGCTACAGATGCTTTAAGTCGGGCAATTTCTTCGATCCGACTGCCATTTTCTAACCTTCGCAGTGCTTCCCGTTCTTGAGTAACTACTGCTTCTTGCTTTTTAATATCTTCGTCGCGGCTACCCACTTGTTGCAGTGATAATCGGCGTTGAGCTTCTTGTAAACTGGCTTTTGCTCTTTTATCTTCACTGATATATTGTTCTAGGGAATCTTGGGAAATAGCGCCTTCTTTTGCTAATCCCTGATAACGTCTAACTCTGGCTTGGGTTAATTCTACTTGCGCTTTGGCTGAATCTACAGCAGCCCGTGCTTGATCAATTTCTTGAGTACGATTCCCCGCCCGAATGATAGCTAACTGAGCCTCAGCTTGAGCTACACGTGCTTTCCCTTGGGCAATTTCTTCGGGACGACTCCCCGCTTGACTCTCTGCTAATTGTGCTTTGGCTTGCTCTAAGTTGGCTTGAAATTGGAGAATTCGCATCTTAATTTCGGAATTATCCATCCGAGCAATAATTTGTCCTTTCTGGACTTTTTCCCCCTGTTCAATATCCAAATCGGTGATAATTCCCGGATTTTTGGGACTAATATTCACGCTTTGTACTGGTTGCACTTTCCCACTAGCGGTAATCCGCACAGTGACGTTTTTTGCTGCTACTGGAACAGTGAGTTTAGTAATGTCTTGTTTACTGTTTTCTAGATTCGCTATTTTTAAGGCTGTGGTTGTCCCAACTATCAAAATACCAGATGCCATCAACCCCATTAACCAGCGAAATGGGTACTTAATTTTTTTGCCAATTAGCGGAATTTCTATGTAAGCAGTCATATTGTTTGGCCGTATTTACTAGAATTGAGAGTTGTTAATTTATTGAACTCAAGAATGAAGAATACTGTTTATAAAAATCATCAATAAAATCAATACATTGCTGATTATTATTTGTCCTTTTATCCTAGCAATTAAATATAGGATGAGCCATCATCTGATTGATTTTGTTTTGCCAGTTGTGCTGAAAAAAAATCGAACTGGAGAAGTAATTTTCCTAAACAATATAATAAAATGTAAGTAATCACTTATTAATTTTTTCAAAAAAGAGGTTTTAGTTAAATTGTGCAATTAATCTTGAATGGGTGCAATTCCTTGCCAAACAATATCTACAAGGTTCTCGACAAATATTGCTTCCTCTATTTTTAGAACTTCTGCGGGGTGCATTTGTTCCAAGAAAACATAGTTCATGAGCGATCCTAGCAATATCATAGCAATAGTATGAGGATCGCAGGGGCGCAATCGTCCTTGTTCTATTTCTTGCGCTAGGAAGTTGGTGAATACTTTAACCTCGCGGATAGGTTTTGACTTAATTACACTTGCTGTTTCTGGAAACAGATTACCACGTGCTTTCAACATCATCAGTCGTGGCATCACCTGACGATGAAATTCTAAAGTTTGCAGACACAGATGAATTAGGTTTTGTTTGAGATTTCCTTTTCCAGATAAAGAATCAAGTTCTTGCACCCAAGGGGGTCTTTCAGGAATTCCCATTGACGCAAAGAAAAGTTCTTCTTTGGTTGAGAATCGCTTGAAAATCGACGCTTCAGAAATTCCTGCTTTTTGAGCAATTTCTAAGGTTGAAGCACCAAATCCTTGTTGGAGAAAGATTTCACAGGCTGCATCTAAAATTTGCTGATTGGTGATTTTGGGTGTGCGTGCCATAAATAAGTGTGTATTCACTTATTAATTTAATTGATCTTGATCGTAATGTCAACTCAAATGTTGCAGCAATAACTACTGTAAAATTTACCTGTCGTCTACAGTGGAAATCGTCTAAGCTATCGGAAAGATGATTTGATTTGTGGCTAAGAGGCGGTAGTGTGCCAAAACACCTTCATGTGATTTCTCTTCTAGTTGTCTGTAGTTTGTGGAATATGCCCTCATCTGTTCACGCACAGGCACTAATACCTCATACAGTGGAGATTGATGCAGCTAAGTTGGAGCAGCAGGGATTGAGCTTGGCGCAGCAGGCCGCTCAATTAGCGCAGTTTCAACAAATTGATTTGGCTTTGCCAAGAGCGAGACTGGCTACTCAACTGGCTCCTAAAAGTGATAAAGTATGGTTGCTGTTAGGTGGATTACATTTGCAGACTAAAGAGTTTGATGCAGCGATCGCCGCCTTGACAAAGGCGCAAACTCTCAATCCCAAAAATCCTGACATTCTGTTTGCTTTGGGTTCAGCTAATTTTCAGCGGGAAAATTATCAGGCTTCAGCAGCCCATTACCAAGCCGGTTTGAAGTTAAAACCTAATGACCCAGAGGGGTTGTTTGATTTGGGTAATGCTTATTATATGCTAGGTCGTTTACCAGAGGCGATCGCTCAATTTAATCAAGCTGTTTCCCAAGATAAAAAATTCTGGCCAGCAATTAACAACATTGGGTTAATCAAATACGAACAGGGTGATGTTCAAGGTGCGATTAAGCAATGGCAAGAGGCAGTTACTATTGATAAAAAAGCCGCAGAACCTTTATTAGCATTGGCAGTAGCCTTGTATACTAAAGGCGATAGCCAGCAAGGTTTAGCAATGGGGGAAGCAGCACTCCGCATAGATCAACGCTATGCCGATTTAGATTTTCTCAAGCAAAATCTTTGGGGGACACGCCTGCTGCTAGATACCAAAAAGTTCTTAGAATTACCCCGGATGCAATCAGCCCTAGATTCCGAAGAAGGTGTAATCATCCCCGATCCACCGCCTGCCCAGTAGAGAATTTCACCTTTTGACATTGGTAATTAGGATCAAAATTCTGGTATTACAAGGATGAACAGGGTAGGTTTGAGGATGATGAAAATTAATCCTGTAGCCCTTACGGGAGCGTTAGCCATTCGTTTTTTCATCCTTAAATGCTGATTGGTAGTTGGTAATTGGTAGTTAACCTTACCATTACCAGTTCCCTATTGGTGCTTGCCTAACTTAGCCCATTTATAGTACAAATATTCTAAATAGCCAGAGAATTAGCCCAAAATATTCACAATAAAATATTTATTATGGGTGTTTGGGTGTTTGGGTGTTTGGGTGTTGCTGACATCAGCCGTCAATTCTTAAGGCTAGTTTTTGGGTAAAAGTGCCATGATTTGATCAACAAATTGCTGATGGTCAACAACTGGTTTTGAAATGTAGCCATCAGCACCGCTTTGTTTGAGGAAGTTCTCGCGATCGCCTTCCATAGCGTGTGCAGTCACTAAAATTACAGGTAAATTTGCTGTTTGCGGGTCAGATTTTAACATTTGTGTAATTTTGATACCATCAACAGACTTACCTTGATAAATACTGCGTGACAGAGAAACATCCATTAAAATCAAATCAGCTTCTCCAGCTTGGGCAATTTTAATTACTTCTTCTACATCTTCCGTGTGTTTTACCCCCAAGCCACCACGCTTGGTCAAAATCTTGGAAAAAACACGAGCATTAATCAGATCATCTTCAACAATTAAAACTGTTTTCATGAGAATTTATATTAGCGTGGGTAAGGGAGGATGATAACCCAGATTGGATTTATAATTTTGGATTGGAAATTATTAATGGTCAGCGTGTTTTATCGATTTAACACTTCTTTTACCTCTCCCACTTTGGTATAAGACGTTATGCAGCAAATAATGTCTGCCACCTTTTTAATAATTAATGTGTGTCCCCAACATCAAGGATAATACTACTTTTTTTATCCTCTAAGTAGGTCGCATTAAAAATTGTCGTTATGACAAAGCAGGAGGTGAAGCAGTGCGGTCTGGGGCAGCCACTGCAATCTTGGGGTTTTACGCAACTCCCGACAAGTCGGGAAACCCGCCCCGCCCAAGGGGGTGGCTCCCCAAGTGGAGCAAGTGGCGTGGTTTCCCCATGTAGCTTGCTTCTGTGAAGGAGTCCAACTGCTGAAACCGGAGGTCAAGAGGCAGAAAGGAAGAGGTTTTTGGGCAACTTTACTTTTCGTTACTTACTTCAGTTTTTTGCGCCTTTCTACTTAAAGATCAAGATTGTGTGAGGAATCCTATTTCATCCGTGATGCTGTGGTTGCTACAGTGGTAAGTTCCAGCGACTTTTGTATAGTTAGAATTCAGGGAAAAAACTCATGGCACAACAGTTAAACCTTCTCTCCACGGGACAGGTCATCACAACAGCCCTGCACACCGAGATGCAACGGTCTTACCTAGAATATGCCATGAGTGTGATAGTCGGGCGAGCGTTACCGGACGTGCGTGATGGCTTAAAACCTGTGCATCGGCGGATCTTGTATGCCATGCACGAACTCGGTTTAACACCAGATAGACCTTATCGAAAGTGCGCTCGTGTAGTTGGTGACGTACTAGGTAAATACCATCCCCACGGGGATCAATCTGTATACGATGCTTTGGTGAGGTTAGTGCAGGAATTTTCCAGCCGTTACCCCTTACTAGCAGGACATGGTAACTTTGGCAGCGTCGATAATGACCCGCCAGCAGCAATGCGTTATACAGAAACGCGCCTTGCATCAGTGAGTCACGAAGGAATGCTGGCGGAAATTGGCGAAGAAACTGTGGAATTTATCGGTAACTTCGATAATTCCCAGCAGGAACCAACAGTATTACCTGCTCAGTTGCCATTCCTCTTACTCAATGGCTGTGCCGGTATTGCGGTGGGGATGGCCACAAATATTCCACCCCATAACTTAGGGGAAATTGTTGATGGCTTGATAGCTTTAATTGACAACCCAGATTTGACGGATGAGAAGTTATTTGCGCTAATTCCCGGACCCGACTTTCCCACAGGTGGGGAAATTGTTGGTAATTCAGGCATTCGGGAAGCATATACCACAGGTAAGGGTGGTATCGTGCTGCGGGGTGTAGCTACCCTAGAAGAGATACCTCCAACTAGGGGAAGTAAGCGACGGACAGCAATTATCGTTACAGAATTGCCTTATCAAGTGAATAAGGCAGGTTGGATTGAAAAAGTAGCGGATTTGGTCAATCAAGGTCGCTTACACGGCATTTCGGATTTGCGAGATGAGAGCGATCGCGAAGGAATGCGTGTAGTGATTGAACTTAAACGCGATACTAACCCGCAAGAAGTTCTTCAGCACTTGTATCACCAAACAGCCCTGCAAACTACCTTTGGCGCAATTCTTTTGGCCTTGGTGGATGGACAACCCCGTCAGTTAAGCCTACGGCAAATGTTGCAGGAATTTCTCAATTTCCGAGAACATACCCTCAACCGTCGCTACAGTTACGAGTTAGGTAAAGCTGAAAACAGAGTAAATCTAGTTGCAGGCTTGCTAAAAGCTTTGTCTAACCTGGATGAAGTAATTGCCATTTTACGGCAAGCGGCCGATGGTAGTACAGCCAAAACGACCCTTTGTCGCCGACTGGATTTAAGCGATGTACAAGCGGATGCAATTTTGTCCATGCCATTACGCCGCCTCACCAGTTTAGAGCAGCAAAATTTGCAGCAGGAATTTGACAACCTTAACGAGCAAATTACCTCATTGCGGAGATTACTGGAAGACAGAGGGGAATTACTGAAGTCGTTGAAAAAGGATTTGCGAACTCTCAAACGTAAATACAGCGATTCTCGACGTACCAAAATATTAACGTTGAGCGAAACTCCCATCCCACAAGAAAAGGGAAAAACACAAACAGAAGAAAATTCAAAATCTCAAATCCAAAATCCAAAATCGGAACAGCCCCCAGAAGAAGCCATCTTAGAATTTACCCAGCGCGGTTATGTGCGTCGTCTTTCTCCCACCGGGAAAAAGCCGAAAGCGGAAAACGGTTTACATGAAAATGACTTCATTATCCAAACTGAGTTAACTGACACCGAGCAAGATTTATTAATACTCAACACTGGGGGCAAAGTTTACCCTGTAAAAGTAGGAGATATTCCTGCCACAACTGGACGTTCTCCAAGGGGAACACCATTAATAACCATGCTCACCAGTACGGCTCAAGCCAATGTAGAAGCTATTATTAGCCGCTTTGTGCTGCCAGCATCTTTTGAAACTACTCAAATGGTTCTTCTGACCAAACAAGGGCGAATTAAGCGTCTGGCTTTAGAAGAATTCGCTAACCTCAGCCGTCGTGGAATTACGATTTTAAAACTCAAAGATGATGATGAATTGTCTTTTACTGAGTTCACTACCACAGGTCAACATCTGATTTTAGCCAGTTCCGGCGGTCGCTTGTTGCGGTTTGCAGTTAATGAAGAGCAATTGCCAGTTATGGGACGTGCTGCGATGGGTTTACAAGCATTTCGCCTTGTAAAAAATCAGCAAATGGTTGGCTGTGTCACTGTTGGCAAAGATGACCAGTTATTGCTGGTTACTCAAGAAGGATACGCCAAGCGAATGCCTGCAAGTAATTTAAGAGCAGCTAATCGCGGTGATTTAGGCATACAACTGCTGAAGTTCCATAACAAAACTGATTATCTGGCTGGAATGGTACGCGCTATGCCTGGTGCAGAAGTGGCTTTAGTTACCAATAAAGAGCGAGTGGTCAGAATACCTGTGGACTCAGTGCCTATGTTAGATAGAGATGCTAAAGGTGAAAGTGTCTTACAAGTCAACCGCGATGAGAAAATTATTCATGTTGTTGAGGTGCGAGTATAAATAAGTTAAAACGCATCTAATTTACATATCATAATTTCATCAAACTCTTGTGGGGTAGGTAGCTTGCCTGCTCCGCAAGAGTTTTATGAGATTTGTGAACTTAGATTTATAAATCTCTACAGAGAAATAAACAAACCTTGCTTTATTGAAAATATTTGTTATATTAGTTTACATAAGGCAACAGAACTTAGTAAAATCAGCTTGGAGTGCGAACCATGACTAACGCAACAAAAACTATTACTTCCGTACCTGAAGACCGTAACGGTTGGCGTTGGGGATTTACCCCACAAGCAGAAATTTGGAATGGACGCTTGGCTATGATTGGCTTTTTATCGGCTGCGCTGATTGAGCTTTTTTCTGGTCAAGGCTTCCTGCACTTCTGGGGTATTATGTAAATTTTGAGACACGAAATTAAAATTGCCTGTAAACTAAAAAACCTGGTAGTTAATTAAAACCACCAGGTTTTTTATTCAGTTATTAGTTATCGGTGATCAGTTATTTGTTTTTGTAACCAATTACCGATTACCAATTACAATTACCAATCACTACCGAATATATTCCTTGAGGACACTGTTACGATTGGGGTGACGTAATTTGCGGAGTGCTTTGGCCTCAATTTGGCGAATTCGTTCGCGGGTAACGTTGAAAATCTGACCGATTTCTTCCAGAGTTTTCATTCTGCCATCATCTAAGCCGTAGCGTAGTCTCAAAACATCTCTTTCGCGGGGGCTGAGACTGTCAAGAACTTTTTCTAGGTCTTCTCGAAGCAGATTTTTTGAAACTTGGTCTTCTGGTGTTTCTCCATCAGATTCAATAAAATCGCCTAACCGGGAATCTTCTTCTTTCCCAATGGGTGTTTCTAGAGAAATTGGTAGCTGGGCAGATTTGGCAATAAACCGCAGTTTCTCGATGGTCATTTCCATGCGAGTTGCAATTTCTTCTTCTGTAGGTTTGCGACCCATCTCTTGAGATAGAAGTTTGGTAGTTTTCTTGATCCGTGATATGGTTTCATAGAGGTGAACCGGTAGACGGATGGTACGAGATTGATCAGCGATCGCTCTTGTAATTGCTTGACGAATCCACCATGTAGCGTAGGTAGAAAACTTATAACCTTTTTCGTGGTCGAATTTTTCAGCTGCGCGAATCAAACCAAGACTGCCTTCTTGAATCAAATCTTGGAAGGACAAGCCACGATTCATGTATTTTTTGGCAATGGAAACCACAAGGCGTAGGTTCGATTGCACCATTTTATCTTTCGCCCTGCGGCCGACGTGGAGGCGATAACGGAAAGTTGGTAATGGCAGTTGTACTGCTTCTGCCCACTCTTTAAATTCAGGTTCCCGTTCTAACTGTTCGCACAGCTGATCCCTTACTCTTTCTAATTCCAGTAAATCAGCGATTTTCCGCGCCAGTTCAATTTCTTCGTCTGCGCGTAACAAACGGATACGACCAATTTCTTGGAGGTAAAGGCGAATCGAATCTTCGGTATAGTGCTTTTTCTTGCTTTGTGTCCGACGACGCGATTTAGCGGCTTTTCCAGACTTTGCGTCGTCCTCATCAGTCTGAGGCTCTAAAAAATCATCAATTTCGCCGTCATCGGTAAGCAGTAAGTCCTCTTCATCCTCGATTAATAAGAGTTCTTCTTCGATCTCAGGCGGATTTATCATTTCTAGGTCAGGCTGATAAATGCTATCGAGTACGTTGTTAGCCTGGTTCATGCCGCGTTCCTCATGCTCCTTGCAGAATCAATTACTCAAGATGTGGTTACTGCTCTTTTTATCGAGCTTATTGTTCACCGAAAATAGGCTTTTGGCTAATGTGCCTATGATCTTTCCGGTACTATTGCCTCTGGTTGAGGCGGAGTTTTTACTTTCGTGGCAAATATCACTTTTATGTGAGTTGCCCTAAGAAAGTAAATTCATTGCTGTCGCCGTTGTACACAACTTCTGATTACTGGTCTAAAACCAGATGCACCTTAATCAAGAAATTAACCACTTCAGACATAATGGATATGACTGCTGGCAGATTTACCTGTCAAGACTGTTCTGATTGTAGCCTGTTTCACAGAAATTGCACTCTTTTTGTGTGTTAATCACGAACTCATTTACCAAGATGAAGCCACTTTTATCAAAAAGACATTAAAAACGGTAGTCACACCATTAAATCTTGTCGAAAACTTTTTGGTTTTGCAGTGGCATTCTCATTAGATTAAAAGGTAGGCACACTTGCTCCGGGGAAATTCTAGACATTGGTTACAACAATAGTTTTCTGGTAACAGAAGATTGGAGGTTTACTCCAGTTAGCAGTATTGATGCACCCATGTTTACCATTCCTTCATAAATTACTTATTTGAGAGAGCAAAACTGTGCTGACCGCTGGTTATATAGGGTAATAGTGCTACGGTGGTGCTTGTTTCCAGGCACTAGCCTTGTATATGCTATGCCCATCACCTGAACTAAGGAGTTAAGGTTGTGGCAGAATCAGCCGATTGACAGATGAATTTAGAGTTCACTCTTTTCGGCCTTATTAACACATTAGCGCACTGCGGAGATTTCAACCCTATGCAACTTGACAAACTGTTCCTATTGTATACAAAGATATTTTAATCAGTCGAGAAAAAATTTGTCATTGGTTATGCTAAACAATTTACCTACTTATGAAAAAAGCTCATTGGATACATAATACAAATCAATATATTTTTACCATAGCGGTATATGACGATATTGGCAAATATCTAGTAACGTCAGCTGCTAGTTAGGAGGCAGAAGTCAGAAGTCAGGAGTCAGGAGTTTTTTGATTTTTTAGATAATTTGCGGCTCATTTACTGTATAGTTAGGTACATTATTCTCCCTAATTACACAAGAGTCATGAAAAAATAATGTAGGTCAATATCATTAAACACAAAACGTTCAGGAGATCAATCCCCAACTTCTTTGAAAAGTCGGGGATATGCGTATTAGGTTGTTGGCAGATGATCTAGAAAGTAAGTTAGATGTCTAGATCAGTGAGGTTAAGTTTGGAACCATAGGTTTCAATAAATTCCCGTCTGGGTGCAACGCGATCGCCCATTAAAATGGTAAATATCCGATCAGCTTCGGCTGCGTCTTCAATTTCCACTCGTTTGAGAGTACGGGTTTCATGGTTCATTGTTGTTGTCCACAGCTGTTCGGGCATCATTTCCCCCAAACCTTTGAAACGCTGGATGGTATAGTTGGCGTTGGCTGGTAGCGTAGCGATGTGCTGGTGCAATTCGCGATCGCTATAACAATACTGATAATTTTTTCCCCGTTCCACTTTGTATAGTGGCGGACAAGCAATATAAATGAAACCTTGTTCAATCAGCGCCCTTTGATAACGATAAAAGAAAGTTAGCAACAAAGTCCGGATATGCGCCCCATCCACATCAGCGTCAGTCATAATCACGACACGATGATAACGTAGTTGAGAAGCGTCGAATTCTTCCCCTTTAACACCCAAACCCAGCGCAGTAATTAAAGATTGAATTTCGGTATTTTTATAAATTTTGGCATCATCGGTTTTTTCGATGTTGATGATTTTACCACGGAGGGGGAGAATTGCTTGCGTCCGGCGATCGCGTCCTTGTTTGGCGCTACCACCCGCTGAATCGCCTTCGACGATGAAAATCTCGGATTCTGAGGGATCACGGGAGCTACAATCTGCTAATTTACCGGGCAAAGGAGACGATTCTAGGACTGATTTTCGTCTGACTAACTCCCGTGCATGACGGGCAGCTTCAGCGGCTTTAAAGGCTTGAATAGCCTTATCTAAAATCGCATCAGCTATAGCTGGGTGAAATTCTAGGTATTCTGTGAGAACTTCACCCACAAAAGAATCAACGATACCACGAACTTCTGTATTACCAAGTTTAGTTTTGGTTTGTCCTTCAAATTCAGGATCAGGGACTTTCACAGAAATAACTGCGGTTAAACCTTCGCGGACGTGTTCACCACTGAGGTTAGATTCATTTTCTTTAATTTTATTCCGTTTGCGAGCGATCGCATTTAATGTTCTCGTTAAAACTGCCTTTAACCCTTCTAAGTGAGTACCACCATCAATAGTGCGAATATTATTAGCAAAACCTAACACATTATCAGTGTAAGCATCAGTACACCATTGCAAAGAAACTTCCACCTGAACATTATTGCGTTCCCCTTGCACATAAATAATTTCTTCATGAAGAGGCTGTTTCTCACGATTCATGTAGGCGATATACTCTTTAATACCACCTTTGTATTCGTAAATTTCTACCTTAGGTGTGTCGCTTTTAAGAATTTCTAAACGATGATCCGTGAAAATAATTCTTACACCAGCATTCAAATACGCCAACTCGCGCAAGCGACCTGATAAAGTAATGTAATCGAATTCTATGCTGGTGGTAAAAATTTGTGTATCTGGCTTGAAGGTAATAGAAGTACCAGTTCTATCTTCTTTATAAGGCTTTGCTACCAATTCCGTAACAGGGAAACTCCTTTCATATCTCTGGTTATGTACCTTTTTGTCTCGCCAAACCGTAACTTCCACAAATTCAGATAGGGCGTTAACAACAGAAATACCAACACCGTGTAAACCACCTGAAACTTTGTAGCCACCACCACCAAACTTACCACCGGCATGGAGAACAGTTAACACCGTTTCTAAAGCCGATTTCCCCGTTTTTGGGTGAATATCAACAGGAATACCCCGACCATCATCTGTTACAGTCACGGAACCATCAGCATTGATATCCACCTCAACATGGGTACAGTGACCAGCCAAAGCTTCATCAACAGAGTTGTCGACTACCTCGTAAACTAAATGATGGAGTCCTCGCGGACCTGTAGTACCGATGTACATCCCTGGTCGTTTGCGGACGGCTTCCAGACCTTCCAGAACTTGAATCTGATCGGCACTGTAACTGCTCGTCATGAAAATTCTCCTGATATCTGGGGTTGAACTTACAAAAAAACTAAAAAAGTCAAATCACCCCAAAATTATAACACAAAAGCCTTGCTGCCGTCTGTAGCGCAATTTTATGGGAAGTTTATATAGGGGATGGAATGTACTGGGGATTGGGGATTGGGGACTGGGGACTGGGAAGAGTATTTATGTTGACTAATGACTAATGACTAATGACTAAATTAATTGTAATTTGTGGCGCTACAGCAACGGGTAAATCGGGTTTGGCTTTGAGTTTAGCTAGGCGCTTGGGTTCGGTGATTTTGAGTGCTGATTCCCGTCAAGTATACCGTGAGTTTGACATCGGAACAGCTAAACCAACTGTGGCAGAACAGAAGTTAATACCACATTATCTAATTGATATCTGTGCGCCAACCGAGACTATGACAGTAGCAGATTATCAGGAGCAAGCACAAGCGTTAATTGCTAGTCTTGGTGTTTCTCCATTGTTGTTGGTTGGTGGAACGGGTTTATATATACGTTCTATTGTTCAGGGTATGAAAATTCCCAGAGTCTCACCACAACCAGAATTGCGATCGCAACTCGAATCTTTAGGTCAACATCAACTTTACCTGATGTTGCAACAAGTTGATGCGATCGCCGCCCAAAAAATTCATGCTAACGATTTAGTGCGGACTTTAAGAGCATTAGAAGTATATTATGTTACTGGAATTCCTATTTCGGAACAGCAAGGGGAAAACCCACCTAAGTATCCGATTTTACAAATTTGTTTAGATTCTGAACCAGAAAATTTAGATATCAGAATTCGTAAACGTACTGAACAAATGATAGCAGATGGCTTAGTTGCTGAAGTTGAATATTTATCTCACAAATATGGTGCGGATTTATCTTTGTTGAATACTTTGGGATATCAAGAAATCAAGCAATATTTAGCTAGTGAAATTACTTTAGATGACGCTACAGATTTAATTGCTTTGCACACAAGACAATTCGCAAAGCGTCAACGAACTTGGTTTAGACAATCTGCTAATATTGAATATTTTGATATGGATAATCCTGATTTATTAGAACAGGTTTTACAGCGAATAAATGATTTTATTATAAACCCATAATAAAATACAGCAGATTACAAGTGCGCGACTATATTTCTACTTCTTCAAAGTGTTCAACAGTGGGAAATGGCTCATAAAAATGGTGGAGCAATTTCTTCCACTCTTGGTACTCAACTGAACCTCTAAAAACTACAGTATGCGCTTCCAGATTTTCCCATTTGACAAGTAATAAGTATTTACCTTGGACTTCTATACATTGATGAAGTTCATGGGACAAATATCCATTCATTGCAGAAATAATAGTAGAAGCCTTTTTGAAAGTAGATTCAAAATCCTTTTCTAGTCCAGGCTTAATATACAATATTACTGCCTCAAGAATCATAATATTTTCTCCTAAAGATTTTAAATTTTCTCTCTTCTCATAGAAGAGAGTTAGGGAGAGTTTCTTAGACAGAAGTAGAAGTGTTGATAGTTGATTTAATTTTTCTAGAACTTAATAAAAATCGAAGTTCAAATAAACAAACTAGGAGAAACCTTAAAATATTCTCCCAAAGCTTTTGCTTGTGCTTTACTAATGGAACGTTTACCATTTACAACTTCAGAAACCACACCGCTGCTAGAACCAAGAATACGTACTAAGTCAGCTTGACGAATTCCGCTAGATTCCATGATATGTTGTAAAATTTCATAAGGAGTAGACTTATCCATAGGATAATTTTCTTCCTCATAATCTTCAATTAGTCTGACAATCAATTTATCTAAAGCTCGCTCCTCTGGGGTAAGATTTTTTTTAAAAGTTAGAAATTCTACAACTTTTAAAAGACGTTCATACTCAGCTTCAGTTTCAATTACTTGAGGAGCGATTTCAGCTAGTAATTGACTATAGGTTTTATCGTCAAAAGTAATCGTCATTTTTCCATTTCTCTTTATTGTATTCCGCGTGAGTTAGCAAGTATTTGTAATAAACCTTTTTTGTCTCATAATTAATTCCTACAATCAATCGGTAATCATTACCTTTGATATTAAAAATAGTAAAATTGCCAACTGCTTCAGCATCTTGGTAAATTTTACGCACATCCTCTAAATTTTGCCATTCGACCTTTTTAACAGTTTCATACCAATTATCAATTTGTTTTTTGATATCGGGATATTTAGCTGCATCTTCGCGGAGGGTGCGAATGGAAATAAGGTGCATAGATTTTGGGTTTTAATTTTATGTTTGGTTGAAATGCGTTGTTATTCATAAATTGACTGGCAGGTCTTTTTATAATGTTCAAATCAATTCTCTCAAAATGAGAGTGAACTGTCAAGAGTCAATCACGACTCACGAAAAATCTCTCTCAAACTTCTTACCTTCGCGCTCTTCGCTTCTTCGTGGTTCATTCCTTCCCAAACCCTTGACTCCCAACCGACATCAAGGTATAATACACATCGAATAGAAGGGGAGTAGCTGCTGGCGCGACATAAAAAGCCAGTACATTTGAATCAACATACTGGCGATGAGCCTGGTTCAGATGGCGAATAACAAAATATTTGAAAGCGAGACCTTCACTGAATTCACACCAAAAGAGTGTGTGAGTTTCAGTGAGGTCTTTAAAATCTCATTAGAAGCTCCACACAGGTAAAAAATCCTTTAGGAGCTTGAGAGAGTGTTAACAGCATTTACAGCAGGTTTACTACTAATTACCATTTCCGAATTAGGTGATAAAACCTTTTTTATCGCTGTAATTTTGTCCATGCAGCACTCACGACGGGTAGTGTTTGCTGGTGTGACAGCGGCTTTAGCAGCTATGACAGTTTTATCAGTGATATTTGGACAAATACTGTCTACTTTAACACAAGGCTCAAAACTTTATGTTCATTATGGGGAAATAGTTTTGTTTATTGCCTTTGGCTTAAAACTGCTCTACGATGCCAGTAAAATGCCTGTGGCTTGTGATACAGAAGTAATAGAAGAAGCAAAAGAAGCAGTAGAAAAGGCAGATTTAGACAGTCAGCAAAAAAGCTTATGGTCAATGTTACTGAAATCCTTTGTATTAACATTTATAGCAGAGTGGGGCGATCGCACACAAATAGCTACCATTGCCCTAGCAGCGAGTAACAACCCTATGGGTGTAACTTTGGGAGCCATTTTAGGACACGCCATCTGCGCTGCGATCGCCGTTATCGGTGGTAGATTAATTGCAGGTAAAATTTCCGAACGACAAATTACCTTCCTTGGCGGCTTTCTGTTTATTATCTTCGGTATAGTCGCCGCCATAGAAGGAAGTTGACAGGGAATAGGCAAGAGGCAAAAGGCAAAAGGCAGGAGTCTGAAGAAATTTCCCCTCTGCTCCCCTGCTCCCCTGCTCCCTTATGGACTAGATGTAGTTTCTGGTGATGGCGTACTTTCCGGTGATGCTGAAGGGGTAGGAGTAGGTATTGCTGCTGCCTTGTTAATCTCGTCTTTATACTGAGCAGGTGCTAAAGCTGTAGCACTATCAAACAAAGATTTTGCTTCATCAACCTTACCTTGTTCTTTTAAAAGCATAGCCTTTGCTAAAACGGGACGAAAATCTTGAGGATCTTTTTTAATTGCTTGCTCGTATAAAGAGATAGCTTGAGTATTGTTTTTCTGTAAAGCGTAGACGCTACCTAAAAGCACCTGTACAGCGACTACATCAACACTTCCAGGCTGAATTGTATTTGCTTGAGAAGCCGTAGATAAAGTTTCTTGCAACAAGCCAATAGCAGCTTCTGGACGTTGCTGACTGAGTTGTAAATTCACCATCCCCTGTAAAGCTTTGAGATCACCAGGTTTTGTTACTAAAATAGAGCGATAAGTTTGGGCTGCACCTTCCTTATCGCCAATTTGCTGCTTTGCTTGTGCTAGTAGCACAGCATACTCAGACTGTTGTGGATTTAATTTAGCCAACTTCTCCAAAGGTTCAATTACCGCTTGAATATCAGTCGGTTTAACTTCACCACTGCCTTTTTGACTGAGTAATTGTAACCGCGCTTGCAAAAGCCCCTTGAGTGCGGCTTGATTTTCTGGTTCTCGTTGTAAAACCAGTTCATAACCCCGAATTTCATCTGCCAATTTTGACTTTTGCTCAGATGAACTAGAATTGATAGGGCTGCTGCTAGTATTTTGCCCTACTGGTTGGGAATTATTGAAAGCCCCAATTATGGGTATGAGGGAAACCCCAATAAAAGCGGCAACTGCTATAAATAAGACAACCTGAATTATCCACCGATTACGTGGTTGAGACACAATTTTTTTCCTTATGGTGAATTTGCACGAGATGAATCGAAATTAATATTTACACAAATTGTAAAGTTAAGATTTTCCAAAACTTTGCGGAATACGGTTATTTCACTGTGAATTTTATAACAAATAACTATCTACACTGCTAAAGTAAGTGATGACTTTAGGAGGAGCATTCAGAATTGTAGCTATGCTATGCTTCCGAAACTAGTGTAAAGGCGCTAAATAACACATTTAGTCTCTAAATGCGAAATTTCGCGCCTTTGTGTTCGCACAACGCACTCTAGAATGGCTAGATTGAAAGGAAATATACTTTTATCAGCCATACAAACGCTCCTTCCATCTACTTTTGTAAAATCCCACAATGGGATCTGTCTCCGCCTCAAGGAGTTTTTATGAATTCCGACCTGATGCCGTCTCCTGAATCTTCCAATTCCACAGCCTCTAACCAGGCTCCAGCTAAAATTGACTTAACAGCTAGGTCTTCCAAACCGGATCATTCACCCGTTAACCCTAACGAGACTGATACCAATGGGAATTTAGCCAATCGACAACAACCGATTCCACCTCCCAGCGAACCAATGCAGTACCGAGCAATTGGGTTAGTTCGGGGGCGCTACTGTGCCAGCAGTGAACAATTTACCCAAGGCACATTGGTAACCGCTGATGGTGTAGAACTCAATGCCGTCCTTTTAGGTCGGATTATGAGTTTAGTCAAAAATCACCTGGACTTAGAAAAACAACATCTATGGGTAGTTTATCCCCGCACCAGACAAGAAAATGACTCACTGCACATCCAAATTGTCGGAGTTTGGGAGCCAGAAAATCTGGCTAAAAATTCCCCAGACGAGGATGGACAAACTTCGGGTTCACAAGCGTTAGAGAGACCCGAAAATGGTTCTGCGAAGAAATCCTCTCGCCAAAAGTCTACTAAAGAGGAAATTTCCGAACCCCCAAAAACTTCATCAGAAATTCCTGATGGAGAATTTTCTGTGCGTGGTGAGGTAGTTTACCAATCTTTTGACGCTAAGAGTTTGGTAGTCAAAATCAAGCAGGCTCCACGCAAACCAACTGACAAACCTAAGTATTTTAAGTTGAAATTACAGGGTGTGTTGGCTACCAAAGCGGTGGGCAAATTTTGGGATTTTAAAGTCAAACGCGAAGCTGATATATTGGTCGTAGAAAATGCGGAAGCGATCGCTGATTTGCCCAAAAAACGCAGGCCACCATTCAGAAGCGGACCCCGTGCAGGTGGTGGTGGTCTGGCGAGAAAACCATTCCCTCCCAGACGCAATGGAGAAACTCCACGTCCTGTCAAGAAAATAGGTGGCGAACCCTCTGCGGTCTCTAAACCTGTACCCAAACCACCAGCACCTAAGCCAGTGAAGAAACCGAAACCCCAAGAGTAGGGACTGGGGAATGGGGACTGGGGAATGGGTAATAAATTCTTACCAATCACCAATCACCAATCACCAAAATTAAAAGTCTGTCCAACGGTCTTGGGGCAAAAAAGCACGATCCATTGGCATCGTTGAAACTGGCTCTGTGAGGGTAAATGTGCCTGCTTCTATCCACTGTTTCAACTCTAGAGCAACTTGCCGTGAGAGAAACATACTGGCTAAAGGAGCAACACGCACCGCTTTACCCTCTATGGTGATCTTCCCCGATTTGAGTTGAGCGTAACTGACTAAACCAAAGGTGGGACGGACGCGACGAGGAATGGAAAAGTCTACTATTGGTGCTACTAAGTCTTTATCTAGTACAGCACAATGTTCAATTACTGTTTCGTTTAAAACCGGAAGTGGGACACCAACACCCAACATTAAAGACGGTCCGTAACTTTTGAAGTAACAACCCCGCACCCAACGAGCATCCATTTGTTTGGCATCACCAATTAAGGCTAAAGTGGCTGATGGTCCAATAGGTGTCCGATTAGCTAAACGTTTTTGTAAGGGGAAGTGCTGTGTACCTTCCCAAGCTACATAACCGATTCCACCACCTAAGAATATTCTTGTCCCAATCCCTACAAGTTGTAAATCGGGATCATTGAGGAGCGGAGAAATAGCACCGGGATTTGAATAAACTGCATTACCTAAACGGGGTTGGAGGGGTCCAAGATAAGTGTGAAGTGGGCGATCGCCTCCATTTACCCCAACAATAAAATTTTGATACAGATTACGCGGATTAAATAAATAGAACTGATTGATAGTGTCACTGGTGACAGTCGTTTCAAAAGTTGCTCTTGGGTAACAGTCGGTAACTTGTCCTAAAGCTCGTACTTGTATCGGTTTACCTGCAATTAAATCTTGAATGACGTGGCCACCTCCACGTTCTCGGAGTTCTTCCCCGTCCATAGCTTCTACAGCACAACTAGCACCCACGTATAAATCTACTGCACCAAAACCAGAATATGCTGGCACGCCATCTAACCAGCAGCGGCGAATTTTGATCGGTGGGTCAGTATGTCCTAAATTAATAATTGCACCGCTTGATTCCATTGGTTCAAAGGTGCCGGTGGTAATGACATCAACTTCTTTGGCAGCTTTGGTGATCCCGATTTCTGCTACTCGTGTTTTTAATTCTTCAACCGTCCACACTACGGCGCGTTTTTGGTCGATTTTTTCATTAATTTCCGCAATAGTTCGCATTTTTATCAGTGGGAACAGGGAACAGGGAACAGGGAACAGGGAACAGAGGAAGAAAATTTTAGATTTTAGATTTTAGATTTTAGATTGGAACTAATTAAAGAAAATCCAAAATTCAGAAATCCTGCCTACTGCCTCTTTAATTAATACAAAATGATGTCTAACTTACCAACAGAACATTTGCAAGTCCAAGATATTGGCGAACAAGGTCTTTTAGAGAGATTACAACGCTTCTGTCCTCCAGACGTAATTGGTGATGATGCGGCAGTTTTGGTGACAGAATCAGAGCAATCTTTGGTTGTTACCACAGATATGCTAGTTGATGGTGTGCATTTTAGTGATGTCACCACTTCCCCAGAGGATGCTGGTTGGCGTGCAGCAGCAGCAAATCTATCAGATTTAGCGGCTATGGGTGCTTTTCCTTTAGGTATCACCATCGGACTAGGTTTACCTGGAGATGTGAGCGTTCAATGGGTGGAAAGACTGTATCAGGGAATGACGGAATGTTTGCAAAAGTACAACGTGCCTATAGTTGGTGGTGATATTGTGCGATCGCCTATCACCACTTTAGCAATTACCGCCTTTGGTCAGGCTACTGCCAATTTTATTATCCGTCGTTCCACTGCCCAAGTAGGAGATGCCATTGTCGTCACAGGCATTCATGGAGCCTCCCGTGCGGGCTTAGAATTACTCTTACACCCGGAAATAGGTCAAAACCTCAAAACTGACGAAAAGGCAGCTTTAATCACAGCACACCAGCGCCCCAAACCACGTTTAGATGTTATACCCATCCTCAAAGAAATCTTCCCATCCCCCTGCTCCCTGCTCCCCGCCCCCTGCCTCATATCTGGGATGGACAGCAGTGATGGTTTGGCAGATGCTGTATTACAAATCTGTCGTGCTAGTAAAGTAGGCGCTATCTTAGAACAGAGTAAAATTCCGCTACCATCAGCTTTTAATAACTGGCTATCACCAGAGCGATCGCTACATTATGCCCTATACGGTGGTGAAGATTTTGAATTAGTCCTGTGCTTACCACTACAAGCCGCATTAACATTAGTCCAAAAATTAGGTGCAAGTGCAGCTATCGTAGGCACAATTACACCAGGCTCAACAGTCATCTTACAGCATGAAAACAAAAAAATCCCCGACCAAGTTTTAAATCTTAGTCAGGGATTTCAACATTTTAATTAGGGAGCAGAGAGCAGTGCGATCTTGGGGTTTCCCCAAGTGGAGCAACTGCGGAGGAACAGAGAACAGGGAATAGATAGAAAATAATTCTCCTCTGCTCCTCTGCTCCTCTGCCTTTTAGTGTCAACTGTCACCTAACTACGCCCACTTAGAAGCTACTAATTCAGCCAAATCTAGAACTCGTTGGCTGTAACCCCATTCATTGTCATACCATGCCATGACTTTCACCATGTCATTACCCATGACCATAGTTAAGTTGGCATCAACAATGGAAGACTCATTTGTACCTTGATAATCAGAAGATACAAGTTGAAGTTCGCTGTAACCTAAAATGCCTTTGAGTGGTCCTTCAGAAGCATCTTTAAGGGCTTGGTTAACTTCTTCAGTAATAGTGCGCTTCTCAACCTGAACCACAAAATCCACCATGGAAACATTGGGGGTGGGTACACGTAAAGCTACACCATTCAGCTTACCCTTCAGGTCTGGGAGTACCAGAGCTACTGCTTTTGCTGCTCCAGTGGAGGTGGGAACAATGTTAATAGCTGCTGCTCTGGCCCGACGCAAATCACGGTGAGAAGCGTCTAATAAACGCTGGTCTCCAGTGTAGCTGTGGGTGGTGGTCATTGTGCCTTTGATGATGCCAAATTTCTCATTTAACACCTTCGCAATAGGAGCCAAACAGTTAGTAGTACAGCTGGCATTACTAATGATGTTATGTAGGTTGTGATCATAATCATGATGATTCACACCCATCACAAAAGTACCATCTTCATTTTTACCAGGGGCGGTAATCAGAACCTTCTTAGCACCAGCATTTACGTGCCTCATTGCCCCTTCTTTGCTGGTAAAAACACCAGTTGATTCAATAATCAGGTCAATGTTCCACTCTTTCCAGGGCAAGTTATCTGGGTTGCGATCAGATACGCATTTAATCGTCTTACCATTGACGGTGATGGAATTATCATCTGCACTAATATCGGCATTTTGTAACCTCCCTAGCATGGAGTCATATCTGAGGAGGTGAGCATTGGTTCTAGGGTCAGAGGTGTCATTGATAGCCACAAGCTCAATTTGGCTATTCTCTCTACCCACCCAGCAGCGTGCGAAGTTCCGTCCAATGCGCCCGAAACCATTGATTGCAACTCTAATCACAGTGTCTTGCCCTCTGTATTTATGCCTATAAGTTGATATCGTTGACCCCAATCATATCGCAAAGGGGGAGAGTGTTTATAACTATAAAGTGTTAGATCCAAAAAAAAACACAGAATTTATTCAGAATTATTTGAGTACAAGTTGTTAGTAGCGATGTACAATCTGACCGGTTCCGGTACTAAATCATGAATTGAATGGCCTTGGCGACAAAGTTCACGCATGATACTTGACGAAACTCTTACTAAAGGTGTATGCAGTAATTGCCAGTGAATGGTATACGATTTTTCTCTAAATTTTTGCTCCACTTGCTTGCAGATTATCTCACTTTGAGCTATAGTCTCACCACCTACTAGTCGGGGTGCGATTAACCAATCACACATTTGCGCTAGTTCAGATCCACGATACCAACGAGGCAAGGTTTGGAAGGCATCCAAACCTATAATCCAGTACCAATGAGTATTTGGGTAATAAACAGATAAATCAATCAGGGTGTTGATAGCATAAGAAGTCCCAGAGCGTTCTCTCTCAATGAGTGAGACAGTAAAGGCTGGGTTATTTTTAGTTGCTAATTGCAGCATTGTTACCCGATGCTCAAACAGTGTGGCTTGTTTATGAGGAGGATTTTTTGAGGGTATCCAAATTACCTGTTCTAGATGTAATTGAGCCAAAGCCGTTTCGGCTAAGAGCAGGTGTCCCCAGTGAATTGGGTCAAAGGTGCCTCCAAAAATTGCTAGTTGCTGCATCCAGTCCAGGAATTGAGGATTTGGTTACAGGTGGCAGAAGGTATGCCAAAGCATCTCTACCTGGAATGCTATGTTGAGTCCAGGAATTTATCACTGCAACCAGTTGAATAATATTTTCACTGCCAATGTACTATTGTAGTCAATTCACCCGCTGTCTAGATACAGTTTCAACTCAGGTTTACGACTCAAGCACTTCCGTAGCCACTTGTAGTAAAGCGACCAAAGATATGTATTTAACATTACAGGAAAATTTTTCCCGATGTTGCCCCAGTTTTCAGAATAATCATAAAAAGATATCAGAAATAGAAAAATTCTCCCGTCAGGGTAATATCTTTCTGAACAAGCACAAACAAAGTAAAAAATTAACCCTTTATTCAGATATGAAAATCTTACAGGAGCAGTATCTGTAAAAATCAAAATCCTGTTATGATACGCGTGTCATTTGTGAAGATTTTCTGGTGTGGTGTAAGAGGAACAAAAGATGAATAACTATATAGATTTTAGCGGTAGACCATTTCATTTCATAGGAATTGGCGGTATAGGAATGTCCGCTCTGGCTTATGTGTTGACAAAACGCCAATTACCAGTATCCGGTTCTGACCTGCGACCTAACCAAATTACCCGCAAGTTGGAATCTCTGGGCGCTCACATTTTTAGCAGACAAGAAGCCAGTAATATTGAATTCTTTCGTCCTCAAGTATTGGCTAATGGAATATTATTAAATTCACAAGAACGATTGCCTTTTGATCAGACAATTTTACCTCAAGTAATTTGTTCAACAGCTATTAACACCAATAATTTGGAATACAAAGCAGCCCTAGAATTAGGTTGTCCAATTTTACATCGTTCTGATGTCCTAGCTGCCTTGATAGCTGATTACTACAGCATTGCTGTGGCAGGAACTCACGGTAAAACTACAACCAGTAGCATGATAGGTTATATGCTATTAAAAGCAGGTCTTGACCCCACAATTTTGGTTGGTGGTGAAGTCAACGCTTGGGAAGGGAATGCTCGATTAGGGGAAAGTCAGTATTTAGTAGCTGAGGCAGATGAATCAGATGGTTCCCTTGTTAAACACGCCCCAGCAATTGGGATTATTACCAATATTGAACTCGATCATCCTGACCACTACGAAACATTAGACGAAGTGGTAGAGACTTTCCAAAAATTTGCCCAAGGTTGTCAAATTTTAGTAGGTAGCATTGATTGTGAAACAGTGCGCGATAGCTTAAAACCAACCATCAGTTATAGCCTTCATCCAGACACAGGCGCTGACTACACTGTTACCAACATTGACTATCGCGCTGATGGTACAACAGCTTTGGTTTGGGAAAAAGGTAAAGCCTTGGGTGTATTGAATGTACAGCTTTTGAGTCGGCATAACCTCAGCAATGCTCTAGCAGCCGTAGCTGTAGGACGTGTTCTGGGTTTAGAATTTGGAGAAATTGCCAAAGGTATTGCTACCTTTGAGGGTGCAAGACGGCGTTTTGAGTTCCGAGGGGAAGCCGCTGGTATTACCTTTATTGATGATTATGCCCATCACCCCAGTGAGATTCGTGCTACTCTCGCCGCCGCACGTCTCCAGGCTAGACCAGGGCAAAGGGTGGTTGCCATTTTCCAACCCCATCGTTATAGTCGTACACTTACCTTTTTAGAAGAATTTGCCGAGTCGTTTACCCATGCTGATGTAGTAGTCCTGACAGACATTTACAGTGCGGGAGAACCCAATCTAGGACAGATTAGTGGTGAAAAATTGGCAGCAGAAATTGCCAAGCAACACCAGCAGGTAATTTATCAACCAACTTTGTCTTCTGTTACCGAAGTCTTATTATCAACACTGCGTCCAGGCGACTTAGCACTGTTTCTAGGTGCTGGGAATTTAAATCAAGCGATTCCTGAAATCATTGCGACACTTTGCGAACCGGCTAAAGCCACATCCTGAGTGCAGCAAAGAAAGCTAGGTTTTTCCCTTTGTAGATTCCCAATCTAGCAATAGTCTCACTAGCTACTTTATATACCGTACTGACGGCTCATAACTTAATAAAAATTACCAATTAAAGCAACGATGACAATTTCCCAGGCAGCTGGTAACGTCTGTACAATTTCTGCTTTGACCACCAATAAACAGAAAACAGCTAATTCTGTCGATAGTAAAGTAATTTACTTACCCGGAACTGAATGTGTAATCAAGTCCCAAGCTTCTTTATCGGCATTTACTTCCTACAGAGTTGGAGGAGAAGCTCAATGGTACGTTGCTCCACGCAACGTAGAAGCACTACAAGCAAGCTTTGAGTATGCAAACACACTAGATTTACCAGTGACAATACTGGGAGCAGGTTCTAACTTGCTGGTCAGTGATCAAGGTATACCAGGCTTAGTTATTGCGACTCGTCATTTCCGTTCTAAGCATTTCGACCCCGAAACAGGTCAATTAACTGTTGCGGCAGGAGAATCTATTCCTAGCTTGGCATGGGAAGCAGCAGAATTGGGATGGCAAGGTTTAGAATGGGCTGTTGGTATACCTGGAACCGTTGGCGGTGCAGTTGTTATGAATGCAGGGGCGCATAATAGCTGTATTGCAGATATGTTAGTTAGCGCGGAATTACTCTGTCCCGACGGTACATTAGAAACTCTCACCCCGGCAGAATTAGGTTACAGATACCGAACTTCATTATTGCAGGGGGGCAAAAGGATAGTCACTCAAGCCACCTTCCAACTTCAACCAGGTGCAGATCCCGCACAAGTTATAGCTACAACCAAGCAACACAAACAGCATCGGCTCTCCACCCAACCTTATAATTTTCCCAGTTGTGGCAGTGTGTTCCGCAATCCTAAACCTTACACGGCTGGATGGTTAATTGAACAGGCTGGGTTAAAAGGCTACCAAATCGGCGGAGCGCAAGTAGCCCAACTTCATGCCAATTTTATCGTTAATCGTGGTGGGGCTAAAGCCAGCGATATTTTCTGTCTTATTAATCATATTCAACGTGAAGTACAAGAGCGTTGGTCTATTTGGTTGGAACCAGAAGTTAAAATGATTGGCGAATTTCAAGCTGTTTGTGGATAAGGGACTGGGAAGAGAGCAGGGGAGCAGGGGAGAATAATCTTCTACCAATCCCCAATTACCCATTACCTATTACCCGCCACATCTATAATTGAATTTGATTTGTTATTCAAAGCACAAGTGGAAAATTAATCATGACAGCAGGAAAAGGACAGGGATTTGGCTTTGGCTTAGGAAAAATGAAAGAACTAGCCGCAGCTTTTCAAAAGGCACAGCAAGTTCAAGAAGGTGCAAAACGTCTCCAAGAAGAATTGGAGCAAATGGAAATTCAAGGAGAATCTGGCGGTGGACTGGTTAAGGTAATTGTCAGTGGTAACCAAGAACCCAGAAGAGTAGAAATTTCCCCAGACGCAATAGCACAAGGTTCAGAGCTACTTTCTGATCTCGTGACAGCAGCGATGAAAGATGCCTACAACAAGTCCACTGCGACCATGCGCGAACGTATGGAAGATTTGACCAGTGGATTGGAACTACCGGGATTATAGTCATTAGTCATTAGTCGTTAGTCGTTGGTCAGAGGTTAGTAACAAAACAACTGACCACTGACCACTGACCACAAAACAATATTTATGTCTTACAAGTTACTGTTTGTCTGCCTGGGTAATATTTGTCGATCGCCCTCGGCAGAAAATATTATGAATCATCTGATTGACCAAGCTGGTTTGAACGACCGAATTTACTGCGATTCTGCTGGTACTTCTAGCTATCATATTGGTAGTCCACCTGACCGGCGCATGAGTGCTGCTGCATCTGCTAAGTTAGGAATTAAACTACGTGGTCAAGCTCGTCAGTTTCAAAAATTAGACTTTCAAGAGTTTGATTTGATTTTGGCAATGGATAAAGACAATTACGAAAATATCCTTGCTGTTGACCGTTCTGGGGAATATCACCATAAGGTGCGCTTGATGTGCGATTTCTGCTCTAGACACACTTTCAAGGAAGTTCCAGATCCCTATTATGGCGGACCAGAGGGATTTAATCAGGTGATTGACCTGCTCATAGATGCTTGTGAAGGTCTGCTAGACTACGTGAACAGTCAAGAAAAAGGGTTTAGGGAATAGGGTGTGGGCAGAAATAAATCAATTGAACACTCCTGCTTTCTGCTTCTTGCCTCCTTGTACTAGTACAGCACGGCGTAAATATAACAACCATTCAAAATAGCTAAAAAGCCTATCATCTAAGCTTTTTAACTTTTGAATGCATGACTTCCGCCTTACTGTACTAGCTACTCTACAAGACCATGCTTGATGGCAAAACGTACCAGTTCTGCTCGATTGCTGGTTGAAGTTTTTCTTAATAAACTGCTGACGTATTTTTCTACTGTTCGCGGACTTAGGTGCAGTTGATGACCCATTTCGGCATTAGACAAACCATGAGTCAATAGTTCTAGGACTTCCTGTTCTCTTGTGGTCAGCGACTGAAGCAGCTGGGGATTGGGAATTTGATTTGATAAAGGATATTGTCCGTCTATTGATTTAAGGGAGTGAGACCCGTCGAAACTTTCTTGATGAGAAAATCGGTATTCTGATTGAATAATTTGCGATCGCTCCAGTAAATTACGAATAGCTGCTGCTAACTCTTCTAGTTCAAAAGGCTTGGGCAGGTATAAATCGCATCCTGATTGGTAGCCGAGAATTCTTTCTTGGGTTTTGGTTCGCGCTGTTAACAAAATTACAGGTAACAACCTAAACCCTGCCTGTTGACGCACCCGGCGCACAAGTTCATAGCCGTTCATCCGTGGCATGACAATATCTGTCACCATCAAATCAGGATGGTTCTCTTCCACCATAGACAAAGCATCTTGACCGTCATCAGCCATGATCACCGAATAGCCGGACAGTTCAAGATAATCACTAATAGACAGACGAGTGCCCAGGTCGTCATCCACTACAAGGATCTTCAAGGGCATGGACAGTACACCCCTAGCATTTTTGTTACTCAATATTTTGCTATTATGAACACTATCAATAAACACTGGCAGTAGTAGTGTTCTTATGTTTCATACTATGACAGGATTACCTACTAATGACTGCATCAGGGATGATTTATAAAGAAATTCTTAAATGCTTAGGAACTATTCATAAAAATTAATGATATTTTAAAAAAATATAATGTTACAGTAATAGATTAAATTAAATGTAAAATAAAATGAAATGTAAAATTAAGTTACTCTAAACTTCCTATATTACAAAGCATCTTCAGCCATATTTAACACAAACCAAATTTTCAATGAGTGACAAAAACGAAGGCTATAAAGTTATTAGCGACAATCGCCAAGCCCGTTATTTGTATGAAATCCTAGAAACCTACGAAGCTGGAATTCAGCTGGCAGGAACGGAAGTCAAGTCAATACGTGCAGGTAAAGTGAATCTCCAAGATGGCTATGCTTTGATTCGCAATGGCGAAGCATGGTTAATAAATGTACATATTTCTCCTTACAGTTCTAGTGGACAATATTTTAATCATGAACCGCGTCGCACTCGTAAGTTGCTGCTGCATCGCCTAGAACTCCGTAAGCTAATTGGTAAGGTAGAACAGCAGGGTTTAACCCTAGTCCCGTTGAAAATGTATCTTAAACGGGGTTGGGTAAAAGTCAGTATCGGTTTATGTAAAGGTAAAAAAATTCACGACAAGCGGGAAGACCTCAAACGCCGTCAAGATCAGCGTGATATTCAACGAGCAATGAAAAATTATTGAGCAAAAATCTCAAAGCACTTTACTTGGCAGTGGGGACTGTTTACTGTTAATTGTTCACTGCCTCCTATTCCCAATAACAAATTAAGAATGACAAATTAGTAATTAGTAATTAATTAAATATACCCTCAGCCTGATTTACGACCAAACCTATTTTATAGCCACAGATTGATTTGGTTTATTTCAAAAATAGATAAAGTGGTGAGTATCTGAATCAGGTACAAGGCACTTTGATCATGAAAAGTAATTTCACCAAAATTGTTGGCGCTGGAGTTCTCATGTTGACTATGGGAATTTTACCCTTGGGTAAACCTGCACAAGCCCAAGTGAATCAACCCAGAACTGAGAATGCACCCGACAGGACTGTATATAATGATCGTAACGACACTGATTGGGGTTGGCTAGGATTAATTGGCCTCTTGGGTCTAGCTGGTTTAGCGGGTAAAAAACGTGAAGAAGAACCAACCCGTTATAGAGACCCTAATGCACCGGGGGCGGCCAGTTACAGAGACTAATATCAATTTTGGTAGGAGTTGCTTTTGGCAATTAATTGAGGAGAAAATAGTCAGTTGTCAGTATAGCTTATACTGACAACTAGACTTGACACTCTACCCTCTAAAGAGAGGCGGATTCTTTAAGACTTTCTTAAAAGGGATAGTCAAATATCCCACTAGACGCTCAAAACAACTATCAAAAAGATGCTGCGATTGCGCTTACTTTGACAAACTATTTCGCTCTTCGAGTTGATCACAATGCCAGTTCGGTACGCTCAACATCCTGCCATTGCTTGCTCGTTTAGTCGTTTGGCGCTCTTTGCGCGTTCGGTTCTTCGTTGCAGGGATTTCTCCTTACTAGGAGTGTTTCGTCGCGTAGATGATTATTCCTACTTGCTGCTAATATTTTAGCATTTTTGAATGCAGATAAATCTGCACGAGTCGTTTTTCCACCCCGGTTTAAAAACGTGGGGCTACCAAACTCCCGGAAATTTTACGTGTTTGTGAAATATTTTGTGGTAATTTAGTAGGCTGTGGGTTGTAGATTAGGTTGATTTCTTTGTCGAGTTAAAGGTGTCCAGTAGCTGGCAACTAAAGCAACCATTAGCCACCAGAGCGTATTGACTTCAGGACGATACCAGACTGTATCGACTGTGCCGTGAGCGAGCATACCTAGCAAAGTGGCGATCGCCCCAATTAACCAAAGTCCCTCTGCGCTTCTCGATTCCAGGAAACGTCGCATTTGCATAAATGCCGTATTCAAGGTAACAATTACTAGCCAGAGAAAACAAGCTAAACCCATAAAACCTGTTTCCACAGCTATCTCCAAGAAAATTGAATAAGCACTCAAAGCAGTATAACGGGGACGTTGGTAGAGGGGATAGACTTTATTAAAAGAGTTGTGACCAGGACCGATACCAATAATAGGGCGATCGCCTATCATCTCAAAAACAGCATCCCAGACATTACGGCGAAAATTATTACTACTATCTTGACGGTCTGCAAAAATACTCACAACTCGCACGCGTACAGGTTCTACAAAAATCACCGCCAGCACCAATACCCCAATCAAACCGCCTACAATAATTGGCAGTGACCAAGTGCGCCAAAAGGTCGGCATTTCCACACTCCACCAATAAACTAATAATGCCATCGCTGCCAACAGCCCCACCACTAAACCAATCCAGCCCCCACGACTAAAAGTGAGAACTAAGGAAGCAGTATTTGCCACAAACATTGTTAGTGCTAAAGCTTTCCTAATCCAACCACGCCAGGCAAAAATAGCTATCAAACTTAAAACCACTGCTGGTAGAAGATATCCAGCCAATAAGTTGGGATTACCTAAATAACTGTAAACCCTGGTTGTTTTAGCCAAACTTGATTCTGGGTCAACCCAAGTAGCTAATGCTTTAGCACCAAAAAACCATTGCCGAATTCCATATACACTGACAATCAGCGATACGTGTAAGTAAAGAGTAATCAGCCAAGACCGCAGACGGGAAATTCTCAGCACTCTCGCACACAGAGCAAAGAGCAATAAATAGAGAGTTAATGTTACTAAATCATTCAACGCGGCCTTTTTCACAGGTGATAAAGCTGTAGCTATGACAGCAATACTCCAATAAAGCAACACCACCAGATGAATTGGCGTGACTGAGGCAGCATTTATAAGACTTGTTTCATCAGATAAAGTCAATAGTACCCAGAAACCCACACAAGCTACCAACAACAATCCTAGCAGGGTACTAGAAACAAAAGGTGCAAGAGCATAGATTAGGCTGAGTAGAGCAGCAGCTATAGTATCTCCCCACTGCATCAAAATACTGGTTTGCCGCCAAGGATGTAAAATCCCCACCATCAAACGATGCAGGTAGCTAGTATCCAGATATTCTTTGAGCGGTACAGAGGATAAAGTAAATCTTTGCCAGACTAAATTCATAAACAAGGTTGTTATCAACTAGCGACCAATGTGCAGAACTTGGCCTTCAATGATAATCTGGGTTGGAATACAAAGATAACAACCACCATTAATAATTGAGCAATTGGGCGTTTGTTACCAGAAAGCTGGCTGAAAGCCGTGTCTTTAGACTGGGGTCAATAGACATCATTGATGATTGGAGCAGTATTCGCCGATTGCAGTGGCAAAGAAATCACATGACGGTATCCTGATTCTGAGGAACCTTGAATGGAAATTTGGCCGCCGTGTAGTTCTGCCAAATGACAGCTGAGTAATAAGCCTAGTCTTTCACGAGACAGATTAGCCGATTCATTAGCTAAATCCTTGTCTGAACGATTAACCAGTATTCCTAATTGCTGTTCAATCCAATTTGGTGAATTTTCCAAAATTATTGGTACATTCTCCTGATTTTCTAAATAAAAATCGTACTTTCCTGACTCACCCAAGATGTCCAATATGGACAAGGAATTGAGGCGTAAGTAAGGATCAATTTCAGTAATTCCATCTTCTAACCACGGATGGGAAACCCAAATAGTAATGCAGAGCTTATTTTCTTTGTAAGAAACGTGAACATGAACAATGCTACCTGTAGCAGAAAGTTGAACAATGCTAAACAACAGGTGATACAAAATTTGTCGCACCTTATCTTTATCTAAAGGACAAATGCGATTGTGTCCAGGTTCTATAGACAGGCGAATATCTTGATCACGACGGACAGCCACTTCTGATAGAGTGTTGATAGCTTGTTGGCACAGCATTTCAATATCTACAGGAGCTAAGTTCAGCACATTTGAATTCTCACTTAATGTTCCTAGTTCAGTAATTTCATTGACTAAGGAAAGTAAGTAGCGTCCACTGTGTTGGATAATCTCTAGATATTCTCGCTGCTTAGTTGTTAAAGGCCCATAAATTTCACGTGCCAGAACACCAGCCATCCCCAGTACAGATGTTAAGGGTGTACGCAACTCTTGAGTTAGCTGGCCTAAAAGTTCCAGTTTCAGATGCTGAGTAGAATTAGAAACAGTTTCTAGAATGGGTGGAGCAATTCTCAAGTCAATTGCCTGTTTTTCCTGAAATGGCAAGCTAGGAATACTTTTACTAGGAATACTTTTACTAGGAATACTTTTAATAGTGTTGTTGTGTGATTTACCTTGTAACAATCGGTTGCGTTCAAATTCACTCATGCTCCAACGAGCGATAATTTGCAAAAACTCAATCTCTCGCTCTGTGAAATTGCGTGGCTTGCGATCCATCACTGCTAATGCACCTAAGCAATAGCCGGAAGCCTCAATTAATGGCGCTCCTAAGTAAGACCGGATGCCATAATTTTGCACCAACTTACTGGTAGATATTTGTGTATTTGTTATATCTTTCGTATCATTAATAACTAATATTTGCGAATTCTCTACCACCTGGGAGCAAAAGGAATCCCAACGTAATAATTGACGGCTTTGTGCCAGATCATTCATGAGTCCTAATCTTGATAAACCCACTGATGATTTGAACCAGTGAATTTCTTGGTCTATAAATCCCAAAATAGAAATTTCTGCTGCCAAAAAGTGGGCAGCTGTTTGAGTGGCTTCTTCAAATACCGGAATTGTTTCTGGTTGGCGTAAACCTAAATCTGACAATACTTTGATGCGTTGTTGTTCTTTTGTTTCTAAAGAGTTCCAACCATCATTGGGGGCAAATAGTTTGTTTTCAGGCTCTATCATTGGTACTGTTATTTTGATACTTCCTAGATACTGTAAGTTATGTAACCGCTGGCATCAGGTTACTATTTCCTATTTCTCAGCATTCCCCAATTTCACATTTGATTAACAAGTTTGAAAAAAAAATTTTTTGCGGACAGCAAGCAGCATCAGTCCAACGGCAGACTGCGCCTTAAGCGCAGCTATGCCCGCAGGACAGCAGTCAGTAGAGACGTTCTGGCACAACTCGGTACAGAAGTCAGCAGTGCAACTCTTTAGGTTCATGGCTTTGTCACTCAATTTTGTACTTTATTGCCCCGCATTACGCTGTAGTTATGGATATTGGTGAGGGAGTATTGTAAAATTTATTAGATACTGGTGATTAATTTAGATCCAATCTTCAGAATTTTGGTTCTTGCGTTGCTTTTATGGTACAGCGTTAAAATCAAAGGCTTATAGGAAATCTTAAAACCTTAAAACCCATTCATGGCAAGGATTATAGCCCATAATGGCCTTTTATTTATTATTCGATGCCATCAAAGGATCGATAGAGCCAGAATTTCTACTGTATAAAAATGCTTTTGAATACAGCAATCAATTTCTACCGTTTGCTGAAAAGTCTGTATATGGCTGTTGAATTGAGTTTGAATAGTTAGTTATTTTTGAGTGATAAAATTTTAAATTTCATCAAAATTTCCCTATATTTTGAAAACTTTGATTGGATCATACCTATATATGAAATCGAAAATGTATTACATTTTGTGAGATATGATAGTGCTACTGAATTTTTGATACTACCAGGTAAGAGATCAGATGACTATTAAAGTTCCTTTTGTAGACCTGAATTTACAACATCAGCCAATGCAATCTCAATTGCTTGTTGCAATTGAAGATGTATTGACAAAGGGAGATTTTATTTTAGGGCAAGCTGTATCAAATTTTGAGGCAGCCTTTGCAGCCGCATCGGGTACAGAGTACGGAATTGGTGTCGCATCTGGAACTGATGCGATCGCTCTTGGTTTGCAAGCTTGTAACATCGGTGCTGGTGATGAAGTCATTTTACCAGCTAATACCTTTGTAGCCACACTCATCGGTGTAGTCAGTGCTGGAGCTACACCAATTTTAGTAGATTGTGACCCCCAAACAGCCTTAATTGACTTGGAAGCCGCTGCTAAAGCCATTACTCCCCAAACCAAAGCCATTATTCCCGTACATCTCTATGGACAAATGGTATCTCCGAGTCAATTATTAGACTTTGCCAATACTTATAAAGTTTTAATCTTTGAGGATGCAGCCCAAGCACATCTAGCAGAACGGGAAGGATATATAGCCGGTTCGGTAGGTATCGCAGCAGCATTTAGTTTCTATCCCAGTAAGAATTTAGGGGCTTTTGGGGATGGAGGAATGCTGCTGACGCGAGATTCAGAAGTCGCGGCAAAAATGCGACGCTTGCGGAATTATGGCTCATCTCAAAAGTATGTGCATATCGAACCAGGAACTAATAGCCGCTTAGATACCTTGCAAGCAGCAGTTTTACACCAAAAATTACCATATTTATCTCAGTGGAACAGCGAGCGCCTGGCCATTGCTCAGAGGTATGATATAGAACTAGCACCCTTAGCCTCTGCTGGTATGATTCCTATGCAAAACCAAAGCGGTACAGGACACATATATCATCTTTATGTCATCAAAATTGATGATTCTTGTCCCATCAAACGTCAACAAATACAAGAAAAATTGACCGCAGCAGGAATTCAAACCGGCATTCATTACCCAATTCCCTGCCATCTTCAGCCCGCATTTAGTTATTTAGGTTATCAACAAGGAGACTTCCCTCAATCAGAACAACTATCTCAACAAATATTATCCTTGCCCATGTACCCCGGCTTGAACAATAGTCAAATCACAGAAGTTATAACTGCTATTACTTCAATTGTGAAATCTGCCAAAACCTAACGTTGATTTAAATAATCTATTTCCCCACTAACTAGTATTAATAGCAATTTTGAATTTTGAATTAAACCTATGGCACTCCAGCAACAAATTAAACCCCGCAACACAGCCCAACTTTTAAACTTAGGCATTTTAGGAATTTTGCTCCTGCTTTATGCTCCCATATTGCTGCATTGGATAGATGGTTGGTTACACAAAAGTATCAGTATAGAACATGAATATTTTAGTCACGGTATAATTGGTATACCGTTTGCTGGTTACATAGCTTGGACAAACCGCAAACAGTGGCAACGTCTACCAAATATTACCCATCCTGTCAGCATTACCTTATTCATAATAGGCGTGATTTTTTATCTCAGTGGTGTAGCCGAATGGGTTAATCTTTCCTTGCCGGTGATACTGGCAGGACTATGCTTATGGTTCAAGGGCATACCAGGCTTAAAATTGCAGGGATTTCCCCTTTTGCTAGTATTTTTAGCTACGCCAACAGCATTACCTTACCTAATAGCTCCCTATACATTTCCTCTCCAAAGCTTTATCGCTGGTACAGCAGCCTTCATCCTCAATCAGTTTGGCATGAACGTTGTACTAGATGGAATAAACTTATACGTGGGTGGAAGAATTGTGGAAGTAGCCCCCTATTGTGCAGGTTTGAAAATGTTATTTACTACCCTCTATGTCAGCTTGATGCTACTGTATTGGACAGATACCTTATCTTCACGACGCATAACTTGCAGTTTTTTATCCGTTGCTGTGGTCATCAGTGTGACTGCCAATATCATTCGTAATACTTTATTGACCTTCTTTCATGGTACCGGTCAAGAGGGGGCTTTTGTATGGCTGCATGACAGTTGGGGTGGCGACCTATACTCTGCTGGTATGCTGTTATTACTAGTGCCTTTGCTAAATTGGATGAATAGTAATGTCTCAGAAGCACCAGCAACTCAGTCAGAACAGGAAGCCGAATCAGTATGAAGAAGGGAGTGGACATTAAAAAATTACCTCTATATGCTACACCCTTGAGAGCATTTGCATAAAGTCTCGTAGATAAGCAAAGCTAAAAGAAATATTTGCTCATTTTATACAGTACAATACTGTCTAAATGTTGGAAATTTTACTTATGATTTCCTTATCCAAATTCTTCAAGGAACAGCAATGGAGTCAGGTAGCAGTGCTAATATTACTGCTACTACTGTTAGGAGTGGGAACAGTTCCTGGATATCTAACAGGAAAGTGGCAATGGAAGCAACCACCACCAGTTCATCAACTCCAGAAATTGAAAAATCTCCGTCAAGGGGGATTAAGTATACCAGGGTGGCAAACTAGGGAACAGTCAGAAACACCAGTTGGCGGAAATAAGTGGTCTTTGCAAATACTCCAGCAAAAAGATTCATCTGTTGAATCCATACTGCTGTTGCTACCACAAAATGGACCTAGAGACCAACCAGAAGTGGAGTGGACAGATATTGAGGGTTGGGGCAAATCTCGCTGGGGAAAATGGGATATAGCTCAATATCGTGCTGCGGAATTTATTGTTAAACCAGCCTCTAGATCAGATTCTCATGCGGCTACAAAAGTCAAGGCTAGATTTTTTCGGGCTACGACACAACAACAAACTTTTGCTGTTTTACAATGGTACGCGATGCCCGATGGTGGTACTTTATCACCTGTTAACTGGTTTATAGCAGACCAATTGGCACAATGGCAAAAAAAGCGTGTTCCTTGGGTGGCTGTAAGCATTTTGATACCAATGGAATCTTTTGGACAGGTGGAAACATCCTGGACTACACTTGAGTCTCTGGGTAAAAAAGTCCAAGCCGCATTGATGGCAGTAATTATGTAAAGTATTTTATTTAACCATACTACACTGATGTTTATAGTCCCCCGTTATCATAAGCGTGTATTCAAGTCCCTGTTTTTTGTTACTCTCCAGGTTGGTGTTGGTTTAACAATATCTGTGAAATCTGTTGTAGCGCAACCTGTAGAATCTTCAGAACAACCACAAGTAGAATTTCCTATACCTTCAGCTAGTTCTGAGGAAAAAGCTCTTAATACTAATGCAAATGAAGATATTTCTCCTCAATTCAACCGCTATCTTTTAGATACAGGGGATTCGCTTACCGTTATTGTTCAGCGTCCCCCTGGGTTATACCGCTTGGGAATTGGAGATTCTATTGGTGTTACAGTTCAGAGGTTTCCAGACCTAAGTTTTCAAGCCTCGATTAATCCAGAAGGCAATATAGTCGTACCGCTCCTGGGAATAGTGTCTTTGCAAGGTTTGAGTTTGCAAGAAGCAGAGGCAAAAATCCGCTCTGGCTTAAATCGTTATGTTATTGATCCAATCATATATTTATCATTGGCTGGGCAACGTCCTGATTTGAGTTTCCAAGCTCCAGTTAATCAAGATGGTAATATAATTATCCCGCAAGTAGGACAACTTTCTGTCAAAGGCTTGAGTGTGGAAGAAGCTCAGGAAAAAATTAGCTTGGCTCTAAGTCGTATTACTAGTGATCCGGTGGTAGTATCTTTGGCACAGATGCGCCCAGTTCAAGTAACTATTACTGGGGAAGTATTTCGTCCCGGAATTTATTCTGCTGGTTCAGCAATGCCTCGAATTACTGATATTTTGCCCTTAGCTGGTGGTTCAACGTTGACCGCAGACTTACGACAAGTGCAAATACGTCGTAAGTTAACTGATGGTTCCATAGTTTCACGAAATATTGACTTATACGCAGCATTACAAAGTGGTGGTTCACCACCTAACTTACGCTTACAAGATGGGGATGCAATTATTGTATCACGCCGTGAACCTGGTACGGATGACGGTTATGATCGCAACTTGGTGGCACGTTCAACTTTAGCTGTACCCCAGATTAAAGTCCGAGTTTTAAATTATGCAGGAGGAGGAATTGGTACTCAATCGCTTCCGAATGGTAGTACATTTCTAGATGTATTGGGAAGTGTTCCTCTCAATACTGCTAATCTTCGAGATATTGCCTTGGTTCGGTTTGATCCAGAAAAAGGCAAAGCTGTTACTCAAAGACTTGATGCTAAAAAGGCACTTGCTGGTGATGCTTCTCAAAATGTGGCACTTCAAGATAATGATGTGACTGTTGTTGGTAGAAACCTTGTTGGTAAACTTACTAATTTATTGAGTACCATTACCCAACCATATTTTAATGTGCAATCATTTATCCGCTTTTTTGAAAACTTTGGTAATGGCTTATTTGGGGGAAGTTCCAAGTAACAGGATATGAGCGGGAATCAATCAATAATACCAATTTTTTAGTTATAACCGTGATGGGAGATGAGCAGATGGGCAGATGGGTAGATGGGCAGATGGGTAGATTGGCAGATGGGGAGATGGGGAGAAATTTCTTCTCTTACCTCTTGCCCATTCCCAATGACTAATAACTAATTAATTAGACGCTATGACACCACCAATTGTTAAAAAATATCTTATTGCTTTTGAAAAATATAAATGGATTGGAATAGCTAGTTTTGGTTTAGTAGTAGCTGGTTCAACAGTAGTAGCTATACAACCAGAACCACAAGCGAGCTATTTAGTAGAAGGTACTTTGACCTACAGTGGTCCGCCGATTTCTTTCTCGAAAACAGCTTTTGATATTCTGCAACAGGGTAAAGAATTAACAGAACAAGTTTTGCTATCAGACCAGGTTATTACTGAAGTAGCAGACAAAGTAAAAGTAAAACCAAAAACTATTGCTTCAAAGGTGAATATTAAACTGCCAAGTAAAAACAAATCAGGAAATTTTGAAAGTCCATTTATTCTAGTTTACTATCAAGATACTGATGCCAACAGAGGCAGAGATGTATTGGGTGAATTAATGAAAGTCATGGTTCGCTTAAGCAGCGACATTAATAGTGGGCGATTAAAGGCTATTATTACAAAAATTAACGATCTCTTACCACAAGCCAAGCGAGAACTCCAAGCTGCTGAAAATAAACTAGAACAATATGATCGTCAGGAGAGACCAGCCCTTTTGGCAGCAGAAAGTGGTAGTTTACTCAGTGGAATTAGTGCAAGTCAAAATCAACAAAGAGCAATTCAACTGACTATTTCTGGGATTGATGCTCAACTACGTTCTTTAGAAGATAAGTTGGGGTTAACCGTTGGTCAGGCTTACGTGTCTTCGGCTTTGAGTGCTGACCCTATTATTGGTAATTTGCGATCGCAAATCTATCAAGTGGAGTCACAAATAGCCGTACTCCGTAAAGACTTGCGGCCTGAACACCCGACAATGATTCAATTACAGCGCCAGAAAGAAGCCTCTGAAGAATTGCTACAACAACGTGCTGCTGAGGTGTTAGGTGGTGGTGGTATGGCGGCTCCCTTACGGGGTAATGTGATGGGTATTCGCACCCAAAGTAGCTTAGATCCCACGCGACAAGCATTAGCTAATCAAATGGTGGGTTTGCAAACTCAACGAGAAACCCTGGAACAACAATTCAAACAACAAATTCAACAGGAAGCGCAATTACGTCGAGAATCTGCTCTCATCCCAAATAAGCAGTTAGAGCGATCGCGTTTGGAACAAGCTGTAGGACTCAAAAAAGCTATATATGATCAAATGCAAGCAAAGCTAATAGATGCGAAAGCGGCAGAAGCAGAAACTGTAGGTAGTCTCAGCATTGCTAAACCACCAGTACCCATGCCTGTGCCTACCAAACCCAAGAGTGTCCCTCTTACCTTGGCTATCGGTGGTTTCTTGGGTGCTGTGATTGGTGGTGGTGTGATATTTTTATTGGGTTCACTGGAAGGCACTTTCAAAACCAAGGAGGATATTCGCGACAGTCTCAAGCAACGGGATGTGCTACTGTTGGGAGAATTGCCTTTGATGCCAGTGGATGATTTAGAACCTGAAGATTTACCAGTCCTACTTTCCCCAGATTCTCCTTATTTAGAGTTTTATGAAAAGTTTCGCAGTAATTTGCGCCGAATTGGTGGCAACAAAATTAAGGTAATATTAATTACTAGCGTCAGTAGCCAAGAAGGTAAGACGGTGAGTGCTTATAACTTGGGTATAGCTTCCGCACTAGCTGGCAAAAGAACTTTAATTATAGAAACAGATTTGCGATCGCCCTCCCGCGCTTCATCTCTGAATGTTGTTCCTGACTCCTATGTCCATATTGAACCCCTGCACTATTATTCCAATTTGAGCGACTGTATTCGCTTAGTTCCTGATGTAGAAAATCTATACATTATTCCCAGCATCGGTCTTGTGCGTCAATCTGCGGCTGTCATGGAATCAAATGAAATGCGCCGCTTGATACAAGATGCCCGTGAACGTTATGATTTAGTAATTTTAGACACTAATCCTCTCAGCACTTCCAATGACCCGTTGTTAATCCAACCCTATAGTGATGGGATAGTGCTGGTAGCGCGACCTAACTATACACAAGAAAATATGCTCGCTGAGGCCATTGATCAATTAGTAGAAGCTGAGTTAGGACTGTTAGGCGCTATTATTAATGGTGCTGATATCCGAGTTTCTATACCTGAACCAATAGAACCATTACTTCCTCCTGAGCCAGAGCTAGAATTGGAAGTGATGCAGCAAAAAGAAGATATATCCACTATTGCGGGCAAAAATTAGGACAGTTATCAGGGAACAGGGAACAGGGAACAGGGAACAGATAATTATTTATTCTTCCCATCTCCCCATCTCCCCATCTCCCCATCTCCCTGTCACCTATTCCTTTGAAACTGAGGATAGACAGGCAAACGTGGTACTAACTCCCACCCCGCAGGGTGTAAAATTTTTCTTAATCTCTGTTCCTGTAAATGAGGATAATCAGGGTTAACTTCATCTTTGGGACCTATTCCCCCTAAATCTCTAGCACCTGCATCTAAACAAGCTAGTAACCAATTTTCATCTTTAACCAAATTAGGCGGAATTTGAATAGTAATATCTGCGGGTAAAATTTCCCGTGCTTTAGCTATGACTTCTGGTAGTTGATGTGGGTTAAAAGGTTCTGCATCAAAGGTTTGCTGACTTCCCGGACTGTGGGGTTGCAAAATCACTTCTTGTATATGGTGGTAGCGTTGATGCAAATCAGAAATAGCTGCTAAAGTCTGCCACCAGTCATCTTCAGTTTCTCCTATTCCCAAAAGCAACCCGGTTGTAAAGGGAATTTGTAACTCTCCCGCCCATTGCAACTGTTGTAAACGCACTTCAGGTAACTTACTCGGTGCATGACGATGGACAGTATTTAACAACTTGGGTGTCAACTGTTCCAACATCAACCCCATTGAAACATTGACATTTTTCAGCTTTTCCATTTCTGCAAAACTCAGTATTCCAGCATTAGTATGGGGTAAAAATCCCATTGACAAAGCTAAAGCACATAAATCATAAATAAGCTGAAACCAAGCCTCACGCCTCGATGATAGAGGATGAACTTCACCGCTAAGGATGAGGATTTCACAGACATTTTGATTTTGAAGTTGTTGCAAAATACTCTTAGCTTCCGCAACAGTCAACCAAGGGCTTTTACCAGGGTCTGTCCGAAAATTGCAATAAGTACACCTATTAAAGCATTCGTAAGTGGGGACGAGAGTATAAGCAGGGCTGTAGGTGACAATATTTTGACGAGATAGAGACATATATATAGGGGACTGGGGACTGGGGACTGGGGACTGGGAAGAATAACCTAACTCTTATTACCAAAGATGAGAAATTGTTACAAAAAATTTTTTGACTGAAAGCATTGCTATATCTAGATTATGGTGGGTTAGCTTCCCCAATTTTTCAAGATTATTAAAAAATATTACGAAAACCCCTTTACAAATCGAAACAATAGGCTTACTATAAATTCATGAGGTAGAAACACCTACCAAAACATACATAACTCAAACGCAATTATAAACACATGACCACAGCCATTCAACAGCGCCAAAGCGCCAACGTATGGGATCGCTTTTGCGAATTCATCACCAGCACTAATAACCGTATCTACATCGGTTGGTTCGGTGTATTGATGATCCCCACTCTGTTAGCTGCTACCACCTGCTTCATCGTTGCATTCATTGCAGCACCTCCCGTTGACATCGACGGTATCCGTGAACCCGTTGCAGGTTCTTTAATCTACGGAAACAACATCATCTCTGGTGCAGTTGTTCCTTCCTCTAACGCTATCGGTTTACACTTCTACCCAATTTGGGAAGCAGCTTCCTTAGATGAGTGGTTGTACAACGGTGGTCCTTACCAATTGGTAATTTTCCACTTCTTAATCGGTGTAGCTTGCTACCTCGGTCGTGAATGGGAACTTTCCTACCGCTTAGGTATGCGTCCTTGGATTTGTGTAGCATTCTCCGCTCCTGTAGCTGCTGCTACCGCAGTATTCTTAATCTACCCAATCGGTCAAGGTTCATTCTCTGATGGTATGCCTTTGGGTATCTCTGGAACATTCAACTTCATGATTGTGTTCCAAGCTGAACACAACATCTTGATGCACCCCTTCCATATGTTAGGTGTAGCTGGTGTATTCGGTGGTTCCTTGTTCTCTGCAATGCACGGTTCTTTGGTAACTTCCTCTTTGGTTCGTGAAACAACCGAAACCGAGTCTCAAAACTACGGTTACAAATTCGGTCAAGAAGAAGAAACCTACAACATCGTTGCTGCTCACGGTTACTTCGGTCGCTTGATTTTCCAATACGCTTCCTTCAACAACAGCCGTTCACTTCACTTCTTCCTCGCTGCTTGGCCAGTAGTTGGAATCTGGTTCACCGCTTTGGGTGTCAGCACAATGGCTTTCAACTTGAACGGTTTCAACTTCAACCAATCCATCATTGATTCTCAAGGTCGCGTCATCGGTACATGGGCTGACGTAATCAACCGCGCTAACCTGGGTATGGAAGTAATGCACGAGCGTAACGCTCACAACTTCCCCTTAGACTTAGCTGCTGGTGAAGTTGCTCCTGTTGCTTTGACTGCTCCTGCAATCAACGGTTAATATTTCAAGTTTAGTTAAATAAAAAACGCTCTCCAGAAATGGGGGGCGTTTTTTTGTTTATTCACGCAGAGACGCAGAGAGAGAAAGTTTGAGTTTTTTTATACAGGTAAACGTCCAGTGATGAACATTTTATACCCTCCTGACATGAGAATTAATGATAGAAAAAATTGCCATAGGCTCGTAGGATTGAGGATGGCTCGACTACTCATAAATACAAGGATAATTCCAATAACTACGGGTATCCAGCCTAACTCTTTCATACCTCTGGGGAAGAAAATTAATATCATTACTCCTATTGTGAGTGCAAGTACAGATGTGTCTGCGGCTATTCCTCTCCACCAGTAAGGATAAACGTTGGTTGTGAAGATGATGTTTTGTCCAACTAAGTAGATGCCTAATATCAGCAAACCAAAGCCAAGTATTCTCAGTAAAAAGCCCATGATTACTGTAATTTACAAGTTTGGCTATAATTTAGCACATACTATACAGATATGATAAATATTGTACATATAGACGCAAAGGAAGTCACGGAATAGGGAGTTGGGAGAGGGAAAAGCAAAACCTTCATCTACAGATGGAGATTTTTTTTTACCAAATGCTGTAATGTCGTTGTCATTACAAGATGGTAAAATAGTCTTATCTTAAACTTCAAAAAATCAACCATGACCAACAAAATAAAAACTAAGACTCCACGCAACACCCTCAACTTACGCATTAAGCCAGAAGAACGTGATTTGATAGATATGGCTGCTAAATTACTAGGTAAAAATAGAACTGATTTTATTTTGGCAGCAGCGCGGAATGCAGCGGAAGAAACTTTATTAGAACGAACTATTTTTTGGACTACTCCAGAAGCTTATGCAGAATTTATTACTTTATTAGACGCACCTCCTCAAGCGAATGAACGTTTACGTAAAACCATGCAAACAACTCCGCCTTGGGAACAGAAATGAATTTCACACCGCCTGAACCCCTAGCGAGTCATCATTTTTGTACTGATTTTTCCTGTGGAATTACTTCTCTTGATGATTGGTTAAAACGTCGAGCTTATGTGAATCAAATCAGTGGTGCAACTAGAACTTTTGTTATTTGTGCGGATAATCAAGTTGTTGGATATTATGCTCTTGCTTCGGGAGCAATTAGTTTACAATCGGCTGTAGGTAAATTTCGGGGAAATATGCCTGACCCTATTCCGGTAGTAATTTTGGCACGATTAGCAATAGATAGTTCTTCTCAGGGTCAAGGTTTAGGACGTGCTTTATTTCGTGATGCTGCTTTACGAGTTCTTCAAGCGGCTGATACCATTGGCATTAGAGGAATTATTGTTCATGCAATTTCTGAAGAAGTTAGGGATTTTTATTTGGCTTTAGGTTTTAATTTGTCTCCCCTCGAACCAATGACATTGATGATTACTCTTAATGATTTACGCGATGCTATTGTTTAGAGATTGATGTTTTCGAGGTATTTTTGTCATAATCAGGTGGTTATCGAGCGAAGTCGAGATAATATCCAGGATTTGAGGATTTACAGGATGGGAATTTTTATAAACCTGAAAAATCAGGAGACTATTTCATGACTAAGTTGATTAGTAAAAAGCAACTATCAAGAATTATTTTGAAAGGATTTAAATCAATTACTGACTGTGACATTCAGCTTTCTCAACTTAATATACTTATTGGCTGTAATGGTGCAGGAAAATCCAATTTTATTGGCTTTTTTCGTATGATTGAGCAGATGCTTGATAAGAAACTGCAAGTTTTTGTCAGTCGTCAAGGTGGACCAGATTCAATATTACATTTTGGTAGAAAAACAACTGAAAAATTGGAAATAGAACTCTATTTTGGCAATAATAGATATTTTGCCACCCTTGAACCTACTCAAGATAACCGTCTGATGTTTTCTCAAGAGTGTTTTGGCTGGGGTGATGGTGAGTGGGAAATAGGTAGTGGTTATTTTGAAACTCAGGCTTTTACTGGTACTGGAACAGGAATTGATGAATATGTATTACCAGCTATGAAAAAATGGCAGGTTTATCATTTTCATGATACCAGTGACAGTGCTTATGTAAAACAACCTACTCCTATTAATGATAATATTTACCTGCGTCCAGATGCTCGTAATTTGGCAGCTTTTTTGTATTTATTAAAGAACAATCATTCTCAATCTTATCAACAAATTATCAAAACAATCCGACTTGTTGCACCTTTTTTTGATGATTTTTTATTGCGTCCTTCTCCACACAATCAGGATTTTATAGAACTAGAATGGTTTGAACAAGGTCAGGATCTTCCTTTTAAAGCTCATTTGCTGTCTGATGGAACGCTGCGTTTTATATGTTTAGCAACGGTATTTTTACAACCTGCTACTTTACAACCAGAAACTATTTTAGTTGATGAACCAGAATTAGGTCTTCATCCTTATGCAATTACTGTTTTAGCATCTTTAATGCGTGCTGCTTCCAGAGAAAAACAAGTAATTGTTTCTACTCAATCTGTGGAATTATTGAATGAATTTACAGCAAAAGATGTGATAGTTGTAGATAGAAAAGATGGTAAATCATTACTGCATAGATTAAATGAGGATGATTTACAAGAGTGGTTAGAAGATTATAGTTTAGGAGAGTTATGGAAAAAGAACATTATTGGAGGTAGACCTTCAAAATGATTCGAGTCAACATTTTTGTAGAAGGACAAACGGAAGAAACTTTTGTTAGAGAACTGCTTTACAATCATTTTCTGCAACAAAACATATATGTTAACCCTATACTTCTAGGTGGTGCGGTAACTTATGGAAAAATCAGAAAAGAATTATATCGTAAATGTTCTGAAGATAGCACCGCTTTTGTAACTACGATGTTAGATTTGTATGGACTACCAAAAGATTTTCCTGGTAAAAGTTCTATTCTCACTACCAATAATCCTTTTGAGAAAGCTGAATATCTGGAGAAACAAATGGGTGTAGATATTGGACAACAAAATTTTATTTCTAATTTATTGGTGCATGAGTTTGAGGGACTTCTTTATAGTAATCCACAAGCGTTTTTAGGATGGTTTGATAAAAGTATTGTAGAACAGTTACAATGTGAACGTGAATTATTTCTTTCACCTGAACATATTAATGATAGTCCGATAACAGCACCTTCTAAACGTATTCTCAGATGTTGTCCTGGATATGATAAACCGTTACATGGTTCTTTAATTGCAATGGATATCGGTTTGGATATAATACGTCAGCAGTGTCAACATTTTGATAAATGGTTAACAAAACTGGAAAATATCAAGTAGTTAACTATTTTGTCTGCATCAGGATATCTAGGATTTGAGGATTTTCAGGATGGGGATTTTATGAGTAAAAAGGAAGATAGTTAATGTTCTAAATTTAACAAATTACTGAAAAATTGAGTTAGGTTTTGAATAACCGGAATTTCAGCAGTTTGATCACTAACCCATTTATCAGCCTTAATACTAACTGTATTAGTAGAACCGGGTTTAAGTACACTAACAATTGTGGCAACTAAAGCTTTTTCTTTATCAAAAGGTTTCCATTTTAAAGACTTTTGCTTTCTGTCTTCTTCAGAAAATTTATCTATATATTCCCTTGCTCTTTGCATATATTCAGGATAAACTAAATCACCACAATCACAGATCAAATTTTCTAAAACACCTTGTTGAATATTATCTGGTAATATATAAATTCCTAATTTGGGTGAACTTTCTGTAACATTACCAGTTAAATTAACTGTATTAGGGAAATCAGGAAAATATTCTTTTAAACCATCATGATATTCTTCTGCAACTTGATTAGGTGTCTTTTTATCAGCATCAGCTATAACTGCAAAAGCAAAAAGATTATTTTCATAATCTACTATATTAGATAATTTTAATTTTAAATTCTCAATTAATTTAGTTCCTTCACCTACATATAGAGCAATTGAAAAATTTTCATTATATAATATTGTCGGCATATCCATTCTTTTATATAAGTTTCCCCCTTTGGGATAGGTAGGAATAAATTTGCGCCAAAAACTATCCAACTTTGATTCTTCTCCCGTAAATTCAGAAAATTTGAATAATTTACATAAAATCTTAGCAATAAAAGCCTGATCATGATTCCCCTCAACACCAATTAAAACATATTTTTTATTCACCAACGTACCTCCTCCCCTAATTCTTGTCTTAAACGTCTTAATCTATGTCCATCATGTCTAACTACTTTTGTTTTTTCTTCCTTTGGTTCTAAACGATAAAGCACTAAATCTGAATCAGATTCAGTTACTTCTAATAAAGCATCAACAGCTTCTAAACTATGGGTAGTAGCAAATAATTGTACATCCATTTCTTGACACCATTTAACCAACCATTGAAAGGAATTTTGTAAAGCTTCTGTGTGAATTGTTGATTCTAATTCATCAATTAATAGAATACCACCTTTAACACTAGCAAGTTTTAAAGCTATATGTAATAGACGACGAATACCATCACCAAAACTGCTAACTGGTGCAAGTCCCAGTTTTTTATGTTGAATATATATATTAAATGTAGATGTAGATTGTGGCGGTAATAAAATTTCTATATCCAAGATATTGTTATCTATTTTTTGAAGTAATTCCAGTACATCTACTTTAAAGTTTTTAAATCTTGCATCTGAAAATAACCGAAATTGTGATTCAAAACGGTGAGATACAGGTGTAACTGTGGATGTATGTAAGCTTAGGTGTGGGTCTCTTTTTTTAGATGGAAAAGGAAAAACTTCATTTTCCCATAACTGAAAAGTTTCTATAAAATGAGGAAAATTAGTAGTATTATCAAACAACTGTAACTGTAATTGTTTTGTATATACTTCTATTTTAAAGTCAATTCCTTTTCTTAATCCTGGTGAATCATCATGATCAATTTCAATATTTGTAATATTAATAGAATTACTTCTTTTTTTGTTTGTAGATAACGATATTCCTTCTATTTGCTCATAACTAGCTTTTAATTGCGTGATAAAATAATCACCATCACTAGATATAAGAATAGTTGGTTTATTCATTTCTGGATTTACAGGTTCAGCATAGCGTGTAAACAACCATCTTAAAGCATCCATTGGATCTTGTCTACTTTCTGATGATCTTTGAAGTGCTGTACTAAACCAGACTCTAATATCTAATGGGTGACAATAAATCTCTAATGCTTCTAAAACACTGGTTTTACCTGAGTTATTAATACCAACAAGCAAGTTAATACGTCCGAGATCCTTTAGTTCTAAATCTCGAAGTCCTCTAAACTGATGAATTGTAATACTATCTAAACTTTTCATAGGTTGATTTTACAGTTAAATGTCTATTAATGGATAGAACTTTAAATTACATGAAAGTTTAGAAAATTTCGATAGATAAGATACCCTAACTCTTTTTTCATCCTATCAAAAAATGATAAACTGCTGTCAGAAGTCGGGGATCTGGATGTAGCAGAGGGTGAAAAATGCCCAACACCATGTAAAATACATATTTCGGTCTGTATTTCCTCAACATCATGGGCAGCACTTTTGGTCATCTTTTCCGTATTACGACATTTGGCGAATCTCACGGCGGCGGTGTGGGTGTTATAATTGATGGTTGTCCCCCACTATTAGAAATTTCCGCTGAGGAAATTCAATTTGAGTTAGACAGAAGACGGCCAGGACAAAGTAAAATCACCACACCCCGCAAAGAAGCGGACACCTGTGAGATATTATCAGGAGTATTTGAAGGTAAAACTCTGGGAACACCCATCGCTATCCTAGTCAGAAATAAAAATACTCGTCCCGAAGATTATGATGAGATGGCGCAAAAATACCGCCCTTCTCACGCTGATGCTACCTATGATGCAAAATATGGGTTTAGAAATTGGCAAGGGGGAGGAAGATCCTCAGCGCGTGAGACAATAGGTAGGGTAGCTGCTGGTGCGATCGCTAAAAAAATTCTTCGTCAAGTTGCAAATGTAGAAGTTATCGCCTACGTTAAGCGCATCAAAGATTTAGAAGGCGTTGTTAATACCGATACTGTAACTTTAGCAGATGTAGAAAGTAATATTGTCCGTTGTCCCGATGGCGAAATTGCTAACACAATGATTTCATTAATTGAAAAAACTGGTCGAGATGGTAATTCTATCGGTGGTGTCGTTGAATGTGTGGTGCGGAATGTTCCTAAAGGTTTAGGTGAACCGGTTTTTGATAAATTAGAAGCAGACTTAGCAAAAGCGGTGATGTCACTTCCTGCAAGTAAAGGTTTTGAAATAGGTTCAGGTTTTGACGGAACATTATTAACAGGTTTTGAACATAACGACGAATTTTATATTGATGAAAATGGCGAAATTAGAACCATAACCAACCGTTCTGGAGGTATTCAAGGGGGAATTTCTAACGGCGAAAATATTATTATCAGAGTTGCTTTTAAACCAACTGCAACTATTAGAAAAGAACAAAAAACCGTAACCAAAGAAGGTGAAGAAACAGTATTAGCAGGAAAAGGAAGACACGATCCTTGTGTTTTACCCCGTGCTGTTCCAATGGTTGATGCGATGGTGGCTTTGGTTTTATGTGACCATCTGTTACGGCATCATGGGCAGTGTAAATTATTATAAAATTTGAACGCAGACGAACGCGGATTAACGCTGATAAAATTGCCTATTTGTAGACTCAAAAACCCTACATATCTATCACTCGTTATCCTGATTTATCTGCGTCTATCTGCGTTCATCTGCGTTTGATATTTACTGAAAAAATCTCCTATTAATAATTCATGTCCACCACCATCTTACCCCCGCCTCTAAAACCAGGTGATTTATTGCGCGTTATTGCCCCTAGTGGTGCTTTACGAGAGTTTGCAGCTTTTGAACAAAGTCTGGAAATTTGGAAAGCTCACGGTTACAATGTGCAAGTCAGCGATCGCATAGAAAGCAGACATGGTTATCTTGCCGGTGCTGATGATCACCGTCGTCAGCAGTTAGCAACAGCATGGCATGATCCTGAATGTCGCGGTATTATCTGCGCTAGGGGTGGTTTTGGCAGTACCCGCATTTTAGAAGATTGGAACTGGCAACAAAATACAGCAGATCCTAAATGGTTGATCGGCTTTTCGGATATCACAGCCCTGTTATGGAGCCTCTATAACGCAGGTATTTCCGGTGTACATGGTCCCGTACTCACTACCCTGATAGATGAGCCAGAATGGTCAATAAAGCGATTATTTGATATTTTAGAAGGCCGTGCGATCGCACCTTTAAAGGGTAAAGGTTGGGGTGGTGGTACAGTGACAGGTGTGCTACTTCCTGGTAATCTGACAGTAGCGACTCATCTTTTGGGAACGCCCCTTTTACCTAACCTTGATGGTGTAATATTGGCGTGGGAAGATGTGACAGAACCACCCTATCGTATTGATAGGATGTTAACTCAATGGCGGTTAAGTGGGGTTTTGTCTAAAGTTCGCGGTATTGCGTTGGGAGGGTTTACCAAGTGTGAAGCACCACCTAATATACCTAGTTTGAGTATAGAGGAAGTTTTGAGGGAACGGTTGGGTGATTTAAGTATTCCCATTGTCTCAGATTTACCCTTTGGTCATGATAGCCCTAATGCAGCTTTGACTGTGGGTGTGAAGGCACGTTTAGACGCAGACCAGGGAATATTGGAAATTATGGTTTAGTTCTTTTTGTGAGTATATCCTCAAACCATTGTTCCACGCGATCGCCCATAGCTTCTAAAGAATATTCCACTTCTGCTTGTTGCCGACAAGCATAACGGTCAATTTCATTTAACCGACCAATAGCATCTACCAAACCTTGCACACTATCCGGTTCTACCAAAAAGCCAGTTTTGCCCTCCTGGACAATTTCTGTCAAACCACCCCGACGATAAGCAATTAAAGGCACTCCACAGGCTAAAGCTTCAATTGCTACATTACCAAAAGCTTCTACCCAACGGGGAGTTACTAACAAGGCCATACATTTACCTAATTGTTTTTGTAACTCAACTGTAGGCAAAAAGCCCATATATTCTATTGGTGCATCTGGGTAATCTTGACAAATTTTTTGCCAGTAGCTTTCATCCTGTATCAGTCCAAAAATTTTTAGAGGAATACCCGTGATTTTTGCAGATGCAACCGCATCTTCTAGTCCTTTTTCTGGTGCTATTCTACCTACCCAAGCTAATGTTTGATTTGGTTGATGACAAAAATGATAAATAGATAAATCCATACCATTCAGCAAACTAGTACATTGCTGTGCAAATGTAAAAGTTGCCGCTTGGGTTTGACTATGAACACCAAGAGTACCAGGAAATTTAATTGCTACCTCCTCAATAATTGAGTCCATAGCATCTGTTAAAGAACCCATACTAATCAGATGAGCGATGGGAATCTGGAAAAATGATGTTAAATACAAAGGTAGCCAATCATAGGCAAAATTAACAATCAAATCATAATTTGATTGCACTTGCCGAGCATAATCCCACATATTTGCCAAAACTGAATTTTTTGGCATAGTAATTGGGCTATCACGAGTTTGAGTTTGTCCTGGTATCTGTAATTCTCCAGCAATTTCTGTCACAGTAAATGGCTGCATAACAGACCCATTTGGGGCGATGATTTCTATTTTGTGTCCTCGTCGTTTCATCTCTTGGGTAATGTTAAATAGTGTCAGTTCGACACCACCTCCAACACCTGTACCTATCGCACCCACAGGAGTAGATATAAATAATAATTTGTATTTTGGAATTATCATTGATTCATTCTCATTAAACTATGGCTTGACGATAGCAACGTGTCGTAATGTGATAAGGATGAAAGACCTCTAAGAAGTGCTTATTCAGGGTTTCAAAGAACAAGTCTATTACTTGAGGATCATCTAGATGAAAGGGATATTCTTGATTAAAACCCTTAAAGAAATACCAATTGAGAATGACTTTACCTTGAGATGTTAGGGCTTGATGAAACTTTAATAACTGCTGACTAGGGTTCGGTAAATGTTCTATAACATCAAAGGATAAAATTGTATCGAATTTCTCATCATCAGGCATTTGCGAATAGTACACAATTCTGTGTTCTAAACCCATTTTTTCAGCCCGATATTTTACAAAATCTGTATTAACAGGATTAAGATCACAATAAATTACTTGTTCAACTTGAGGACAAAGAGCAGCACCAAGAGTATGAGTACCGATACCACCACCAAAGTCCAGCACTCGACCTTGAGCTTTATCTGCTATTAAGCGTAAAGTATCACTAATATACTCATGACTAGTTAGATGCCATGCACCAAGTTCAAATAAGTAAAGCTCTCCTACCTTGTCACTATAAAAACTACTGACTTGATCCCAATCAAAATCTTTGTTACCTAAGTCTATCATTTCTTGCTGCTTTGTTTCTAATTGCATCTCCAACGCTGATGGATCTAAATGCAAAAATTCCTGTAAATGCTCTTTTAAGTTAAATGTATTTTGCAGATAGTTACTTAAAAATACAGGGGTAGGGAATTTCACCATAATTTTTTTTGCAAAAATAAACTCTACGTAAGTTATCATACTATGTTAGGTTTACTTTGTTAATTTGAGTAAAACCAAAAAAATTACGATTTCATATAATTTATGAAAAATTTAGAAATCAACCTAAACAATTAAGGATATTTTAGATGATTACCTTCATCTTATTCAAAAATTAATATCATGAAAATTCCTGTTTTACCATCATTAATCATATTTATTCGCAGGCAGTTGATTACTTATAATTGGCAAATATCATTTTTGGCAATTATCTTGCTTCTCTGTCTAATATTATCTAGTTGTCAAACTGGATTACAAAAAGATCAAGGTGTAATTCATCTAACTCTGTGGCAAGGAATTAATCCCCCCGCAAATCGTGATGTTTTCAACAAATTAGTAGATAAATTTAATCAAACTCATTCTAATATTCAAGTAGAATCTGTTTTTGCAGGAGAAATGGAACAACAATTGCCAAAAGTATTAACAGCAGTTGTAGGTAATTCCTCTCCAGATATCTTGTCATTTTACCCACAAATAACCGGTCAGTTTGTGGAACTAGGAGCAATTCGACCTTTAGATGATTGGTGGAATAACCTACCCATCAAGTCAGAAGTTAGTCCCAACTCCTTGACAGAATTAAAACTAGACGGTCGCCTGTGGTCTATCCCATTATACACTGCGAATATGGGTATTTTTTACCGTCCTGATCTTTTTAAAGCGGCAGGAATTACCCAAACCCCTAGAACTTGGGAAGAACTTAGACAGGTTGCCAAAAAATTAACTATTGATAAAAACGGTGATAAACGACCGGAAAAATACGGAATGTTACTACCTTTAGGAAAGGGAGAATGGACTGTTTTTAGTTGGTTTCCCTTTTTATTAAGTGCTGGAGGTGAAGTAGTAACTAATAACCATCCAAATTTAACAAATGCAGGTGCTATTACTGCTTTAAAATTCTGGGAAGACCTGTTAAAAGATGGATCAGCAATACTTTCTTCCCCAGAAAGAGGTTATGAAGAAGATGGTTTTCTGAGCGGTCGTGTAGCAATGCAAATTACAGGCCCTTGGACTTATATTACTAGGTCTAAAGTTGATTACAAGGTCTTCCCAATACCTGCTGATATCAGTCCATCGACTGTTACAGCTACTGGCAATATTTTTGTGATGAAAACCACGCCAGAACGAGAAAAAGCAGCACTCAAATTCTTAGAATTTGTTTTGAGTGAGGAATTTCAAACAGAATGGGCAATAGGTACAGGATTTTTACCTGTAAATATCACATCTGCTCAAAGTCAAGAATATCAAGAATACCTCAAATCAAGACCTTGGTTAAAAGTGTTTGTAGAGCAAATGTCTGTAGCTGGTTCTCGTCCAATTATAGCCGGATATAGTCGCATTTCTGATAGTTTAGGTAGAGCAATTGAAGCCACATTATTAGGTAAATCTTCTGCTGAATCTGCTTTAAAAGAAGCTCAAGACCGATTAGAAGTGATTTGGGGTGAAAAATAACAAACATTGTGACTCCTGACTTTTCACTTCTTAACGTTTTATTAAGTTAAGTAAAGCAATCCTAAGAGCTTTTGAGATGTGTTGATAAAGCGTAATCTGGGGATGATAAGCTAAACAGTGAAATATGAAAGTGACTTAGGATGAAGTGTTAAATGGGTGTTTCCTCAACGGCTCCTCTCCTCCTTCGGGCTGCACGTGGTGAACAAGTAGATCGTCCCCCTGTATGGATGATGCGACAAGCGGGACGCTACATGAAAGCATATCGGGATTTAAGGGAGAAATATCCTTCATTCCGCGATCGCTCAGAAATTCCAGAAGTAGCGATCGAAGTTTCCCTCCAGCCCTGGAGAGCTTTCCAACCCGATGGAGTTATTTTATTTTCCGATATTGTCACCCCCTTACCAGGTATGGGGATTGACATGGATATTGCGGAAGGGAAGGGACCGATTATTTATTCGCCCATACGCACTCAAGAGCAAATTGAAAAACTGCGTCCCCTAGATCCAGAAACAGCACTGCCGTTTATTAAAACGATTTTACAATCGTTGCGGAAAGAAGTAGGCAATCAATCAACAGTGTTAGGCTTTGTTGGCGCACCTTGGACATTAGCTGCTTATGCGGTGGAAGGTAAAGGTTCTAAAACCTATTCCATCATCAAAAACATGGCCTTCTCAGATCCGACTATTCTGCATCAGCTACTAACTAAATTAGCTGATTCCATTGCTGATTATGTGCGCTATCAGATTGACTGTGGCGCTCAAGTGGTGCAGATGTTCGATTCATGGGCGGGACAATTAAGCCCCCAAGATTATGATACCTTTGCTCTACCTTACCAAAAAATGGTGTTTGAGAAAGTCAAAGCAACTCATCCTGACACACCATTAATTTTGCTGGTGACAGGTAGTGCCGGACTTTTAGAAAGAATGCCTGCTTCTGGTGCAGATATCATTACTGTAGACTGGGCAGTAGATATGGCAGATGCCAGAGCAAGATTAGGTAAGCACGTAAAAGTACAGGGTAATCTTGATCCGGGTGTGTTATTTGGTTCTAAAGAATTTATCCGCGATCGCGTTTTGGACACCGTTCGCAAAGCCGGTAACTGGGGACACATCCTCAATCTCGGACATGGTGTACTACCAGAAACACCAGAAGAAAATGTCGCTTTCTTCTTTGAGACTGCCAAAAATCTCAACGCTTTGGTTTAGTTTGTTAGGTGGGCAAAATGCCCACCTGATTTTTATTAAACGCAGATAAACGCAGATGAGGAAACATCTTAGGATTTGTGAAGCCCATTATTGAACTTTTTCAAATTACATTAATTATTAAATAACAACCAAAACATCAAATTTCATGACTAAAAAACGGATTTTAATCACAGGTGCAAGCGGCTGTATCGGTCACTATATCAGCGAAGCCTTAATTGAAAACACTAATCACGAACTTTATTTGCTGGTGAGAAACCCAAATAAACTCCAAGTAGACACTACAGCACGTCCAGGAATCACCATTTTACAGGGTGATATGCAAGAAATTGGTAAATTCTCTAATTTACTCAAAACCATTGATATCGCTGTTTTAACAGCTACTTCTTGGGGTGGTGAGGGTATTTTTGATATCAATGTTTCCAAAACTCTAGAATTAATGAGTTTGTTAAATCCTGAAAGATGTGAACAGGTAATTTATTTCTCGACAGCGAGTGTTTTAAATCATGAAAATCACCCACTCAAAGAAGCAGGAGAAATCGGTACAGATTATATCCGTTCTAAATATGAATGTTTACATAAAATCGAAAATTTAGCTATCTTTCCCAAAATTACCACCGTTTTTCCGACCATTGTTTTAGGTGGTGATGACAACAAACCTTATTCCGCTGTCACAACAGGCATTCCCGAAGTTACTAACTATATTAATATCATTCGTTTTTTACAAGCGGATGGCAGTTTTCACTTTATTCATGGTAAAGATATTGCTACAGTTATACAGTATTTAATTGATTATCCACCACAAGCAGGAGATCCAAGAAGATTTGTTTTAGGTCAATCTTCATTAACTGCTAATCAAGCAATAGAGGAAGTTTGCGCTTATTTAAAGAAAAAGATTTACTTCCGCATTCCTCTATCTTTAGGTTTGGCTAATGTGATTATTAAATTGTTTAATATTCAAATGGCTGCATGGGATAGATTCTGTATGAATTATCGTCATTTTAGCTATGCTAATGCTATTAATCCTAGTAGTTTCAATTTACCTAATTACTGTGCAAATATGGCTGATGTTTTGAAAATTAGCGGTGTGAAAGGTGGGAAATAAATATGTGAGGAGTTATGAAGATGAAATAGGGCGATCGCACTCCTATAGTTTATCTTATGCGATCGCATCAATCTAAAAATATGCCGTTAGCTTACCGAAGGTATCACTCTCATGCAACTAAAAAAGATGCGTTAATAAAATGTAACTCTACAAGAGGGGCGATCGCTATTTTACTCTAGGACAGAACTTGATATCAGCACAGCGGGCTTATTGGATAATAATGATAACTCTTCTTCCTGATTTTCTTCTATCTGCCTGACTTGTCTTTTCTGAAGTTCTTCTATGAAATCTTTATTGTATATCTCTCTATAAGAAGTAAGAAACTCCTGACTTTCTCTAAAATCCATGAATAGCGGCCAATCGTAATAAGATTCCTCCTTAATGATCTCACCTTCTTTATTTATTTTTTTCATAATGCAAACAGCTTCATCATATCGGTCTAATAATACAGATTCAGCTAGTTTAAATTCGTTGATCGTTGCAGACCAATCAACTGTACTTAATACTTTTACTGCTTTTTCATTCTCACCTCCAAATTTCAGAGCAATTGCACGATTAACAAGAGCGATTTTCCTATTTAGATCATTCGATATATTCTTCTGCTCTATAAAGAACTCACTAAAGGTTTTCGCGCGTTCCCATTTTCCAGGTCTTAGGTGATTGTAAACTACCTCATTAAGATGTTCATCTGCTTGCTCAATTTCATTAGGAAATATTTTCCTCCATAATGTTTGCCCTAGCTTCAGTCCAACTTCTATAATTAATTCACATGAATGGGCAAAGTATTCATCGCCTAATCTTAACTTTTTTCCAATCTCAACGGGAGTCTTAAAAACATACCCTTCCTGCTCACAAATTTTAATATATTGTTCACTTATAATTCCATCACAATGTGTCATCAAGTTCCTTCTCTGAGAACACTCAACAAAATATGACCAATTTTTGAAGCCTTTAAGTGTTGTTATTTTGAAGTCGTTTTCTAAGTCTTTAAACTGTTCTACATAACTTTTTCTTCTAAAGGTTTCTATTTCCTCTTGCAAAACACTAACTTTAAGTTCATCGAATGAGTTATATTCTAAAATATCTGCAATTGAAACAGTTCGATTCATTTTTCTAAAAAGCTCTGGTTTCTTAGTATATATTGCGCCTAAAAGTTCTCCTGTAAATGTATCAAAAGCACTAAAAAGCCCTAAAAATAAACTAGACTCTATTATTGAAGGTAACTCTGAATGAACTGTTTGTGAGAACTGTTGGGCTGCATTAAGCACTTTTTGAATACCAAAATACTTTTGATCTTTCTTCTTTAAAATACTATAACCTTCCTCCAATTCCACCATACATTTTTCCATTCGTTGCTTTTGACGTTCTTTTGCGAGTGGGATAAAGGATGAGTGAGCTTCTTCTATAGCTTCGACTTTGCTCAATAATTTATCTATTGCGCTATTAATTGAATTTTGATGTTGCTGGGATTTTTCTTCCGCTTTATCTGTGTATTCCGACATAGTTATTGGTTTAAGTGGTGAAAGTATAATAATAGCTATTACGATAACAAAATACGCAGATAATGTCAAGAAAATCTCTGGATATCGTCACTATGTAAGTGTTATACTAACCTTTTTGATACTTTTCTAAAAGTATACGCAATTACAAACATTATCTTCAAATTTTTAACGAATTGGAAGCTTACGAATACGTACAGAATTATCATCAATTGTCAGGGCTGAACCTTGAGTAAGTTCTTCCTCTAACTGAGGTAAAACTTCCAACAATCTTTGTGTGATTACATCAGGTTTTGCAGAAGATAACCGCAATGTAACCAAACTTGGTTGGTTATACTTACCAACAGCTATCAACATCGAAAAATCTAAATCTTGGGTAATTACAATTCGATCTTCAACTCTTGCAAGTTCCAAAATATCTATATCAGCAGCAGTGTTAGGGAGCAAATCTGTACAACGCAAAATGTCATAACCCTTCAATTTTAGTGCTGCAACTGTTAGAGGGGAAATATGCACATCAGCAATAAAGCGAAGGTGATTCATGCTGAAGGAATACCTACAATTTTATCTGAAACAGTCCAAGCAGCGTAGTTTAAAGCCTGTCGGATATCTTCATCCTCTAATTCTGGATAAGCTGCTAAAACTTCCTGAACCGAAAGGTTACTAGCCAGCAATTTCAGGACAAAGCCCACAGTAATACGCATTCCCCGAATTGTTGGTTGTCCGAGGCAAACGTTAGGATTAACAGTAATGCGATCTAATTGAGCCAGCACTGTGGGACTCCTGAACTAGACAAATTCTTTACCTATTATCACATACAGCAGACAAATTGAGAAAAAAGTCAATTTTAACCAGCTAAAGTAGGAATTTTAGAACAAACTGACCTAGCTTATACTTAGATTTAATATTTTCCCAACTTGTACTATCCATAAAAAATTATCTTAACCCAAGTGCCTAATTATCTAGTGGAGGCTGGTAATAGGTAATTACTGATACGTAATTATTGATGAAATTCCGTCTTCATCCTGTAAATCCTTAAATCCTGGACATCCTGATTCTGACAGTTTCCCTATTCTCACACACAACATGGCAACTTATAAAAACGTCAATCAGTCCTAATTTTAGTTACAGTTAGATAACAAATAAATCGTGAGGGGTGATACTATGCGTGTCTTGCTAGTTTATCCAATATTTCCCAAAACCTTCTGGTCCTATGAAAAAATCCTAGCACTCGTAGATAGAAAGGTTCTATTACCACCATTGGGTTTAGTCACAGTTGCAGCAATCTTACCCCAAGAATGGGAATTTAAACTGGTAGATCGTAACATCCGCGCTGCCACAGAAGAAGAATGGGCATGGGCAGATATAGTCATATTCTCGGCTATGATTGTCCAAAAACAAGATTTACTAGATCAAATTCGGGAAGCGAAAAGACGTGGTAAGTTAGTAGCTTTGGGTGGTCCATACCCCACATCTACACCCCATGAAGTGGAAGCAGCAGGTGCAGATTACCTGATTTTAGATGAAGGGGAAATCACCTTACCCATGTTTGTGGAAGCTGTACAACGGGGTGAAAAATCTGGAGTTTTCCGCGCTACAGAAAAACCTGATGTTACCAGTACACCCATTCCCCGCTTTGATTTATTAGAATTTAATGCCTATGATATGATGTCTGTGCAGTTTTCGCGGGGTTGTCCTTTCCAATGCGAATTTTGCGACATCATTGTATTATATGGACGCAAACCCAGAACTAAAACACCTGCACAACTGTTAGCAGAATTAGATTATCTCTATGAGTTGGGTTGGAGACGTGGTGTGTTCATGGTTGATGATAACTTTATTGGCAACAAACGCAATGTGAAATTGTTGCTAAAAGAGTTAAAAGTCTGGATGGCAGAACATCAATATCCCTTCAATTTTGACACAGAAGCTTCTATTGATTTAGCACAAGATCAAGAGATGATGGAGTTGATGGTTGATTGCGGATTTAAAGCGGTATTTTTGGGTATTGAAACACCAGATGAAGATAGTTTACAACTAACTAAGAAATTCCAAAATACTCGCAGTTCTTTAACTGAATCTGTAGAAACGATCATTAAAGCTGGACTGCGGCCAATGGCTGGGTTTATTATTGGTTTTGATGGTGAAAAAGCCGGTGCTGGCGATCGCATTGTTAGATTTGCCGAACAAGCTGCTATTCCTTCCACTACCTTTGCTATGTTACAGGCGTTACCCAATACAGCCCTATGGCATCGCTTGAAAAAAGAAGGAAGACTGCGGGAAAACAAAGACGGGAACATCAATCAAACTACATTGATGAATTTTATTCCTACCCGTCCGCTGGAAGAATTAGCTAGGGAATATGTGGAAGCTTTCTGTGCTTTATATGATCCAGTAGCATATTTAGACCGCACCTATCGCTGTTTCTTGATGTTAGGTTCTCCCCAATGGACAGCACCAGCGAAAACACCAGAACGGATAGTTATCAAAGCCTTGTTAATAGTGATTTGGCGACAAGGTTTTAAAAGAGAAACCCGTTGGAAATTCTGGCATCACTTCTTTAGCATTCTCAAGCATAATCCTAAAGTGATTGAACAATACGTTTCTACCTGCGCTCACATCGAGCATTTTATGGAATATCGGCAAATTGTCCGTGATGAAATCGAAAGCCAATTAGCCGCTTATTTAGCCCAAGGTGCAGAAAAACCTTATGTTCCAGAGAAGGAAAAAGTAGTAGCTTAGGGACTGGGGACTGGTGACTGGGGACTGGGAAAATACAAATAAATAATTTCTCCCTGCTCCCTATTCCCTATTCCCTGTTCCTTTATATTTGCAAAACGAAAACTTCCTCCCCTGGATAAACCAACGTTTTACCCATCGGTAACATCGCCAAAGCATTAGTTTGAGCTAAATTAATTAAATTTCCAGAACTATCATTACCCTGGTTTTTGTGGAATTGGTAAACACCATTTACCAGATGTAACTTACCGTGAATATAAGTTTCCATCTTGCCATTAGATTGTAATTCTGATTGCGATTTTACTTTTAAAAATGTCGATTCCCAACCTTGAGAAAGTCCCGCAATTTTTTTAATCGCCGGTTGTACAAACCGCCAGCAAGTAACCAAAGCAGAAACAGGATTACCTGGTAAACCAAAGTATAGTGAATTGGGGAAAGTTGCAAAAGTCAGAGGTTTTCCCGGACGCATTTGTACAGAGCGAAAGTGAATCTTTCCACCCAGAGATGCTAAGATTTTATCAATGTAGTCATAATCGCCTACAGATACACCACCAGTAGAAATAACTATATCAGCGTTAGCGATCGCATAATCTATAATTTCTTTTAAAGTCGTCGGATCATCCTTAATAATTCCTAACAGTAACACTTCCGCCCCCAGTTCCCGCACCAAAGTAGCCAAAGCATACTGATTAGAATCTACAATTTGTCCTGGTTTTAGTACCTGTTCAGGCATCACCAACTCATTACCACTTGAAAGAATCGCTACACGAGGACGACGGAAAACACTGACTTGCTCACGTTGTGCCGCAGCTAAAACTGCAATTTCGGCAGCAGTTAAAGGAATACCTGCGGGTAAAAGTTCCTGTCCTGCTTGATAAAAATTTCCCTTGTGTCTAACAAACTCTTGCGGCTGAGGTGCAAGAAAGACAAAAACGCGGTTTTCCTGTCGGTGAGTTTTTTCCTGCATGACTACAGTATCTGCACCTGCTGGCATCATCGCACCGGTGAAAATGCGTGCTGCTTGTCCGGGTTTAATAGTCACTTGGGGTTGATATCCAGCGGGAATTTCTTCCACAACTTCCAAAACAGTTGGTTTGTCAGCCCTTGCTTGCTGCACATCTGCATAACGCACAGCATAACCATCCATTGCTGAATTATCCCAATGGGGAAAATCTAGGGAACTGGTAACGGGGGTTGCTAAAATGCGATTATTTGCCATCAATAAATCGACAAATTCTATATCCTGCTGGTTATCCAACGGTTGTATGGAATTTAAAATAGTAGCTTCTGCATCTCTGACTGACAGCATAGTTAATAACTCCGATTTTGGATTTTTCAATAAATCAATGTTTTTCATTGTCAGACATTAAAATTTATCATATTACACGAGATAGATCCCCGACTTCTCAAAGAAGCTGGGGATCTATACGATTGCTACATCATATCATGTGCGGCTAATTACTTTTAATAAGCTTATAGCTGGCTGCTAAATGATTTTTAGCAATTACCAATTACCAGCCAAACAAACAGATATGATAATTATGCAAACGAAGATATTATCAAATTACATCGTGAAGACTCACCATACCTTCACTGCACCATGCTTGTAACAGCCATTTTTTAGATTGCTGATCAAGTGCTGGCAAGAGACGGAAATTAAAAATATCTTGCCACACTTCAACGCTATGTTGGGTAACAAAGGTTTTTTCTAATTTTTTAAACTGGAGATAATCACGCTCATTAATCGCCATCAGCATAGGAATAATTTTGCTGACTGGAATTTGAGTTGCAGCTGTCCCTATAGTTGTCATTGTTGATAATCCTCAAAAATACAGTTAAATGGTAGAAGTCCCTGTACAGTATTGATAATTTTAACCAACCGCTGATCTTTGCTTCTGGCAAGCAAGAAACCGACTAGTACAACAATTACTTAAATTATCACCTTAATATTAAAGAAAAGGGCAATAATTATTTCCCTACACCTAGACATAAACGCCTATTGTGTATGACTATAGTTAAAACACCTCAAAAACACTACCCCAAGGGGGAAATTACCCGCCGTAGTATGGCACTGGGGATAGATTTTATGGGAACATGGTTAGTTAGTTCTCTTTTGGGAACCAGTAATATAGGTATTCAATTTGCCCAAATCTTCGTTTTTATGCTCACTTGGCTAGTTTTGCGGGTTTTAATCGTATACAATAATCATGGGCAAAGTTTAGGGCGTTGGGCAGTTGATTTAAAAGTTTTAGAAGTTGAAGATGGGCAAATAGTTAGCAGAATCCCCGAATTACAGGCATTATTGAAGCGCGAGGGGATTCTTGGCTTTGAAGCCTTGCTACTGTCTATTGGTTTAAGCAATATAATAGCTAATCCCCCTGCTATACTGCTAATACTTCCCCTGGCAATTGACTGTGGTACTGCCTTGTCAGATACTCAGATGCGGCAGGCTTGGCATGACCGCTATGCTAGAACTATAATCGTTTCGTCACGGCGCGGCTATTCGTTGGATTTAAAAGTTAAACGATTAGTTGAAAAAGTGCAGCGAAATGTGAGAAGATAGTCATTTGTGTTAAATCTCTCCAGGCTTTACTGTTTGTAAGATTATGGCTAAGAGTAAAGGTGCCCGCATAATAGTGACACTAGAATGCACCGAGTGTCGTAGTAACCCAGACAAGCGTTCTCCAGGCGTTTCTCGCTATACCAGCACCAAGAACCGTCGGAACACCACTGCCCGCTTAGAACTGAAAAAGTTCTGTACCCACTGCAACAAACACACTGTTCACAAGGAAATCAAGTAAAAGATGAGCTATTATCGTCGTCGCCTGTCGCCAATTAAGCCAGGAGAACCAATCGATTATAAAGATGTTGATTTATTGCGTAAATTTATCACCGAGCGTGGTAAGATTCTGCCCCGGCGGATTACCGGGTTGACATCGCAGCAACAGCGACACTTAACATTAGCGATTAAACGCGCTCGGATTGTGGCTTTGTTGCCATTCATCAACGCAGAAGGTTAAGAAAATTTTGGATTTTGGATGAAAGGATTTTAGATAAAGATCCAAAAAAAAGTAACGTTGGTAATAGAAATTAAACGTTTACTTTCAGTCCAAAATCTAAAATTTGATTAACGACAAGGGAGTGTAAATAACATTCCAAATTTCAAATTAACAGATTTGGGTTATGGGGAACAGGGAACAGGGAACAGGTGACAGGTGACAGGCTTCGCCGTGAGCGTCAGCCGAACGGTGACAGCAAAGAGTGTTTACCAATTACCAATTACCCATGACCAATCACCAACCTAAATTCAATCCAAAATCTAAAATCTAAAATCTAAAATTACTAAAGAGTGCGAGAGTTGTGGAGAAGGGGACGCTAGTTGAATTTAGGGTTCAAGGCGATCGCCGTCTGGGAGTGGTAGATCGTCCAGACGGAAAGACCCGTTGGTTTGTAGTAGATGAACGAGGTCAATCCCACAGCCTCGCGCCTCGACAACTAACCTATACAGTTAACGGACAAACTTACAAGCCCTCAGAAATTGTCCAGTTTTTAGAGCAAGTCAAACCATACCTAGACCCATCTAGCTTGGAAGTGGCGTGGGAATTATTGGTGGAAGATGGGGAAGCCGTCACCCCCAGCCAAATGGCAAATCTGCTGTTTTCTGAATCAGATGCACCATATTGTTACGCTGCTCATTGCTTGTTATCAGAAGACAAACTTTATTTCAAGCAGAAAGGGGACGCTTATGAACCCCGCAGTGCAGCACAAATAGCAGAACGGAAACATCAGATAGAAGTAGAAGCGCAAAAAGCTAAGGGACAGCAGGAATTTTTAGTACGTGTAGAACAGGCACTCAAGGGCGAAACCGTAGAATGGCAACGGCAAGACCGCCAGCGTTTGGAAGCACTAGAAAAATATGCAACTCTACTGGCGGACATCTTGCGGATGGGGTTAAATTCCGACTCTTTAGCTCGTGCCTATCCACCCCCAGCCCCAGTATTAGAAACTATGAATATGCTGGGACGTTCTGCAACTCCCCAAACAGCCTTTCAACTGTTGATCGACTTGGGTTGGTGGAGTCCCCATGAGAACCTGTTCCTGCGTCGTTCTTCAATTCCCGTTCAGTTTCCCAATAAGGTATTAGAAGTGGCGCAACAACTTTTGGATTCTCCACCAGCAGACTTAGATATCAATCGTCTCGATCTAACTCATCTCAAGGTATACACCGTTGATGATGAAAGCACCACTGAGATAGACGATGGTTTGAGTTGGGAAATACTACCAGATGGACGAGAAAAGCTGTGGGTGCATATTGCTGACCCGACTCGGTGGTTAATACCAGAAGATGAATTAGATTTAGAAGCGAGAAAGCGGGGTAGTACAGTTTATTTGCCCACGGGGATGATTCCTATGTTCCCAGAAGTCTTGGCAACTGGTCCGATGAGTTTGGTACAAGGGAAAATTTGTTGCGCCCTCAGTTTTGGGATAGTTTTAGATCAAACCGGGGCTGTAGAAGATTACTGTATTCATCCCAGCTTGATCAAGCCTACTTATCGCCTCACCTATGAAGATGTAGATGAGATGCTGCAATTAGGAGTAGAAGCAGAACCAGAAATAGCAGCGATCGCTAATTTAGCAAAACGGCGGAAAACCTGGCGATATCACCAAGGAGCCATCAGCATCAATATGCCAGAAGCGATGATCAAAGTTAAAGATGATCACATCAGCATTGATATTTTAGATGATTCCTCATCACGGCAGTTAGTAGCAGAAATGATGATTCTCGCCGGGGAAGTGGCAGCACGTTACGGTCAAACCCATAACATCCCCCTCCCCTTCCGTGGTCAACCCCAACCAGAACTCCCCCCAGACGAAGAATTACTCCTACTTCCAGCAGGTTTCGTCCGTTTCTGCGCCATGCGTCGGTGTATGCCCAAGAGTGAAATGAGCATTAACCCTGTACGTCATGCTGGTTTGGGCTTAGATACCTACACCCAGGCAACTTCCCCTATTCGTCGTTACAGCGACTTACTCACCCACTTCCAACTGAAAGCACACTTACGCGGCGAAGATTTGCCCTTTTCCGCCGAACAACTCAAAGAAGTGATGATGACTGTCACCACTACCACCCAAGAAGTAACGATGGTAGAACGGCAAACCAACAGATATTATGCCCTAGAATATTTACGCCGTAATCCTGAAGAAGTATGGCAAATCACAGTCTTGATGTGGTTGCGAGAAGATAGCAACTTGGCATTAATTCTCTTAGAAGATTTAGGCTTACAGTTACCAATGGTATTTAGGCGTTCTGTTAATTTAGGTGAACAGGTATTAGTGAAAGTTAGTCTCGCTGATCCGCAAAAAGATATCATCCAGTTTCAAGAAATAATCTATCAAGAAGCTGTTAATTGACTGGGGACTGGGGACTGGGGACTGGGGACTGGGGACTGGGGACTGGGGACTGGGGACTGGGGACTGGGGACTGGGGACTGGGGATTGGGGACTGGGAAAATAAAATCGGTTCCTCCTGACTCCTGACTCCTGACTCCTATTAAATATTTTTGCCAATAGATATAATTTCCAACTTCAAAAAGGGATAAATAAAATATAGTTCCATCCTTGGTGCATATTCCCTTTGTTTGTATATGACATATTGCCTCAGAATTGCCGACCTACCCGAAAATGAGCGTCCCCGCGAAAGATTGATGACTCATGGCGCAAAAATATTAGCCACTGCGGAATTAATAGCTATTCTGCTGGGAACAGGACAAGGACCTGGTAAACTCTCTGCTGTTGGTTTGGGGCAACATATATTACAGGAATTAGGTAAAAATCAGCGTGATCCCTTAGCCGCTTTACGGGAAGTAACTCCTTCCGAGTTAATGGAAATTCATGGTGTAGGTTCTGCAAAAGCTACATCAATTCTCGCTGCAATAGAATTAGGTAAACGGGTTTTTTTATCCCGTCCTGCGGAGGGTGCAGTCATTGACAGTCCCCTTGCTGCGGCCGCTACCCTGAGTCAAGACTTAATGTGGCAAAGTCAGGAACGGTTTGCAGTCTTATTATTAGATGTGAAAAATCGGTTTTTGGGGACAAAAGTAATTACTATTGGTACTGCTACCGAAACCTTAGCTTCTCCCCGTGATATTTTTCGGGAAGTTATTCGACATGGTGCAACGCGGATGATAGTTGCCCATAATCATCCTTCTGGTAATCTAGAACCTAGTGAAGCAGATATAGAATTAACACGGCAATTATTAGCAGGGGCGGAACTTTTAAATATTCCATTATTGGATCATTTAATTTTAGGTAATGGCACTCATCAGAGTTTGCGGGAAATTACAACTCTGTGGGATGATTGTCCTCAAGAGGATTGATGATTAGATATTGCTGATTAACCAAGCAACATTATCATAGAACTTACGCGCAAGTAACGGAAAAATGAACCACGAAGGAACGAAGGACACGAAGAAAAGAGGGTTTTAGAGAGTTCTTGCATAAGTCCTGAAAGGAATAGAAACAAACCATCTTTAATAGCTTTTGGTTTCCTCGTGGGTATCATTATTATTGCGATCGCTTTTTTCACTCAACTAGAATATTCAGTAAAATACATGACAAATAAATCCTCTAAGCCAGCTAGAAAAATCCTTTGATACCAATTAAAAGCGCCTTCTCACCAACACAGCAAGTTATACTAGAAATGGTGGCCTGTTGAAATTACACCAATGACAGAACAACCCAAAACAGACTCATTGAACACACCAACTGATCAAGCAAAACCCAAGTCAGACAATGATTCTTGGAAAAACCGCATCACTGGTGTTGTCAGCAAAACCACAGCTAAATTAACCCAACTCCTACCTGTAGACCAAGTGACACAGACCGTAGGACAATGGTTTAGTGTGAATGATGCCCAAGTTGCAGAGATTTTAGCAACTATTCGCACTCAGTTACCGACTACAGAAGCTTTATTGATAGGAAAACCCCAAACTGGTAAAAGTTCTATTGTTCGCGGTTTAACGGGGGTTTCTGCGGAAATTATCGGACAGGGTTTTCGTCCCCATACTCAAAATACTCAACGTTACGCTTATCCTTCCAATGATTTACCGTTGTTAGTTTTTACGGATACGGTTGGTTTGGGTGATGTTAATCAAGATACAGAAACTATTATTCAAGAATTAATTAGTGATTTAAAAACAGAAACTACAGGGGCGAGAGTTTTAATTCTCACTGTTAAAATTAATGATTTTGCTACTGATACTCTGCGAAAAATTGCTCAAAAGTTGCGTCAGCAGTATCCTAATATTCCCTGTTTGTTGGCGGTGACTTGTTTACATGAAATTTATCCACCGGAAACAGAAGATCATCCCAATTATCCACCAGATTTTGCAGAAATAAACCGAGCATTTACAGAAATAAAAAAGAATTTTACGGGTTTATATAATAGTGCAGTTTTGATTGATTTTACTTTAGAAGAAGATGGTTATCATCCGGTGTTTTATGGTTTGGAAGCACTGCGAGATAATTTAGCTGAACTTTTACCGGAAGCAGAATCAAAAGCTATTTATCAATTATTAGATAAACAAGCTGGAGAGAAATTAGGTAATATTTATCGTGATGCTGCAAGACGTTATATTTTACCTTTTTCAATTATGGCAGGTACTTTAGCTGCTGTACCTTTACCTTTTGCCACAATGCCTGTTTTAACCGCTTTACAAGTTTCAATGGTGGGGTTGTTGGGTAAATTATATGGTCAGACATTGACACCTTCTCAAGCTGGGGGTATTGTAAGTGCCATAGCTGGTGGTTTTATCGCGCAAGCTGTTGCACGGGAATTAATTAAATTTGTGCCTGGTTTTGGTAGTGTGATTGCTGCATCTTGGGCGGGTGCTTATACATGGTCTTTGGGTGAAGCTGCTTGTGTTTATTTTGGTGATTTAATGGGTGGGAAGAAGCCTGATCCTCAAAAAATTCAAAATGTGATGCAGGAGGCTTTTGAAGGGGCAAAAGAACGGTTTAAGGGCATGAAAAGTTAGAATTTAGTAGTTTCGATGTTTGTTAAACTTGTATATTTAGAAAATCTGAAACATTTATTTTGACAATTCTCGTAAAAATATGAAGTTACCTGAACTAGATTCCACAACCATAAATCGCATTATAGAAATGGCCTGGGAAGATAGAACACCTTTTGAGGCTATTGAAATTCAATTTGGCTTATCAGAAAAAGACGTAATTAATCTGATGAGACGAGAAATGAAAGAATCTAGTTTTCGGATGTGGAGAGAAAGGGTAACTAAACGCAAAACCAAACATTTGCGTAAGCGAGATTTTGTTGCTGGTAGATTTAAATCAGATAATCAAAAAACCTAATATTTTAGTTTGATAGATTTATGTCTGTGTAATCTCAATTAGGAAAGATTTATTTCATCTTTTCTTTACACATTTCAAACTAGATTTTTTAGTAAAAACGTACTATTCGGATAAACTCAAACTATAATAGTATATGTAACTGAACCTTAAAATTTATTAAAGTGTTCATTCTATTTTGATTTGCGAGTCTAAAATGATTGATTGTCTCAATGTAGCTCGCTACTTTATTGCGAGAGCTTATGAAGACAGTATAGAAGCAGAAATGACGAATATGAAAGTTCAAAAGCTTCTGTATTATTCACAAAGCTTACATTTGGCGATGTACGATGAACCATTATTTGAAGAGGAAATTCAAGCATGGCGATACGGTCCTGTGTGTCCTCCTGCTTATAGACTTTACAGTGAATTTGAAGCTAATCAATTACCTATTCCTAATCAAGAATCATTTTTACAGATTCCTGATGATAAGAAACAACTTCTTGAAGAAGTTTGGCAATATTTTGGAGGTTATCACGCCTATAGACTTAGTGATATGACTCATTTGGAGTTTCCTTGGAAAAAAGCTCGCAAGGGTTTACAACCTCAAGCAAGTTCAACTGAACCAATTTTGCTGGAGGATTTGAAAGCATTAGGTCATCAGAAATTAGACTTAATAGAACGTGATCATCCTGCATATCAAAGTGTAATGTCTGAAGTTTTGAAAGAAGCTTGTACTTCGGAATCAAAAACTAGAATTAAGAAAGGAGAAGTGCGTGACTGGCTTAACTCCCTTCTCGATTGAAGAATCCGATAATTTCAAGCGTTCTTTCAAAAAACTGAGAAAAGTTCACGGTGATGCTTTTGTTGAATTTATTGTAGAAGTATTGGAAGATTTAATTGTTGAACAGTATCCTCCAAATTCACGCCAAGAACCTTTACCTGGTAAGATTGATTTACCAGAAGGATGGACGTTTCATAAACTAGAATTGAGGTTTGCTAAAGGTGCTTCTGGACAAATTCGACTGATGTATTTAGTCAATTCAGAACTTTGTGTAATCAAGCCTGTGTGGATTTATAGTCATGAGCAGTTTACAAAACGTCCTGCTGATGCAGATTTAAAGAGCGTGATTAGGGAAATATTAGATTATTAATTTCGATGTTTTTACTTACATTTAAGTTTATCCGTAGATGAGAGCATTTTTTCCCTAATTAATTTGAGATATTTTCAAGAATTGCATAAGCCTCCTGAGCAATATCAGTTTCTATATTCAATCCGCAGTCAATTACTTCCAACTCATCTAAAAGACTATCCATTGTACTAACTAGCGATGATAAATTCACAACTTGATTAGGTTTAGTTGAATATTGACCTTCTTTATTAATTGGATATCTATAAGCAAATGAATTGTTATCAATTTCTGAAAACTCTTCTGAAATATGCACCACTTTTATTAACAGTTTACGAAGTGTCTCATCTTCAGGAAATGCACTTGTTAACACTTTATAGGCATTTTGTGACAAATCATTCAAGTCATGGGTATTATAAAGTTTGTTATCAATTCTTTCTATACCCTTGAAAAAGAGCAGTTTTGCTACTCGATAAATAATATTCTTTAGGTGTAGTTCTAGCGCATGACGGTAGAGAAAAACAACGGGATATGCTTTGTAATCAGGAAAATCGCCACATTCAATTAGTTCTTTAGCCACCGAATTGGCAGCAAACCTATAGCCTTGGGCAAAAACACCGAAATGATATCTGGGTGTACGCACCCATGAAATTGAAAAGCTAGTGGAGTCATTATCAGCATTATAAAAAGCCATGAATAACCTCAAAAATAGACAAAATTTAATTAATATATTTTATCCTACACCCTATCCCTCGCAGGTGGCACAATTTTAAACCTATTCAACCCCTGATCAATATCTCTTAAAACCTGAAAATCATCCTCCGGTAAAGGATAACTATTACTATTAACTAAACCCCCACTGGGATATTTTTCCAAAAAAGAAAATGCTTTTCTAAATTGCTGCGGTTCCGCTTTAATAGGTGCATCAAAATGACAGGGAATTATCCATTGAAAATCCCATTGTGCAACTCTATTAGCCCAGTTAATTGTTTCCTGCGGTGCGCGATTTAATATTAAACTCTGTAAAACCGGCGCTACAAATATCCGTCCATCTCCTCTTAATGCTTCATAAGACCTTTCCCAGTCTTGTCGCCATTGGAAGGGGAAAAAGCCAAAATATGTTTTTAGGCTGCGTTCTGGGGCTTTCCAGGCATCGGTAAATACATCTTTCCACTTGGGTACTTCCAGCACACTGGGCTGAAAGTAAAAAGCAAATAAAGTTATACGTTGCCATCCTTTAAGACGGTTTTCTGCTGTATCGGCTACGATATCATAAGCTTTATCTTTTGCGTGGTACAGCAAGGGGTAGGGGTCGAGTTGGACGATCGCTGGTGGTTCTGCTGGTACAGAAACTATGGTATCTGTAACTAAGAGAGTGTGCGATCGCTGGTGGAAAAAAGCCACCTCTGCAAACTTACCAGGACCTAAATCAATGGGTCCAAGTATGGCATAATCAAACTCATCAGCAAAAGGCGTTTTTTGACTATCTTCCGGTAATACCTGCGTGCGGGTTCCTGGTAAACCCAACCAACTCAAAGGTAAATTTACGGGAAAACTCCATTGTTCCGGTGCTACAAATACCTGTGCATTGGGAAAGCATCGCGCAAAGGGACCGACAAAAACCTTATGTTCTATTCCCGATATCGTTGGCAAAATTATATACTTAACTTCACCGTGTTCTGCTACCAACTCATTTACTAACCGGATACATTCTCCTGTTGGTGCGACAGGTGCATAAACCAGCAAACCGCCATTTTCTAACTTTACCACCGTCATGCGGATGGGTACAACTACATAGAAAACTCCCTGCATCTGGTCAAATGTCCAGATAGTATCCTTTACTACCTCTTTGCGGATAGTGCGACGTTTACCGTAGGGATAAAGGGGGACAACAGGCCAGAACTTCCATAAATAGTCCTGGGAGTTGACATTTTCTACATTGATTGTACCTTCACCTTGAGTCACTTTGCGATCGCTCCCAATACGCAATATTCTATAAATATTTCATAACTTTGGAGTTTAGCAAATTATGGGGATGATGAACATAAGATACCCGAATTCTTGAAGAAGTCGGGTATCTGAAATTAATGTCATCAACTTTTATTCTCTTCCATGTCATATTCCAGCTTGAGTTAATACTTCACTAAAATCATCAACTAAATCTAACAATTCAGCCCATTCTACTAAATAAGCATAATCCAAATTTTCTGATTGTAACTTGATTATCCCCAACACATCACGCCATTGTTTTTCTGATTTACTTCCCTTACCCCAGCGCAGTTTTTGTAAAATAATATCTTCTACTGAAGCTATCCAAAAAGTAGGTATTCCATCTAAATCAACTAATAATCTCCGATTCATTTGTGATATAGCGAAAGGTGAATTATCTGTAATATAGATATCAGCATTAGCAATAGTTTCTGTATGGGTAATATTCAACATATTTCCATAACCACTTTGCAAATCTTCTACCGCACCTGCTGGACAATAATATCCAGATGTTTCTAAAGCTTTTACCAATAAATCTATTTGATTTTGATTAATTTCTATAACCAAATCTAAATCACGAGTAGAACGAGGTTCGCCATGAATAGAACTCGCAACACCACCACTTACATAGTAAGAAATATTAATTGATTCAAAAATTTGATGTAATTCACCTGCTAAAGAAATTGAATCTTGAATCCACATATTTTCATTAATACCTTTTGGTTGAAAATCAGGAGTAAATTTTTCTCCCAGCACAGCACGAGTGAAGATATCACGAATTTCCTGGATAGTGAAATTTCGATGTCGTGATTTAATTCCTACAAGACATAGTTTTTTTACGCCTTTTTCATGGGAGATAAACATTTCTAGGCGTTGTTTTAATGTTAGGTTTCGTAATCTATTAAATAAGTAAACATCAGCTTCTATGTTTGTATCTTGACTTTGGGGTTGATAGTTAAATTTGGTAATTTTTGGGAAATATAATCTTGGTTTTTCTCGCATAGTTTATGGGTTGGGGGTATTATAAAGTTTTATTAAAGATTATTAGTAAGATTATAAAAAACTCATTTGAATACCCAAATAGATTAAAATGGATTAGGATTTACGAGGATAAAAATTATGACCAACAAGGAATTACTACTACAAGAAATTGATTCAATGTCAGAAATAAAACTTATTGAAACACTGAATATTGTCCGAACGATTAAACAAAAACAGTCTAAATCTCCTCATTGTCCAGGATTAGGAAAATCTATTTTTCGTCATGCTGGAAAGTGGGTTGGTGATGATCTTAAAGAATGTTTAGAAATAGTAGAATCTTCTCGTGGGTTGGCGGAATTTTAATGAAGTGATATATAATGCTCCCTATAAAATCAGTATTAATTAACGCTAATCATCAGTTATATTCTGCACTTCTGATATTTTACATATAAATCTAATGTGGATTAGTCTTCACATGACTAAGATTAGCTAATGGACTAATCACCCTGAGATTTGCATGAGTATTATGATAATTTATCCACGATAATGCCAAAGATTTATCAGCTATTTCGTCTTGATATTTATTATCTGTTTGTTCATCCTTTAATTCCAGTTGGTCTATATTAATATTATATTCATGAATAAATCTTTCAAACAGTGATTCAAATGTATCTGGTGGTTGATGGTCTACATGAGAATTAGTAAAACTAATTGCTTCTCCTGTTATTTCACAAATAGATACACCACCACAAACTTGAAAAAAATTGTCTTTAAATTCTAAAATATGTGGTTCTACTAAAGCTCTTAATGCACGTTTTACCTTTTGAATTTTAGATGTCTGTTTCAAACACTCTGTCCAACTAAAATCAGTTTCAGTTTTATCCCGTCTAATGATGTAGAAAGTTCTCGTTTGCCGATAAACTGGATTTTGGTTTATGTACATTGCAACTACACCACAACCAATCTTGGTTTGATAATATGGATGATTTTTCAATAAATCCAACATAAATGTATAATCTTCATTATTAAGATATTCTCCATTCTTATACTTATTGACAATATCTTCTCTGATTCTTTTCTCAAGTTCTTTTTTGGTTGTGAACACTGAACCATTAACGATATAAGTTTGGCGTTTACCCATAATTAATACCCTATGTATTTTTCCACAATTTTAAAACCGAATAGTTCAGTAAATTTCGTATCTATCCAAAAGATAACATTAATCTTCCTTTTTTACTTACCTAATTCTTTCACTTTGTCTGAAAAATATTCTGCACCATCTTCTTCTCAGACTTAGCCGCAGCACTATCTAATTCTGTAACTTCCCCATCACTCAACAACCAACCTAAAGCACTTATATTTTGCTGTGCTTGTTCCAGACTTTTCGCCCCAGGAATAGGAATTGCACCTTTACAAATACACCAATTAATAGCAACCTGTGACATAGTTTTATTTCTCTGTTCTGCTATTTCTTTTAATGTTCCTAAAACTCCCTTAATCCCTGGTAAGATTTGTTTAAATAAAAAACCCCTTACACCTTTAGGAAATTTGCCATTTTCTGCAAACTTACCTGTTAATAAACCCAAAGCTAAAGGACTATAAGCAATTAATTTAATTCCCAAATCATCACATACATCTTTTAAACCTAATTCCGTGACTGGATAGGTAGATAATAAGGAATATTGCACCTGCAAAGTTTTAATCGGTATTCCCCTTTCCTGAAATTTTTTATGTACCCACAATAATCTTTTTGTACCGTAATTAGATAAACCTACACCTTTAACTAAACCTTGTGCATATAAATCAGCTAAACCATCTAATAAACCTACTTCTTGCCAAGGTGCATAATTAGCTGTTGACCAGTGCATCTGCACTAAATCAACGTTTTTCCCTAATCTTTTAGCAGAAGCATTACAAGCAGAAATAATTGATTTTCTTGTCCATCTCCAAGGATAAGCGGCCAGCTTAGTAGCAATACAAATATTATTTTGATTTAATCCTTGATATTCTTTAGCAAACTTTCCTAAAAGTGACTCACTACGTCCATTTAATCTTCCTGTACCATAAGAATCTCCAGTATCAAACAGAGTGACACCATTACTCACACAGAGGTTAAATACCTGTTGTAGTTGGTCATCCATGCTTTCATTGTATCCCCAAAGCAGTTGGTTTCCCCATGCCCAAGTTCCACATCCCATACTCGGTAAGGATAATGTTTGGTTAGTTTGCATATTGCTTTCCTATAAACAGTATGATGTTCTACCAATTTAATATGAGTTTGCACAGAATCGTAAAATCTATGAATTTAGCCCTTTTTATCTGCGTCTATCTGCGTTTATCTACGGTTAATTTTTATTAACATCATTATTAGACCTCTCCGGAAATATGGTAGAGACGTTCCGCCGGAACGTCTCTACAAGGGTTTCAAACCACGCACATTTAATTACCGGAGATGTCTATTCTAATCAGCGGCATCTAAACTTTGTATTAGCAGTGTACCTAAAATGGATTTAGGCAGCTTAAACAATAGAATACTAACTTAATTTCTATAAGTGTTTAGTGAAGACACAAGAGCCAGCAGCGGGATTTGAACTCGCGACCTTCCGATTACAAGTCGGATGCACTACCACTGTGCTATGCTGGCGTGTTCGGTAATGATGTTTAAGACATCCACCGATTTCCAATAATATCATAAACCAGAAATTTGTCTAGTGTTTTTGACAAAAAAATTTCTTCCTTGCATCATGGTTAATTTTCAGCGCGAAGATATTTGTATAAAAAGCGAAATTGTGTATAGAAGTTGAAAATTTATCATTTATCACCAAGCTATCTGCAATCCCGTAGATCAAGGCAACAATATTTGGTACAGTTTTAAGACTGTATTCCTGTTGACGCAGCTGAGTGAAGACACAGAAAAACATCATTATTATTTACAAATCATCAGCATGGCAGCATTGATCGGACGAGATTTATTAGGTCTGGCGGATCTGAGTTCCACAGAACTGCAAGAAGTTCTAGAAATGGCAACCCTACTCAAGTCACAAAAGCTAAAGTTGCATTGTGATCAGGTGTTGGGTTTATTGTTCTCTAAGGCTTCAACTCGAACAAGAGTCAGTTTTACGGTCGCTATGTACCAACTTGGTGGACAGGTAATTGACCTTAATCCTAATGTCACACAAGTTAGTCGGGGTGAACCTATACAGGATACTGCTAGGGTATTGGATCGTTATTTGGATATCCTGGCAATTCGCACTTTTGCCCAGCGGGATTTGGAAATTTTTGCTAATTATGCCAAAATTCCGGTAATTAATGCCCTGACAGATTTAGAACATCCCTGTCAGGTATTGGCTGATTTATTAACGATTCAAGAGAGTTTTGGCACTCTGGCTGGTTTAACTCTTACCTACGTCGGAGATGGCAATAATGTGGCTAATTCCCTGATGTTGGGTTGTGCTTTGGTAGGAATGAATGTGAGGGTAGCTTTTCCTTCGGGATATGCACCAGATGCAGAAATTGTGGAAAAAGCTAGGGCTATAGCTGATGGTAAAACTGAAGTTATTCTCACCCATGATCCAGAAGCAGCAGCTAAGGGCGCACAAGTTCTTTATACTGATGTTTGGGCAAGTATGGGACAAGAAGCAGAAGCTGATAATCGGTTCCCAATTTTCCAACCCTATCAAATTTCTGAACAATTATTAAGTCTTGCCGATCCAGAGGCAATTGTTTTACACTGTTTACCAGCCCATCGTGGTGAAGAAATTACCGATGAAGTAATCGAAGGTTCTCAATCAAAAGTTTGGGATCAGGCAGAGAATCGATTACACGCTCAAAAAGCTTTACTGGCAAGCATTTTAGGGGCAAAATAAAGGTATTGGTGATTGGTAATGGCTAATGAGTCAGATAAATAACAATTAACAATTACCAATTACCAATTACCATGAATATTTATCTAAATCTTGTTAAGGGAAGATTTTTGTAGTACAAATGCTCTAGGGACATTTGTAATTACTTCCCCACAAAATCATGGAAAGACTAACAGAAGCTCAACAAGAATTATACGAATGGTTGGCAGAATATATAAGAATCAATCAGCATTCGCCTTCTATTCGCCAAATGATGCAAGGGATGAATCTGAAGTCACCAGCACCTATTCAAAGCCGCTTGGAACATTTACGCAATAAGGGATATATTGAGTGGATTGAAGGTAAGGCGCGAACGATTCGGGTTTTGCGTGCTGTTAAACAAGGTGTACCGATTTTAGGCACTATCGCTGCTGGTGGTTTAATTGAACCTTTTACCGATGCGGTTGAACATTTAGACTTAGCTAATTTATCTCTACCTCCCCAAAGCTATGCTTTGCGGGTAGCTGGTGATAGCATGATTGAAGATTTAATTGCTGATGGTGATGTGGTGTTTTTGCGTCCAGTAGCAGAACCCAATCAGTTAAAAAATGGTACGATTGTGGCCGCTAGGGTGGAAGGTCATGGTACGACGTTAAAACGTTTTTATCTTCAGGAAGATATGGTGACTCTCAAACCTGCTAATTCTAAGTATCAACCCATCGAAGTACCCGCCATGCAAGTACAGGTACAAGGTTCTTTAGTGGGTGTTTGGCGGAATTATAATTAGGGACTGGGGACTGGGGACTGGGAACTGGTAATTACCCATTACCCATTACCCATTACCCATCACCAATCACCAATCACCAATCACCAATCACCAATCACCAATCACCAGCATCATAATGTATTTAACGCGATCGCCAATAAAAAAACAACCTGCTTTTTCTCTCAAGTTGCCTTTTGTGGGAGAAAAAAAGGGCAGTTATCAAATTCAGCAATCATTACCAGGATGTCCAAAAATGCCTTTATCTCTGCAATTGCGGGGATATCAGCGTCAAGCTATTACTAGCTGGTTTGCTAATAATGGTAGGGGGACGCTAAAAATGGCTACTGGTAGTGGTAAAACTATTACTGCACTGGCGATCGCTTGCGAATTATACCAACAAATAGGGTTACAAGTCTTGTTAGTGGTGTGTCCTTACCGTCATCTTGTCAGCCAATGGGCTAGAGAATGTGATAAATTTAACTTGCAGCCAATTTTGGCTTTCGAGAATTTACGTACTTGGCAAAGTCAATTGTCAACGCAATTATATAATCTGCGTTCCGGTTCTCAAGGTTTCGTGACGGTGATCACCACTAACTTGACTTTAATTAGTGAGGGGTTTCAATCCCAACTTAAATATTTTCCCCCAAAAACTTTAATTATTGGCGATGAAGCTCATAATTTAGGCGCACCTAAGTTAGAAGCAAGTTTACCCCGCAATGTGGGTTTGCGACTGGCTTTATCTGCAACACCGGAAAGATATTTTGATGATGGGGGTACTCAATCTTTATTTGACTATTTCGGTCCTGTGTTACAACCTGAGTTTAACTTGCAGGATGCTATTAATCAAGGGGCTTTGGTACATTATTTATATTATCCGGTTCTTGTAGAATTAACGGAGATAGAAAGTATTGCTTATTTGAAATTAACCAAGAGAATTGGGCGTTCTCTTCAGTATCGAGAACGAGAAGAAGGTGATGTTGGCGATTTTGAAGATAATGAAGATATTAAATCTTTATTAATGAAACGCGCTAGATTAATAGGTGCAGCAGAAAATAAATTAACGGCTTTGCGAGAATTAATGCAAACTCGCAGGGAAACAAGCCATACTCTGTTTTATTGTAGCGATGGTTCTCAAGAAACCGGACACCGTTCATCTCTGCGTCAACTCAAAGCTGTGGCGAAAATTTTGGGCGTAGAATTGGGTTATAAAGTCAGCACCTACACCGCACACACTTCTTTACAAGAAAGGGAGATTTTAAGACAACAATTTGAAAGCGGTGAATTGCAAGGTTTAGTGGCTATTCGTTGTTTAGATGAAGGGGTGGATATTCCTGCTATTCAAACTGCGGTGATTTTATCAAGTTCGGGTAATCCTCGTCAATTTATCCAGCGTCGTGGTAGGGTGTTACGTCCCCATCCGGGTAAGGATAGAGCGACGATTTTTGATATGATTATTTTACCTCCTGATTTGGACAGGGACACTATTGAGGTGGAACGCAATTTGTTAAAAAAGGAGTTGCGGCGGTTTGTTGAATTTGCAGATTTGGCTGATAATGCTGGAGAAGCACGGATGAAATTATTGGCTTTGCAAAAACGATATGGTTTGTTGGATATTTGATTTTGGTTTCGCGCAAAGACGCAAGAAGATATTACCCTCTGGTGGGTTAGTATAGACATATCCCTTGATTTTCTTGTTTTGGGGGGGCAAAAATTGATGGTAAGGATATTGACCCGGCACTGGGGCAGCGGTATTATTCTAATATAATGGAATATTTGTAAAATTTTTAAACCAAGCTACATCCCATTATATAGCTTGATAATATTTATCCTACCATCAATAAATAGAAACCGCAACCCTTTCTAGCTGCAAAATCATAAATTTTTTCTCGATAGTTTGCATAATTTGAAGTTAAACGTAACAGTAAATTCACAGTTGTAATTACAGCGACAGAGATGGTTAAAATAGAGTAAAAGCCTATTTTTAAATCAGTCATGTCCACAGAATCAAATCTTGAAGATGTACAAGCACCAATTAACACCGCACCACCGGAAGTCAAGCAAATAATTGAGCGAGTATGTAAATTAGAAAAATCGAGATTAGCACGGAAAAGCAAAGGTGCAATTAACGATGATATTTTAACTATAGTCAAGGAAGCAGTACAATGAAATTGACTTCCATTAAACTTTGCAATTTTCGCTCTTTTTATGGTCAAACACCAGAAATTGTCATTGCTAGTGGAGACTTTCGTAACACGACAATCATTCATGGTAATAATGGTGCGGGAAAAACCAGTTTATTAAATGCTTTTACCTGGGTTTTATATGAAAAATTTACTGCTGCTTTTGCTGCGATAGAACAGTTAGTTAATAAACGCGCAATTTCCGAAGTCGAAGAAAATCAACCCGTTGAATGTTGGGTAGAAGTTGGTTGGGAACATGAAGGAACACGCTACCGAGCTAAACGTACTTGTCGAGTTTATAAAAATTCAACCACAATTGAAGCGACAAAAACGAAATTAACAATTCAATATGCTAGTGATGACGGTAAATGGGGTTTTCCGATAGAACCAGCAGAAGAAATAATCAACAATATTTTACCAGCTAGTTTACATCAATATTTCTTTTTTGATGGTGAAAGAATTGAAGAAATTGTCCGTTCTGATAAAAAGACAGAAATTGCCGAAGCAACGGAAACATTTTTAGGTGTAAAAGTCATTGAGTTAGCAATCAAACATTTAAAAGAAGCGAAGAAAAGCTTAGATAATGACTTAGCTGCTATTGGTGATGCGGAAACTAAAAAGTTATTAAATGAACAAACCAAACTAGAAACAGCAATTGAAAAAATTAACCAAAGACAAATAGAAATTAAACAAGAGTTAGAAAATCAACAGACGTTTAAAAAAGATGTCAGTAAACGTTTGATAGAATTAAGTGCAGTCAAAGAGTTACAAGAAAAACGGCAGAATTTAGAAACTCAAAAACGCACAAATCAAGAAGAACTCAAAAAGACTAAGGATGCACTCAAAAAGATTATTTCTAAACAAGCCTATACAGTTTTATTAGATGATACTAATCAAAAATTTCGGGAAATTATCACCGATTTAAAACAACGGGGAGAATTAACTTCGGGAATTTCTAAAGAATTTGTTTCTGATTTAATTCAATCTGGACGTTGTATTTGTGGTGCAGATTTAAAAGAAGGTGGACATGGACATTTTCATGTTAAATCTTTACTGAGAAAAACAGGTTCTTCTTCTGTGGAAGAAACAGCGATTAGGATGGGAGCGCAAATTGATGATATTGATAAACAAGCAAATTTATTTTGGGAAAATGTCGATAGAGAACAAGCAAGAATTAATCAGTTAAGAGAATCTATTTCTGAAGTAGAAACTGAGTTAGATAAAATTCAGGAAATTTTGCGAAAAGACCCCAATGAGGATATTAGTGGTTTGCAAAAACGGTTAGATGGAATAGAAGCAAAAATTGATGACTTAAATCGAGAACAAGGTGCAAATCAACAAGAATCTACTCACCTAAAAGCAGATATTGATGTTTTGGGGAAACAGATTTCTAAACAAAAACAGAATGAAGAAAAACAAATATTAGCACAGCGTCGGATGGTCGCAACGCAAGATGCAATTGAAAGATTAATGGAGGTGAAAAATAGACAAGAAAACCAATTTAGATTGCAGTTAGAAAAGCGAGTACAGGAAATATTTGCAGAAATTTCTGTAACTCCTTATATTCCCAAGATTACCGAAAAATATGAACTAACTTTAGTCGAAAATACCACAGGAATAGAAGCACCGGTAGCAGCTTCTACAGGAGAAAATCAAATTCTCAGTTTGTCTTTTATCGCAAGTATTATTGATAAAGTCAGAGAATGGAGTGAAAAGCGAAAAATCATGATGGTTCCTGATAGTAGCACCTTTCCTATTGTCATGGATTCACCTTTTGGCAGTTTAGATGCTAATTCTCGTCGTCACATTGCACAAACTATTCCTAAATTAGCAAATCAGTTGGTTGTTTTGGTGACAAAGACGCAATGGAGGGTGGAAGTTGAGGAGGAGATTATTGATAGAATCGGTAAGGAATATGTGCTGACTTATTATTCTTCTAAACCTGACTGTGAACAAGATTTTATTGATGTGGGTGGGGAGAAATACGCTTTGGTTAGGCAAAGTTCTAATGGTTTTGAGTATACTGAAATTGTTGAGGTGGAAAGATAGAAGATGAACGAACCACGAAGACACGAAGAACACGAAGGAAGAGAAGAAAGAAGAAGAAAGAAGAAGAGAAGAAGAAGAGAAGAAGAAGAGAAAAAGTTGATTTTTAATTATTGAAGTGGAAGGAGAGAGGTAATATCATGGTTATTGTTAATTTACCTAAGATTGATACAGATACCTGGGTAAAGGTAAGTTGGGATGAATTTCTCGAATTTGCTGATAGTTCTGATTATCAGGAGGGAAGATTTTACTTCTATCAAAATTACATGAGGGTGGAAATGTCTCCAGTTGGTTCAATTCATGGTAGCAATAACAATGTTGTTTCTAATGTTGTTAATTTATTTGCGGCCTTGAAAAATATTAAAATCAAAGGATGGGTAAATACCAGTTTTCGCAGAACAAATGAAAGTGAATGTCAACCTGATTTAGCTTTTTATATTGGTGATGCGGTGAAATTTCCACCTTTGACTAATTCACCTGTGAATATTAATGAGTTTGCAGCACCTACTTTAGTTGTAGAAATTGCTGCTTCTTCTGTTAATGATGATTTGGGTTTTAAGCGGTTGCTTTATGAAAGGTTGGGGGTAAAAGAATATTGGGTAATGGATGCTAATAATAATGATATAATTGCTTTTGAAATTATTGACGGAGGAAGTAGAAGAATTCAGGAATCCAAGGTTTTACCAGGTTTGCAAATAGAAACTGTAAAAGAAGCAATTCAACGTAGTCAAAATCAAGATGATGGAGAAGTTAATCGTTGGTTGTTGTCAATTTTTAGATGATTTATATCACGCAGAGTCGCAGAGTCGCAGAGAGAGAAAGCAAATTTATTATCAGGTGTGAAAATGTCAATCAAAAAAATCTCATTCATCATTTTTTTAACCCTCTTACCTTCGCCGGTTTTAGCTTTTACAGACACTCAAGGTTATTGGGGAAATGATTGTATTAAAATATTAGGAGAAAGAAAATTATTAACGGGTTATCCTGATGGTAGTTTTCGTCCTAATGCAACTGTTACCCGTGCGGAAGCTGCGGTTTTAATGTTGAATGCTTTTCCTGATGCTTCTATTAAACGCAATGCGGTAATATTTAAAGATGTACCTAGCAATTTTTGGGCAAATAAAGCTATTACTACCGCTTATCAAAAAGGATTTTTCTCTGGTTATCCAGGTGGTATTTTTCAACCTAACCAACAAATTCCTAGAGCGCAAATTATTGGTGTGATAGCTGGTGGTAAAAATTATAATTCTGTTGCTAACCCAACGCAAATATTACAACGTTATTTTGATGATGCTCAACAAATTCCTAACTATGCTCAAAGTTCTATAGCTGCGGGAACTATTAATAGTATTGTAGTTAATTATCCTAATGTTAAACAATTGAAACCTCTGCAACAAGTGACTAGGGGAGAAGTTGCAGCTTTGATGTGTCGAGCTTTAAATATTTATGCTGTTCCTCCTCAATATATTGCAGGTGTAGAAGTTCAACCCCAAGAGGTTCGCACTTTACCAGGTAAATTAGATACTATTCCTACTTTTAATAGTAATAGTCCTGAACTTGTGAATACTGATGGAATTTTACTTTCTACGTTTTCACCAGATGGTAAACAGGTAAAGGATGCACATTTAAATTATGCTTTTCAAGGTCGGTTTGATGTCTTTTCTCATCATATTGTCAGAGCAGAAAATTCATCTCAAAATCGCACCGTTTACCAAGGTATAATTGTGCATAACCCCGGTAATGAACCTGCGACTTTACAAGTTTTAAACGCTGCTAGTTATCTTTCTAGGGAAGCACCTTTTATTGATTTACCGGATATGGTGGATAATTCCCAAGGAACGGTTTATGCTGGTCCTGGAAGTAGAACTATGAGTGATGTTTTGCGGGGTGTTAAACAGGGGATATTTCCCGAAAAGTTGGTGATAGAACCGGGAAAAACCGCAATTTTAGCTAATTTACCGATTTCTGTCCAAGCACCTTCTTCCAATGGTCGCACGGTGATGATGCGGTTGAGTAGCGATCGCCCCATTTTTATGGCAAACTTAGCTATGAGTAGTCAAACTCCCCCCACTGTCACAGCATGGGAAAAGCTCCTCAATACTGGCAGTTTAGCAGGAAAGCGCGACCCTATCCCCACACCTTTAGACCCTCCCAGAGAACCCACAGTATTTAGTCGCGTTGCTGGTGTGTCCGAAGGAACAAGATGGGAAGCAAATATTACAGATAATGCAAGTGTAAATAATTTAACTTTACCCCAACCAGGAAGATCAATTTCTTATCCTTTAGGAACTGTACATTTAATCACTCTCAGCACCGGACAAATACAGAGTGCAAAAATGTTAAAACGTTATGCTGATACGGCGTATTTTGCCCATAGTAATTACGGTGTAGAGTATAATTTAACTTTGCCTTTATTCAATTCTAGCAGTCAAGCGAGAAATGTAACTGTATCAGTGCAAACACCTGTTAAGGATGAAGGTGGTACAGATAGATTATTGTTTTTAAAACCACCTGTGGAACAAGTATTTTTCCGGGGGACGGTGCGGGTACGTTATCGGGATAATAAGGGAAGTGAACAAACGCGCTATGTTCATTTGGTGCAGCGTCGCGGACAACCGGGTGATGCTTTGGTAAATTTGCAGTTAGCACCAGGGGAAAAAAGACAGGTTCAGGTAGATTTTTTGTATCCTCCTGATTCTACTCCTCCGCAGGTTTTGACGGTGAAAACTGAAGGATAATTATTGTAGGTTGGGTTGACGTGAGGAAACCCAACATTATGATTTATCTCACGCAAAGACGCAAAGACGCAAAGATTAATAACGCAAAGGTTTGATTTTAGTTAATGCAATTTGTTGTAAGATAGCAAGAGTTTAGATTTTAATATTATGGCTGAATCTGGTAGAATCAGGGTTGCAAAAGATAAGGCTGATTTGGTTAAGGCTTTAATTTCTTCTGATGGTGGATATGGTCCTTTTCAAACTTTTGCTGATGTGATTGTTTTTGCTGCTGCTTTGGGAGTAAAGAATAAGAAGCGTGTTCCTTTTGAGGAGGTTTCTAAACGTGAACCAGCACCAATAAGGTTAGAAACTTTTATATCAATGGGATATGATACTGTAATTAAATTATTGGGAATTACAGAAACTCAGAATATTCAAATTTTATCTCCTAATGAGGAAGAATATGAAAATCAACGTCATAAAATTTTTGAAGAATACGCTAATGGTGGTTTAGAAATTTTGCAAGGTGAACTTAGAGGTTCAATTGATTATTCAGACACAATTTTATTATTTTTAATATCTGATAAAGACAAGAAAAATGAAGAAACAGGAGAATTTGATTTAAGAAAATTCCTAAATTAAAAAATTACACATTAATTACATTTAATCAGTTTTTAAAAACATGGATAATCTAACATTATACTGTCAAAAATTATCTAATCTGAATGTCAGCAACAGCAAAAAACGTGGTACTGCTCTACATAAACCTATCTTAATTCTATCAATTATAGATTTAATTAGCAGAGATATTATTGACATAAATGAAATTAGAGTATCAGATGAATTAATTGAAACATTTGAAAAATATTGGCAAATAATAGGATCACATTCTTATACAGGAGGGTTACACTATCCTTTCTTTCATTTACAAAGTGAAGGTTTTTGGCACTTAGAATTTAAACCTGATTTTAATGGCTTACAACCAAAAACAACTAACACATTAAAAAAATCTGTAGAGTATGCTTACTTAGATAGTGAATTATTTGAATTTTTGAAAAATGAACTCTCTAGAAAAGAATTATTAGATGCACTGATAGCAGCTTTTTTTCCTGATATAGATCATCAAATAGATAGTATTTTACAAATTAATCAAAACTTTGAAGATGAAATAATAATACCTGAAGCTGTTGAAAATAATCCTAAATATAGGTTGCAAAAAACAATCATTAGAAATGCTTTTTTTAGAAAAGCGGTAGTTTCTGTATATGGTTGTCAATGTGCCTTTTGTGGTTTAATAGTTAACAAAAATCTCAGCCAAAATATAGTTGACGGCGCACATATAAAACCATTTTCACAATTTTATGACAGCAGAATACATAACGGAATAGCCTTATGTAAAAATCATCATTGGGCATTTGATAGAGGTTGGTTTGGTGTTGATGAGAAATACACAATTATAGTTAGTAAAGAATTGGAAGAAGTTTCTCCCCATGCTAAACCGATAAAAGATTTTCATGGTGAAAAACTCATACTTCCTCGAATAGAGAAATACTTTCCAGATATTGAAGCTTTAGAATGGCATCGTCAAAACATTTTTCATTCATAAATATTAATAAATATTAAAGCCAGGGAATAAATTCCCTGTCTCAAAGCTAAAGTCGGTTTTAACCGACTATTTAATCTTTATTTATTCTATTTAGAAAATAAAATTTGATTGTATTTTGGTTTAATTAGATATCAAAATATAGTACGTTTTAACGTACTTTAGCTATTAGCCCGGAAATTAATTTCCGGGCGGGTGTGTCAGCAAACAAATAACTGTTTTTAACTATAAAACTGCTGGTAAACCTACATCTTGCTGTTCAACCAACTTCCCATCAAAACCAATAGTATTATCTTCCATAGTTCTAGCATCAGCTAAAGCCTTACGCAAAGCAGCAACTTCCATCTTTTCAGTCATTCCCCCCACAATATAAACTAATAACTTCACCGCTAAATCTTTTCCTGCTACCTGTACCCGCTTCTTATTGGGGTCATATAAAACTCCATACCATAAAGAATGGGGAAATTCCATCTCACTAAAACCACCTTGACGGTCAAATTTTCGCAACTTCTTAAATATAGCTTCTAAAGTAAAACCTTTTTTAAAAACCAAAATTCCTAAAGCTTGCGCTAAAGCAACTTGAGAAACTGGACGAAATAACATATTTCCTTCACCACCACCTTTTTCAAAACTAAATCTTCGCAAAACTGGTGTATCTTCATGTTCTAAAATCTTATAACTAGGAAGACTCGCTAAATAATCAAATAACTCTCTAAAATCTTCAATTCCTTCCTGCAATTCTTCATCATCTGGACGCATAGGAATTAACCCTTTTTCCAAAGGTTTCCAATGGGGGAATTTTTGCCCTAAATATCGTTCAGACATATCTTGTAAAGCTTGCAGCGTCGTTAATACAGTAGAATTAGTTGCTACTGTTGCACTATTCCAATTTATGCGTTCTTTCCGATTCTCTTTATCTTCTAAAAGTGGATGTGTAACCGCAATTTTTCGCGCTACAATAGCAAAACCATCATCCTCATTTAATTGTGTTAACTGACCTTTAGTTAAAGGTGCAGCCATTAAATTTACATGAACAAAAATCGACCTTACCCGCCGTTTTGCTTCCATGTAAGTTTCCCCAGCATTAACCGCACAAATAAACTCAATGCCAATTTTTTCTTGTGGTATATTATGTAAATAATTTTCATTTACTTGATAATGTTCTATTAAATCTGATAAAGTGATAAAACTATCATTAGGCGTTTTATCCTTTTTACAACGTCTCAATTTTCCAGTTTTAATTAATTCTAATAAACCCTTAACTCCCATCAATCTATGTTGACCATCTAACGCATAAATACTGATATTTTCTTCAGCAATATTCAACAAACCTACTGTGCCATTTTCATCTAAAGGTGTAAAATCAGTAGTAGCTTTTTTAGCAATTCCCTCACTATCCCACTCATCTGCTTGCGGATTATCAACCCAAGGTTGATTAATTACAACTAATACAGGTGGGAACTTATGATTTTTTCTAGCTGCTAAATACTGTACTAACGGCGCTTGACGTGACCAGTCGAGAGGACGTTGCTGAACTTCATCAATACTATCCGCATCAATTTCAATATTCTCTGTCTCCGGGTTGTACTTTTTTTGCAACAAAGGTAAAGCTGAAGCAAACTGAACTCTGTTTGCAAACCATTCCAATGTAACAGAACCTACATAAGCTTCAATACCACCCATCTGGGTTTGCTGTACAAGAATTTGGTCTTTTTTGCCTAAAAATTGCTCTAGTAATACAGATAAAGCCTGTTGATTGTGATTATCGTTTTCTAGATATTGTTGAGAAATATTACGATTTTGTTCAGATGTGGTATCAATCATATTAGTTTTTAAAAACTTAGTCCAAGAGTAGATAGCTTATTGTTCCAAAAAAATGGATACTAGGATTATAGTTTTCAAAAACAATTTTGGGAAATGAATGTAAACTAACTTAGTATAATTAATTTCTTTCGTTTGCATTTACATCTACGGGCAAAATCAGGTTACATCTATATATTTACAGGTATAAAGTCATGACTACAGGACAACAACCAGACAGTAAAACTCAGCAAAATCGCACAGTAGCCGAATTAGTAGACTATATCCAAGTTCTCACCACAGAAATTCAAGAATTGTATTGTTTAGATGCTATCCCTTGGGTTATAGGTTATTCCGGTGGAAAAGACAGCACAGCAACTTTACAACTTATTTGGAATGCAATTTCTCAACTACCACCGGAAAAAAGAACTAAAACTATTCATGTAATTACAACTGATACATTAGTAGAAAATCCTATTGTTGCAACTTGGGTACGTCAATCTCTAGAACAGATGAAAGTTGCTTCTAAAGCACAAGGAATACCAATAGAACCTAATTTACTACAACCAGAGATAAAAGAAACTTTTTGGGTAAGCTTAATTGGTAAAGGTTATCCAGCACCACGCGGAAAATTTCGATGGTGTACAGATCGTCTTAAAATTCACCCTTCTAATCGTTTTATACGTGATATACTTAGAGTCCAGGGAGAAGTTATTCTTATTTTGGGTACACGCAAAGCTGAAAGTATTAAACGTGCTATCTCAATGGAAAAACATCGTATAAGTAGCACAAAAGATAGACTTAATTATGATGTAAATTCCAATCAAATTAACTCATTACTATACTATAGTTCCAGCTTGCCTAATGCTTTAATTTACAGCCCTATAGAAGATTGGCGTACTGAAGAAGTTTGGATTTATTTAAATCAGTGGGAAAATCCTTGGGGATACAGTAACAAAGATTTATTTAATATGTACCGAGGTGCAACCGCAGATAATGAATGTCCTTTAGTTGTTGATACCTCTACTCCTAGTTGTGGAGATTCCCGTTTTGGTTGCTGGGTTTGTACAATTGTTAGTAAAGATAAATCAATGGAGGCAATGATTCAAAATGATGAAGAAAAAGAATGGATGCAGCCTCTATTAAATATGCGTAATGAACTAGATATTAGAGATGACAGAAATAAAAGAGATTTTCGCCGTTTACGGGGAGAAGTTCAATTATTTGAACGTAATTTAGATGGTGAAAAATCAATTGAACCAATTTACGGACCATACACAAAAGATTGGCGTGAGTATTGGTTAAGAAAATTATTGACAGCGCAAACAGAAATGCGGCAAACTGCCCCAGAGAATATGCGCGATATTACCTTAATTTCTATGGAAGAACTTAGCGAAATTCGCCGCATTTGGTTAGAGGAAAAACACGAATTTGATGATAGTTTACCCCGCATCTATCAAGAAGTCACAGGAGAAGCGTTTAAAGATCCCCGTCCTGGTTCAGATTATAGCCTACTTGGTAGCGATGAATGGGAAGTATTAGAAGAAATTTGTGATGGTGATGGAATGCAATTAGAACTAATGGCCAAACTGTTGGATACAGAACGCCAATTCAGGAAAAAAACGCGCCGTGTGGGAATTTATGAAAGTTTAGAAAAATGTTTTGACACAAGTTCCCGTTCCCAAGAAGAAGCTATTAAAAATGCCCATTTAAAACGGGATTTAAGAGAAGCCGCTAGTAAAGGTGATGTGGCGACAATTCGGGAAACATTCAAACAATTAAATATAGGTGAAACGCCAGCAAAGGAAGAGAATAAACCCGATAGTTTTGCAGGTAGGAAGTTTAAGAAAAAGGAAGAGTGATAATAATTTTGCCAAAACATGAATGCCCAACGATTTTCTCGTTCCTAGACTCTGGCTAGGAATGCCTAATGTGAGGCTCTGCCTCAGATAATTAATAAATCTTTTCTCTGTTTTCTCGTTCCTAGACTCTGGCTAGGAATGACTAATGTGAGGCTCGGCCTCAGACAATTATAAACGAGGCAGAGCCTCTAGTACATCATTCCCCGGCAGAGCCAGGGAACGAGATAAAATAAACCCCAAATAACCATGATATTTCTTGAACTCGTACTGCAAAATTTTGGTCCTTACGCTGGTAGACAAGTTATCAACCTCAACCCCAAAATAGATGATGATAATATCCGCCCTATCATCCTTTTAGGTGGAATGAATGGAGGTGGAAAAACCACCTTAATGGATGCTATTCGCCTCGCTTTATATGGACATCGCTCCCAATGTTCTACACGGGGAAACCTCAGTTATAGTGATTTTTTAAATCAATGCGTTAATAGTAAAGCTGACCCAATTAATAAAACCAGAATTGAGTTAGTTTTTGAACACATTGAAGATGATAAACCTGTTCAATATCGTGTGGTGAGAACTTGGGAAAAAAATCCTAAAGATGGTAAAGACTCTTTAGGTATTTTAGGTGATGATGAAACCTGGCCTGTTGAATCTTTGGCAAATATCTGGGATGAATATATAGAAAATATTTTACCTTTAGGTATTTCTAGTTTATTTCTATTTGACGGTGAACAAGTCAAGGAATTAGCAGAACAAGAAACACCACCTCCTGTTGTTATAGATGCAATTAACGGACTTTTAGGTTTGGAATTAGCCGATAAATTAGCGATAGATTTAGAAATATTAGTCAATCGTAAAAAAAAGGAAACTGCTGATAATCAAGATTTAGCTAAGTTAGAAGAAATTGAAAACCGGCTTAGTCAAAAATTGCAAAATGAAGAAACCACAAAAAAAGAATTAGAAGTATTAAATATTGAATTGGAAAGGTTAGAAACCAAGCACGAAGAAGCTTTAAATAAATTCGTTTCTGAAGGTGGTAAAATTGCTGCGGAACGCAGTCAACTGGAAACACAAACGCAAGATAAAACCAAGATTACAGAAAATATCCGTCAATCTTTGTGTGAACTAGCGGCTGATATTTTACCTTTAGCTTTAATTCCTAATTTATTATCTCAAGTACAAAATCAATGTGAAAAAGAATTTCGTACTCAACAAATTCAATTAGCTAAAGATATATTAATAGCTAGAGATCAAAGATTAATTAATTGGCTAAATCAGTTAAATCTGGAATTAGATAAACTGAATAATATTGAATCTTTCTTAGCTGAAGACATAAATAAACTATATGCGGCTAATTCATTTACAGAAACCAATTGGTTAAATGCTGATGAAGAAACTTTAACTGTGCTTGACAATTTCATATATCGTCTCCAAATTAACCAAGATACTGCCCAAAAGCAGTTAATTGAGTTGAATAATTATGAGGAGGAAATTCTCACCCTAGAAAGACAAATGCAAACGGCCGCTGAACCAGAAGAATATACAAAACTAAAAAATGATTTGCATAAAGCCCAAACAGAACTGAATAAAGTACAGACTCAGAGAGAAATAACCAGCCGTAATTTAATAGAATTAGAAACAGTAATTAATCAAACCAAAAAAGAGCTAAATAATTATACGAGCGAAAATCTCAAATATCAAAGTAATGAACATTTGATTAATGCAGCTACGCAAGTACAGAATACATTAAAGATATTTAGAGAAAGATTGACTTTGCGGAAATTAAATAAATTAGAAGAAGAAGTCAAAAATTGTTTCTTGTATTTATTACATAAATCAGATTTAGTCCATCGTATCGCTATTGATGCTAAAACATTCAGCCTATCCTTATACGATTTAAATGGTAAACTAGTACCCAAACATCGACTTTCAGCCGGCGAAAAACAACTATTAGCGATCGCCTTCCTGTGGGGTTTAGCAAAAGTATCAGGAAAACGCTTACCAGTCGCTATCGACACACCCCTGGGAAGACTCGACTCATCCCATAGAAACAACCTAGTAGAAAGATACTTTCCCTCAGCTAGTCATCAAGTAATTCTCCTTTCCACAGACACCGAAATAGCTAAAAAAGAATATCAAACCCTCCAAGAAACCGAAGCGATCGCCCGTGAATATCTGCTCAAATACGACTCCAGCAAACGAGAAACCACAATAAAACCCGGTTATTTTTGGTAACTTATATTCACCACCAAAAAAACATATAAAGTCTTACTCTCTGCGCCTCTGCGCCTCTGCGTGAAATAAAATCATATTTTTAAATGACCCAAAATGGAATCACCAATAGAACGCATTAAAATCTCCCAAACAGCCAAAGAACAACTGATCAAACTCAAACGCAACACCAAAATAGAACAATGGAATATACTATGTCGTTGGGCGTTTTGTCGTTCCCTCGCCGAACCCGCAGCACCCACCCCCGTACCCGTACCTCAAGATAGCAACGTCGAAATGACCTGGCGCGTATTTGGTGGAGAAATGGCCGATATCTTGCTATTAGCACTCAAACAACGCTGTCACAACGATGGCTTAGACACAGACAAAGAAACCCTCATCACCCAATTTCGTTTACACCTACATCGGGGTATTGGTTATCTAGCCGGCGATCCGAACATGAAGAGAATTGAAGATTTAATCGAACTAGCAACAAAGAAAGTAAAATCTTGATTTTGCAGTTTTCCCTGCTATGGCAAGATAACTGCAACTCTCCCATCAGAGAAGGAAATTTGAACAGATGAATCCAGTGCGATCGCTCATACAAGTCTTCGGTAGCCGCAAAATGGCCGCCCTGATATTACTAGGTTTTTCCTCCGGGTTGCCCTTATTTTTGACCAGCAAGACCCTACAAGCCTGGATGACGGTCGAAAAAGTCGATTTAACCGCCATTGGCTTATTTAGCCTGGTCGGCTTGCCCTATTCCTTAAAATTTCTCTGGTCGCCCTTATTAGACTGGTTCAAGCTACCTTTTTTGGGAAGGCGAAGGGGTTGGTTAATTATCCTGCAAATAGGGTTATTAATAGCGATCGCCTGTATGGCCTTACAGCAACCCAAACAAGCCCTACAATTACTAGCCATCAACGCCGTCGCCATATCCTTCCTTAGCGCCACCCAAGACATAGCCGCCGATGCTTACCGCACCGACGTTCTCGAACAACTAGAAATGGGCGCAGGTGCAGCAGTCTTCGTCTTAGGTTATCGTATTGCCCTACTACTCACAGGTTCATTAGCCTTAATACTCGCCGACAGAATACCCTGGTCATCAGTATACTTATTAATGGCAGTGGGTATGGCAATAGGCATAATCACCACCCTATTTGCACCAGAACCCAAAGAAACCACCCCTCCTGAATCCTTAACCGCCGCCGTCATCATGCCCTTTGGCGAATTTTTTCAGCGCCAAGGCATAGTTTACGCCTCACTAACTCTCCTGTTTATCGTCCTCTATAAACTCGGCGATTCCTTTGTGAATAATATGTCCACGCCGTTTTTATTACAAACAGGCTTCACCCAAACCGACATTGGCGCAATTCAAGGTGGAATGGGACTGATAGCCACCATTGTTGGTACACTGGCAGGTGGCGCATTTTTGAGTAAAATTGGACTGAATCGCTCACTTTGGGTATTTGGTGGCTTGCAAGCAGTCAGCAACTTGGCTTACCTTTTACTTGCACAAGTTGGGAAAAATTATCAGGTTCTCATCCTGACCATTAACATCGAAAACTTTTGTGCTGGTTTAGGAACAGCAGCTTTTGTTGCCTTTTTAATGAATATGTGTAATCAGCGTTATTCCGCAACTCAGTATGCTTTACTTTCTAGTTTTATGGCCGTAAGTCGTGATATTCTAGTTGCGCCAGCAGGTTCCTTAGCAAAAAGCACAGGTTGGCCTTTATTTTTTGTTATTAGTATCGTTGCTGCCATACCGGGACTACTCCTGTTACCATTATTTGCTCCATGGAATCCCAAAGCAGTCACAGCAACCAGACCAGGACTTGAAGAAGAAGAGGATTTATGGGGAACCAAGTAGTAATTCTTGTCGGTACATTCGTCCTCGTTGTCACAGGTTTATTACTGGGCTACGTACTCTCACAATTAGTTCTCGGATTTTTGGGGTTGAACCTCCTCACCCTCCTGGGAACAATCAGCCTCGTCTTAATTTTTGGTACACTTTACTACGTCTTATTTTGGCAGTTGCGACGAGAGCAGTTACAGCCAGTCACTCGCACTCAGCCCACCCAGGTAGACGAGGAAATAACTGGAAACTACTTGAAAAACCGACTCATCGCCAGATTATCCGGTGACGTAGCCGCAGCAGAACGATTAATCGAGCAAGCCAAGCAAAATTATCCGGGAATGCCAGAAAATTGGTATTGTGAACGAGTTCTTGATGATTTAGATCGGGATGATCGTTAACCTTGTTTTTCCCTGTCCCCAAAATCGCTACAATAAATTAAGAAAACTTCACAAATCTTAAGTTAGATTTTCTTACAAGTCCTTGGCTAACTAAAATCCAAATATGGCTATCTTTCGTCAATACATCGCTCCCCTACTCGTCGTCCTAGTATTTTTGATTGCCCTAGTCGCAGTCAGCGCCCGCATCTTTTTACCCTCCGATATGGCAGCACCTGCACCCATCGGTTTGATAATTCATAATTCATAATAGTGCTTTCAGCACGCTACACGAATGTAAATTCGTCAAATGTTATTCTCCCCCTGCTCCCTGCTCCCCGCTCCTCTGCCTCTTCCAAGTCCCCAATCCCCGATCCCCAATCTTGAATTTTTCTCTACCAGGCTATTCTATTCGCCGAGGCTCGACCCTAGACAAATCACTCTTGGTTAAGTTCATCCAGCGAACTTATCAAGAACTATTTCCTGCTCAGGATTTTTCCCACCTAGCTCGTACAGTTGAGCAATACTTCTCTACTGACACCCCTTTATGGTGGGTATATGAACAAGCAGAGGCGCAGGAAGCCGGGCGCGGAGGAGCAGAGGAGCAGAGGAGCAGAGGAGAATTTACCCAATCCCCAGTCCCCGATCCCCAGTCCCCAATCCCCAGTCCCCAGTCCCCAACCCCCATAGCTTGTCTCTGGGTCGGTAACGCTATCGATCAAGTTACAGGCAGCCGTCATGCTCACATCTTTCTACTCTACGTCGTACCGTCACATCGCCGTCACGGTATCGGTAAAGCCCTAATGCAATATATAGAAAATTGGGCAAAACAAAGGGGCGATCGCCAACTTGGATTACAAGTGTTTGAGTCCAACACACCCGCATTAAATCTTTATCAGCAGCTGGGATATCAAACACAATCCCTCTGGATGATAAAATCACTCCATCCAGAAAAATAAACTATTACTCTATCAGAGTTAATTTCATGAGTCCTAGAAACCTAATTTATCCCAGAAAACAGTTTCTATAACTCCCCCTTATTAAAAAAAAATATTATGTACGACGAAGACGATATAAACCTACTTGATACTGAGGCGGATTTAGAAAGCCCCCTAGACCACATAGAACCAATTACCGCTGAATCAGAAGTAGCCAAACCTGATCCAGACTTAATGCTGGCACTTCTACAAGATCCTCAGTCCCAGCAACGAATGTTAGCAGCACGCGCATTCTGTGATATTCAAGATCAACGGGCAATTCCCCATTTAATTCACCTATTAACTGATAACTGTCCCCTAGTGCGAGTCAGTGCTGCCTATGCCATCGGCCGCAATCCCAGCCACGATGCAGTCGAGCCATTGATTAATCAACTCAACCGTGATTTGAATGGCTATGTGCGAAAAGGCGTAGTTTGGGCTTTAGGAAACTGTCGCGATCGCCGTTCCTTAATCCCCCTCACAGATGCCTTAAGAACCGATATTTCCGCCGTGCGTCTCTGGTCTGCAAGCGCCCTCGCCCAGATGGCAGGAGTCGGTTATGAGGTCGTTGTCGGCGCAATACCCCCCTTAATTGAAGCCCTAGTTCAAGATCCCACAGCCGCAGTACGTAGTAACTCCGCTTGGGCAATAGGTCAACTCTGTAAGGAATTACCTTCCAACGTAGTTTATGCCACAGCCATCGACTCATTAATCCAAGCCTTTGCCGAAGATAAAGACTTGGGTGTCAGAGAAGATGCCAAAGCCTCACTCCTGGGAGTCGGTGATCCCCGTGGTTTACAATTAATTGAAACCCTCGAACAAGAAGGGTGGTTTTAACAGGAGTCAGGAGTCCCAATCCCCAGTCCCCAGTCCCCAGTCCCCAGTCCCCAATTAATCTCTGGTTTACCACAAGAGCGTAAAGCGGCATTAATAGCCGAAAAAGGCTTACTGCCAAAAAAACCATTATGTGCAGACAGCGGTGAAGGATGAGCCGACTGTATAACAATATGTCGAGTTGTATCAATCAACTTCAACTTCTTTTGTGCATATCCACCCCACAGCACAAACACCACCGGATCAGATTTCTGGTTAACTTTATTAATCACCGCATCCGTGAAAATTTCCCAACCTTTATTCTTATGCGAATTTGGTGTATGCGCTCTCACAGTCAACACCGCATTTAACATCAGCATACCCTGTTTAGCCCAGTCAACCAAGTAACCATGATTGGGAATATCAAAACCCACATCCGCTTTTAGTTCTTTGAAAATATTCCTCAGTGATGGAGGTGGTTTAATCCCTGGTCTGACAGAAAAGCATAATCCATGTGCTTGCTTTTCATCGTGGTAGGGATCTTGTCCCAGTAACAAAACATTCACCTGCTCATAAGATGTTAATTCAAAGGCAGAAAAAACATCTTCTTCAGGTGGATAAATATTATATGATAGTCTCTCCTGATCTAAGAAATCTTGGAGTTTACTCACATAAGGTTTTTCCAATTCTTCAGCTAGGACAGTTTGCCAAAAAATAGGAAGTTGCAAATTTTTCATTCAACAGCAGTTAATTCAAAAGGACGCTCTGTATCATCTTCACCCAAATACTCACCATTTTGAATTTCCAGAATCACCAAAGGAATAGAACCAGGGTTTTCTACTTTATGTAGGCTTGCTGCTGGTACATAAGTTGACTGGTTACGATTCAGAAATATCTCCTCATCACCACAAGTTACCTTGGCTACACCAGAAACCACAACCCAATGTTCATGTCGATGATAATGGATTTGTGGTTTAATCCCGTGTCTAGGTTTAATTTCCACCCGACTAATTCTATAATTTTTACCTTCTTCTATTACTTCCACATTACCCCAGTAACGTTCCCCGGAATGGCAAGAAGATTGCTCAAAATTGGACTGAAGCTGATTCTGATTCATAACTGTTTTACCACCTGGTCGAATTATTATACTTTAAATTGTGCATTTTAAAGGGGTATTTTGAAGTTTGATAATTGCTGTATCAATCTTAAATCTTAGGTGAACCAAGTTCTATTCCCTGTTTCTTGTTCTCTAGATAGATAAAGTTTTATTAGAAAAGAAAAGTTGTTCAAATTCTAGTGTTGGCAATGCACGACTGAATAGAAAACCTTGGATAGCATCACATTTATTTTCGCGTAAAAATGATAGTTCTGCCGCCGTTTCCACACCTTCAGCAATTATCTTGAGATTTAGGTCTTGAGCCATTTTAATCAGTGATTTAGTAATGATGGATTTAGGGTAATCTTTATAAACGTTTTCCACAAAAGAACGATCAATTTTAATGGTATTAACGGGAAAAACTCGGAGATAGTTTAAAGAAGATTGTCCTGTACCAAAATCATCAATCGCGATTTTAACACCGAGCAAACGTAATTGATTCATAATGGAGATGGCACAATGTATATTCTGCATAATCATGCTTTCAGTAACTTCAATCTCTAGAAAACTTGGATCTAAATTATTAATTTCTATCAAGTTAATAATTTTAGAACTTAAATCTGGTTGGTTAAATTCAATAGCTGATAAATTGACAGCGAAAGTCAAAGACTTAATCCCGGCATCGCGCCAAATTCTAATTTGTTGACAGACATTTTTTAATACCCAGTTATCAATGTTAAAAATTAAACCATTTGACTCCGCTAAAGGAATAAATTCTGCGGGGGAAATAGGCCCTAACTCATAACTGTGCCAACGTAATAAACTCTCAGCCCCTGTTATTTTGCCAGTATTGATATCAATAATTGGTTGATAGTGAATTTCAAACCCTTTAAAATCATCATTTAGAATAGCCTTGTGTAATTGTTTATCTAATAACTGCATTCTGGGTGTTAATTTATTAACCGCAGTCTGAATAGATAAATATTTTTTTAAATTTGCATATTTTTCCAATTTATTCATGATAGCACTTAATAACTCAGAACGAGTGAAAGGCTTAGTTAAATAATCATCTGCTCCCATATCCATACCTTGACGAATATCAGATTTTGCCGATTTAGCGGTCAAAAAAATAAAAGGAATTGTCGCAGTTAATGGCTGTTGGCGTAATGCTTTTAATACTCCAAAACCATCAATTTCGGGCATCATCATGTCGCATAAAATTAAATCTGGCACTTCCGAAAAAGCTAAATTCAAGCCGATTTTTCCATTGGCAGCCGCAACTGTTTCAAACTCCTCAGCCGCCAATAAATCTAAAAGGTTTTCCCGAACGGATTCTTCATCTTCTATTACTAAGATTTTGGCCATAATTAACCTCATGTTGGATATTTTTTTAAGGGTATTTTAACAGTAAATTTCGTACCAATTCCTATTTTGCTAGTCACAGTAATTTCACCTTGGTAAATATCTACACACTTTTTTACAATTGCTAGTCCTAATCCAGTACCTAAAATATTACCGACATTTCTAGCACGATGGAAAGATTCAAATAAATGAGGTAGGTCTTCTTCTGGAATTCCGATTCCCTGATCTTGAATTTCAAATACTGCTAGTTCACATTCACAAGCAAGTGTAAATTTGACTAAGCTATCATTAGCAGAATACTTGATTGCATTTGAGAGCAAGTTACAGAGAATATGTCCCAATAATTTGTCATCCATGTAGCAGAAGATGGATTCATATTCACTGCTAAAGGAGATTAAATGCTTATTTCTCAAATTTACCCTTACTTCTTCTACTAATTGGCGGCAATATTTGACCAAATCCAACAATAAGGGTCTATATTCAAGTTTTCCAGCTTCTGCCTTACCACTCACCAAGATATCATCTAACATTTCTGTCATTCTGTGGACAGCGGTTTGAATCCGACGCAGATGAGTCAATTGCTTCTCCTGTGTCCATCTGTAACGATAGTGTTCCAGCAACTCCGAGGAAGACAGAATGGTACTCAAAGGGGTGCGGAATTCGTGGGAAGTCATGGATATAAAGCGGGATTTAAGCTCGTTGAGTTCTTTCTCTTTCTCTAGTGCTACTCTCAGTTCTTGCTCTAATTGCTTGCGACTGGTAATATCTGCCCAGTAGCCAACAAGTTCTAAAGGGTTGCCAGCTTCATCCCACACTACCTTACCTTGATCATATACCCAGCGATAAGTCCCGTCTTGGTGTAAAAAGCGATATTCTAAACTATACTGCTTTTTCTCTAAAACCTGTGAGAGTTTTGCCAGTACCGCTGGTGCATCTTCCGGGTGGATATGAGTATACCAAAAACTGGAATCTTCAATAAATTCCCGCGCTTCATAGCTTACCATACCTTTGATATTATCACTGATAAAAATAGCACCAAAATCTTCTGTAGCTTTGCTGGTATAGATCACAGCTGGACTGGCAGTGAGTAAGTATTTCAAGCGTTGTTCGCTAATCAGTAATGCTGTTTCTGCTTGCTTGCGTTCAGTAATATCATTTTGAATACCGATGTAATGTGTAAGACAACCATATACATCATACACAGGAGATATACTTAGCTCATTCCAAAAAATGGAACCGCATTTACCATGGTTACGTAAAATAACTGTGCAGTCTTTGCCAGTTTCCATCGCAGTTCTCAGTTCTTCTAAGGCTGATTGATTGATATCGACACCTTGGGCTAAAGGAAAATGCTGCCCTAGAACTTCGGCAACCGAGTAACCAGTCATCCGCTCGAAAGCAGGATTGACGTATATAATTGAACTATCTGGGCTGGTAACATCAGCAATAATGATGCCGTTACTACTAGCAGCGATCGCCCGATCACGCAGTCGTAACCCTTCCTCAATTAACTTACGCTGGGTTATATCTGTACAAATACTAATAACTGCCACGATATCTCCTGTAGCATCTTTAATAGCATCTGTACGTAAATCGATTTGTACATCCTCCCTACTCCGAGTTTTCATAGTCACTTCACCACGCCAAGACTGACCTCTCTGAACCGTCTTCAAGACGCTGTTAAATAACTCCTGATTCCGAAAATTAGCTGAAAGACCGCCATGGGCATTTAATTGAATTCCCGTATAATCAAATACTTCTATAAAAGCAGGATTAACATATATAGCCTTACCTGCAATATCTGTAATACTAATAGCATCACTTGTGCTTTCTATTGCTTTTTGCAACCTTAACAAAGACTTTTCTGCTAATTTACGTTCTGTGATATCGCGAGTGACTTTAGAAAAACCACGTAACTTGCCAGTTTCATCATGCAATGGTGTCAAAATACAATTTGCCCAAAAGTGGGAACCATCTTTGCGAACAAAAACACTCTCACATTCACATCGACCATTAGCTGCTGCTATTTCTAGTTGTTGTTTGGGAATATTGTTGAAAATTTCTTCCTGTCGGAAAAAGCAACAGAAATCATCTCCAATAATTTCTGATGCCTGATATCCAGTAATACATTCTGCCCCAGAGTTCCAACTCATCACCCTGCCTTCAGGGTCAAGCATATAAATTGCATAGTCTTTTACACCTTCTACTAACAAACGTAAATATTCTTCACTTTGATGCAGTTCTTCAAGAGCGCGTTTACGATCTGTAATATCAGTGGAAATTCCACAGACAGCATAAGTAATACCATTTACATCTTTTAAAGGAAACTTAATAGATAAGTATGTGTGCAAGCCATCTGGGTGAGGAGCAACTTCTTCAAATTCTCTAGGAATACCACCTGCAATCACCTCAAAATTGTTGACGACAAATGTTTCAGCAACATCATCAGGCCAGATATCATACAAACTTTGACCTAATACCTGATCTTGATTAAGATTAAATATATTTTCATAGTGGCGGTTAACTAGCAGGTATTTATTTTCAGTATCAAGTAAGTACAAAAGTCCTGGGAAATTATCCAAAATTGCCTGTAGCTGCTGCTGGGTTTCCCATAATTTTGCCGCTTCCTGTTTACGAACAGTGATATCTCGATCAATGCCACGATACCCACAAAATTTACCCTCAACATCAAAAATGGGTACTCCGTTAGTTTCCAGAACCACTAGATGACCGTCTTGATGAAGATTCGTATTTTCTAGACATTTAAAGGATTGCCTTAAAGCAGCAATCGGCGCAAAAATCTTGCGAACACGCTCTGCTTCTTCAGGTGCCATTAGTTCAAAGGGTGTTTTACCCAAAACTTCTTGGGGTTCATAACCTAAAATTTCCCGTACTTTAGGACTAACATAGGTATACACCACATTTTCATCAACTTCCCATACCCAATCACTACTAGCTTCAACTAAGTTGCGGAAACGTTCTTCGCTTTCTTGCAGTGAGACTTCAGTTTGTTTACGCTTAATCCCAATCGCAATTTCGTTAGCAGCAATACCCAGGGCTGTAAAAGTTGATTCTGTCAATGGTTGCCGGGAAAATAAAGCAATAACACCAATGATTTCCCCTTCCACAATTAAGGGATAACCACCAAAGGCCACCATTCCCTCTCGTTTAGCCCATTCTTTGTCATTAACACGCGGATCATCCTGCACAGAGTTGGTAAGATGGGGTTTACGCTCTGCCGCAATTAAACCTATTTTTAACCTACCCATAGCCACACGACTATGAATTCCATTAGTGTGGGTGTAGATGCCAGAACTAACCTGTAATTCTAGAACTTGTTCTTCTTTGTTGAGAATCCAGATGCGGGCAAAGGCAGCACCAAGATGTTTAACTAAAGCATCGGTACAGCCACGCATCATGGTTGCTAAAGTTTCTGACTGAGTGAGGATAGCATCAATTTCAGCGCGAAAATCTGCTAATTTCACCCGTTCTGCCAGTGCTGACTCTACTTCTTTTAAATCAGTAATATCGGTGACAGTGCCAACATAAGTAATAACTTTTCCATCTATTATTTGCTCGGTTACAGCTTGACCAAACACCCAAAAAATTCTCCCATCAGGACGTTGAAACCGATATTCAGCCTGGAAAGGACGGGTTTGTCTGGCAGAACGATACCACTCCGCATTAATTATTTCTCTATCTTCATGATGAATAGCTTTTATCCAGCCACATCCCATTGCAGCTTCTGGTGTTAGTCCCGTCATTTCGCACCAGCGTTCGTTGACGTAAAGGCAATCTCCCTTTGCATCAGTACGAAAAAGACCAACCGGTGAAACTTTGGCTATGCTTTGATATTTGTGTTCACTTTCTCGCAGGGCAATTTCTGCGTCCACGCGATCATGAATATCTGTATTGGTTCCAAACCAATTCACAATTTGTCCTTGGCGATCGCGCAATGGTAAAGCACGTGTCAAATGCCAGCGATAAGTTCCTGAAGCTTTTTCCCACAAACGAAATTCTATTTCGTGATTTGTACCTGTTTCCAAAGATTTATCCCAAGTATTAATACTTGCTAATAAATCATCAGGATGCACCCATTCCTGCCATTGCTCTCCCAAAACTCGCTCTGGAGTACAGCCGAAGTAATTAAGAGTCCGTTGGTTAACATATTCAAGACGACCATCGGCATTCGCAATCCAAACTTGTTGGGGAATAGATTCGGCTAGAAAACGAAAGCGTTCCTCACTTTTTTCTAAAGCTTCCTGTGCTTGCATCCTCTCAGTAATATCTTCCATTGTTCCTAGCATACCGACTACTTGCCCTTCAGTATTTAACAAGGGAACTTTATTTGTTTCTAGGCAAATCTGACTGCCATCTACTTGCTGTTTAGCTCTAATGGCATGATATTCAGCCTGATTAGTCTGCATCACCGCAGCATCATAAGCACGATAAAATTCTGCTTCTTCCGGGTTGGGAATTAAATCGTAGTCTGTTTTACCAACTATTTCTTCTGGATTTTCAATACTGACCATTTGGGCAAAGTTACGATTACAACCCAAAAAGCGGGAATTGATATCTTTCCAGAAAATACTATGGGGAATAGTATCCATAATTAATTGCAACATCTGCTGGGATTGCAGAAGCTGATTTTCTATCATCTGGCAACCATTTTTTTCCTCTTCTAAACGTGCCAGAGCCAGACAAATACTTTCAGGCGTAATGACTCCCACAATTTCATCTTCGTGATCGACAACTGGTAATAACTGCAACTCAGACTGAAACAACAGAGATACTACAGTTGCCAACGCGTTAACTGCCTGTGTTTTTAGTTGAATCACAGAAGTGTGCATCACTTCAGAAATTTTGGTAGTTTTCAAGTCATAACCTGAAGCAACTAATCGCACTATATCTTGTTGTGTCAAATATCCCACTACCAGGGACGCTGACTTTATCAACACACCTTTACAGTGCTTCGCCATCAGAGCGATCGCATCTAAAACAGTTATTTCCGGTGCAACCATCAGCGGCGAATAGTCAATAATTGACTCTAAGCTTTGTAGCACAAGATAGTGAGGTGAGGCTTGCATATTTTATTCCACAGTCACTCCCAAACAATAATCATCTAAAAGTGCTGATTTATTTAACTAATAAATATTGTGACGTGAATTCAGTAATATTTTAACGAGTAAAAATACTGAAAATATTTTTGTACAAATTATTTTAGCAATTTTAACTCCATCTAAGTAGAGCAGTTTCACTGTTTTAAGAAGGCAGAAGCCAGGAGTCACGAGGCAGAATTTTTGAAGTTTGAGGTTTGAATTTTGAATTGATCTAATCCCTGACAACTTTCACCAGTCACCTATTCTCTGTTTTATTGATTACTCTTCTCTCACCGTAACGCAATAACCTTTCTATTGTTAACAGCCGATTTTCCCATACTTTAACTCGATAGGGATTTTCCTTTGCAGCTACATTCATCCAAGTTTTAAATTTGGTTTGAAAACGAGTTAGTTCTCCTCTGGCACTAATCAAATTACTCGCAGAAGGTAAAACCGCCAGTTGATTGAGAGCATTTTGTAAATTATTGGACTGACTTTTAAAATCAGCCATTGTAGTTACTGACTTAGACAATTGTTCATTATTTTCTCCTACAAACTGCCATTCTTGTTGTAGAGCAGCAAAACGAAAAGCCGCAGTCCGAAATGGTTGACGCTGAGGAATAGGTTCAGTATGTGAACGTTGCACCTTACCTTGAGTGCTACTCAATAATTCATCTAACTCATTGTTAAAATTCTCTGCGGCAAAGAGGGCATAACCACTAACAGGTAAATCCCTCAGTAATTGTAGTTGATCAAATGCTCCCACCGTTGGCAAAGAAAGCAAACGAATCCCCGGAACCAATAAAGTAGAACCTAACTTAGTAGAACTAATCCAAGGTTGGGCTAGTCTTTGAAAACGAGGAGTATCCAAAGCATAAGTCATCGGCACAATTAAATCTATATCGCCCCGTCTTGCCCAAACTTCCCAATGCTGTTGAATCTTTTGCACTCGTTCATATTCTCCCAACGGAAACACAGCCACCGACAAAATTAAAGTAGATCGCTTTTGTCGCAACATCTGTGAAACTTCAGCCACAAAACTATCAACTTGTTCTGTGCGGAATGCCGTCCACTTTTGCCATAAATCTCGCTGATGAGAACTAATATTCACAGGATCTACACCAGTTTGTTGTTTAAATTGCTCCCTTGCTGCTTTACCATAACCGTAACTTCTACCTGAAAAGGGGTCTTGAAAAGGATAGCGAATATAGTCTAGTTGTATACCATCAACTTGATAGCGGGTAACAATTTCTTCGTACAGCTTTAATAAATATTGTCTGACTTCGGGATTAGCTGGATCTAAAAAAGGCTTAGTTTGACCAACCGGAATCATTCGCCCACTTTGATCATAATTTGCCCAATCAGGATTAGCTGCTAGTACAGGGCCTGGATAATCAGGACTAACACCAATAATTTGATTATGACGACGATTACCAGCAGCAAAAGTCCACACCCAAGCGTGTAATTCCATTCCCCTTGCATGGGCTAACTTGACAGCGGCTGCCAGTGGGTCCCACTCTTTAATCAAGGGGTTTTGTTGCGGTGCAACTTGACTAGGATAAATAGTGTAACTAGCGTTAACAGTTTCAAAAAATACGGTGTTAATTCCAGCTTGGCTCAAGCGATCAAAAATCTGCGCTAGTCCTGCTTCATTCCCTGCATTAACAATTGTTCCTCTATCTAACCAAACTGAGCGAATTTCTGGTTGAGCTAACCTTTGATTCATAGGGAACTGCTGCCATAAATTCCTCTTTGTCTTTAACCACTGCTGACGTGCCAAAGCATAGTTTTTTTGGGCAATTAACACAGGGATATTGTTGGCAACTTCCTTGGCTTGGGCTAAAGTTTCCTCTAAACTGGAGTTTGCTGTCTCGGTAGATGCTTTTGCACTTTCTCTCTTCAAGGATAGAGAGTTGCTTGTGTTAGCACCACGAGCTAAAGCTGCTAAATGGGCGCTTTCCACTCGACCAATCAAATGTTCTAACTCTTGTTGGAGAGATATTGCATCCTTATGAGCAATTGGCACATTAGAACTAGGTATTACATCCAACCGCACCGCTTCTTGCAGTAAATCAATTTCCTCCTGGGAATTTTGGGGCGTAACTTTAGCTATAGGTTTGGGTAAAGGCGTTGTCTTCTGTACAGTTACCCGTCTTGGTTTGGTTCCTGGTTTGTTTGGGTTGGGCTTTTTGCTAACAGTTACCCGTCTTGGTTTAGTTCCTGGTTGTGGTGAATTGGGCTTTTTGCTAACAGTTACCCGTCTGGGTTTGGTTCCTGGTTGTGGTGAATTGGGTTTTTTGCTAACAGTTACCCGTCTGGGTTTGGTTCCTGGTTTAGTCGGATTTGTATTACTAATTATAGGGGTTGGTTGTATAGTCCTAGTTGCTGAGGATAAGGGACAATTTGTGCTAGGAGATATCCCTTGTGTAGTTGATAATTTTAAATAATTATTGACTAAGGCTTTTAACCAAGCAGTATCTAACTCTGCTGTTGAATCTTTATCTGTTCCCCAGCGCCAACCTAAAAAAGTCGAACTTTCAGTTGTTAATACTGCTGCTGCCTGATCTTGGGAATTCCAAACAGCTGGAATTTGAGTTTTAGAATTCTCAGGAATCATCACCGCACCTAGCACTTTACCAAAGAGTTCTTTTTGAGTTGCCCATTCCTGTGCATGACTTTTTGCTGGTTGCAATTCTTGAACATCATTAAGCCTAAATCCCCAATAACCACCTAGCATATTTCGCAATGCTTGGCGCACTCCTAAAGTGGATAAAGTACCTACAGGACCACTAGCAATTAAACGCCCTCCCCTGTTCATCCATTCCTCTAGAGCGATCGCTTGTCCTGGCGTTAATGTCTCCACATTGGGCAACAACAACACCCGTTGTTGACCTAAATCTGCCACATTATTGATATTAGCTAGGGGAATTACACAATATTTTGCACCTACAGCTTGTAAGCGTTTAGTAATTCCTGTCCATTGTTGGGCATTTTCTTGGTTTTGAATTACATTTAACACCCCTTTTTGAGTTGCCGCATTTGTAGGTAATATCCCCCAAAAATTAAAAATTAAAAAATTTAAACAGAATAATCCCATTGTATTAAATGGGAATTTCAGCTTATTACTGACTTTTTCTTCGTGATTCTTCACGAGTTCTTCCTCACACATTAGTAGATAAGAACACAAATGCAAATTGTGAGCATAAATAATAACTTACTTACTCCCTATTCTCACATCTTGCACCAAGCCTTGGTGATTAGAAAGATACTGCTATACAAACTAAGTCCGTCTGCACGGACTCACGGAAAATCAAGGGTTTGAAACCCACGCAGGTGGGTTTTGTATGTATAGCCGTGACTTCCAGTCGCCTGGTGCAAGATGTGAGTATTCTCTATTCCCTATTCCTTATTCCCTAACAAATACAAGTATTGATTAAATCCTCAACTCCTGTCACTGGGAATATTTTTGTATTTAATTCCCTCGATACTTCCTCAACACTCATATCATCTAAAAATATCAACTCCCCATGTTTGAGCATGACACTAGGCAATAAAATACCGTCTCCTAAATCTTGCCCTTTTAAGTGGAAAAGTAAATCATGTCCGGTTAATAATCCCGTAACACTGATATTTTGCCCCCAATAATCACTACATAAGGCACGCATTTTCACTTCTAAACCTTCCACAGCATTTAACTGTTTAACAAGTGGTTGAAATGCGTTTTCCACTGCGTTACCCACAACCCAAGTTAAATTTTTCTGGAGAGAGATTTTTGGTGGTAGTAGTTTATTAGCAACACTGGTAAATTGCTTAATAAACAAACGTATTGAACCAACACCATTATCTATTTGCGGATATTCTTCATATTCAGCTTCACTAGGTAATTCTTCACCAGCAATTAAAAACCATTCATCGGCTAACCAAGCCACACTAGAACCGTATTTATGCCGAAATTCTTGAGATAGTAATTTCACTTGAGATATTACTTCTTTCGCTTTTTCTCGCGTCACAGGTACGAGTTCATCTTCTTGGGGACGAAATCGCGTTAACCCAACGGGAACAACTGCTACTGATGCTACTGCTGGGATTTCTCCTGTATGAAAAAATGTCAAATCTCTCAGTGTTTGTTCTAGATGTTCACCATCATTTATCCCTGGACAAACTACTACTTGAGCATGAATTTGTAAGCGTCTTTCTTGAAACCATTTGAGTTGTTCTAAAATCTGCGCTGCACGATGATTTTTTAATAGTCTAATTCTCACTTCTGGTTCTGTCGCATGAACAGAAACATACAAGGGAGATAACCGCATTTGTTCAATGCGTTGCCATTCTCTTTCTGGTAAATTAGTTAAAGTTAAATAAGAACCATATAAGAAACTCAAACGGTAATCATCATCTTTGAAATACAAGCTAGAACGTTTACCTGGTGGTTGTTGATCAATAAAGCAAAATGGACAACGGTTATTACATTGAATTAAATTATCAAATAATGCGGTAGCAAATTCTAGCCCTAAGTCTTCATCATAATCTTTTTCAATTTCAATATGATGAGTTTTCCCAGCCGCATCTAATACTTCTAGTTCTAAAATTTCATCTGCACACAAAAATTGATAATCAATTAAATCACGGGGTTTTGTCCCATTAATAGCAACAATCGCATCGCCAACTTCAAAGCCAATTTCAGCAGCAATGGATTCAGGAAGCACCTTGGTAATTTTAGCAGGATGAATGGTAGACATATATCAGGGAATAGGGAACAAGTAATAGGGAATAGGGAACAGGGAATTTAGATTTTAGATTGGAGGTAAGAATTCAGGTAGGGCAATAAGATCCCCGACTTCTTTTGTTTATTGTGTTCACAAATTATAAATTGATGTCAGAAGTCGGGGATCTAGGTATGAACGAGTGCTATAGCTGAATACTTACGATTGGAGTTCATGAAATACAATCCAAAATCCAAAATCCAAAATTAAGAACTCCTGACTCCTTTAAAATTATCCCTGCCAACCTGTTGCGATCGCTAATAAAATGGCACTACCAAAAGCCAATCTATACCAAACAAAAACAAAGGTATTTTTGGTTTGTAAGTACCGAATCAGAAATGCAATTGATAGGTAGGAAAAAATAAAGGTGGAAACAATCCCTATAACTAATAGTAAAACTATGTTATCGGGTAATTGTTGTTGCTCAAACAGCTTAAATATTTTCAGGCTTTTATAGAGGGTTGCTATTGTCAGAGTCGGAAAACCTAACAAAAATGAAAACTTCGCTGCTGTATCACGTTCTAATCCTAAAAATAAGGCAGTCGTTAGGGTTGAACCAGAACGAGAAACCCCAGGAATCAAAGCTAGAGTTTGTCCTAATCCTACCAAAATACCATCCCGAATTTGCAAGGAATCGAAACCACGCTTGCGAGTGCCAAATTTTTCTGCTAAACCTAATAAAATAGCCATGATAACTGACATTATAGCGATAATTAATGCACTTTCAGGTAAAACGTCTTTCAACAGAAAGCCAAAAATTAATGCAGGCATTGTGCCTACAGCAATACCCACAAAAATTTTCCATTCTTCCCGTTCCCAATCTTTATCCTTGAGTGCAGTAATTGCACCTTTAACAATACTAGAAATTAGTGACCAAAAATACAGCAATATTGCTATAACACTACCAAATTGAATGGCATCAACAAAATCTTTATCACCTAGTTCTTTCCAAGCAAATATCTTGGTGACAATTAAAAGATGTGCTGTACTGCTAATCGGTAAAAACTCTGTAATACCTTGTACTATACCCAAAATAAATGCCTGCAACCATTCCGGGGTTAAATTTTCCGTGTTTTCTGCCACGGCCAGCAGTTGCGAGGATAGTACACATATACTACTTGCTTCTAACATTGTCTCCATCAAACAGACTCCCACAATGGATGCGTAATTCTAGCAAATTATCCAACCTGATCCGCTGTTGTCATCAGTTTTTCCGGGCAAGTTTCACAGGCGACTGGGAGGTCACAAGAAGCAGGGGAGCAGGGAGCGGGGAGCAGGGGGGAGAGACTGGGACAAAGCTTGTACCCCGCCCCAGCCGAGCGCCCTGGAAGGGCGGGGCTTCTTACCCATGCTCCGCTTCGCTCCGCGCAGAGAGCAAGGGCTTGCTCCCCCTGCTCCCTGCCCCCTTCCCCTCTGCCTCTTTTTCAACTCCTGACTTCTGACTCCTATTTCCTATCAGTTTGAGATTTACTGAAATTTACAGTATAATAAAAATGCCCCTGGGGGGGATTTAAGAATGTGATACTGTAGATAAGTAAAGTTTAGTAACAAATATTAAAAACTTTGATTAATAATACGTTGTCCTCCTACACTACTGCCAACTCCTCTATTGAGACTGATTTGCATACCGCTGACACCAAGCACAGAGGTATGCAAGAATTAGAGTCTACCCTTTCCTTATTGCCCTCACTGCCTACTGCAATCTCTTGGAGGCAAACTTGGTTAGTGTTTGTGGCAGCAGTATTTTTGGTATCAGTACCAGTATTTATAGAAGCACCGCTAGTGCGATCGCTACCCAGTCTCAGTTTAGTAATCACAGGATTTTGGATTTGGCTGAGTTTGACATTAATGTCACGGACCCAAACCTATCTTTGGGGAGATTTACTCTTAGGATTTAGCTGGAGTTGGTTAACAGGGGCGATTTACTGGGGTTGGTTACGTTGGGAACCCTTGTGGCACTTACCCATAGAATCAATCGGCCTACCCTTCGCTATTTGGTGTCTGTGTAAAAATTGGGGCAAAGTCGGTAACTGGTTTTATCTAGGTTCTCTATTCGGCACAGTTTTAACAGATATATACTTCTACCTAGTAGACTTAATGCCCTATTGGCGGCAAATTATGAGAACAGATGCCCAGGGAGCGTCACAAATCTTAAAAAATGCCCTAGCACAAGTGCAAACTCCTTGGGGAGAAGCTTGGGCAATCATTCTGGCCTTAGCACTATTGACAGTTGGGCTAGTATCTTTAGGTAAAAAGCAACTGCATTGGTACGCCTTTAGTGGAGCAGTTTTGAGTACAATTTTAGTGGACAGTCTGTTTTTACTAGCTGCGGTTCTTGCCTAAAATTTTCAGGTACCAAATTTCAGTTACCAAAGCTCAATGATTAGCAATAAATTTTTACAAAGTAAAATCAAAAAAAAATCCCTAACGTGGTAATGACAAATAATACCCGAAGTTTCAACTTCAAGTACAGCTAAGTTGGGTAGTTCACTAAGCTGTATATTAGTTTGTGATGACTGCTGTGTGTTGATTCAGCTATCAGCTATTAACTAAGAGCATGAAGTCCGAGGCAGCAAGTAATTCATCAGCCCCTCAGTTATTAGTAGGGTTGAATTATTACTCCATACTTCTCACTTAAGCCGATAGTTGACAGCTTGTAGTTGAAAGCTTTTATTCCTGTTTGATGGAAAGAGGTAGAAAGATCGTGAAAGGATTAGTACGTTTATTAACAGTATTTAGTTTGTTGCTCGGCTGCTGGGGATGGTTAGCAACTAATCAAACAGCCCAAGCTGCTAGTTTCAACAGCTTTAGTTGGCCACAAGTTCCTGTTATGGCCATTTCACGCCAAAATAGGGCAGATCAGAAGCTGGCAACAGAATTTGGTAAAAAAATTGATTTGAATAATACCAACATTGCCGCTTTTCAACAGTATCCAGGGCTTTATCCCACCTTGGCTAAGAAAATCATCCAAAATGCTCCTTACAAGAGTGTAGAGGATGTATTGGATCTGCCAGGATTGAGTGATCGTCAAAAACAAACCTTACAAGCCAACTTAGATAACTTCGCAGTCACAGAATACGAGCCTAACTTCAACGAAGGAGACGATCGCATTAACAACGGTATCTACAGATAGATAAATCTAGTTGGTCATTGAGCAAGAGGTGACAGGTGACAGGTGACAGGAGGCAGGAGGCAGGAAAGATTTTTCCCCATCTCCCCAGTCCCCAGTCCCCAGTCCCAGTCCCCAGTCCCCAGTCCCCAGTCCCCAGTCCCAGTCCCCAGTCCCCAGTCCCCACCTCCCCTAACCTTGTCTCAGATAGATATTCCTAACCAATTTGATGTATTAGTAGTCGGCGCTGGCGCTGCTGGACTATACACAGCATTGTGTCTACCAGAAAGCTTACGCGTAGGCTTAATTACTAAAGAAACTGTGACTTTATCCGCCAGTGATTGGGCGCAAGGTGGTATTGCCGCAGCTGTAGCCCCAGAAGATTCACCCCAACTGCATATTGAAGACACTTTAAAAGCCGGGGCGGGTTTATGTGATCTCAAAGCCGTAGAATTTTTGGCTGAACAAGCCCCTAGCTGTATTCAATCCTTAGTTAACTTAGGGGTAGCCTTTGACCGTCATGGTAACACCCTAGCTTTAACTTTGGAAGCTGCCCATTCTCGTCATCGCGTTCTTCACGCCGCAGATACCACAGGTAGGGAAGTAACCACCACTCTCACAGCCCAAGTATTGCGTCGTCAAAATATCCAAGTTATTCAGCAAGCTTTGGCTTTGTCCTTATGGATAGAACCAGAAACCGGTCGCTGTCAGGGAATCAGCCTGTTTTATCAAGGCAAAGTTACATGGGTAAAGGCTGGCGCTGTAGTTTTGGCAACCGGTGGCGGTGGTCAAGTATTTGCCCAAACTACTAACCCTGCTGTGAGTACAGGTGATGGGGTGGCTATAGCTTGGCGGGCTGGGGCTGTTCTCCGGGATTTAGAATTTGTCCAATTTCATCCTACAGCCCTGACAAAACCAGGGCGCTTTCTCATCAGCGAAGCGGTACGCGGTGAAGGGGCGCATCTTGTCGATAACGAAGGGCGGCGTTTTGCTTTTGACTACGATCCAGCAGGTGAACTTGCACCGCGAGATGTGGTGAGTAGAGCTATTTTCAGTCATCTACAACGTACAGCAGATGATATTGCTACTGCCAATGTCTGGTTAGATATGCGCCCCATCCCTGCTGATAAAATTCGTCAACGGTTTCCCAACATTATTCAAGTTTGTCAGCATTGGGGTATTGATGTTTGTAATCAACCGATTCCTGTAGCCCCTGCTGCTCATTATTGGATGGGTGGTATTCTCACCAATTTGCAGAATCGTACCAATATTCCCGGTTTGTATGCTGTAGGAGAAACTGCTAGTACGGGAGTACATGGTGCTAATCGTCTAGCTAGTAATTCTCTGTTGGAATGTATCGTCTTTGGGGCGCAAATGGCAGATTTAGCCGATTTAGAGAATGAAATGTGGCGGCAGTCTCAAACTACAGAATCAGAATCTTTTCCAAATCCTTTATCTTGTATCTTGTCTTTTCATGATTGGGAAAATCAACAAGTACAATTAGAAGCTATCAGGGAAAAGTTACCTCGTTTAGTCTGGCAAAGTGCTGGTATTTGTCGAGAACAATCAAGTTTGGAAAATGCGATCGCTACAATTGAATCTTGGCAACAGGATTTCGCTACTTTACCTTTGAGTCAATTCTTGCAAAGTTTACGTCCCACAGTAGCAGCCAGTTTCAATCTACCAGATATTGATCAGCAATTGCGGCTTTGGGCAGAAACTCGTAATTTATTAGATGTAGCTTATTTAATTCTCAAAAGTGCTGCTTTTAGAAAGGAAAGCAGGGGTGGACACTACCGTCTAGATTATCCTCAACCAGACCCTGATTGGCAAGTCCACACAATTGTCCAAAATCATAGTTGGTGGAAATCTATCTGAATATTACGAACTTACCTACAATCTAAAATTTAATATCTAAATTTCAAAATTGTATTAGCGTGTTCCGGTACCATGTTGACTGGCAGGCGCACCAAAGTTGGGTGGAATATACATATCTTGACTAACAATATTCATCTCATGAGTATTGAGGTGAAAGCTTTCAATATCGCTGGAACTATTCAAAATAAAAGTATAAAAGTTGATTTTTTCCTCTGCCATTATCGGGATTAATATCAATGTACTCACTATACATAAAATCACAATACTTGTGATTCTCACATTTGGTTCGAGAGATTTTAGTAGATTTCCTAACATATAAATGCCTCCTGATTTTTTTCGCTTCCAAATGTAGATTGAATAACTTGTTGATAAAAAATCAAAACTTGAGAAATTTATTGCTAATAATAAATAGGTATTTAATCTAGAAGTGACCTGTACTGGCTTGTTGCTGAAGACAAGGAATATACAGCACAATCAATCATCTGAGTGAGGGACACCGCAGGCAAGATGCCTACCCCACAAGAATTTCAGCATTCTCATCCATATCTGTACCTCATTACCTACAATTTGCTGCAATCAGTGACTTACATTATTAAGAAATATTTCTAATATGCCTTTCTCAGCATCAGTCATAAGATGGATATTTCAGATGGATATTAATTATTTATCAGGAGCAAATTATAGATGTGGTTTTTTTTAATAGGACTTACGCATGATATGGACGAAAACCTGATTTTTGCGTAGTAGTATCATCGTTTACCCGTACTTTCGTTATGTTTTGCGTAAGTCCTGTTTAATTAGAGCTTAATTTTTTTAAGTGTAATTACTATGGTTTTTCAATAAAAGAGTATAAATGTTAAAAAAAAGTTATTAATCTTTATATAAATTATTTCTAGATGATTTGAACTGTTTTTGATAATTAACAGATTTTAATGAAATAAATATAAATAATACAAAATTTTATTGTTAAATATTCAGCAGTCATTAATCCCCACCCTATAAAGGGAAGGGGTATGACAGCGTTTTAGATAAACTCATAGCGATTTTTTCCCAAATGCTTGGCTCGGTACATTGCTGTGTCAGCTTGTTTAACCAATGTTTCACTGTTTTTGCTGTTGCTTGGGTAAATACTAATACCAATACTGGCAGAAACTCTAGTGATATGGCCATTCAAAATAATTGGCTCAGTTATGGCACTTAAAAGTTTTTCGGCCACCTTTGCAGCTACTTGCTCATTAGTAATAGCCCGTAAAATTACAGTAAATTCATCACCACCTAAACGAGAAACTGTATCACTAGCCCGTAAGGAATTATTCAGCCGTTGAGCAACAATGATCAGCAAGCTATCGCCCTGGTCATGGCCTAAAGTATCATTGATTTTTTTAAAGCCATCCAAGTCAATAAATAATAATCCCAACATAAGATTATGCGTTTGCGACCAAGTGAGAGATTCTTCAAGTTGTTCATGGAAAAATTTACGATTGCATAAACCAGTGAGAGGGTCATGGTATGCTAGTTCGCGCAGCTGGACTTCTTGGATTTTTAATTCGTAATAGGAGCGAGATAAATCATCAGCATTACGCTTGAGTTCTTCCTCCATTTGTTTGCGTTGTGTGATATCTCTAATCACACCAACTAAAAATAAATTACCGGCAGCGTCTTTGTGGAGCGATCGCTTAGTAGCTATCAAATGAATATTCCCATTAGCATCAGTAAATTCTTCTTCATTTTCCTGGGCTTGTTGAGTCTGAAAAACCTGATTATCTTGTTCCCTAAATACATCGGCTTGATATTGTGGAAAAATGTCATATTCTGATTTTTGCATCAATAAATTATAGGGATAACCAATAAATCGACAATAGGCTTCATTTAAAACAACCCACTGATGTTGTTCATTTTTTACAAAAATTGGATCAGAGATAGTATTGATAACTTGATGTAAAAACTCCTGAGAACGTTTCAACTCTCGCTGTATATAAGGAGTGTAAAAAATCATGGAAATAGCTGAACTGGAAAAAGTCAGCCATGCGGGAATGATGGGTATCCACCACCCAAATACAAAGGCAATATAAACACTTATGCTCAACACCAAACCGGATAGTAAAAATGTGAATATACTATTTCTTGGTTGTTTAATTCGGGATATGATTATTGAGCCGATGAAAGACCAAATAAAAATCCACAAACTTTCTAGCAAATCAGGCCAAACTTTGACTAATGGTCGTCCTTCAAGAGCAGCCGAAATTAATTCATTGATAAAATAAGCTTGCAATTGGATACCAGCTACAGGTTTTGCCTCACTTATACCCATCAAACGACTAGAATAGGGAATAAATACAAAATCCTGAAGACTAGGTGCAGTAGAACCGATTAGTATAAGGCGATCGCGAATCAATGGTTCAGGAACTCTATCATCTAATAAATCTTGCAAAGATACATGATCATAACCACAAGGTTGGAAAGATGGAGTTTGACAACGGGGTTTAGGAAAATTAGATAAAATTTGGTAGCCTCTAGCATCAGCATTTACATAAGCACCATTGTTACTTTCAAACCGAGTAAACACAGCCTTACCTAACTGTAAATATTCAGGATTGCTAACAGATTTTTTGGGTGTAATGCCCTCCGACTTCAGATATAATAACGCCAGCTTCAAAGCAAAACTTTGATATGCTTGGTTATTAATGTGCATATATAACAAGCTGCGGCGGACTTTACCATCAGGATCATACAGCACATTGTTAAAACCCACTTGGTCGCGCTGTTTTAACTCTGGTGCAGGTAAAACCCTATTCTCTTTGTTAGTTGTCAGGAGTTCAATTCCGATGAGATTTGGGATGGAATTATAAGCATCCACCAGTTTTTCATGACCAGACTTTACAGGCAAATCTCTATAGATATCTAAGCCAATTGCACGGGGTTTATAGTCTTTCAACTTGGACAAAACCTGAGCTATTTTCTCATCAGAAATCGGCCAAGAACCCGCTTGACGGATAGAATTTTCATCAATTTCTACTATAGTGATGCGTTCATCTGCTGCTTCGTAGGGACGGAAGCGAAAAAATTGATCTAAAGCTGCTAATTCCAAAGACTGTAATAATCCCACAGATCGCAAAAGCAGTACACAAATGGTAATCAACCCAGCAGTCGTCAATTCTCTGCGTCCTTGACGAAGCATTTGTTTAATTTCAAATACAACTTGAAAAAGATGATTACTTAACTGCTGATTCATAAAAACCTCGCTGGAGTGCGACACAAAAATTACACCAATAGCTGATAGGCAAATACCGGACAAATCCTTATTCTTGCTTCCTAAAGGTATAAGTAGGTAGGTGTTGAAAATTGTCGTTATGGCAAGGCAAGAGGCACTCATGCAAGAGGGAAGAGACTTTCAGAGATTTTACATTTTGTTACATACCTTGGTTTTTTCGAGCCGACTTACTTACTCACATCTTGTATCTTTGCCCTTTACCCGGACTAACTTTCAACTTCCGGTCTCAAAATCTAGTGTAGTATTTTACGCGGAATTAGCATTATCCCCAGCTTCAGTTACTACTTAAGCCGGGGATAGAATCAAAGATTTAGCATAGACAGTTCACCTAAAATACTTGAAGTTGCGAGAACCTGTATAACCAGTCATATTTGCCAATTCCTCCAAGTCCTGCACCCCGCTATAGGTTTTACCATTGATAATCCAAGAGGGGAAACCTTGAATTTTCGCAGCTTGACACAAGTCTGGCTTGCCTTTGGGACTCTCTGGCGCACACTCTACTGCAATATTATCGCTGATGATTTGATAAGCTTCTTTACCAAATAGCAGTTTTTGATCGTGGCAATGAGGACACCAATAGGCTACATATTCCTTAGCACCAGCTTTGACTAGATGCTCTGCCAAGGCAATTTCTGACTCTCCAGAAGTGGTGGTGATTTCCCATCCAAACTCAGGGTTAGGCTTTTCCTTGGGAACAAAGGCTGCAATTTGTTGAGGACCATCCGCAGATCCCCTTGTCCCATCGGGATTCATGCCAGAATAAACTCCTAAAGTACCAATCAGCGTCACCATGACGACAATAACGCCTGTAAAGAGGATTTGCCCTACATCTTCCCAGTCGCGTCCCAGGATAGTGAGGGTGAGCATACTCAAAGCAAACAATGCCGAAGCAATACAGTACCAACACAGGGCTTGAAGTTTAAATGCCAGGACATACATTAAATATGCACTAAATACTGACATAGCGATCGCCCCTACCAAGAGCAACCACCAAGTCAGATTTTCTATTTGTTTGCGATTTTTGTTACCATCTTTTTCCCCTGATTTTAATGCCAAGGGAGCTAAAGCCAAGACGAACATACCAATGTATGCCAGCAAGCCAAACAGAGCTAAAGGCTGGCCAAAAACCGTACCCCAAGGGCTGGAAAGTACATCAGCACAACCTTTAACTTTTTCTGGTGTCGTACAAACAGGACTACCTCCTGTGAGCTTTTCAAAGGTGAGATAACCTGTGTTGAGGATACCAAGTCCAGCGATCGCCCCAATTAAGGGACGCGACCATTTATGAATCCAAGGAGTAGAACGACGGCGAATCATAAGTATTAGTCATTAGTTCAGTGGTCAGTGGCAGGAGGTAGGAGGCACGAGGCACGACGCAGGAGACAGAAGGCACGAGGCACGACGCAGGAGGCAGGAGGCACGAGACAGAAGGCAGGAGGCAGAAGGCAGGAGGCAGAAGGCAGGAGGCAGAACAAAAATAAATATTCCCTGTTCCCTGTTCCCTGTTCCCTGTTCCCTGTTCCCTGTTCCCTGTTCCCTGTTCCCTGTTCCCTGTTCCCTGTTCCCTGTTCCCCATCTCCCCAATCCCCAGTCCCCAGTCCCCAGTCCCCAGTCCCCAGTCCCCAGTCCCTAAGAATGTAACTTTACAGAGGAGCTTGATTTAGTTTCACCTTTGGAATTCCAACTTCGGTGAGCAGCTTCCACAAATTGACTGACGCGAATTGGATCAATCGCTTGCGAAATTTGACCGTGACGTTTTAAAGAACTGGAAACAATCACACCATCTGCTGCTTGCATTAAAGTACCAACATTTTCCCAACTAGCTCCGCTACCAATAAACACTGGTGTACCAGCAGCAGCACCAGAAGCTAATTCCAGGTCTTCTAAGTTGGGAGGGCTACCAGTTGCCCAGCCTGATAAAATTACCCCATCTGCCAATCCTCTTTCTATTGTGTCTTTAACAGCAACTGTGAGGTTAGGAGAACTTAAAGGACGAGCGTGTTTGACGAGGACATCAGCCAGGATTTTCACATCAGAACCTAGTTCCCGTCGATAACGGAGTAATTGATGGGCTTCACCTTCAATTAATCCTTGGTCAGTGGCCATTACCCCGGTGAGGACGTTGACGCGGATAAATTGGGCTTTAATACAACTGGCGATCGCCATTGCACTTTTGCCATCATTCCTTAAAACATTTAAACCCACAGGCAAAGTTACTAAATTCTGTATGCGTTGTACCACCATAGTCATAGCACTGACAACGGCTGGGTCAACTTGGTTTTTAGTAAACGGAGCATCGAAAAAATTTTCCACAATCAAGCCGTCTACCCCTCCACTGGCAAGGGCTGTAGCTTCTTGTTCAGCGCGGTCAATTACCGCTTTCAGGCTACCTCCCCAACGGGCTGAGGTAGGTAGGGGTAGCAGATGAACTACGCCAATAATCGGTTTGTGAGTTTTGAATAGTTGATATAGATCCACGTCTTTAATTTGAAGATGGCATTGTCCAGAATTGAAAATTTTTTTGTTTAAGGAACCCAGGCTCAAAAGGTCAGAATACTTATCTGCTTTGGCGTGTTATTCATCAGTTAGTCCATCTCCTCCTTCCGAAGATGGAAATTGGCGTTAAACCTTTCATAAGATATGTTAAGATAAAACTTGGCTACAAGAGGAGTTTGCCACTCACAAGACGCAAGGCAGTTTCCCGTGGTTTAGGCATCTCGCTGTCTGCACGTCGTCGCAGCACCAGCCTGAAGTAGGGTAGCATTACTGCTTTATGGGCGCAGTCGCGTTCGCGATTTCCCTGAGGGTAGCGACTTCTCACAAACAGCCCTTTGGGCGGCTTCCCGATGGGTAAATTAACAACGCACACGCTGCGGTAGTATAAAATACCAATAAGCGAATCGTTAAAATATATTAAGAGTGTCACAAATACCCAAAGACACTTAAATTTACCCTGGGAAACAGATTAATAGAAACATCATAACATGGCCTCTATATCTTTACTGATTAGGGTCATACGTCCACGGGCATTTACAAAAAACAACTGGTAGTGGAAATCCAGTAACGTAACTTGCTAGTTAGGGAAAAGGTAACAGGTGAGCCAAAACATGATTGGGGGTTTACCCATAAGCTTGGCATTCACCGGAGGGTGACAAAGCACAGAGAGATAACAAGGAAAATTGATATTTCTTGCTTCTGCTTTTTATCAATTACCAATTACCGATTACGGTTTACCGATTACGAATTACCAATTACCAGCCTAAACTAGATAACTAGCAACTTGAGTTATTACTGCTGTGTACTGATTAGGGTGCGGGAAAAAGCACCTACTTAATGTTTGTAATGTTTGACTACAAGAGAAAAAAACTGAAGATACTTTCAAAATATGGGTGACAAGCCAACAATTGCCATTTCTCACCTGGGCTGCGAGAAAAACCGAATAGATACAGAACATATGTTAGGACTGCTGGTAGAAGCAGGATATGGTGTAGACACAAATGAAGAGTTAGCTGATTATGTAATTGTCAATACTTGTAGTTTTATCGAAGCTGCCAGGGAAGAATCGGTAAAAACTTTAGTAGAATTAGCAGAAGCCAATAAAAAAGTCGTTATTACTGGTTGCATGGCTCAACACTTTCAAGAACAATTATTGGAAGAGTTGCCAGAAGCAGTAGCCGTGGTTGGCACTGGTGATTATCACAAAATTGTCAATGTAATTGAGCGAGTAGAACAGGGAGAGCGAGTTAAACAAATTAGCGCCGAACCCACCTACATAGCTGATGAAACCACGCCACGATACCGGACAACAACCGAGGGAGTAGCATACCTGAGAGTTGCTGAAGGATGCGATTATCGTTGTGCATTTTGTATAATTCCTTATTTAAGAGGAAACCAGCGATCGCGTACTATTGAATCAATAGTTGCTGAAGCCGAGCAATTGGCTCATCAAGGGGTAAAAGAAATTATTCTAATTTCCCAAATCACCACAAACTATGGTTTAGATATTTACGGTAAGCCAAGGTTAGCGGAACTACTTCGCGCTTTAGGCAAAGTAGATGTACCGTGGATTAGAATACATTATGCTTATCCTACCGGACTCACCCCAGATGTGATCACGGCTATTAGAGAAACCCCGAATGTTCTGCCTTATTTAGATTTGCCCTTGCAGCATTCTCATCCAGAAATTCTCCGCGCCATGAATCGTCCTTGGCAGGGACGGGTAAATGACGGGATTATTGAGCGCATCAAAGCTGCACTACCATCAGCAGTGTTGCGAACCACATTTATTGTGGGTTTCCCTGGAGAGACACAAGAGCATTTTGAACATTTACTAGAGTTTACTGCGCGACATGAATTTGATCATGTTGGTGTTTTCACCTTCTCGCCGGAAGAGGAAACCCCCGCCTACAATTTGCCCAATCAATTGCCACAAGAATTGATGGTAGAGCGTCGTGATCAACTCATGGAACTCCAACAACCAATTTCTCTCCACAAAAATCAGCAGGAAGTCGGCAAAATAGTTGATGTCCTGATTGAGCAAGAAAATCCCGAAAGTGGAGAATTAATCGGCCGTTCCGGCAGATTTTCCCCAGAAGTCGATGGTCAAGTCTATGTTAAAGGCGAAACGGGGCTAGGAACCATCGTGCCAGTAAAGATCCACAGTGCCGATGCCTACGACCTCTATGGTGAAATTGTCATTGCAGGAAATAGGGAATAGGGAACGGGGAACAGGGAACAGTAAGAAGGCAAGAGGCAAAAGGCAAGAGTTTATTCTTCCCAATCACCAATTACCAATTACCTAATTTACGAATAAGTATCGGTTTACAAGTCCAAAACTCAGAATAAATCTAGGAGAATTAATGAATCTTACCTTTCAAGAACTAGGCATTTCCCAAGAACGTGTTGAAATTCTAGAAAAACTTGGCTTTACCACACCCACAAATATTCAGGCTCAAGCTGTTCCCCAGTTGTTAGCGGGTCGTGATGTAGTTGGTCAATCGCAAACCGGAACAGGCAAAACAGCAGCCTTTTCACTGCCGATGTTAGAAAAACTGGATGTGAGCAAAAAAGCTGTACAAGCTATTGTTCTAACACCTACCCGTGAATTAGCAATGCAAGTTCACGATGCTATTTCCCAATTCATGGGAAATGATGGGTTGCGAGTATTGGCTATTTACGGTGGTCAGTCAATTGACCGCCAAATGATGCAACTAAAACGCGGTGTTCATGTTGTCGTAGGTACACCAGGGCGAGTAATCGACTTGCTAGAGCGTGGTAGTTTAAAACTTGACCAGGTGAAATGGTTTGTTTTAGATGAAGCTGATGAAATGTTGAGCATGGGCTTTATTGATGATGTCATCAAAATCCTGTCCCAAGCCCCCACAGATCGCCAAACGGCTTTATTCTCGGCAACTATGCCCCCATCTATTCGCCAACTGGTGAACAAGTTTTTAAACTCTCCAGTGACAGTCACCGTTGAGCAACCAAAAGCTGCACCCAATAAAATCAACCAAGTAGCTTACCTGATTCCCCGACACTGGACAAAAGCCAAAGCTTTACAGCCAATTCTGGAAATGGAAGATCCAGAAACAGCTTTAATCTTTGTCCGTACCAGACGCACAGCCGCAGAACTGACTAATCAATTGCAAGCGGCTGGCCATAGTGTGGATGAATATCATGGTGACTTATCCCAACAAGCGCGGGAAAGATTGTTGACCCGTTTCCGTAATCGCCAAGTCCGCTGGGTGGTAGCGACTGATATTGCTGCACGGGGTTTGGATGTGGATCTACTTTCTCACGTGATCAACTTTGATTTACCCGATAGCGTGGAAACCTATGTTCACCGGATCGGTCGGACTGGTCGCGCTGGTAAAGAAGGTACGGCGATTTCTTTGGTACAACCGTTTGAACGCCGCAAACAACAGGCATTTGAACGCCATAACCGCCAAAATTGGCAGGTGTTAACAATTCCTACCAGAGCGCAAATTGAAGCCAGACACATCAAAAAATTGCAAGAACAGGTAGCAGAAGCGTTAACTGGTGAACGTTTGGCTTCATTTTTACCAATCATTAGTGAATTGATTGAAAAGTATGATGCTCAGGCGATCGCTGCTGCGGCTTTGCAAATTGCCTATGATCAAACCCGTCCAGATTGGTTGCAATCTGGTGTAGACCTTCCCCAAGAAGAACCATCTCCCAAACCCAAGCTCAACAAGCGTCGTGATGGTGGTGAATACCCACGCAGCGGCGGTGGTGAACGTGGTGGACGTTCTTCCTGGTCTAAATCTGACAACAATGGTGATGAAGGACGGGGATCAGCCAAGCCTAAATTACGTACAGGCCGCCGTGAATCTCCTGTGACACCTAGTAATCAAAAACTAGGTTCACATCGAGAATAGGAGTTTGAGTTAATTTGGGATTTTGGATTTTGGGTTGAAATTTAGGAATTGATGCAATTTGCAACTAATGATTTTGATTTTTCCTAATCTAAAATCGCCAACCTAAAATCTAAAATTGTGTCAGAGGCGGGTAATTTGATCTAACTCGCCTAATTCATCATCAGTCATTATCCAACCCAAAGCGCCAACATTCTGTTTCACTTGTTCGGCGTTTTTGACACCAGCAATGGGAATTACGTTCCCCTGAGCAATCAACCAGTTAAGGGCAACTTGGGCAGGGGTGCGACCATATTTTTCACCAATTTTCCGCAGTAAAGATAAAACTGGGGCAATTTTATTTAAACCATCTTGACTAAATCGCGGGTCTATGCTTCTGGCACCTGTAGGATTTTGAGAAGGTGTATATTTACCTGTAAGTAATCCCTGAGCTAAAGGACTATAAGCTAATATTTTTACATCTAAATCACGGGCAGTTGGCAAAATACCGTTAGTTTCGATTTGCCTTGTTAGCAAAGAATAACGAACTTGGTTAACTGCTAAAGGTACTCCCCGTGCGGCTAATATTTGATGTGCTTCTTGCATTTGTGATGCCGAATAATTACTGACACCTACTGCACCGATTCTTCCCTTATGCACTTCATCGGCTAAAGTATTCATCAAAGTTTCTTGACTGAGAAAGAATGTAAATGGCCAATGAACTTGGTATAATTCAATTCTTTCAACTTGTAGACGTTGGAGACTGGCTGTTAAAGCCTCAGACACAGATTTTCCATCCCAACGCCAGGGTAATGGTCCAAATTTAGTAGCAATTTGTACTGGTTGGGATGTTTGCTTCATGAACTTTCCTAAAAACTCTTCAGAAAGTCCCAAGCCGTAAACTTCCGCAGTATCAAAGAAAGTGACACCAGCATCTAATGCTGCGGTAAAAGCGGCTTGTAACTGTTCTTCACCGTAAGCATCGCCATAATTCCAAAAAAGTTTATCACCCCAAGCCCAAGTTCCTATGCACAGGGGAGGAACGGTTATGCCATTTTGACCTAATGTGATGGTTTCCATCTTGCTAAAATAGATTATATTTACATTTCTTTACTTATTCAGTTTATCGTTTTCCCTTAACCTGTTCAGGTGACTCGAAAGAGGTTGGGTGTTTCCGTTTATCTTGGTTAATGAGTGTAAACAATACAAAAAAGTAGCTATGGCAAGCGGTGATGTATTTGATACCCAAAAAGAATCCCTAGCTGTACCAAAGGTCAATATACCGACCATGTTTAGGCTGGGATTATTTCAGATGGGTTTGAGTATGATGTCTATTTTGACTCTGGGGGTACTTAACCGAGTCATGATTCAGGAAATAGCTATTCCGGCTACAATAGTGGCTTTGGTGTTAGCCATACCGGCTTTTGTCTCTCCTACCCGGATTTTATTTGGACAGATTTCTGATGCTAAACCGTTGTTAGGCTATCATCGTACAGCTTATGTGTGGGTGGGAGCAGGGATATTTGCGATCGCTGCTTTTTTAGCAGTACAAGTAATGTGGCAGTTAAATGCCGCTAGTAGTGCTGATAGCTGGGTATGGACAGCCCAAACTATCGGTTGGACAGCAGTTTTAGGTTTGGTTTTCGCTGTCTATGGTCTAGCAATTTGTGTCAGTGGTACGACATTTGCAGCTTTGTTGGTGGATATCTCAGAAGAAGATAACCGTTCCCAAGTCGTTGGTATTGTTTGGTCAATGCTGATGGTAGGAATTATAGTTGGGGCTATTGTTAGTTCTAGTTTATTAAAACAACTGGATGGTAATGCACCTTTAGAAACTTTACAATCAGCCATTAATCGATTATTTCTCATTGTTCCTAGTATTGTATTTGGATTATCAATAATCGCTACTTTGGGCGTAGAAAAAAAATATTCCCGTTTTTCTAAACGTTCCACACTAGGAAACCGAGAAGATAGCATTAGCTTAAGTAAAGCTTGGTCAATATTAACAGCAAGTCCACAAACAGGTTTGTTTTTCACCTTTTTATTGGTGATGACTATCAGCTTGTTTATGCAAGATCCAATTTTAGAACCTTATGCGGGTGAAGTGTTTAATATGCCTTTGGCTGAAAGTACCAGATTGAATATTTTTTACGGTACAGGAATTTTAATTGCTTATGGTGTGACTGGTTTCTTGATTGTGCCACGTTTGGGTAAACGGAGAACTATAAAATTAGGCTGTATTTTAGTAGCCTTTTCGGCTTTATTACTCGGTTTTTCCGGATTCTCTGCTAATCCTAATTTCTTGAAATTTGGTTTGGTGATATTTGGTTTATCTACAGGTTTCTTAACTACAGCAGCAGTGAGTTTAATGTTAGATTTAACAGTTGCAGAAGCCGCAGGTACTTTTATTGGTGCTTGGGGACTAGCACAGTCTATATCTAGGGGAATAGCTGTAGTTATTGGTGGTACTGTTTTAGATATAGGTCGCAATTTATTACCCAATAATTTAGTATTAGCTTATGGTTTGGTTTTTGGTTTAGAAGCGGTGGGAATGTTAATTTCGATTTGGTTTTTGAATCGGGTCAATGTGACAGAATTTCAAACCAATACGAAACAAGCTTTAGCTTCTGTTTTAGAAAGTGATTTAGATTAAAGGGAACGGGGACAGGGGACAGGGGAGAAAGTAACCACTGATCAATGACTAATAACTAATAACTAATAACTAATGAACGATTTTTGGACTACTATTTTAGACTTTGCGGAAACCACTACTACCAGAGTGGGACAACAATTAATGCACGATTTTGGGAAAGTGCAAGCTTCTCAAAAAGCTGATGGTAGTTTAGTTACTCAAGCTGATAAATGGGCAGATCAGGAAATTCGAGATGCGATCGCTTCTACTTTCTCAGGTTACGGTATTTTAAGTGAAGAAAGTGATCAGACTTTTCCTAATACAGAATGGTGTTGGGTAATTGATCCTTTAGATGGAACAACCAACTTTACACGGGGTATTCCCATTTGGTCTATTTCTCTGGGGTTACTGTATCGAGGTACGCCCATTTTTGGTTATGTTTACGCACCACCATTAAATCAAGCATTTTATGGTTTTTGGCCTGGTTCTTCAGGCTTAACAACCCCAACAGGAGCATTTTTGAATAATCACGCTATTCATACCAGTAAAGATGCTCCTAGCAGTAATCACTTTTTTAATCTTTGTTCCCGCAGTACGGGAATAATTCAACCAGGTTTTCCCTGTAAACTGCGGATGTTAGGAGTTGCTAGTTATAACTTTTTGACAGTTGCGACTGGTGCGGTTTTGGGAGGAATTGAAGCGACACCAAAGGTTTGGGATATTGCAGGTGCTTGGGTAATTGTACAAGCTGCTGGTGGTAGTTGGGTATCTCTCAAGTCTGAGCCGTTTCCATTATCACCAGGTACAGATTATAGCGATCGCTCTTTTCCGACAATGGTGGTTGGTTATCCAGAATTGGTTCCTGTGTTTACACCCTTTCTAGAAGGTGTAAAATTTTAATTAATTCCCACCGCTATATCCATCAGGGTTAGCGGGGAATTCCTTATAAAAAACTATATTTATTATGTTTGCACACAGAGCAATAAAAGAGAGATAATAAATGATTACGTTAATAAACTAGCAAACAACAGTAGTCAGTAATTCAGCATAAATATTGATCGTTAATATCAAGCAATTAGCAGAAGAAAATGGAAATTTAGCCTAATTCAGCACTTCTGGAAATAATTATCTTGATTTATGCTTTTCTACTTAATCTTACTGTTAATTTGCATTTGTTCTAGGTGCAACTCTACTGAGTCATCGACAATTATGCTATCAAATTTAGATTTGGTGCGAGATTTTGTTCATCACTCTAGCCAAAACCAAGAAGTTTTGTTGGCAAATTCTATTTTAAGCTCGCAAACAATTTGCCGGAGCAATCAACTGACAGCAAAAAAAGAGGGCGTAATTATGAGCGCCCATGCAACCGACACACAAACTAAATTTTTAATCAAAGCCAATTCATCCCATTGGGAATTGATGAATCAGGTATTAGCTGAATACGGATATCTTTTACAAGGAGATATAGATAGCCGAGGATTCTATGAGTATTTATACGGCAAAGTCCCTGAAGGCTATCAGCTTCACTGTACTAAATCTGTGATGCTATGGCGAGCTTGGTGGAAATATCGTAAATATACTTCTCGAATAGGTATTCCTATGAATCTTCTAATTCGGAAGAAAGATTCATGGTATCCAGTCAAAGATTTAATAATTAGCAATGGTACATTATATATTAAAACACTAGGAAATGAAATAGCACTTAGTTCAGAGGATCTGATTACTTGGCTAAACAAAATTGAATTATCACCGTTGAGTGAAAAGGTTGAAGAAAAGCCACAATTGTAGTCAGCAGTCAATTAGCAAATTAGGTGAGGACAAAATGAAAGGACTCTGGCTGGAAAATAACCAGTTACAACTCAAAACAGATATTCCTATGCCTGAACCACCACCGGGCGAGGCTTTGGTGCGAGTTTTACGTGCGGGGATCTGTAACACTGATTTAGAATTACTCAGAGGTTATTATCCCTATACAGGTATTTTAGGACATGAGTTTGTTGGTGTTGTCGAACAAGGTCCAGAAGAGTTAATCAATCAAAGAGTTGTCGGTGAAATCAATGCTGCTTGTGGTTATTGTCGGTTTTGTCGCAGTGGAAAACCTACCCACTGTGAAAATCGCACAGTTTTAGGTATTGTTAATCGAAATGGTGCTTTTGCAGAATACCTTTGTTTACCTGTTAAAAATTTGCATCCTGTACCAGAAAATGTTTCTACAGAAGCTGCAACTTTTACCGAACCTATAGCCGCAGCTTTGGAAATTCAACAACAAGTGCAATTATCTCCAGATGACCGAGTTTTAGTAGTCGGAGATGGTAAATTAGGACAACTGGTATCTCAGACACTAGCTTTAACTGGCTGTGATTTGTTGGTAGTAGGGCGACACCCTGAGAAATTAGCTAATTTAAAAGCCAGGGGTATAAAAACAGGTTTAGCTGATGCTGTGACAGATAGGGCTTTTGATATATCAGTTGATTGTACTGGAAACCCAGCAGGATTTTCTATTGCTCGTCGGGCTTTACGTCCCAGAGGTACGCTAGTTTTAAAAAGTACATACTCTGGTAATCTCAGTCTGGATGCTTCCTCATTAGTGGTAGATGAAATTACCCTGATTGGTTCTCGTTGTGGACCCTTTAGCCCAGCATTAGAGTTATTAGCTACAAAACAAGTAGATGTAGAACCTCTAATACATTCTCATTATCCTCTGAGTGAAGGGTTAGCTGCTTTTGAAAAAGCGCAAACTAAAGGAGTTTTAAAAGTGTTGTTAGATATGAATTAGCAAATCACATCGATGCTGCACCACTTATAACTAGACGTTTAAACAAAGCCGATGACCAACCAGTTTCTTTTAAAACAGCAGATGTAGAAACCTCTATATACGACTGTTCAATAAAAGCTAAATCAATCATGCAAATCTTACCCAAAGCGTCTTTTAATTCTTCTGATTTTCCTTCTACTTTGAGTTTTTTACCGACTTCATTAACTACAGTAGCCATAGCTGGAACTATATGCTGGGGTTGGATTCCAACCTTGACATGAACAATGCCAATTTGCCAACGACATTGAGAATAGCCAGCACTCCAATCATCAATTCCTGTAAACATTTCATGAAACCATTGCACGAATGTTTTATGCAAGCGATGAATTCTTCCTTCAGTTGCATTTAAAATGGTATTCATTTCTTCATCTCGTCCTAGATAAGCATAGAAATGATCTGCCATTTCTGCGGCAATTTCTCGCCCCCAATCTGCATTGGATTTAAGAATAACTTTATCTTCCTCGGTAAAATCAAATCTCTTTACCAGGGTATTCATAAAAACGACAGGATCTATAGTCATAATTAATCCTTATTTTCTTCAACAAATCAAGATCAAGACTGACTGGTTGCGCTAAAAAAAGGTAGTGAGTGCAGCCGGACTCAGTTTACTGCACAACAAGTTGTTTTAACAAAACAGATGTGCTTTTAAGAACCGAGTTCAATCTTCGTCTAATTTAGTCGATAAAGTTGAGGAAGTTGTGAAGATAGAAATAATTGTTACAAATAACTCTCGGACAGCTAGGCATAATCAAGGATGTGTATCACCTGTTGTATAGCTGTCAGAATCAGGATTTATGGCTAACGCCACGCTTCGCTATGAGGATTTAAGGATTTTCAGGATTATTTTCTCAATGACTGTCTAAATCATTCTGCCAATAGAAATCCATCCTGTAATCAATACATCATTTGAGGATGTCTGATAGCTTGCGTGGCGTAGCCATCAACTTTTTCTGTAATATCCAATACTTGTATATTCCCCTAAATACTGCTGAAAAAGGGGGGATAAGGGAGGAGCGGAATAAAACTTGATACTTCTCCGATATCCTCTTAGAGGAGAGGGAGATAATAATTAATTTGATTGATAATCTTTACAACCAATTGCTTCTTCAGTATTCGCAATGTATGGATTTACAGTACATTTAAGACGATAATTATTAGTAAAAAATTTGCAATTATGACAGGGTATTTTGTGCATTTGTTGAGCATTTTTAACCGTATCTCGTGTTGCTGTCCATAAGTTCAAAAATACCAGAATAATCATAGTCCAAGCTATGACAAAGCAAATCGGAATCAATAATGGTTGTATCCCATGAATTAGGAAGGATATAAAATTTAACACGGCATTTGCTAATACAAGTGAGGAGTTAGAAATTAATATAACTCCTAACTCCTCGTTGACTACTTCTAGCTAAAGATATATTACAGGGGATTTTCAGGTGAATGCGAGAAGAGGATTCTTTACCCCTACGGGAGGTTAAACCCCAGCATGACCTAATGCTAAACCTGTCACCAGCATTCCCAGAACTAGGAAAGGTTGGGCGCTGGCTTGGTACTTAACGTCATTTGCTATGGGGTCACGCAGGAAATACATATCCTGGAAAGTGATTTGGGGAATGATTAATAGTACCAAGATGGCAGCGTACAAGTTTTCATGAATACTGACGAGGTAAGCTGCAACTAAACCTTGGAATAAGTCAATCATAACCACACAAATCAAGGCGGCAGTTTGCACGCCAAACATGACTGGTAGTGATTGTAAACCTAGTTGGCGATCGCCCTCTACACTCTTGAAGTCGTTAACAATGGCAATACCTAAACCTGCCAAGCTGTAAAATAAGGTAAGAACCACAATTCTCCAATTGAGTTCCCCAAACAAAGCATGACCAGCCCACCAAGGTAAAGCAATGTAACTTGCACCTAACGCATAGTTTCCTAACCAACCATTTTGTTTTAATTTCAATGGTGGTGCAGAATATATATAGGCGATAAAAGTACCAAAAATAGACAACATCAAAACATTAGGAAATGGATGACCTGCCCATAAATCTAAGGTATAGGCTACGCCATATCCTAGTAATAGTAAAACAATGAATTGGCTAATTACTTGCTTTTCAGAAATTGCCCCAGAAGGTATGGGACGGTAAGGTTCATTAATAGCGTCAATTTCCCGGTCATAAAAATCATTGATAGTTTGGGTGTAACCTGTCAACAATGGACCAGAAAGAAACATACAAAGTGCTGCTTTTAAGACATTTTCTAGAGTCCAAGTGTAGTTACCAGAAGAAGCCGCACCGCAGACTACACCCCAAATTAGGGGAATCCAGGTAATCGGTTTCATCAATTGCAAGCGAATTTTCCAAATAGAAGTTTCACCAGCACTTGCACCTTTCATTCCCAGAAGTTGCCGAGTTTTTGCATTGCGGTCTTCTGTGGTTGTTACTTCCTGAATTGTAGATTCTACAACCTCAATAGGTTGAGGATTTTGATTAATGGGAGTTGATTCAGACATAAGATGTAATGGGTGATTGGTGATTGGTGATTGGTGATTGGTGATTGGTGATTGGGAAAAATAAAAGTGATTACCCAATCCCCAGTCCCCAGTCCCCAGTCCCCAGTCCCTAAAAAGAAATAATCAAATAACTATTTTGAAACTTGGCTCCGGTGATAGGTCTACCACTGAGAGCAGGGGGTAAGAAGATATTGCGGCGATGATCTCCGGCTTCTACCGTGACCTCTGGTCCGTACTGAGTGAGTTTGACTTGTTTTTTGTCAAAACCAGGTAAAAATAGGCGTACTTGGCGATTATGCACGTCTATGTCAATTGGTTTGGGAGCCTGTAATGCTTGCTCTACAAAGTTAGGTAAAGCATCTATCAGTGGTTGCCATTCACCGTTGGAGACATCAGGGACAATGCTTACAGGTAGGGGTGTAAATTCTGCTGATAGGTTGGTGTTTTGCTGATCGGACACTAAAATAGCACCACCAATAGTTAAACCTACTTGTTGAGCAGTACCCCAAAGATAACGAGAATTTGCCACATCAATTGGATCTGAGGTTGTGACTAAAAAAGCAGCAACGCGCTCAGGGTTAGCTAAAGCAGCTTTGCCTTGATCGAGAAAATTATTAACTTGGTTGGTGGGTTGGGAGAAATTATCAGCTGTCCAATTAACATTAAAAAAGCTGGTAATTAGAGGTTGAATCAAGGGTGATTCAGAAATTGTTTTGCCTAAATCGGAGTTAACAAACAATTGTCGAAATCGCCGCACATACCAGCTAATAGATTCAGGCATACCCAACATCCGCAAGGTGGAACCGTCTCCAGTGCCATCATAGATAATCGCGTCATATTTGCCACTGGCATCGTATTCACGAATAGCATTGAGAGCTAAAGCGTTGTCCATGCCTGGTAATACTACCAGTTCTTGACCATAAACCTCTTTAAAAATAGGTGTGCGGAGATATTGCGCTTCAAGTTTTTTTACTTCTTCCCAGTTGCGTTCTAGCAGTACAGATGCTTGAAACTGTACTGCTTGCAAGTTGGGAGCGATTTCCTGGGGGTCAGGAGACAGAGTAGTTTCTAGTAAAATTGGCAACGTTGGTTCTGCTAATCCTGCTAGGAGTACCCGTTTGCCTTGGGTTGCCAATAGCTTGGCTGCTGCGATCGCTATTTTGCTACGGGCGATGCCGCTTTTGCCTAAAAATGTCAATATCAAGGCCATTACTTGAGTTCCAATTACCGCCTGTCTGGTCAACTCCAACTTAACATTACCCAGATACTCTGTGCCTGTGCTTTGAGGTGTGTATACTACACTGGTTTGATTTCATCTTCAAAAAACCAAGTACAAAAGTTGTCATCAAACTTGACTACTACACCAATTCCAGCACCGTCAGTAACTTTGTAGCCTTCGATAATGCCGACTTTTCCTAATTTTTGGGCGATAGTGGCAGATACGCGATCGCGCATACGAAACACCTTAACCTTTTGTCCAATTTCCATATCTAGTTACAATCCAAGAATTCAAGTCTCAGTGTAGCGGAATCTGGTACTTTCTTTTCATTGGTCATGACTTAAAATTAAATCAGTAAGCAAGCTGGTATTCAATTACTCTCAGATATTACTACTAAACTTAACCGCCACCTCAAAAAAAGTTCGTATGAAAGTTGATTTCATCCCATTTGCGATTTCTGCGGAGCAATTCGCCATTGCTTGGACTAAATCCTGATAGTTTAACCTAGAAATAACGTTATATATGTATCAAAATCATCCACCCTCCTCACCCAAAGAAACCATGCCAACAATGTATGATTTACCTAGTGAATTAATAGGGGAATCAGGTTTGCCAGACGAATTTCATTGCATACAAGCAGATTTACTCACTGAAACTTGTCAACCAGCCAATTATACTTTTGCAGAAATACTGCTTGCTAGTGATTTAAACCTTTATTATGATCCCCGTCATCCTAGTTGGTACAAGCGTCCTGACTGGTATATGGTGTTAGGTGTTGCTAATGCTAACCAACAACAAGACTTACGTTTAAGTTATGTTGTGTGGCAAGAAGGTATTGATCCGTTTTTAGTGGTTGAATTACTTTCACCGGGAACAGAACAAGAAGACCTGGGACAAACCCTGCGAGAAGTTAACAAACCACCAACCAAGTGGGAAGTATACGAAAGAATTTTGCGTGTTCCTTACTATGTTATCTATGACCGCTACGAAAATAATTTCCGTGCCTTTAAACTCAATGGTACTCGTTATGAACCTATAACTCTATCAGATCATCGTTTCTGGTTAGAAGAAATAGAAATGGGTTTAGGTTTATGGCAGGGAAGCTATCAAAATACAGAGGGTTTGTGGTTACGTTGGTATAATGCTGATGGCTGGTTGCCAACTTTGTCAGAACGGGCAGAAAGCGAACGTCAACGGGCTGATGAAGCGGAGGTTAAAGCAGCTATTCTAGCTCAAAGGTTAAGAGAATTAGGTATTGAACCGGATAGTGTGTAATGAAAGAAATTTTTTGCAGATCATGAGCGTCAACGGGCTGATAAATTAACAGAAAAATGCCATTACTGCGGATCATTGCGAGTAAATCCTGACAGTTTGGCTGCAATTAATGCTGACAATCATATAAAATGCGCGAATAACTTGGCTGTGGTGTGCAGTGGTACTTGAGGATGACCCTATCTATCAAAGACAATTTCACTAAGTTGCAAGTAGAGCGTTATTGGGAATTGCTGCACGTTTTAGTAGCACGGACTCTGAAAGTACGTTATAGGGGTTCCTTCCTGGGAGTTTATTGGTCTCTGTTGAACCCGTTAATAATGACAGGGTTGTACACCGCAATTTTTGGAGTTACCTTCGCATCCTATTATGGTAACTCCATTCTGAACTACGTTTTAGCAGCCTTCACAGGTTTAGTAGTAATCAATTTTTTCTCAGCTTCCACATCCCAAGCCTTGGTAAGTGTGGTAAGTAATGGCGCATTATTGAATAAAATTCATCTCCCAGTCAGCGTTTTTCCTGTATCAATGATTGCGTCTAATATATTTCAGTTTTTCGTGGGAGCATTTCCGTTGCTGTCACTAATGACTTTAATAAATTCTAAAAGTCTAGTAAATGTCCTAGCGTTAGTGTTTCCATTTCTGGCATTAATTTTAGTTTCCACAGGAATCGGATTTTTAGTAAGTGCCTTGTATGTATTTTTTAGAGATTTACCTTACTTTTATGAATTAGTCACCTTTGTGATGTGGATTAGTAGCCCTATATTTTATCCGGCTGCGATTGTCCCGCCACAAGTAAAGCCATTTCTCAGTTTAAATCCCCTATCCCCAATAATTGAAAGTCTGCGTCAGATTACATTATCAGGAACATCGCCAGATTTAGGTTTAATTTGGGGTGCTTTACTAAGTGGCATCATTATTTTGTCCCTGGGATGGACTTGTTTTCATATTTGGCGACATCAATTTATGGATTTACTGTAATGGAAGTAATTCGCCTGGATAAAGTTTCACTGTGGCGACGGACACAAGAAGAGTTTTCTTACGACTTGAAAAAAACAGTGCTTTCTATTGTAGAAGGGAAATATCGCCAACCTGCCAGAAAATTAGTGCTGGATACAATTGAATTGGTAGTTAACAAAGGTGAAAAAATAGGTATTATTGGTGCAAATGGTTCTGGTAAATCCACGCTTTTAAAAATAATTTCTGGTATTCTTAAACCTACTCATGGAACAGTGCGAGTAAAAGGGCAAATTGCTCCTTTAATTGAACTGGGAGCAGGCTTTGATCCAGAAATATCTGTGATGGATAATATTGTACTTTATGGTGTACTACTGGGATTTTCTAGAATAGAAATGCGAGCAAGAGCGCATTCTATTTTGGAGTTTGCAGAATTGCAAGATTATGCTTTAGTTCCAGTTAAGGGTTTATCTTCGGGTATGGTAGCAAGGTTGGGTTTTTCTATTGCTACAGATGTACAACCTGATATTTTAATTTTGGATGAAGTTTTATCAGTAGGGGATGAGAGTTTTAAGAATAAATGCCAACAAAGAATTGAGAGATTTTGGGACGCAGAAGCAACTGTTTTGGTAGTTTCTCATGATTTGGGTTTTATGAAACAGTCTTGTAAAAGGATAATTTGGTTAGAGAAGGGAAAAATCAATTTTATAGGAACAGCGGAGCGTGCAGTAGAGTCTTATTTGGCTGGTAAAGTCATCCCCGAATAAATTAAAGTCAAGATATTAGGGTGCATATCTTGATATTTGTACTATATTTGTAAAGTTTTGTTTAAAAATTCAATATCTGTGCTGACATAGCAGAAATGTTGAAGGATTTATAGTTACAGGGTGTAACGGAAATAGGTGGAGTTGATACAACTTTGTTGTAAGTTCCTTCATAACCTCCTACCTCTTTCATATCCCTCTCGTTGCATTAATTAATAGAACTTACGCACTCAGATCCTCAAAACCGCTTAAAAACAGAGCTTTAGATATCTCCCACCTTGTTAAAGCAATAGGGATGATCTGAATTTCAAGAGTCAGTGTGTAAATCCTCATTAAACAACAAACTTCATCCCAGTCCAAGAGACTACAGGAAAGACTTGCAATACAGTTTTAAAAGCTTTCTATTGAGCTAAAAATCTGCTGTCTACTCAAAGCATTTTTAGGAGATATCAGCGATTTTGACACACAAAGAAAATCAAGGATAATGCACTGTGCTTTTTTCAATATGAACTCATTTTTTGGCATTGCTACCAAGTAAAATTACACCATCAATAGGAAAGTTAATGTATAAGTTTACATTTGGAAGCAAAAAGAAAATCAAGAATCAAAACGACTTCAGATTCCCCGATTTTTACTGTTAAATACTTAGCCAGTATTTCCAGACATAAATAAATGATAACTTAGGTGTAAAAAATAGCATAAGTCATTTAGAAGAAGTGATTTTTCCCAATGAATTAGCTGTTTATAGAAAAGAAAACAACCTAAAATATACATCCATTTTGCAAAATGATTAGCCTAAAATGTAACAGCAAAAAGTAATATCAATACAGAATAGAATGTTTTGAATTAAGTGTTTATTCTGTTGGCATTTCAATTGATGTTTTGGCATAACAGTTACTGAAGAAGATTTTGAGTCGAAATATAAAATCAAAATTGAGTAAAAACAAACTATGGTTAACCAACTAGAATTACCAACTATCTGTCACATTACTCAAAATAAGATATTTAATCATCTGCAAAATATTATTTTTCCTAGAACTGATATTTGTACTGTTGAAGAACTATTTTTTAGAAGTAATGCTCAAGTTTTATTTGACTATGAAAATCAGACATTAGAGCTAAATCAAGGTGGAATTGTTAGTTTTGACACATATTTTAATGCTTTTTATGTGGATAGTTGGCAAGAATATACAAAGGTTAAAACTATAGGTGCTAGTCTCAAATTAAAAGGAAGTTTAAAAATTAGTATTTACAATATAGACAGATTAGGTGAAACTAAAACCGTCTTATCACAGAAGATAATAAACAACCAAAAAATTGAGGAGATTACAGTTTTAGACAACTTCGATATATCCGCATATACAGGAATGATCTACCTGGAAATCGAAGCATTAGAAAATATGTGTCAAATTAGCGCAGGGTATTTTTCTACTTTTATAGAGACTGATATAAACGTCAAAATTGCAGTTGTAATTTGTACTTACAAAAGGGAAAATTATGTTTATAAAAATATGAAATTATTAGAAGAATACTTATTAGAAAAAACTGAATTTATTAAGAGATTAGAAGTATTTATTATTGATAATGGCAATACTTTAGAACAACTTGATAGTCATATAATTCATTTAATACCTAATAAAAATGCCGGGGGAAGCGGCGGTTTTGCTAGAGGAATGCTGGAAGTTTTACAGCAGCAAGATAAATTTTCACATATTATTCTTATGGATGATGATGTTCTCTTTGAGCCAGCAATATTGGAAAGAACATGGAATTTTTTGAGCGTAGCTAATCAGAAAGAAATCTGTCTTGGTAGTAGTATGTTGAGATTGGATAAAAAATACATACAGCATGAAAAAGGAGCTTATTGGAATAGAGATAAAGGTTTTATTCCTGTCAAACCCAATATGGATTTAAGAAAATTAACAGATACTTTATTCAATGAAGTAGATGAATATATTGATTACAGTGGATGGTGGTTCTTTTGCTTTCCAGTCAATTCTATCAAAGATTATGGCTTGCCATATCCTTTCTTCATTAAAATGGATGATGTTGAATTTTGCCGAAGAATAGGGAAAAAAATTATTATTTTGAATGGTATATGTGTTTGGCATGAACCCTTTGAAAATAAAAAGAATCCATCCATTGAATACTATTTTTTTAGAAATAGTATGATTTATCATAGCCTGTATTTTCCAAAAGAGTTTAGTAGTAGCAAGGCGATCAAATGGTTTCTAAAACCATTACTAAAAGAAATATTTTGTTATAGATATGAAACTGCCGAGAGCATTATCAAAGCCACTGTTGATTTTCTCAAAGGTCCTGATGCTTTAGTTGCTAACCAACCGGAGGAAAAGCATAAAGAAGTTTCTACGTCTACGGAAAAAACAACTAAAAATTCACAGTTACCATTCGTATACAACAAATATATAGCCAGTCTAGAAAAGAGTGAAAACAAGTTACATCGTTTTTTCAGACTTCTAACTCTTAATGGTCATCTTTTACCAAATTGGTTTTTCTTTGCAGACGACACATTGAGCGATAAGGGATATAGTATTGTTCCATTTGGTAATAGTAGACCTTTAAACGTTTTTAGAGCTAAAAAAGTTTTGTATTACAATTTACAAACACAAGAAGGATTTATAGTTAAATTTTCCCGAAGCAGATTTTTTTTGGTGCTAATAAATGCCTTATGGTTAACCTTGGTAATGCTCTTAAAATTACCAAAATTGAAAAAGCTATATATCAACTCATTCTCTGAATTTACTAGTCAAGCTTTCTGGGAAAAGTATCTAGAAATAGAAGCAAAATAATTAAAATACCCGCAATAAAACTATGTACAATAGAATGTTTGACTTTCTGATTGTTGGTGCTGGGTTTGCAGGTTGCACCCTAGCAAATTGTATTGCTACGCACCTAGATCGCAAAGTTTTAGTCGTTGATACCCGCAATCATATTGGTGGTAATGCTTTTGATTTTTATGACAATGCTGGAGTATTAATTCACAAGTATGGAGCGCACATTTTTCATACTAATAGCAAAAAAATCATTGATTACCTTTCCCAGTTTACTCAATGGCGAGTTTATCAGCATGAAGTTTTAGCTAAAGTTGATGGTGACTTATATCCAATTCCCATCAACTTAAATACCATTAACCAACTCTATGGACTAAATCTTAACGGCCAAGAAATTGAAGATTTTTATGAGCAAGTTAGAGAAAAATATGAAAGAATTGAAAACTCAGAACAAGCTGTAGTTGGCAAAGTAGGAACTGATTTATACGAGAAATTCTTTAAAAACTACACTTATAAACAGTGGAACCTGTGGCCGCACGAACTAGATGCTTCAGTTTGCGCTCGTATTCCCGTGAGAACAAATAAAGATAACCGCTATTTTGGTGATAAGTATCAACTTATGCCTATACATGGTTATACGAAAATGTTTGAAAAAATGTTGGCACATCCCAACATTAAAGTTATGCTAAATACTAGCTTCCAGGAAGTAGAAAAATGGCTGAAGTTTGACCATCTAATTTATACTGGACCCATCGATCAATTTTTTGATTATAAATTTGGTAAACTTCCCTATCGCTCATTGCGCTTTGAATTTGAAACTCATGATGTTGAATATTTCCAACCAGTTGCTGTTGTCAACTATCCCAACGATTATGATTTTACACGGATAGTCGAGTCAAAACATATTACTGGACAAAAACATCCAAAAACTACTATCTACTACGAATACCCACAAGCGGAAGGAGATCCTTATTACCCTGTTCCGCGTCCCGAAAATCGTGAGTTATTTCAACAGTATAAAACTGAAGCAGATAAGCTGGAAACAGTAACATTTGTAGGTAGATTAGCACAATACCAATATTACAACATGGATCAGGTTGTTGCTGCTGCTCTCACGGTGTTTGAAAACAGAATTAGTCAAATTTATTAGGTTTTATCAACAATTATTAGAGGAAAAATACTTTGTCATATACATCATTTACACAAAAATTGCCCAAGTCTCTCCGTGCTTTTATCCGTGAAAGAGATACAGCAGTTCAAAAATTAATAAGTTCTTATGAGCATATCAAGCTTGAGTCGAAAAAGTTAAGAAAGCTTTATAAAATTTTAGAGTCACAAAATCAATATTCACCTGCGGAGAATAAAAACGAAAAAGTTCCAGATTTAATCAAAAGAAAAGCACTAGAATATGATTTAAACAAGGGTAGAGTTGTCATTGAATCAATCTTATCTTCTTCAAAAGAAGAATTGGCAAATAGAGATTTTTTGTTAGATAAAATTAAAGAGTATGGTTGTGCATATCAAGGCTGGAACCTTTATTCTCCTTATCAACAGTATCTCAATGCTTCTGACTATGGACCGCTACAAATTCCTACAGAATTCACAGATTTTTTAATTTATTGTATTCAGAAACAACCCAGTTCATTTTTAGAAATTGGCGTGATGTATGGAGGATTTTCTGTTTTCTGCTGTGCGGTTTTATCTAAATTCAACACGAATTTTAAGTATACGTGTGTTGATATAGAAGATAATTTTCGAGATTGGGAGTATTTTTCATCTATTTTACCGCTGGAAAAAGCTATTCCTGCTACATCTGCTGATTTTATAGGCTCACAATTTGATGTTGTTTATATTGATGCTGATCATTCATATCATGGCATGAAAAAGGATTTCTGCAATGTAGGTCGTTATGCAAAAGTTTGCGCTTTTCACGATATTAATGCATCTGAATATGACCACTTAGATGGTGGAACTAGAAGATGTTGGAATGAACTCAAATTATCATACTGTCAGTCAGCTTCAATTTTGGAAATTAGTCATATCGCTGAAGAGTGGATGGGTATTGGTATTATCGATTTTAATAAATGATTTATGCAAATTATTAAAGTCGCAGCTATCATTGTCACTTGGAACAAACTTAAAGATGTTTGTTTGCTAATTGAAGACACTAATAAACTAGATTTAAATGGGATATGTCTGGATATTTTTGTGGTTGATAATGCTTCATCTGATGGTACACAAGCTTATCTTGAAGAACATTATCCCCAAGTCAAGGTTCTCCAAACAGGTGAAAATATAGGCGGTTCTGGTGGCTTTTCTCATGGAATGAAGTTTTTAATTCAACTCAATTATGACTACATTTGGCTACTAGATAATGATGTGCGCTTAGATACTCAAGCTTTGCTTGCTTTAGTAGAAACTTTACAAAATTATTCTGAAGTGGGCTTAGTAGGTTCTCAAATTAGAAAGTTAGAGCAACCGGAGATTATTCAAGAAATAGGCAGTTATATTCATGAACAAAAAGCCCATTTAAAAACTTACTTGGGTAACTCTCCTATTGTATCTACAGAAGACATTTTGGCAGAGAAACCTTATCTATCTGTAGATATTTGTGCTGCGGCTTCATTATTATTTAGACGGGAAATAATTCAGCAAATAGGAGTATTTGAAAATTATTTTTTGCACTTTGATGATGTGGAATGGTGTTTAAGAGCAAAGCAAGCTGGTTGGGTTGTTGCTGCTCATCCAGCATCTATTGTTTGGCATAGATCACCTGATTTTAAACATCGTCCTTGGATTAGTTATTATGATGAACGTAACCTCTGTTATTGTTGGCAAAAACACAAACCGGAACTGTTATTAAAACGTCTTCGATTACTTTTAGCAAAGTTAATCTACTATTCATTAACAGGGCGTTTTTTTTGGACGGAAATTTATTTGCAAGGGTTAGAAGATTTTCTCAAGGGAGTGAAAGGCAAAATGCCTAGTTTACTTCCCTATCGAGAATATTCTCTAGCGGAAATTATTACCCCTGATGCAAATATTTTGGTGCAATCTTCGATATATCAAGATATCTGTCAATTTACAGATTTACAGATAGATGAAAAAACGACTCTTTGGTATTTACCTAAAAATTTATTATATCGGGTTTATATTTGGGTAATTTCTTGGTTTTTAAAACCTGTAGATTTAGCAATACTTAGCTGCTATCGTCCTGAAATTTACCAATTTCATTTAGCTAAAAAAGTTTATTGTTTCACTGGTGCAGGTTACGTACAAGTAAATCTCAGTTTAATGAATGTTCTGCTCAACAGTCTGCAACTATTTTATCGGTTGTTGAACATATATTGGCAGATGAGCATTGTCGTAAGTAACTCAGCAGGTGCAAGATAACTTTTCTCATTAGCAAGATTGGAAATAATTGCAACTATGTCAAACTCAGAATTGATATCTATAGTGATATGCACTGCTGACCGCTCGGTTTCTCTGCAAAAAACTATTGAATCCTTAAATCACATCAATTATCCCCATTTTGAAGTGATTGTTGTAGATTCTTCATCTAATGACAATACCTTAAAAATGCTAAATTTGCTCAAACAAGATTTGAATTTTAGCATCAAAATATCTATATCAAGTCATAAAAATCTTAGTATATCTAGAAATATAGGTATACAAAAATCATCAGGAACAATTATTGCTTTTATAGATGATGATGCTATTCCTCCATCAGAATGGTTAAACGAATTGATAGCAACCTATATTTTATATGGTAATAATTGTGCTGGTGTTGGTGGTACTGTGCGAGATATGACAACTTTGGGTTATCCTTTACAATATCATCATGGGATAACTAATATTATTAGTAATACTATTCCTATTCGTGCAGTTGATGCTATCAATTACAATCAAATAGATGGGTTTTGGTACAATGGTTTGATGGGAACAAATTCATCTTATCGTAAAGAATTACTGGAAAAGATTAATGGTTATGATGAATTTTTTGAATATTTTTTAGATGAAACTGATGTTTGTTTGCGCTTGATTCAAGCTGGTTATGAAATTCACTACTGTGATGCAGTTGTAGATCACTATCCCCAACCTAGTCATAATCGTTATGATCAAAAGCACCTTACTTGTTGGTATTCCTTAGCTAAAAATACTACTTATTTTGCCTTAAAGCACGCTTATAAAAGACTTCCTTTGGCGATTTTGTTGATACGTCTAGCTTCACTGTTAATTTATCGGTGCTTACTGAGGATTATTCGGCTTAAATTTACTCATGGTCTTAGTAATCGGATTTTATGGCAATATATCCAAGAGGCTTTTAAGGGTGTGCGTGTGGGTTGGAGTGCTGGTATTGCTTGGCATAGCGGAAATAATGAGAAGGTGGGTAAATCGCCTGCTTCTAGTTATAAAGCTGAATTGTTATTTGTTAGTTCTAAAAAACGATTTACCAATTCATCCCAAGAATAGATTTGATCAGTTTGAATTTGATCACGCTTATAGCTTTGGGCTGCAAGTAAAGCATTGCGGATACTGTCAACATCTCCTGGTTGATAGTAAAAAACATGAGTTTTTGAAGATGATAAGTAGACTGGAGCAATAATAGGTAACTGACAGTAAGTATATTGAATCATTTTCAGGCTATCAGTAAAAGACTCACTACCATGACTATAGACCAGTGTCTGAAGAGCTATATCTGCATATTTTATATAAGGGATAGTGGCTATAAATGGTAACTCTCCATAGGAAATGATGTTTTTCCTTGCAGGTAAGTTTTTAATAGGTCCAATAATATGAAATTGCCAATTAGGGAATAATTGACTGGCTTGGGCGATAAAATCTGTATCAAAGTAAGAATTACCTACAAATATGATATTTGGATGATTTACAGTGGGATAAGGATTAGCATATTCTTGATCAAATAAGTCTTTACGAATACCATGAAAATGCAATTCCAAATTCGGCAAGCCTGGAAAATTACGGTAAATGTACTGACTAGGTACGCTGACTAAATCAAATTCAGAGGCTATTTGCTGTTCTGTTTCTAAGACAACAGGATGATTATTTAATAATCGCAGATCATCAGAAACACGATAGATAAACTTAGCACTGGGATTGATGCGTTTAAAGCTTTCAAATAACAGAATTGCAGGGGTACTTTCAAAGATAAAAAGATCAGCATCCTCAATCATGGATGCTACTGGTCCTAGAGGCAAGTGACTGTAAAGACGGAACAAACCATGACTTAAGGAGTTAAGTACATTCAAACGCAGATTAGCTGGATGCCAAAGTGTAAACCAGATATAGCTCCAAAGTGTGGTTTCTACCTGCTGAAGTTTGTTAGCCTCTTGGAGTACAGGATAGTCTAGGCGGTAGTCTTGACGAATTACAGATAGCCAACTTAGGGGTGCGGTGAAAAATACCACTTCCCAACCTTGACGCAAAAAGGCATCAGCTAACCAGTGAAAGCCTGCCTTGCGTTTGGAACTCCAGTAATGGCCAGTAATCAAAACTACACGCTTCATAAATTAATGATATGTCACAAAACTGCTAAACTATTAACCTGGTAAATTAAATATTTACTGGTATAAAGTTTGCGCTACTAGAAACCTGTCAACATTGTCTAATGCTTGAGTATATCTTGAGTTGAGATTATAGATACATTGTGATTAGAAATACTTTTTATGTAGCGTAGTCACTATGAAACTTGCTCTAAGCAAGATTATGTAGCCTGAAAATATGACTGATCACCCAGAAAATTTAGTTAAATTAAAACAAAAAATTAGCGACCATACAGCCATTGTTGGGGTTGTCGGTCTGGGATATGTAGGTTTACCATTTGCAGTAGAAAAAGCCAAAGTTGGCTATCATGTCCTGGGAATTGAGCAAAATCCGCTCAGAGTTGAACGAGTCAACATAGCCGATAATTACATCACAGATGTTCAAGATGAAGACTTAAAGCGAGTTGTCAGCAGTGGCAAACTACAAGCAGTTGCCGATTTTGAACGGGTTGCGGAGATGGATGTTATCGTCATTTGTGTTCCCACACCCCTAACTAAAAATCTGACTCCTAATTTGAGCTACGTTGAAAATGTAACTCATGCCATTGCTAGACATTTGCGCCCTGGACAGTTGGTAACTTTAGAATCAACTACTTACCCTGGAACTACGGATGAGGTGATGCGCCCTGTTCTAGAGCAAATTAGTGGTTTAAAGCAAGGAAAAGATTTCTTTTTAGCCCATTCTCCAGAACGGGTAGATCCAGGCAATAAGCGTTACACTACCAAAAATACTAATAAGGTAGTAGGAGCATCAGATCCATATTCCCTGGAAGTTTCACAATTATTTTATGAGCAAACTATTGATCATGTAGTACCTGTCAGTAGTGCTAAAGCTGCGGAACTGGTGAAGGTGTTTGAAAATACCTTTCGCGCTGTAAATATTGCTTTAGTAAATGAGTTAGCTTTATTGTGCGATCGCCTCAATCTCAACGTTTGGGAAGTGCTAGATGCTGCCAACACCAAACCCTTTGGCATTATGCCCTTTTATCCGGGTCCTGGGGTAGGTGGTCACTGTATCCCTATTGACCCCCATTACTTGGAATGGAAAGCTAAGGAAGTTAACTTTAATACCCATTTCATTGCTTTAGCAGGGGAAATTAATCGCTCCATGCCCCTATTTGTTAGGGAAAAAACCCGCAGAGCATTAAATAATTTAGGTATTGCTCCCGCTAAATCAAAGGTGCTGCTCATTGGTGTGGCGTATAAAAAAGATTTGGGTGATTGGCGGGAATCTCCAGCTTTGATGGTCATGAATTACCTCTTAGAAGATAAAATCACAATTAGTTATCATGACCCCTATGTGCCAAAAATTGAGGTGCAAGGCAAAACTTACTCTAGTGTAGAGCTAACAGAGGAAAAAATTATCTCGGCTGACTTAGTAATAATTACTACTGATCATAGTCAGATAGATTACATCAATTTGGTAGTTAAGTCCAAAGCGGTTCTAGATACAAGGGGTGTAACTCGTCATCTTGATTGCGCCCATGATAAAGTAACTCTGTTGTAGGGATGGGTAAGTGGTGACAGATTTAAGCGAAAAATCAGTAATTGTTGTTGGTGCTGGGAACTGGGGCAAAAACCTGGTGCGGAATTTTCACGCATTAGGAGCATTGCAGGGTGTCGCAGAAACTCATCCTGGACTGAGAGAAACAATAGCTACAACCTATCCAGATATTAGTATTTATGCTGATTTTCAAGCGGCTATAGAAACAGATATACCTGCCATTGTGCTGGCAACAACCGCACCTACCCATTATGAATTAGCGATGGCAGCTTTGGCGGCTGGTAAGGATGTATTTGTAGAAAAGCCCATGACCCTGCGAACGGATGAAGCTAGAAAACTGGCTGAATATGCAGATCAGCAGGGTAAAATTCTCATGGTTGGACATTTGTTATTGTATCAAAGTGCGATCGCTTGGATGCGCGATTATTTAGCCAGTGGAAAAGCTGGTCAAGTGCTGCACGTAGCTACTCAACGATTAAAATTAGGCAAAGTACGCACAGAAGAAAACGTTTGGTGGTCTTTTGCACCCCATGATGTTTCCGTGGTTTTAGACCTGTTGGGAAACCCCAAACTAACACAAGTTCAAGCCCAAGGTAAAGCTATTTTACAACCAAAAATAGCTGATTTTGTGCAAGTTGATCTGAGTTTTTCAACAGGTCAATCTGCCCAAATTAGTTGTTCTTGGTATTGGCCATTAACTCAGCGTAGCACTGTAGTTATTGCCGAAAAACAAATGCTGGTTTACGATGAAGTGCAACAAACTGTTACTATTCATAATAAATATATTGACCAAAATTTACAACATCATGATCAAGGCAGCGAAGTAGTAGAAGTAGCAAATTCAGAACCATTAAAAATTGAGTGTCAGCATTTTTTAGAATGTTTGAAAACTCGCCAAAAACCTCGTTCTGATGGTTGGAATGGAGTTGCAGTTGTAGAAATTTTAGAAGAGGCACAGAAAATCCTAAATGACTAACTATTTTGTACATGAATCCAGCTATGTAGATGAAGGTGCAGATATTGGTAAAGGTACGAAAATTTGGCACTTTTGTCATATTTTTGCCAAAGTGAAAATTGGTGAAAACTGTATATTTGGACAAAATGTTTTAGTTGCTAATAACGTCGTTATTGGTAATAACTGCAAAATTCAAAATAACGTTTCTTTGTATGAAGGGGTAATTTTAGAAGACTACGTTTTTTGTGGTCCAAGCATGGTATTCACAAATGTGAAAACACCACGATGTGAGTTTCCCCGTAATACCAGTAATGATTACCAAAAAACTTTAGTGAAAAGAGGTAGCAGTATTGGTGCTAATGCTACAATCGTTTGCGGTGTAACATTACATGAATCTGCTTTTGTAGCTGCTGGTGCAGTGGTAACAAAAGATGTACCATCCTATGCTATGGTGGCTGGAGTGCCAGCAAAAATAATTGGTTGGATGAGCGCCTATGGTGATGTGTTAAAGTTTGATACTGATGGCTACGCTGTAGATTCTACAGGAACTAAATATCAAAAAATTTCAGAAACAGAAGTGATCAGAGTTGCATGAACCAAACTAATATTCCTGTTCTAGACCTTAAACCTCAATATGAATCTTTGAAAACAGAGATTCAAGCGGCTATTAATCGCGTTTTAGAATCTGGTCAATTTATCATGGGACCAGATGTGAAACTATTTGAACAGGAAGTAGCGACTTATTTAGGAGTACGTCATGCGATCGCTGTTAACTCTGGTACTGATGCTTTAGTCATCGGGTTAAGGGCTTTGGGTATTGGTACAGGTGATGAAGTAATTACCACACCATTTAGCTTTTTTGCTACTGCGGAATCAATTAGTAATGTCGGTGCTACACCCATATTTGTTGACATTAACCCTGATACATTTAACATCAACCCAGCCGCAATAGTTGAGAAAATCACATCTCAAACTAAAGCTATCATGCCCGTTCACCTCTATGGTAATCCGGCAGCTATGTCCGAAATTTTGGATATTGCCCAAAAGTACAATTTAAAAGTCATTGAAGATTGCGCTCAGTCTTTTGGTGCTAGATACTATACTAATACCCATGAAAATATTAACAGTAAACATGCTGGTACAATTGGTCATGTAGGTGCTTATTCTTTTTTCCCTTCCAAAAATTTGGGTGCTTACGGTGACGGTGGCTTAATTGTTACCGATGATGACCAAGTTGCAGAAACCGCCAGGATGCTGCGGGTACATGGAGCCAAAAAGAAGTATCATAATGAGGTTTTGGGCTATAATTCACGTTTGGATACTATACAAGCAGCAATTTTGCGTGTAAAGTTACCTCACATTGATCAATGGAATCAAGGTAGACGTACAGTAGCTAAAACCTATAATCAACTATTAGCAGATGTTCCTAGTGTGGTGACTCCTGAAATTGTTGATGGTCATGTATTTCATCAGTATACAATTAGGGTTTTAGATGGTAAGCGTGATGCTGTGCAGAAGTATTTAACTCAACAGGGTATCAGTACAATGATTTATTATCCTGTGCCGCAAGATCAGTTACCAGTTTACAAAGGTCTCTATCCTATGAATCCTGTAAGTGATTTGTGTGCTGGGGAGGTTTTGAGTTTACCGATTTGGACAGAAATTGATTATGTAGCCATTGAGCGTATTGTGAGTGCTATTAAACAAGCTTTAGTTTTAGAAACTAAAAATTAAATCCATCAATTCAGCTAATATTTTCAGTATTAATCAAATAAATAACTTGTATGTGTGAAAAAATAGATTAATCAATCAATTATATTATCTTGGATCTCAATGAAAAAAGTTGCCATATTACAATCTAACTATATTCCTTGGAAGGGGTATTTTGACATAATTAATTCAGTAGACGAGTTCATTCTTTTTGATGATATGCAATATACTAAGGGAGATTGGCGCAATCGAAATAAAATCAAAACTTCCCAAGGACTAATCTGGTTAACAATACCTGTTAAGGTTAAAGGAAAATGTTTTCAATTAATTAAAGATACTCAAATAAGTAATAAAACCTGGATTCAAAAACATTGGAATTCAATTATTTATAATTACGCTCGTGCTACTTATTTTCGACAATACAAAGAGATATTTGAGGACTTATATCTAAACTGCGAAGAAACGTTTCTCAGTCAAGTTAATTATCGTTTTTTAGTAAACATTTGTAAGATTTTAAATATTAATACCAAAATTTCTTGGTCTATGGACTATTTTATAGTTGAAGGCAAAACTGAACGGTTAGTTTCTATATGTAAGCAAGCAGGAGCAACAGAATATCTTTCCGGTCCGGCTGCTAAGATTTATATGGATGAGGAATTATTTAAACAAGAAAATATTAAATTAAGTTATTTTGATTACTCCAATTATCCAGAATATAATCAACTTTTTCCGTCTTTTGAACATGGAGTAAGTATTATTGACTTGATTTTTAATGAAGGTGTTAATGCTAAAAAATACATGAAAACTTTCAAATAATATGTAATTTCTAAAAATTGAAAATTAATGGTGATTTATGAAGAAAATGAATAATGTAAAAAATATTTTAGGACAAACATCACAACCAGAAAACGTCTATCCTGTTAAAGAAGTCATATTTTTTGGTAACACTTATAAAGTGGTAGAAATTATACATGAAATTATTCCTGTCCAAAAAATTATTTGCGAAAACCACCGATATAACATGGATATTTTTAATTTTTCCCAACTTAATAATATACAATTTTTGACTATTAAAACTAGACAAGATTTAAGATCTTTAGAATATATAAGTAAATCCGTGGGAATTTCTTATGGATTTGGAATTATTTTTACCCTAGAAGAAATTAATAAATTTGAATATGGTATTTGGAACATTCATACGGGTAAACTTCCACAGTTTCGTGGTAGACATCCTATCTCTTGGGGATTTTTAAAGAACGTAAAACAATTTGGTATTTCGATTCATGAAATAAATGATAAAATAGACCAAGGTTACTTGCTGGCAGAGTCTTATGTGAAACGTAGCCTAAATGATAATTCTATTGATATAGAAAATAAACTAGAAGAAGTTTTAGCATCTGGTTTAATTCAACAAGCTATAAATAATTATTTTTATGGACAAAAGATCAAGTTAGAAAAAGGTGAGTACCTAGAAAACTTGATTGGTAGATTTGATAGCATTAACCCAGAAAATTATGATAGCAAATTTATTTTTAATCTTTTCAAAGCACAATTTCGGTATGGAGGTGTTACTGTTCAAGGTAAGCTATATAAAGAATGTGTATTTGTGCATGAAGAATATATCGATAAATATAATGATTATACCCTTATTATGTGTAAAGATGGAATAAGAATGGGTTTGAAATAACTAGATGAAAATATGTAATGACCGTAGTCATCATTTTGTAGCCAAGACTGGACTTGTTCTGCTTGTGGTTATTTTCCCAATTCCATACAAGGACACTTAGCTTTTGCTCCTGAATTGGCGGCCGATAGTGAAGGATTGGAAGCTCAATTCTTTCCCTAACTCGCTAAACTGGAAGCAAAAAACTTCTGGTTTCGTTCCCACCATAGGCTGATAATTTATGCTCTACAACATTACTTTCCCCAAGCAGAAACATTTTTAGAAATCGACTTTAGAACCGGATTTGTTTTACAAAGAATAGAAAAAAAGCTTTTCTAGTCATCAGATATTGAACGCTTTTTCATTAAATTAGTTTTTCCTTTCCTCTGGGTGGTTCTTTATTCGTAATCCCTTATAAAAAAAATTAACATGACTTACATTCCCTTTAATAAACCCTATATGACAGGTAAAGAGCTTTGGTATATCAGCAAAGCTCATCATGCTGGTCAATTAGCAGGAGATGGGAGCTATACCAAAAAATGCCATCAATGGATTGAAGCGAAGACTGGGACATGGAAAGCCCTGCTCACTCAATCCTGCACCGCAGCGTTAGAAATGGCCGCTATTCTCGCTGATTTAGATCCAGGAGATGAAGTAATTATGCCTAGTTATACCTTTGTCTCTACGGCTAATGCTTTCGTACTGCGGGGTGCTATTCCTGTATTTATAGACATTAGACCAGATACTCTTAATTTGGATGAAACTTTAGTGGAAGCCGCAGTCACAGAACGCACTCGCGCTATTGTCCCTGTTCACTATGCTGGTGTGAGCTGCGAAATGGATACCTTACAGAAGATGGCTCACAACTATCAGTTACTATTAATTGAAGATGCAGCGCAAGGAGTTATGTCCACTTACAAAGGTAAACCTCTGGGTAGTATTGGTGACTTAGGCTGTTTCAGTTTTCATGAAACCAAAAACGTCATTTCTGGAGAAGGTGGCGCTCTTTTAATTCATACCCCACAATTTGCCGAACGAGCGGAAATTATTCGAGAAAAAGGTACAAACCGCAGCCAGTTTTTTCGAGGTCAGGTAGATAAATATACTTGGATAGACCAGGGTTCTAGCTATTTACCAGGAGAAATTATTGCTGCATTTCTGTATGCTCAGTTAGAAGAAGCAGAACAAATTACGGCTACAAGAATGCAGATTTGGCAACATTATCACCAGCTATTAGAACCTTTAGAACAAGCTGGAAAATTGCGTCGTCCCATTATTCCCCCTTACTGTCAGCATAATGCTCATATGTACTATATCCTTTTACAAAACTTATCAACCCGAACACAGTTGATTAGTTATCTCCAACAGAAAGGAATTTACGCTGTATTTCACTATGTACCTTTACATAATTCTGCCGCCGGACAGCGTTATGGTCGCACTCATGGTAACATGAATAACACAATAACTGTGTCTGAATGTTTATTACGTCTCCCCTTGTTCCCGGAATTAGAACTAATCCAAGTTGAACAAGTGGTAAGAGCTATACAAGATTTTTTTAATGAAACATAATCAAAACTTGAGCAAGTTATTAAAAAAATATGATTCGTCGGCTTTTGCCAAAAAGTGAGTTTACCCGCAATGTCTTAACCCTGATGACAGGGACAACAATTGCTCAAGCAATTCCAATCGCAATCACCCCAATTCTGACAAGGATTTATACGCCAGAAGACTATGGGGTATTTGCTATGTATACTGCCATTATCTCTATTATTAGCGTCATCGCTACTGGACGCTATGAATTGGCTATAATTCTACCACGCAAAGAAAGTGATGGAGCTAATATCGTAGTTTTATCAGTTGTTATAGCTGCTGGAGTAAGTCTCTTGATGCTTTTGGTGGTGTGGTTGTTTAATACTCCTATCACTCAAATGCTGGGAAATACAGATATATCTACCTGGCTATATTTAACTCCCATTAGTGTATTTTTAACAGGCATATACCAAAGTCTAAACTATTGGAATACTCGCAAAAATAAATACAAGCGTTTGGCTGCTAATCGGGTCTTGCAGAGTGGGTCTACAGCAGTTTCAAACTTAGTTGCTGGGTTGATAGGGATGGGATTTGGAGGCTTGGTTTTCAGTGGATTTATAGGACAAGCTATTTCCACAGGAATACTGGCTAATATTTTTATAAAAGAAGATAAGAACATTCTTCTGAAAGTCAAGTTATCTAAAGAAATTGCCTTGGCAAAAAAATACAAAAATTTTCCGTTGATCAATTCCTTACACGCTTTTTTAGATTCTTTTAAAAATGGAATATCTTTATTATTCATTTCTAAAATATACGGTGTACTCAATCTAGGTTATTTTTCATTAATGGAAAAAGTTCTTTTCACGCCAATGAGAATATTAGGTACATCATTCACACAAGTATACTATTCAGAAGCAGCAGAGTACTATCGTCATAAGAAATGCTATGCTAATCAGACAAAAAAATTAATGATTAAACTATTTTTAATAGGACTGATACCATTTTTAATAATTAATATATTCTCAGATCAGATATTTCATATAGCTTTTGGAGAGAAATGGGCTGAGGCTGGTAAAATAGCTCATGCTTATTCTGTTTATGTTTTATTCCATTTTGTTGCTTCCCCTATTTCTGTAATTCCTCTTATCTGTAATAGGGAGGCTGAAGCATTTATTTGGAATTTCATAGGTTCAGCAATTTATTCTCTATCAATAATTATTTGTTCATTATTTCAGCTAACTCTTTTTAACGCATTATTATGTTTATCTATAAGTATGGCTATTTATTTTTCAACATTTTATTGGCGAGCTATCCAAATGACAAAATGGGCAAGGTAACTTGAAAAATATGAAAAATAAAATTATACATTGTTATAATGATTCACCCATTGCCAGTGATTTTTTAGACTTTATGTTGGATAATTTTCCCCACGAAATACATTATCATTTTGTCTTGCAAAACGAGAATAAATATTTTAAAGAATACCAATTGAGTTACTATAAAAAGCTAAACAACATCTTTTCATTTATTGACTTACTTCGTATTTGTTTGAATTGTGATATTATTATTATTCATGGCTTCTTTAGCCCACGTCTTGTGCTATTTTATCTTTTAAATCCTCTTTTTATGCTTAAATCTTATTGGGTTATATGGGGTGAAGATTTACATTCACTTGACAGTATTAATGCAAAAAATATTGGCAATTATTTACTACTGAAAATAGTTGTATTTTTTAAAAAAAATTTACTCAGAAGAGTGAAGGGCGTAATTACGTATATTACGGGAGATTATGAAGATGCTTGTTTAAAATTAAACACGAATTTAAACTACTATAAATGTATTATGTATCCTAGTAATGTTTATAAACATATAGAGGAAATTGATAATACAAACTTCAACAAAAGTACAATCAATATTCAAATTGGTAACTCAGCATCATCAAATAATAATCATTTACAGTTATTCGATATTTTAGAACCCTACAAAGATCAGGATATCAAAATTATCTGTCCCTTATCCTATGGTTCAGAAATAGTAAAAGAACGTGTTATAGCAAAAGGGAAAAAAATATTTGGTGAAAAATTTATTCCCATAACAACTTTTATGTCTTTAGAGGAATACAGAAAGTTTCAGCTTAGTATTGATATTGCTGTTTTTAACCATAATCGACAAGAGGCAATGGGTAACACCATTTCTCTTCTGGGAATGGGTAAAAAAGTCTACATGAGAACTCACGTATCACAATGGCAGCTTTTTAAAGAGTTAGGCATTGAGGTTTACGATACACAGGAGTTTGAAATAACTTTGATGGATGAGAATACAAGAAATCGTAATATCCAGAAGATCCAAGAATACTTTTCAGAAGAAAATTTACTTTATCAACTAGAACAGATATTTAATTAGGTGGTTATAATGCCATATTATTCAGATAACGAACTGCAAGAGATGGGATTTAAATTCATTGGCAAAAATGTCAAAATCACTAACGAAGCAAGTATTTATAATTGCGACATGATAAAGATTGGAGATTGCTTAATAATATCTCTATAAATCAAATTTCAAATTTAAATATTTTATACATTTAAAAATAAGCTTTATGTGTGGAATTGCTGGCATAGTAAAATTTGACCGATTACCCATAGAACCACAACTATTAAAAAACCTGAGCAATTCCCTGCACCTTCGCGGACCTGATGATTTTGGCTTCTTAGCTTGGTCAGGAACAGCCCCAGTTAAGATTTCTCACAATCCTGATCACCTGCAAAATTGCTGGCTTAGTTTAGTCCACTGTCGTCTTTCCATTCTGGATTTGAGCGAAGCTGGTTCGCAACCAATGGTAACACCAGACGGGCGTTATTCAATTGTTTTCAACGGAGAAATATATAACTATTTAGAACTACAAACAGAATTAAAATCATTAGGTTATACGTTCAATTCCCACTCAGACACAGAAGTATTACTGACTGCTTATAGCCACTGGGGTATGCAAACACTAAATCGCCTAGTGGGAATGTTCGCCTTTGCTGTACTGGATACTCATACTCGTAAACTTTTTCTAGCCAGAGATTTTTTTGGCATCAAACCTTTATACTATGCCTATTTTGATAATAACTTTGCTTTTGCATCAGAAATTAAAACGCTTTTAGAAATACCCGGTATAAGTCCTCAAGCAAATCCTCAAAGGATTTATGATTATCTACGTTTTGGACTGACAGATTTTGGAGGAGAAACCTTATTTGCTGATATTTATCAGCTTCCTGCTGCTCATTATTTGGAAGTTTCTTTAGACTCACCCGAAGAAGTAAAGCCAGTGCGTTATTGGCAAGTAAATCTAAGCGATCGCTTGGAAATTTCCTTTACAGAAGCAGCAGAACAACTGCGAGATTTATTCTTAGATAATGTGCGTCTCCACCTCCGCAGTGATGTGCCAGTAGGGGCTGCACTTTCAGGAGGAATTGACTCATCTAGCATTGTTATGGCAATGCGGTACTTAGAACCTGGAATAGATATACATACTTTTACTTACATAGCAGATGATACCAGACTGAATGAGGAACAGTGGGCAGATATAGTGGGAAAAGCAGCGAACTGTATCATGCATAAAATCCAACCTACTGCCACAGACTTGGTAGCAGATTTAAATCACCTCATTCACGTTCAAGATCAACCTTTTGGTAGCACCAGTATTTACGCGCAGCACCGAGTATTTCAACTAGCGCAATCAGCCGGAATTAAAGTCATGTTGGATGGGCAAGGCGCGGACGAATTGTTAGGTGGTTATCGTCCTTATCTAGCCGCACGACTAGCCAGTCTGATTCGTCAGGGAAAGTTTGTCAAAGCATCTGAATTTCTGCAAAAAGCATCCAGTTTTCCTGATATGAATAAGCTAACATTATTGATAGCTGGAGGAGAATTTTTGCTGCCCGATTATCTTAAAGCCCCTGCTAGACTTTTAGTAGGAAAAGAATTAACTCCACCTTGGTTAAATATTGCTTGGTTTGCAGAACGCGACGTAAAATTTTATTCTATCATACAACATCATAAAAGTGATATTTTGCGCGAGGAACTTCATCAGAGCCTGGAAAATAGTTTACTCCCTCTGCTGCGTTATGAAGACCGCAACTCAATGGCTTATTCAATTGAAAGTCGCGTTCCTTTCCTCACTCCTGCTTTAGCCAATTTTATTTTCTCTTTACCAGAAGAATTTATTATTGCTAAAAATGGTACATCAAAGGCAATATTCCGCCAAGCAATGCGCGGTATTGTTCCAGATTTCATCTTAGACCGCAAAGACAAAATCGGCTTTGCTACACCCGAACAAAGCTGGCTGAAAACTTTACGCCCTTGGGTAGAAAATGCCCTTAACAGTGAAACAGCAAACCAGATTCCTGCCTTAAATTTGCCACAAGTAAAAGCTGAATGGCAAGCAGTAATTGATGGTAAATCTACCTTCGATTTTCGCATCTGGCGGTGGGTAAATTTAATTCGCTGGGTGGAACATTTTAATGTTACTTTTGATGATTAAAAATTATGAAAATTCTCACAATTGTCGGCGCTCGTCCTCAGTTTATCAAAGCAGCCGCTGTTTCTCGCAAATTGCAGTCTCATTCACAAATACAAGAAGTTTTAGTTCATACAGGCCAGCACTATGATGAAAATATGTCTGATGTGTTTTTTCAAGAGTTATAAATTCCTGCTCCAGATTACCATTTAGCCATTGGTTCTAGCTCTCATGGGGCGCAAACGGGCAGAATGTTAGAGAAAATTGAAGAGGTATTATTGCAAGAATCCCCAGATTGGGTATTAGTCTATGGTGATACCAATTCTACATTAGCTGGAGCGATCGCTGCTGTCAAACTACATATTAAAGTAGCTCATGTTGAGGCTGGATTACGTTCTTTTAATCGCAAAATGCCAGAAGAAATTAATTGCGTTCTCACCGATCATACTGCTAATTTATTATTTGCACCTACTAATTCTGCTGTGGAAAATTTGAGAAACGAAGGAATTGCTCAAGAAAAAATTCATTTAGTAGGTGACGTGATGTATGATGCTGCTTTAGATTATCTCACCAAAGCAGAAGAGAAAAGCTTAATTTTGCAAGATTTAAACTTGACTTCTCAAAACTATATTTTGGCAACTATTCACAGAGCAGAAAATACTGATAATTCAAAAAGACTACAAAACATTTTTATTGCATTGGTAGAAGTTAGTAAAAAGATAACTGTAGTTTTACCTCTTCATCCTCGCACCCGTGCGGCTTTACTCAGAGAGGGAATTTTAGATATAGTAAGTAATTCTTTATGTTTGATTAATCCCGTGGGATATTTAGACATGGTGATGCTAGAAAAAAATGCCAAACTAATTACCACTGACTCTGGAGGTGTGCAGAAAGAAGCTTTTTTCTATCGAGTACCTTGTGTAACTTTGCGAGATGAAACCGAGTGGATAGAGTTAGTACAGTTAAGATGGAATCGGCTTTTACCACCATTAGATACTAATCAAATAACTGCTGGAATATTAGCAGCTTATGTAAATACCTCAAAAACTCAAATTCCACCTAATCTTTATGGTGGAGGTATGGCAACCACACAGATTATTAAAATTATAACTGAATCCTGATTTATAAATTATTACTCATTACTTAATGAACATAATAAATAATTCATTTTCTCATCAACTCATCATCAATTTATCCGTTATCTTCTCCCAACCAACCGGCATCAGCAACTATGCGTTAAATCTTTTTCCCTATTTAAAATCTCTCCAACCTACACTATTAACAGCAAACAAATATCCTGAATTCAACTGCTACCCAGTCCCAAATAATCTTACTCCTGCGGACGGAATTAAAGGACATTTACGCCGTCTAATGTGGACACAATTTCAACTACCAAAAATCTATCAAAACCTCAAATCTCAACTTTTATTTTCCCCCATCCCAGAAGCACCCCTATACACCAACTGTCGCTTTATCATCATGTCTCACGACATGATACCATTACGCTTTCCCAAACCCTTCTCACCTTTAACACCATACCATCGTTACTACACCCCCCAAGTCCTCAACCAAGCAAAACACATTATTTGTAACTCCGAAGCAACAGCTAAAGACATTACCGACTTTTACCAAATACCTACCAAGAAAATAACACCCATTTCTTTAGCTTATGATGCTTCACATTTCCGCTTCCTCAACCTCCCCACTCGCAACTATTTCCTCTACATCGGTCGTCAACACCCTTACAAAAACCTTCAGCGTTTAATAACCGCTTTTTCCGCACTACCTAATAAAAATGACTATGAACTGTGGTTAGTAGGACCTATTGATAAACGTTACACCCCATTATTAGAAACACAAGTTGAAACATTAGGAATAAATCATTTAGTAAAATTCCTCAACTATGTACCTTACGACGAATTACCAACAATCATAAATCAAGCACTTGCGTTAGTTTTCCCTAGTTTATGGGAAGGGTTTGGTTTACCAGTTTTAGAAGCAATGGCCTGTGGTACACCAGTAATTACTTCTAATCTTTCCTCACTTCCAGAAGTTGCCGGAGATGCTGCTATTTTAATTAATCCCTACAACGTAGGAGAAATTACAGCAGCGATGCAAGCAATTATCAATGATTTAGAAATGAGAAAACAACTCTCAGAAAAAGGTCTAAAAAGAGCAAATCAATTTAGTTGGAAAAAAACAGGAATAGCTACAGTTGAAGTTTTAAAACAATATCTTTAAGAGAATTTATAATCCTAAACAGGAGGAAATTCGACAATGGATAAAAAAAAAATGTAAGTATTCAGCCATAGCAATCAGTCATATCCAGATCCCCGACTTCTGAGATCAATTTATCATTTATGGACACAATAAATAAAAGAAGTCGGGGATCTTATCGCTTTAACTGAATTCTTACAAAGAAATTTACGTCAAGACTCAAATATGTAATACTAAAAGTAATAAAATTCTTACTTGATAGCAATAATATGAGAATCACATCAAATAGTTCCAGAGTCTTGATATACTGATTGATATAGGAATCCGGTTTGATTACTGTTCTTGAACTAACGTAAATCTTAGAGAAGAGGCAAGAGGGAATAATTAAAAATTACCCATTACCTCCTATTATTTGAAAACCTAAAAATTAAAAACCAACAATTATTTGTTTTAATCTTTAATTTTTAATTTTTAATTGTTTATGGTGTTCCCACCGCACCCGAGTAAACCAAACCCCGCTGCATATCCAAAGTCAAAATTGCACCGTCTTTAATTACCTTTGTCGCTTCCTTGACACCGACAATAACAGGTACACCAAGACGTAAACCAATTACTGCTGCATGACTTGTAAGACTTTCCTCTTCAGTAATAATACCACCAGCTTTGCGAATTGCTTCTACAAAATCAACTCCTGTACTGGATGCAACCAAAATATCACCATGATTAAAATTACTTGCATCCATACCAGTACGCACTACCCTGGCGCGACCACTGACCGAACCTTGTCCTAAACCAATTCCTTGGCCTAGTACCGCTGTCACCACCTCAACTTTAATCAAATCTGTTGACCCAGAAACGCCTTGAAGCGTGCCAGCAGTCATTACCACCAAATCACCCTCACTCAAGAGATTTTTTTCCTGAGCTACATTGATAGCTGCTTGGAATGTCTGACCCGTAGAAGGCAATTCTAGCACTAACAGAGGTTTTACTCCCCAGACCATCTGTAACTGTCGCGCCACATTTACATGAGGTGTAATCGCTAAAATTGGCGTTTTAGGACGGAATTTAGAAACGTTGCGAGCAGTTGCGCCCGTTTGTGTCAAAGTCATAATTGCTGCTGCGCCCAAATTCTCAGCAATTTGACCAACTGCTTGACTAATAGCATTAGGAATAGAACGTCTGTTATCTCTGGACAGACGGGAGTTGGGGTTTTGAGCGTCTTCCTGTTCAATGCGTTCAGCAATTCTCGCCATAGTTGCTACTGCTTCCACTGGGTAGCTACCAACAGCGGTTTCATTAGAAAGCATCACCGCATCCGTACCATCTAAAATCGCGTTAGCTACATCGGATACTTCCGCACGGGTAGGACGGGGGTTGCTCACCATACTATCTAACATTTGGGTAGCAGTGATGATGGGAATACCCAAACGGTTGGCTGTAGCAATTAACCGCTTTTGTAGTACAGGTACATCTTCTGCTGGTAGTTCTACCCCTAAATCGCCTCTAGCAACCATTACACCATCACACAAAGACAGAACCGCTTCCATTTGTTCAATGGCTTCATGCTTTTCAATTTTGGCAACTACAGGAACGTTTTTACCAGTGCTGGAAATTAGCTCTTTGATTTCGATAATATCCTGGGGGTTGCGGACAAAGGAAAGTGCTACCCAGTCTACACCTTGGTCAAGACCAAACATTAAATCCTCACGGTCTTTGTCGGTCATGGCTTTGATGGATAAGTAAACTCCCGGAAAATTGACACCTTTGTTGTTAGAAAGTTTACCAGCTACTGTGACGCGACAATGTAAATCACCTTTATCGCGGTTAATCTCCTCCACTACCATTTCTACACGTCCATCATCGAGGAGGATTTTTGAGCCGACGGGGACTTCTTCAGCTAAATAATCGTAGGTAACGCAGCTGATTTCCTCGGTTCCCACCACTGGGCGATTTGTTAAAGTGAAGCGATCGCCCTTAGCCAAAATTATAAAACCATTTTCAAACCTACCCAAGCGAATTTTCGGACCTTGCAAATCTTGGAGAATAGCAACTGGTCTATTAAGTTCAAAGGCGGTTTGTCGAATTAACCGGATACTACGCTGATGATCAGCATGAGTTCCGTGGGAAAAATTTAACCGCAGTGTGGTTGCACCCGCTTCAATAATTGCTTTCAGCATTTCTGGACTGCTGGTAGCAGGTCCAATAGTAGCAACAATTTTAGTTCGGCGCAGAGAATCTCTTAATTGCGTCATGGGCTGATTTCAGGATTTTTTGGATCTATCTGGGAAATAATGGTAAATTAAGCGGCCTCTACTTTTCAGTCACTGCTATATCAATGTCACAAGCAGTTAAAGAGGTGGCTGCGGTATAGATTTGATATTGTACAGTTAGTAACTTTATAGACAAATATCCTCCAGCTACTTTTCTCGGTGTTAACCGGAATGGGTAAACTGTAATACCTTCTTCTGGGAGAGCTTTTTTATCAAAGCACTCGTCTAGTTTGAAATCATAACCGTTAATCAACCTATTCATCCCCTAATCAGCAACACTGCGGTTAAATCTTACTATACAAAAATTGATATAAGTTTACTTTTTACTAAGATTTATCGTATATTCTTAATATTTGACAGAGAAGGAGTTAGTAATGCTCACGTCGGAGGCAAAAAAGCCGCTGACAATCCCGCCCAAAGAACTTTTAGCACCTCCTGGTGATTTTAATCCAACGCTACTGCTGTTTTTTGTAGTAGTGACAATGTTGGTATTATCTAACTTTGGTTATTGGGTTTGGCAATGGCCGCATTGGCTATGCTTTAGCATTAATACTCTGGCCTTACACTGTTCTGGGACGGTGATTCATGATGCTTGTCATCAGTCCGCCCATCGTAACCGGGTGATTAATGCTATGTTAGGGCATAGTAGCGCCTTAATTTTAGCTTTTGCTTTTCCAGTATTTACACGAGTACATCTTCAGCATCATGGTAATGTCAATCACCCAAATGACGACCCAGATCATTACGTCTCTACAGGTGGTCCATTGTGGTTGATTGCGGTGCGGTTTTTGTACCATGAAGTATTTTTCTTTCAACGGCAATTGTGGCGCAAATATGAGCTACTGGAATGGTTTATTAGCCGTTTGATTGTAGTTTCTATTGTTTATATTTCCGTCCAATATCACTTTTTGGGCTATATTCTCAATTTTTGGTTTATTCCAGCGTTTATAGTGGGAATCGCATTAGGGTTATTTTTTGATTATTTACCCCATCGTCCTTTTGTGGAACGTAATCGCTGGAAAAATGCCCGCGTATATCCTGGTAAAGTTCTCAACATCCTGATTTTAGGACAGAATTACCACCTGATTCATCATTTGTGGCCTTCGATTCCTTGGTATAATTACCAACCTGCTTACTATCTCATGAAGCCGCTTTTAGATGAAAAAGGTAGTCCTCAAACTTCCGGGTTATTGCAGAAAAAGGACTTCTTTGAGTTTGTCTATGATATTTTCATAGGTATTCGATTTCATCAGCACAAAGAATAGGTAAATTTGTAGGGTGGGTTAACGACTGTTTAACCTACCAATAAAAATGAATTTTATTAATAGTTAATTTCTAAGTCAAAATCTGAAGTTTGGCTGCATCAAATACAACTCCTCGACGGGCAAAATATTTATGAATGTTAATTTGTACAAATAAATCTTTTAGTTCTTCCGCAATTTCAAGTGGTGGATTTCCTGATAAAGCAACTGCTATTAAAAGTTCTGCTCTGTTCTAACACCGCGACAGGAGTAATCACTATCTTCTCATCAAAATAAAAATATCCTAGTCGGCTTCAGCCGACTTTCGCTATTAGACTGGGAATTAATTCCCAGGCTTCTACGCCGTTTGTTCAGATTCAGTCTCCACCTTCTGCCCAATTTTTGGTTCCGTACCCGCAAGCAACCTTTCAATATTACTGCGATGACGAATAATTACATATGACCCACCAGCAAGAGTAAACAGAATATATATTAAAGGTTGCTGGAAAACCACCATCAAAATAGAAACAGCAACAGCACCAGAAATTGAACTTAAAGAAACAATTCTCGATATAGCGAAAACCACAGCAAAAACACCAAAAGTAGCCAAACCAACCTGCCAACACATGGCCAATAAAATACCCAAACTGGTAGCTACAGACTTACCACCAGTAAAACCCAAAAAGATTGATTTACTATGTCCTAAAATTGCCCCTAAACCAACCAAAGTGACTAACCAAGGTTGCCATAGTTGCACATCTAAATTCAGTGGTATGAAATTGTAATTTGGAACAAGATTGAATAAAACGTAAACCAGATTTATTGCTAAAACTCCCTTTAAACAATCAGCAAATAACACAAATGCCCCTGGTCCCTTACCCAAAGTTCTCAGGACATTTGTTGCACCAGTTGAACCAGAACCAACTTCTCGAATATCAATTCCTTTTAACAACTTAGCCGCAATATACCCAGTGGGGAAAGAACCCAATAGATAAGCTAATAAAACCACTACCCCACACAAAGTCAACCAAATAGCCATAATTCAAAAGTAAGAATTCAAGAGTTAGGAGTTAGGAGTTAGGAGTCTGGAGTCAGAAAGCAAGTGTGGAGAATAACCAAGAACCAATGACTAATGACTAATGACTAATTAAAAATCATCATCAAAATCTCTATCACGCATCATTTTTGGATCTGGTGCAAAAGCTAACCACAAAGGAAATTGTAATAAGCCTAAACTAATTTGCTCCTCAGAATCATCAATGACAATTAAAGGCATTTGATTAGATTTAACTAATCTGTCAGCTTTTTGTGCCAAAGCCGTAGGTGCTTCAAATAATACCACACCTCTGTCGGGTCCAAAATCAGGACGACCGATACCTAAACAATCTTGTAAACCCCGTCGCCATTCGCCCAAACGTTCTGGACTATTAGCTAAAATCAGAGTACGTAAGCGATCGCCATATAGTTTATGTAAAATCGAAATTGCTGAAGAAGCAATCAAAATATTCTGCAACCTGCTACCCATCGTCCGCAACGCACCCCGTCCCCCCAAGGTAAAAAACCAATTAGAGACTCTTTCGGCGTGAACAGGTTCAAAAGTACGCCTTAGCTGCCATGCAGGACCATAATAATCTGGCTGGTTGCGATATTGATCAATTAAACGGCGAATTTGTTTTGTTGTATCTTGAAACTGTTGTTGTGCCAGTTGCAAAGTTTGAGGCTGTTCTTCAACAGGTTTGGCTTCCTTTACCGCTGGTTTTTCTCTTTCTCGTTCCCTCACAGCCGGCACAAGTTGCAACTGCTCTGCTGCGGCTGCCAAATCCTGTAAACTACCTGTGAGATAGTCTTTAAAACCCTGTACCCGAATTGCCAAATCTTGAGATGTACCAGCAAAAGTCGTTCGCATTTCATTTCTAATGCGTTCTTGTCGTCGTTCCAGTTGTTCTACAGAAATTTGCAATGCCTGTTTACGTTGTTCTAAAAGTGCAAGGGACTCTTGCACCATCTTCGAGAGTGTTGTTTGAGTTTCGCTAACTTGTCCCTGAAGGGTTTTGTAAGTAATTTGCAGTTGGGATATTTCCGCTTTCAGTGATGCTTCAGTTTCCTGTAACTGGGCTACTCGTTGTGCTGCTACTGCATATAGTGAATTAAGTTCTGATTCTGACTCCATCGCCCCAGTGTCTAGTTTTTGTGTCACTAATTCCACTAAATCGCCGTTAGACTCCTCTGTTGGTTCTATTTGAGGTTCTTGTCCTTTTGTCTTGGCGATGGGTGACTCAAAATCAATATCATCTGCTTGTAGTTCATCCGATGGTGTTGGTGTTTCTGTCTCTAAGACTGAATCACTAGATAGGTTTGCCGATATTTCACCTATAGGACTTTGTTCTGGCGTTTCTTCCCACCATTCATCAATCGGTTTTGAAGCTTGAGATTCCTCTGGGTTCATAAACAATAATGTAATTCTATAACGCCAATAAATCAAAAACAATCATAACTCAGCACTAAATCCGTGGACACCGCTCTTCTAAGCAAGATTTTAAGGTGTTGGGGTCAAATAAAATCGGTAAAAAGTGAATGCTGTGGATTTCTTTAAAGTAAAACAAGATGGGAACTCTATTCCAGAAAATACGCCAGTTTTGCCATTCTTGGTAGGGAAAACGCCGAATTAACTTTTCACCCCGATAAAGATCAAAATCAGTGGCGGTAAATTGAAACCGCAGTGTTACAGCTTGCAACATCAGAAATAATCCCAGCAGCGTCAACACTCCTCCTATCCACAATTTCATCAGCAGTAGGGGAATGGAAGCAAGCACCAACACAATAGGGATATTGTAACTTGGCTTGAGTTCCACTGTAGATAAGACGTTAGGCACAGATGAAGTAGTCACAATTTTTACTCCTTGTTCAGTTGTCAGTTGTCATTAAGTTATCTCCCCTGCTCCCCTGCTCCCCTGCTCCCCTGCTCCCCTGCCTCTCTGCCTTCTTCACAGTCCTGGAGATAATCCACCACCTGTTCCTTGAAACATCAACCATGATAGAAAGAAGTTGCTAATAAAGATAATTAGCAAGGCGGTAACAACAGCAGTTGTGGTAGATTGTCCCACACCTTTGGCTCCTCCTGTGGTGGTTAAACCCCAACTACAACCAATGATGGCGATTAAAACGCCAAAGCAACTTGCTTTAATCATGGCGCTAACGATGTCCCAGATGTCCAGAAAGTTACGGGCTGAGTCTAAAAATACTGTGTCCGATAGGTTGTAAATGTGGGTAGCAATGATCATTCCTCCAAACATCCCGGTAACTAAGGATAGCAGGGTGAGGATGGGCAGCATGAATAAACAAGCTAGGATGCGGGGAATAACTAAATAATCAATGGGGTCTGTTTTTAACATCAACAGAGCATCAATTTGTTCTGTGACTCGCATTGTGCCTATTTCAGCCGCAAATGCAGAACCAACCCGTCCGGCTAAAATGACTGCTGTTAGCACAGGTGTGAGTTCTCTAGTTAAGGCTACTGCTAACACACCTCCAACGAGATTTCCTGCGCCAAAGTTGATAAACTCCCGCGCTACTTGAATTGTAAATACTGCACCCACGAAAACGGCCGTCAATAAGGCGATAAATAGGGAATCAGGGCCTACTGCGGCTAGTTGTTCTATGGTGTTGCGGCGATGGATTTTGCCTCTCATCAGGTGAACTATTACTTGTCCACCTAAAAAAAACGCCGCCAGTAATCGCTGGCTCCAAGCGCCTAAACTGGATTTGGATCTAGTCTTGCTCAATGTTTTCCAGTTAACTCGGTAACTGCTTTCAGAATAGCGAAAGTCCTTGCTTATTTGTCATCTGTTATCACTTTTCTTATCAGAAAATAGTCTCTACCCAGATCCCCGGCTTCTCAAAGAAGCCGATATCTATCTCCTCATCTCAATCTTAAAGTGAAACACTATTAGCTGATCGCTCTCTGTCCAAACGTTAACTTAGGTTAAAGACTCTCTCAGAAAGTTAAGCATAATATTAGTCTTGACATAACTCGTTTAAATTTATTGGACAGAAAATAAATCCTCATCTAACAAGGGTTTTGCGGATTGGAAGCCTTAAAAATAGCCGCATTATTTGATGGTTATATTAGCCTGTTCTTTTAATGGAAACTTAAGATTTTTGACAAATTGACCTTTCGGGAGCGATCGCACGTATTGTAGAAATTGACGTGCTGCTTTTTAGCGATCGCTCACCTTACTCTTGGAGATTGCCCGATAATGAGCATTTTTACCAACTTTCTCCGCTCCCTGGTACTCACTACCGTTTTCAGTTTTATTGCTCCTATGTTCTTAGTCGGCGTTATGCTGGTCTGTTTTTGCCTTTCTAGCTTTGTTCCTGGTTTACAAGGGCTAACTGAGGACATCCCCTCTCAGATTCTGCATTTTCTCGCCACGTTTGGTACTGGTAGTCCCATAAATGGGTTATTTGTCATCAGTCTGACTTGTGCTTTTGTGGGTGGGCTATTTGATATCTATGCTTATTATCGGTATCAAATTCTTCGCCTTGATTCCTAACTAGGTCATCAATATTGATATTCATAGCGTCTTCGCGTCAATGAATGACAAGTTACAGCTAAATTAATCGTCTCAAAAATAAGATTTCTGCTATCCCAAACTCAACTGATAGATGGTATAGCTAAATATTGCTGTGAATTAGAGTTAATCAAATTAAACCTATTTTGGTCATTAGTCACAAGTAACTAAAGGCTGTGCTTTGTGCTGTCAATTGCAATTATCTGTTTGATTACTTGACCAATACAAACTTAAATTGTGTTTTTGAGATTGTGGTTTTTTGCCATCACCACAGATTTACAACTAAGCCTGGCTGAAAGATAGATATCTAAATACATACTCCTTCATGAAGAAATATAGCAAATAGAACCATACACCAAATCTAAAAATTTCCTTAAGATTGTGAATAGCAGCTTATTTGCTTGCTTATTTTTCTTAACAGAGTCGAGAAGGTCGTCTAACCTCTGGACAATCTATATTAAATTTATTAATAACTGATTAGATTACTCATGGTTTGGCCGTTGAGACCCAAGTTTCGTAAACAAATTGCTCGGATTGAAATAACTGGTGCGATCGCCAGTGCTACCCGCAAACGGGTATTAGAAGCCCTAAAAACTGTAGAAGAGAAGAAATTTCCAGCTTTATTGCTACGCATCGATAGCCCTGGCGGTACAGTGGGAGATTCCCAAGAAATCTACAGCGCCCTCAAGCGGTTGCGTAAAAAAACCAAAATCGTCGCTAGTTTTGGCAATATATCGGCTTCTGGAGGCGTTTATATTGGCATGGGAGCCGAACACATTATGGCTAACCCAGGCACAATCACAGGTAGTATAGGCGTGATTTTGCGGGGAAATAACTTGGAACGCCTGCTAGAAAAAGTTGGTGTTTCCTTTAAAGTGATTAAGTCTGGTCCCTACAAAGATATTTTGTCTTTTGATAGGGAACTGACAGAACCAGAAGAAAACATCCTGCAAGAGTTGATAGATGTCAGCTATCAGCAGTTTGTACAAACGGTAGCTGAGGGTCGTTCTTTGGAGGTAGAAAAGGTAAAAACCTTCGCTGATGGGCGGATTTTCACCGGAGAACAAGCCGTAGAATTGGGAGTTGTAGACCGTCTGGGAACAGAAGAAGATGCACGTCGCTGGACTGCGGAATTAGTTGGACTTGATCCAGAAAAAACTCCTTGCTATACGCTAGAAGAACGTAAACCATTATTGAGTCGGATTCTACCAGGAAGTCGTCAGGCCAAATCAGGTATTAGGTCTGGAATTGATTGGCTGGAATTTGAAATGTCTACAAGTGGTTTACCCCTGTGGTTATATAGACCGTAGATTAATTGTCAATAGTCACTAGTTAGCAGTTTTTGTACTGATGACTAATGACTAGTGACCAATGACTAATGACTAATTAAGGAGGACTTTGGGAGTGGAATGGCAAATGCGGGCGATTCGTGGTGCAACAACCGTTGCAGAAAATAGCGTGGAAGCAATTACAGAAGCGGTGACAGAATTAATTGATGAACTAGAAGAACGGAATACGCTGCAACCAACAGAAATTTTGAGTGTTACTTTTTCTGTCACACGGGACTTAGATGCTATTTTCCCAGCAGCGATCGCCCGCAGTCGTCCTTTATGGGATAGTGTGGCTATGTTGGATGTCCAACAAATGCACGTCGAGGGAAGCTTACAGCGTTGCATCCGCTTTTTGATTCACGCCTATTTGCCAACTTCCGCTCCCGTTCACCACATTTATTTGCGTCAAGCAGCTAAATTGCGCCCTGACTGGGGTTTACAGCAAACGTTACAAACCTCACAGCAGGTAGTAGAAACAAAAGTTTAAAATCAGCAGGTCAATAATATACGTAAAAATAGCGCCCAATGACTTATTACAGTGGTGACGCGGCCGCTCAACCTGCTGCTATTGCTGGAAAAATTTTCACTCATCGGGGAACAGGTGTTTGTGTAAAATTAGATGATTTTTTGGCGATTCTTTCCAAGAGTGAAGAACCGCTTGTCATCGTTACCAGTGAAGGTTATTTTACGAAAATATATAAATATGTGACAGCTTATAAGGGTTTTGTGTTTTTCACAGAATCCTTAGATAAGTTGGAATTTGGTAGCCATATTGAGATTATTTACGCGCAGAGCATAGGAACTGATATTTGAATCTAAGAATTCAGGGGTCACAATGCTTTTGCCAAAATTTCCATAGTAGATATCAGGGTAATCACAATTAAAAATTGGCAAGGTATGATAATTAAGATTGAAAAGTTATTAGATACTGATTTTGATGAACTGAGAAAAGTTAGTCAAGAAATTTGGTATGCTCACTATTCCCAAATTATCAGTATTGAACAAATAGAATATATGTTGAATAAGATGTATGGAATGGAAGTCATTGAAAATGAAATTTATAATTTAGGAATATTTTACGATAAGGTCGTTAAAGGCGATCAAATGGTTGGTTATTTATCTTATGGTGTGGAAGTAAAAGATAATTTTAATTGTTTGAAATTACATAAATGCTATTTATTACCTTTACTGCATGGTTTTGGTTATGGGCAAATAATGTTATCTCATGTTTGTCAAAAAGCAAAACAGATGAATTTGAAAAAAATCATTCTCAATGTCAATAAAAGAAATGAAAAAGGAATTAAAGCTTATTCTCGATTTGGTTTTGAGATTATTGAGAGTAAGGTAATAGATTTTGGGGGTGGGTTTGTCATGGATGATTATATAATGGGTTATGATATTTGAGACGTAGGAAACCAATTTAACCAAGCATCCCAATTTTCCACAATTTGAGCAAATTCTGTATAACCTCCGGTTCTAGGATGAGTGCCATCATTATTTTTTGCTTCTTCTAACCAAATATTTGAATTTATTAATTTAGAAAAAACATCCAAATACGGTATATTTAACTCCTGACATACCAAAGTAAATTCCTGAGATAAATCAGCAATTCTTTGATCTTGCTCCTCATTGCCAATGGGTGGTGGACTAACTACTAAAATAGGATATAGTTTTTTGGCTTCACTTAAAATACTGTGAATATTGGTAATTGATTCTTCAAAATTAACACGAGTTTTACCATTTTCTATAGTTGTGTCATTCACCCCAAAAGAAAATACAACTCTGCCATCATACTTTTGGGATAAGCGATAAGAAACTTCTCTAAACCAACGATTTCTTAATTCTGTACTTGTTTCTCGCCGCACTCCTAAATTATAGTAAGTAATGTCATAACCTTTTTTATTAGCATTAACACATATTCTCCCTGTCCAGCCCAGACATTCAGGATCACCTGTACCATTAACAAATGATTCACCAACAAAACAAATTCTGATTTCTTGGAGTGGAGATTTTAAAGACATAAAACTTTTTTGATTTAATTAACTAACGACAAAACCAATAGCATTTTTCACAGCTTTTCAATAAAACTTCTGATATCTACCATAAACGCTGTATGGGATAGGCATCAAAAATTGTATCAGCACTGATTATAGGTATATTTTCCACCATAGCCTGTGCAATTAACATTCTGTCAAAAGGATCACGATGATGTAAAGGGAGTTGAGCAATAACTGAAATATGCTGTTGGTTGATTTTCTTTAATATCATACCGTTACCAATTATTTGCTGTTCGACAAAATCATCAAAACTCATCTCCAAATTTAGTTTACCTATACTGTGTTTAATTGCCATTTCCCAAACACTGGCAATACTCAGAAGATTGTCGTTATTCTCAATTTGTAATCTCAAATTATCGCTGATTTTGGGATTACCCATAGTAAACCACAGCAGAGTATGAGTATCAATTAATTGCTTCATTCCATATACTCCTTCAACTCTTCTAAAGGGTCATCAAAATCATCAGACATTTTGATCATTCCTTTTGCACTACCAAATTTAGGACGAATTTTCACAGGTAATACAGGAATTAATTTCACCACAGGCTGATTATCTTTCATGATGATAATTTCATCACCACCAAGTGCGGCTTCAATTAAATCAGATAAGTGTTGAGATGCTTCATTAACAGTAATTTGTTGCATAATAATCACCTGAGACCAAATCAAATAAACACTACTCTATATCTAAAGTATATCTAGTATACTTCATAAGGGTTGATGATGTCATTCATATAACCACAATCCAGCCAACTATCACAGTTATCTCTCTCGAATTGAACAGGGTAGTTATTATCATTAATCTTATCAAATTCTTGAGCAGTATTATCTATCAAACTTTCTGTTTGTGTTGCTTCATTATTTATATGAGTATCAAAATCACTTTTGATATCTTTAAGATGAAATTCTTTATATTCTGCTAACTTTTGACTCAATATTAAATATTTTTCATCAGTTCCATAGAACTTAATTCTAATAAATTTCTTATTTTTTCTACTTACTATTTGCCAACTACATTTTATATCGCTTTTTAAATCTTTAAGTAATTGTTTCCACATATCTTGATGTTGAACCAAAACATCAAATGAATAACTAACGTAATTTTGATGAAAGTTAATTGCATTCTTATTTTCTCTATCTTCCTCTCTTCGTTCAGACTCATAAAATGATTTTATTTTTTCAATAGCATCTTGATAATCTATTTCTTGGCACTTGTGCTTATATATCTCTGCTGCTTTTTTAAAATCCTCAATTGCATTAAATTTATCTCCTAATTCATAACGAATTTCGCCCCTATTATAGTAAGCATCAGCTTGATTAGGATTAATTTCCAGTGCTATATCATAATCGGCTATTCCCCCATGTTTATCTCCTAAAGCATAGCGAGAATTTCCTCTATTATAATAAGCATCAGCCTTATAAATATTAATCTGCAATGCTCTGCTATAATCAGATATAGCCTTATTTTCATCTCCTATCATGGAATAAGCTACTGCCCGATTAAAGTAAGCATGATAACTATTTGGATTAATTTTTAAGGCTCTATTGTAATTATTAATAGCATCTTCTATTGCTCCTAAAGCAGAGTAAACTATACCCCTTGCTATTAAAGTTTTGGTATTGTGGCAATTAATTTGCAAAGATTCATTACAGTCTTTCAATGCTTCATGAAAATTTCCCAAAAAATAATTAGCAACTGCGCGATTATAGTAAGCTTCATCAAGAGTAATTTGTTGTATAATACCACCGTTTTGTGTGTGCTACTCCACTAACAATTCTATTCTCCATCAAAAACTAAAAAAGAGAGATAGAAAACTCTACCCCTCCAAAAAAACAAATTATTTAAACCAAATCAGAATTTAGTATCTGCTGGGTTTGTGAACGATAAAGCTGAGAACTTGGCACTGTTTGATGTTGTCAAAACCTACAACACGAACATAGCAATTACCGTACTGAGAACGGCAAGCTTGAACTTCACCTAATACTTCTTGAGTGGTTTTAGCACCAAACAAAGGCAGCTTCCACATTGTCCAGAATAATTCGGTTGGTTCAGAAGTTTCATTGAACTCAACTGCTGGAATGTAGCCTTGAGTCAGAATGTACTGAACTTGCTTGGCTATTTGCGCGTCAGATAGGGGGGGCAAATAAGAAAGGGTTTCGTAACGACGCTCTTTCGGTAAAGTTTGCATGGCTGTTTTAAGTGGCTATTTTTTACTACTTGGTTTTTGGGGCTTGCGCCTATCCTAACCAGATAAATTATCCAAATCAGGATCTGAAACTGTCTGCTGTTCAGTTATTGGGCTGGGATTTGATAAATTTAGTTGCGTGATGCGTTCGAGATGCTGGCGACGCTGTTCCATGTTGGCTTGCTGAATGCCAGTACGCACCATTTCTGGTAAGAAATCTGTCACTTCCGCCGCAATGTGTTCCCTGACAGTCATAATCCGCAAAGCCAAATCTGACTTTACCAGAAACAGTTCCTCAATATATGCTTCTCCGTCCTGGATTTTTCCAGCAGAAAAGTTTTGCAACCAATATGCTAAAGGAGGATTTGTTTCGCCTAGCTGTGCCAATACAGTCCGCAGCGCCTGATAAGTTAGGTAGCTTTGGAGAGTTTTGGCTGTGTCTTTCGCAATTTGCTTTAGATTCATGCTTGACCCAGCCCTATAGATTTTGGATTTTAGATTTTGGATTTTATATTCATCCAAAGTCCAAAATCCCAAATCCTAAATGATCAGACGGTATCCATTGCTTCAAACTCGAACTTGATTTCTTTCCACAGTTCGCAAGCAACGGCCAATTCAGGAGACCACTTAGCCGCTTCGCGGATAATGTCGTTACCTTCACGAGCCAAGCTACGTCCTTCGTTACGAGCTTGAACACAAGCTTCTAGAGCTACGCGGTTAGCGGTTGCACCAGGAGCGTTACCCCAGGGGTGACCAAGTGTACCACCACCAAACTGTAGTACGGAGTCATCACCAAAGATTTCTAACAGTGCGGGCATATGCCATACGTGGATACCACCGGAAGCAACTGCCATTACACCAGGCATAGAAGCCCAATCTTGGGTGAAGTAGATACCGCGAGACTTGTCTTGCTCAACGTAGTTTTCACGTAGGAGGTCAACGAAGCCCATTGTGATACCGCGTTCGCCTTCCAATTTACCAACAACTGTACCGGTGTGAATGTGGTCGCCACCAGACATCCGCAAGGTTTTAGCCAATACACGGAAGTGAATACCGTGGTTCTTTTGACGGTCGATAACGGCGTGCATCGCACGGTGAATGTGCAGCAAAATACCGTTCTTACGACACCAATGAGCCAAGGTTGTGTTAGCTGTGAAACCTGCGGTCAGGTAGTCGTGCATGATGATGGGCATTTTGAGTTCTTTAGCGTACTCAGCCCGTTCCAGCATTTGCTCACAGGTAGGAGCGGTTACGTTCAAGTAGTGACCCTTGATCTCGCCGGTTTCTGCTTGTGCTTTGTGGATTGCTTCTGCTACGAACAAGAAGCGATCGCGCCATCTTTGGAATGGTGCAGAGTTGATGTTTTCATCATCTTTTGTAAAGTCCAAACCACCGCGCAAACATTCGTATACAGCGCGTCCGTAGTTCTTAGCAGAAAGACCCAATTTGGGCTTAATGGTACAACCCAACAAAGGACGACCATACTTGTTCAACTTGTCGCGTTCAACTTGAATACCGTGAGGAGGACCTTGGAAGGTCTTCAGGTAAGCAACGGGAATCCGCAAGTCTTCCAAACGCAGTGCGCGTAATGCTTTGAAACCAAATACGTTACCTACAATAGAGGTCAACATATTGGTTACGGAACCTTCCTCAAACAAGTCGAGAGGATAAGCAACATAAGCAATGTATTGGTTATCTTCACCAGCAACTGGCTCGATGTCGTAGCAACGACCTTTGTAGCGATCTAGGTCGGTGAGCAAGTCTGTCCATACAGTTGTCCAAGTACCTGTAGAAGACTCAGCCGCTACCGCAGCACCAGCTTCTTCGGGTGGAACTCCAGGTTGAGGAGTCATCCGGAATGCTGCAAGAATATCTGTATCTTTAGGTGTGTAATCAGGAGTGTAATAAGTTAGTCTGTAATCTTTAACCCCAGCTTGATACCCAGATTTAGCCTGAGTCTTCGTTTGCGCGTAAGACATATTTTCCTTCCAAGAAGTCAATCTTTTTACTATCAAATCACGTTATGTGCAACTTTTTATCACCCTTTATTTTTCTCATTTTCTCATTATATATATAAGAAAAACTTATAATTTAGGGTCGGCTGTAGGTTCAGGGTAGCTTTGTTTGTGCGTCAAACATCTGGTAGCGGTAGCAATTCACCGCACCTTTTTATCTCTATATAGTAGAGGCGCACATCCAGGCGCTTTGGGTTTTCCCCCGTTCCACGAACACAAAGTCTTTTCTATCTTTTTTGCTTACCTTACTAAACCTGCTTAATTTCAGAGAAACTTCGGCGCTTTACAGGCATTATGGAATTGATGCCTTAAAACTAGGAGAAATTAGGGTTTTAAACTGTCTAGCTTATGCTCCCGGTTTTTTTCTCCTGATATCTTGCCCTGATTGGGTAAAAAGATATAGAGGAAACTTCACTAACTGCTGTTTAGCTCCAGAGTGAGCCAAAGATAAAAAACTGCACAGGACGGAATTTGTAACTTGTCTCACAATATATCAATAATTGAATAAGTTATCCTTTGAAAGTTTTTAACTTTTATATTTAAATTTCTTATTAATGAAATTTGCAAACATTTTGTTAAGACTACTTTACAAATGGTGATTATTAGTTATATAGGAATACAGTTCACATAGGGATTTTTTCTATACTCCCACTATCCTGCCTAAAAATCGCAGTGGATGTAAAAATTACTCGTGATAAGGATATACAACCGTGGTATTTTTTCATAAACGTACTCGTTTATTAATGATTTCTATCTTACTGGGGCTGATAGGTCTGTCCAGCACAGCAATGCGAGTAAGAGCGCAACAAAAATCTGATGTCAATCCCGCTAATTCCACAACTACTTACCCAGTTGCACCACCGCCAAAACGAGTAGATCCCTTACCCGATGACCGAGATGTGCTGGAGAGAGAAGCAGAAACTGATTACCGGATTAGTAACTTACTAGGAGATTTTGCTGGTAATCTGTGGGTAGGTTCTTGGCGGGGTTTATCGCGGATTGACCCAAATACGGGTAATGTTATTGCTCGCGTCAGTTTACCAAATGTGACTATTGGTGCTTTAGCACAAGATAAAGTCGGTCGTTTGTGGGTGGGAAATTATGAAGGCTTGACACGAGTAGACCCCCGTACTAATGAAATTACAGCCCAGAATTTATTACTACCTTCCAAACGGGTATTATCGCTGCTGATTGATAAACGTGGTTATTTATGGACGGGTACTGATAGCGGTTTAGCTTTGATTAGTCCTGACCAAGGCTTAATTATGACAACTGTCAAAAATATGCCCGGTGTTAGCGTCAATGCGATGACTTTAGACGCTGAAGGTCAGCTTTGGGCTGGGACTTTGGACGGGCTGATAAGGGTTAATACCGCCAGTGCTTTGATTATGAAGAGGATAAATAATTTACCAGGGGCGACTGTGCAAGCTTTGGCTATCAGTCCCGAAGGGTTAATTTGGGCAGGAATGCCGAATCAATTATTGGTAGTTAACCCGAAAAATGGTATTGTGCTGCGGTCTGTCACTCCACTGCGGGGAAGAAATGTAACTTCAGTGCGTTTTGCTCAAGATGGTAGTGTTTGGGTAGGTACTACCAATGGGTTGCTAAGATTAAATCCAGATACAGGAGCTTTGTTAGATAGAGTCGCTGGACTTCCTTCTAGTCGGGTGCTGACTATTGCACCTGATCTTGGTAATAAGTTGTGGGTGGGAACCAGCGAGGGACTAGCTTGGTTAATGCCTACAATGGATAAAGCACAGCCTCATTTTGGTTTTGGCCGGGCTGTGAAGTAGGGACTGGGGACTGGGAAGAGGTGATAGATAATTCTCCCTCCTGACTCCTGTACGGGCGAAGCATTCGGGCGATCAATTATCGGTTTTTTTCCCAAGTTTATTTTCCGAATGCTGATGCTTCCAGCACGCTCCGCGAACGCCCCTACGACTCCTGAGTCCTCATCCAAAATCTAAAATCTAAAATCTAAAATAGTTTATGGCAATTACTACCCAGCAATTAATACAATGGAAACAGCAGGGACGGGCAATTGTCGCTTTGACTGCTTGGGATTATGCGATCGCTCAACTGTTAGATGCAGCTGGTGTGGACTTAATCCTGGTAGGAGATTCTCTGGCAGTTGTGCTTGGGTATGAAACAACACTGCCAATTACTCTCGATGAAATGATTCATCATGCTAAAGCTGTGCGTCGTGGTGTGAAACGCGCTCTAGTTGTTGTTGATTTACCATTTTTAACTTATCAAGAAAGTATATCCCAAGCGATGCACTCAGCCGGAAGAGTGCTGAAAGAAACTGGCGCACAAGCGGTAAAATTAGAGGGAGGGCATCCGGCAATGATTGAAACTGTGGCCAGGTTGGTGCAAGCGGGTATTCCGGTGATGGGTCATGTAGGATTGACACCGCAATCAATACATAAAATGGGTTTGCGACAACAGGGAAAAAGTCCAGCAGCGGGTGAAAGAATTTTAAATGAAGCGATCGCTCTAGAACAAGCCGGTGTATTCTCAATAGTATTAGAACATATACCCGCAAATTTAGCATTAGAAATTACCCAAAAATTGCGTATTCCCACTATTGGTATTGGTGCAGGTTCACAATGTGACGGACAGATTTTAGTTACTTCTGATGTGTTGGGACTTTCAGAAAAACAGCCCCCCTTTGCTAAAGTTTATACAAATTTGCGGGAAGAAATTACCAAAGCTGTGCAGAATTACGCTTTAGAAGTACGTGATGGGCAGTCTGACACAAACACATAATTTTTGCTGAATTGTTGCAGATAAGCACTAAACTTAAAAGTCTTGTACAGCAAATTCGTAAGAATTCAGGAGTCAGGAGTCAGGAGTCAGAATGTTTTATCAAACAGTAGATTATCAAATATATGATTTTGGGTGTAACTGTTAAAAACCTGACTGCTGACCGCTAAATAGCTGAATGTTTGCGGAAAACCTAGAATTATAAATGAAGTAATCATGTCCAAGGTTCTTGTCTCCGATCCGATTGACCAAGCTGGTATTGACATTCTTTCCCAAGTTGCCACGGTTGATGTCAAAACAGGTCTAAAACCAGCAGAATTGATAGAAATTATTGGTGAGTATGACGCGCTGATGATTCGTTCTGGAACTCGCGTCACTCAAGAAATTATTGAAGCTGGCACACAATTAAAAATTATTGGACGTGCTGGTGTGGGTGTGGATAATGTAGATGTTCCTGCTGCTACCCGCAGAGGTATTGTAGTCGTTAATTCTCCTGAAGGAAACACGATCGCAGCGGCGGAACACGCACTAGCAATGATGTTATCTTTATCCCGTCATATCCCTGATGCCAATGCTTCCGTAAAAAGGGGAGAGTGGGATCGGAAAACTTTTGTCGGTGCAGAAGTATACAAAAAAACCCTGGGCGTTGTGGGCTTGGGGAAAATTGGCTCTCATGTTGCGACTGTAGCTAAGGCTATGGGCATGAAATTATTAGCTTATGATCCCTTTATTTCCACAGAACGCGCCGAACAAATGGGCTGTCAGTTGGTGGAATTAGATTTACTGTTCCAACAAGCAGACTATATTACTTTACACATCCCGAAAACCCCGGAAACAACAAATTTAATCAACGCTAAAACTTTGGCGAGGATGAAACCAACAGCGAGAATTATCAATTGCGCCCGTGGTGGCATCATTGATGAGTCAGCTTTGGCAGCGGCGATTAAAGAGGGTAAAATTGGTGGTGCAGCGTTGGATGTGTTCGAGTCAGAACCGTTGGGAGAATCTGATTTGCGATCGCTCGGTAAAGATATCATCCTCACTCCCCACTTAGGTGCATCTACCACCGAAGCCCAAGTGAACGTAGCCATAGACGTAGCTGAACAAATCCGTGATGTTATTTTAGGACTACCTGCCCGTTCTGCGGTCAACATTCCTGGACTCGGACCCGATATCTTGGAAGAACTCAAACCTTATATGCAGTTGGCTGAAACCTTGGGTAACTTGGTTGGACAACTAGCGGGTGGAAGGGTGGAAACACTGACTGTCAAACTACAAGGTGAACTGGCAACTAATAAGAGTCAGCCTTTAGTAGTAGCAGCCTTAAAAGGACTACTATATCAAGCTTTGCGGGAACGGGTAAATTATGTCAATGCCAGCATAGAAGCTAAAGAAAGAGGTATTCGGGTAATTGAAACACGGGATGCTTCAGCGCGAGATTATGCTGGTTCTCTGCATCTGGAAGCCACGGGTACTTTAGGTACTCATTCTGTGACAGGTGCTTTGTTGGGTGATAAGGAAATCCACTTAACTGATGTTGATGGTTTCCCCATTAATGTCCCACCTAGCAAATATATGCTGTTCACTCTGCACCGTGATATGCCGGGAATTATCGGTAAACTCGGTTCTTTACTTGGCAGTTTTAATGTCAATATTGCAAGTATGCAGGTAGGCCGGAAAATCGTCCGTGGTGATGCGGTCATGGCTCTAAGCATTGATGATCCTTTACCAGATGGGATCTTGGATGAAATTAAACAAGTGTCCGGTATTCGGGATGCGTATACAGTAACACTTTAAAACAGGTGACAGGTGACAGGTGACAGAAGAAGCAGGGGGGAGGGGTGCAGGGGGCAGAAGAAGCAGGGGGGCAGAGGAGAAAAGTTTTCCCCTTGCTCCCTGCTAGAAAGCTCCGTTTCCTCTTTCTTGCTCCCTGCTAGAAAGCTCCTTGCCCTGTTCCCTGTTCCCTGTTCCCTGTTCTAGTAATTTAAAATTTTATGGCAAATACTTGGTGGGAACTGAAAATTTTATGTGATCCAGACTTAGAAGATTCTATCTTTTGGCGACTGGAAGGTTTTGGCTGTCGTGGTACAGCTAGTGAAAGCAAAGGAAATTCCTCACTATTAAAGGCTTATTTGCCCAGCTTTCAAGCACAACTACTGGATTTATCGGCACTTTCATTATGGTTGCGTCAAGATGCTTTGTGTATCGGTTTGCCATCTCCGCTGCTACACTGGAATTTGATTGATGAGGAAGATTGGGCTAGTAGCTGGAAACAGTATTGGCAACCTCAAGAAATTGGCGATCGCTTCTTGATTAACCCCGCATGGCTACCACTACCCCAATCATTAGAACGGTTAGTGATTCGCCTTGATCCAGGTGTGGCATTTGGTACGGGTAATCATGCTACAACCCAACTGTGTCTGGAATCGCTGGAAATGCGCCTGAGTCAACTTCCTGAATCTTTCATCGCCACAGATGACAAAAAACACTCTGTGGTAATTGCGGATATAGGCTGCGGTTCTGGTATCCTTTCCATTGGTGCTTTACTACTGGGTGCAGAGAAAGTTTATGCGGTCGATACTGATCCCTTGGCTGTAAAATCAACTTTCAGCAATCGCGCTCTCAATGATATTAGTTCAGAACGCTTGATCCCAGCCCAGGGAAGTGTAGAATTTTTGACAAAGTTGATTGCTCAACCTGTGGATGGTATTGTATGTAATATTTTGGCTGACGTAATTATTGAGTTAATTCCAGAAATGGGCGTTCTTACTAAACCAAGTACCTGGGGTATATTTAGCGGTATTCTATTAGAACAATCTAAAGCTGTTGCAGATGTCTTGGAGCAAAATGGCTGGATTGTGGCCACTCTGTGGAAAAGAAAAGAATGGTGTTGTTTAAATGCACGACGTTCATAAGAATAGGTGACAGGTGACAGGTGACAGGGAAGAGTAAATAGAGAAGATGTAATTTTTTCTTCTTCCCTATTACCCATTACCAATTACCAATTACCAAATTAAATCAGGGTTTGCAGATGTTGGACTAGCTGTGGTGCTTGCAGTACTCCTTCAATTCTATCTACTGGCTGACCTTTCTTAAATAGTACCAAGGTTGGTAAGGCAGCAATTTGATACTGAGTTGCTAATTGAGTGTATTTTTCGGTGTCAATTTTGACGATTCGTAAACGGTCTTTCAATTGCAGATTGACTTGTTCTAAAATTGGAACCATCATCTGACAGGGACCACACCAGTCAGCGTAAAAATCTACTAATACTGGAACATCAGAACCTGATAGCATTTCTTCAAAGCTGTTAAATTCCTTTTTAGTTGTCATGATGGCACACACCTATTTTTAATTGTTTGTTTTAATGGTAGTTCTTAGAAAATAGAATCGGTTTAATTTTATTTTTTCTTGAGAAATGTGTTCTCTCACAGAGTATTGAAGAGACATATCACTCTTCCATCATGTATAATGTTATTCATCTATTCTTAAGCATTTATAGCCACACCGTGACACTATTAGCAGGACGTTACGAAAATTATACGCGAATTAGGCAAGGGGAGTTTTGCTGTTACCTACCTTGCTAAAGACCATTATCTACCCAGTCAACCATTATGTGTGGTTAAACAACTCCATACTATTCACAAAAATAATCAGAGTGTTCTCAAACTCTTTGAAAAGGAAGCAATAGTTTTGGAAAAGCTGGGTAAACATCCCCGAATTTCTACATTATTGGCATATTTTCCCCAAGATGATAACTTTTATATTAGTCAAGAATATATTTCCGGTAATGACCTGAGTACAGAAATTTTTCACGGTAAGCGGTGGAGTGAAGATAACGTTATTCAATTATTAAAAGAAGTATTAGCAATTCTCGTTTTTGTTCACACCCATTGCTATTGCACAGGTGCGAGACTATGAAACCCGACTGCGAGAATATGAAGACTTATTGATCAAAGTTGTGCAAGAACAATTTCCCTTTGATCAAAAAACAGAAGCACAATTAGAAGAATATCGTAACTCGTTAGGTTTAAAAGCGGAAGATGTGGCTAAAATTGAAGAACGGGTGAAATATGAACATCAACCGAAAAAACAAAAAACACCCCCACCCCCAGGCGGTCGATTTTTTTTGGCGTTTTTTAGGTGGTGCGTTGGTGGTTATTTAATTTTGTTTGATTTTGTCAAGGGGTATAGTAAAAAGATCCCCGACTTCTTTTTGAAGCTGGTTAATAAATGATAAATTTATCATAGAAGTCGGGGATCTGAAATAAATAGCAATATCAGAAATCTGAAAATCCTTAAATCCTCTTAAATATTAATCCAATAAATCTGGTTCTTGTCGCAAAATCATCTCATACAAAGATTGAAAAGAAAACCAACCCAGTGCATGAGAACCAACCTGACCATAAGTAAAACGAGCCGTTTTTGGATCTATAAGAATTGGTTTTCCTGCTGCTTCAGCCATCAATTGAGCTTGACAACAACGATCCATAGCAATAAACCACCATATAGTCTCATCTACTGTATGACCAACAGTTAATAAACCATGATTTCTTAAAATAATCGCCTTTTTATCCCCAAGAGTAGCCGCAATGCGATCGCCTTCCTTAGTCTCATACACCACCCCAGTATAGTCATCAAATAAAGCATGATCTTCATAAAAAGCGCAAGCATCTTGAGTTATCGGATCAAGTAAACGTCCTAAACTTGACCAACTTTTACCATAAAGTGAATGAGCATGAGCGGCCGCATTTACATCAGGTCTAGCTTGATGAATTCGAGAATGAATAGCAAAAGCTGCACCATTTACAGGTCTATTTCCTTGAACAACTTCACCTTTATCATTGACTAACAAAAGATCAGATACTCGAATATGACCAAAATACATCCCTAGAGGATTAACCCAAAAACAATCATCAAATTCAGGATCACGGACTGTAATATGTCCCGCTATTCCTTCATCAAAACCATAGCGAGCAAATAGGCGAAATGCAGCCGCTAAACGTTGTTTACGGTGTAGTCTTTCATCTTCTACACGCTCAAATTTAGGTGGGTTGGCAAAATTCTCATTTGTCATATATTGATATTTAGATTGATTTTTAACTACATCAATTGATTGTATAATAAAACATTAATTCCGTCATAGTCAATCAGATCAAATTGTCGTAAATTCTTGTTAAGTGAAACATTATAATTTAGTGATTAAAACTTAACATTAATAGAGCGATCGCCACAACTAGACATAAATTGCCTCAAATTATATGATGTGATGAAATTTATTAACCAAGATCGTGTAAAGTCTAAAATTAATAAACTTGTGATTTATCATGTATGACAACATTTGCAAATTTATCGCCGAAAACTACAAAGACGATCTAGTAACATGGTTACTAGGTTCACCCATAAAACTAACAAAACTTAGTCCCACAGAACTATCAAACGAACCAATTAGAGCCGATTCATTAATTTTATTACAATCTAATGAATTAGTTCTCCACAGCGAATTTCAAACCGATCCAGATAAAGAAATACCTTTTAGAATGACAGATTATCGGATCAGAGGTTATCGGCGGTTTCCTGAAAAAGAAATGCGTCAAGTAGTAGTATATCTGAGAAAAACCGATTCAGAATTAGTCTACAAAAACAGTTTCAAATTAAGTAAAACCTACCATGAATTTGAAGTAATTCGACTGTGGGAACAACCAACCGAGCAATTTATGACTTTACCGGGTTTATTGCCCTTTGCAGTGCTAAGTCAGACAAAAGAGCCTAAAATAGTATTAAGCCAAGTGGCCAAAGCAGTTGAAGCAATCACCGAACAAAAGTTACAAAGAAATATAGCTGCTGCTAGTAGCATTTTAGCAGGGTTAGTCTTAGAGAAAGAAGTGATCAAGAAGATTTTCAGGAGTGAGATTATGCGCGAATCAGTCATTTATCAAGAAATTCTGGAAGAAGGTAAAGCCGAAGGTAAAGCCGAAGGTAAAGCCGAAAATGCTAGAAACGTGGCTATAAATTTACTGCGAATGGGCATGAGTTTACAACAAATTGCCGAAGTGACAGAGTTATCTATTGAGCAAGTTCAGGATTTACAAAAGGAAATTCAAGCATCTTAATTGATTTAGATCCCCGATTTCTTCAAGAGGTCGGGGATCTGCTTATTCACGCTGCATATTCCAGCCTAAATACTTAAATGATCCCCAAATCACCATAAAATAATTAACGCCGTATCTCCACATATTCTGAAAAATAAAATGACATTATTACAGGGTCAAGTTGCAATTGTCACAGGTGCATCACGAGGAATCGGACGAGCGATCGCTCTCCAACTAGCATCCCAAGGCGCAAAAGTAGTAGTTAACTACGCCAGTTCTAGCACAGCAGCGGATCAAGTAGTAGCAGAAATTACAGCAGCAGAAGGAGAAGCCATAGCCCTCCAAGCAGATGTTTCTCAATCAGATCAAGTAGACACACTGATAAATACAACCTTAGACAAATTTAAACGCATTGATATCTTAGTCAACAATGCAGGCATTACCCGCGATACCTTGTTATTACGGATGAAGTTGGAAGAATGGCAAGCCGTCATAGACCTAAACCTGACAGGTGTATTTTTATGTACTAAAGCCGTCAGTAAAATCATGCTCAAACAACGTTCAGGCAGAATTATCAACATTTCCTCCGTCGCCGGACAAATGGGCAACCCTGGGCAAGCCAATTACAGCGCCGCTAAAGCAGGAGTTATCGGCTTTACCAAAACCGTCGCTAAAGAACTAGCTACTCGTGGGATCACCGTCAACGCCGTCGCTCCCGGCTTTATTACCACCGACATGACCAGCGATATTAAAGCCGAAGGAATTTTACAATACATTCCCCTTGGTCGTTTTGGTCAACCAGAAGAAATTGCAGGTATGGTGAGGTTTTTAGCAGCTGATCCCGCCGCAGCTTACATCACAGGGCAAGTCTTTAACGTCGATGGCGGCATGGTCATGTAATTAGTAATTACAGCAGGAGTCAGGAGTCAGGAGTCAGGAGTAAAACTGGCTTTGTGTATAGGTTTCAATTTAGATTCTGGATCTCATTGATCTGCAATCTGCTGTAAATAAATAATTATGAATCATGAATGATTCTCTGCCAGATAGTAAAACCCAACAGCAAGATAATACTAATGGCAGAAGCCAACATCACGGATAAAGTCATACCTTGTATTCTCATGGCCAGCAAGTTAAAAAACAAAGTAACTGACCACAGAGTAAAAGCCGCGTGACGTTGGGATAAACCCCAAGCCAGCAAGCGGTGATGCAGGTGGTCTTTACCAGGGGTACTCAGGGGGTTTTTTCCGGCTAAAAGTCGCCGCACAAACACCTGAGTCGTATCTAACACTGGCAACATCAGAAATAAAACTGTCGGTACAAGAGCATAAACTGTACTTTGTTGCAATTTGCCTAAAATGCTAGTTGCTGCTAGTACATAGCCAAAAAAGTATGCTCCAGCATCACCCATGATGATACGTGAAGGGTGGAAATTGTGGCGTAAAAAGCCCAGTGCTGCACCTCCCAAAGCAGCTAATACTAAGGTTGCGGCTGCTCGATTATCAAATTGAGCAGAAACCCCCAACAAACTCATAGCAGTAATAAAACTGATCCCACCAGCTAAACCATCCATACCATCCATCAAATTAATGGCATTGGTAATACCTACTACCCACAATACAGTCAAAGCCATTGATAATAGTGAGTCGATAGGTGTACCAAACATGACTTTGATGCTAATGCCATTGGCCACCAGCAACAATGCCGTGATCATCTGCGCCCACAAACGGACAGAAGGAGGTAAACCAAATTGATCATCAATAAAGCCAACCAAAACCAGAATAGAACCCCCTAACAAAATCGTTAGTACCTGAGCCAATACGCCTTGGAGTTCAATAGGTCGTAACAGACTAGCTAATACTAAAGCGGCAATAACGCCGGCATAGATAGCCAAACCGCCGGCATTAGGTAAAGGTTCTCGGTTAAGTCGTCGGGCGTTCGGTTGATCAGCCCAACCTACCCGCAGAGCAAACTGACGGATAGCGGGAATCAAACGCCAAGTTACAAGCCAAGCCAAAATAAAAGTAAATACTACAGCCAACCAGCCGGTGCCGCTAGGGTTAGCAATACCAAGAGACTTAAGGGAGTTGTCTAAAATCATCTCCCACTTCAACCATTACTGCTAGTGTCCAAAATGAGCATCAATAATGAGCATCAACTGTAATATTAATCAATTTTTTATTGGTATTTGTTAAATTGAATAACTGAAGCAGTTAGCACTCTTGACCTGTGAGTGCTAAATTGTCTAATGGAAGCGATAGAGAAATAAAACATGGCTAAGATTATTGCATTTGATGAAGAATCACGGCGGGCGCTAGAAAAGGGCATTAACGCCCTGGCAGATGCGGTAAAAATCACCTTGGGACCAAAAGGCCGCAACGTCCTGTTAGAAAAAAAATTTGGTATACCCCAGATTGTCAACGATGGTATCACCGTTGCCAAGGAAATTGAACTAGAAGATCCTTTAGAAAATACTGGCGCTAGACTCATCCAAGAAGTGGCATCTAAAACCAAGGATGTAGCTGGAGATGGTACTACAACTGCTACGGTTCTAGCACAGGCCCTAGTCAAAGAAGGACTCAAGAACGTAGCCGCAGGTACAAACCCCATTGCCTTAAAGCGGGGTATGGATAAAACCGTTGATTTCTTGGTGCAAGAAATTGCCAAAATAGCCAAGCCAGTCGAAGGCAGTGCGATCGCTCAAGTTGCCACAGTTTCTGCTGGTAACGATGAAGAAGTCGGTAATATGCTGGCACAAGCTATGGAAAAAGTCACCAAAGATGGTGTCATCACGGTTGAAGAATCCAAATCCTTAACTACCGAACTCGAAGTAGTAGAAGGGATGCAAATTGACCGTGGTTATATTTCTCCCTACTTCATCACCAACAACGACCGGATGACAGTGGAATTTGAAAACGCCCGCATCCTGATTACCGACAAAAAAATCAGCGCCATTCAGGATTTAGTACCTGTACTGGAAAAAGTCGCTCGTTTAGGTCAGCCTTTATTGATCATTGCTGAAGATGTAGATGGTGACGCTTTAGCAACTTTGGTAGTTAACAAAGCACGGGGAGTTTTAGCTGTTGCAGGTATTAAAGCTCCTGGTTTTGGTGAACGTCGCAAAGCCTTATTACAAGATATTGCCATTCTCACCGATGGACAGATGATTTCTGAAGAAATCGGTTTGAGCTTGGATACCGCTACTTTGGAAATGCTGGGTACAGCCCGGAAAATCACCATTGACAAGGAAAATACCACCATTGTCGCTGGTAGTGACAACAAACCAGAAGTGCAACAGCGCATTGCTCAAATTCGTAAGCAGCTGGAAGAAACTGACTCCGACTACGATTCCGAAAAACTCCAAGAACGCATTGCCAAGTTAGCTGGTGGTGTGGCAGTAATTAAAGTTGGTGCAGCCACAGAAACCGAACTCAAAGACCGCAAACTGCGGATTGAAGACGCACTCAACGCCACCAAAGCCGCAGTGGAAGAAGGTATCGTTCCTGGTGGTGGTACAACCTTAATCCACCTGTCTACAAAAGTAGATGATATTAAGGGCAGCCTTGATCCTGAAGAACAAATTGGCGCTGAGATTGTGCAGAGAGCATTAGAAGCGCCTTTACGCCAAATTGCAGACAACGCTGGTGCTGAAGGTTCTGTCATTGTCTCTAAAGTTAAAGAAACCGATATTAATATCGGCTACAACGCTGCTACCGGAGAATTTGAAGATTTAATTGCCGCAGGTATAATCGACCCTGCTAAAGTTGTCCGTTCCGCATTGCAAAACGCCGCTTCTATTGCGGGTATGGTTTTAACCACCGAAGCGATTGTTGTCGAAAAGCCTGAAAAGAAAGCTGCTGCTCCTGATGCTGGTATGGGCGGCATGGGCGGCATGGGTGGTATGGGCGGTATGGGCGGTATGGGCGGTATGGGCGGCATGGGTATGTTCTAATCACCGCTTCCCCAAATAAATTTTAATTTTTTTACAGTTTGTCTTGACAAAACAAGGCAAACTGTTTTTTATACAGGGAGACAAATCAGGTCAAAAGTCATGCATTGAAAAGTCAAAAGTCAAAATTGATAATGGAAAATAACTTCTTCCTGCCTCCTGCCTCGTTCCCTATTCCCTGACAACTGCAATAGGTACAATTTGATGATTAAAAAATTTCGCCGTCTTCCTCAAGTTATAACTAAACAATCTTTCACGGAATATTATCATCAACCAGGAACTCCCCCAGGAACCATAATTATTGATGAAAATGCTGAACAACCAAATATTCTTTTGATTGACTACAACCAAACTGATCTGATTCGTCAACAAATAACTAACCCAGAAGATTGCGTCAATTATTTGGATACAGAATCTGTTTCTTGGGTGGATGTACAAGGTTTAGGTAATAGAGATATCTTGGAACGCTTGGGTAAAGTTTTTGAGTTGCATCCTCTAGTTTTAGAAGATGTGGTAAATATGGCAGAACGTCCAAAAATTGAGGACTATGAAGACCAATTATTGATTATCGCTCGGATGGTAGTACCCAAGGAAAGAAGTTATGGTTTTCATAGTGAACAAGTGAGTTTTGTTTTAGGAAAACATTATTTACTTACAGTTCAAGAAGAAGCAGAATTTGATTGTTTTGATGGAGTCAGAACACGAATTGCTAAAAATAAAGGTACAATTCGCAAACAAGGAGCAGATTATTTAGCTTATGCTTTATTAGATGCAATTATTGATGGTTTTTTTCCAGTTCTAGAACTCTATGGAGAACGCATTGAAGAATTAGAGGAAGAAGTAATAGTTAAACCTACTCCGCAAACATTACAACAAATTCACCAAATTCGACGAGAATTATTACAATTGCGTCGTGCGATTTGGCCTCAAAGAGATGCAATTAATTCTTTGATTAGAGACAGTAGTGAAATAATTAGTGACGAAGTACGAATCTATCTGCGAGACTGTTATGATCATGCAGTGCAAGTGATGGATATGGTGGAAACTTATCGAGAATTAGCATCGGGATTAATGGATGTCTATCTTTCCGCAGTTAGCAATAAAATGAATGAAATTATGAAGTTCCTAACTGTAGTTTCATCAATTTTTATTCCTCTAACTTTTGTAGCTGGAATATATGGGATGAATTTCAATACTGAAAAATCACCATATAATATGCCGGAATTAAATTGGTATTTGGGTTATCCCCTATGCTTGGGATTGATGGCCTTAATTGCTGGTATGTTAATATTCTTGTTTTGGCGACGGGGTTGGCTGGCAGATTCATGGCATATTAAGCAAAAATAAGGATTAAAAACTTTACAGGGAGTTATTTGCAGTTTTATGGCAGTACAAAGTAGTGATCAAAATCTAATTGTTTTGACAGTTTATATTCTGGGAATATATTACACATTCAATCGGATGATTGAATCTATCGATGATATGGTGGCGCTAAATTTCCAAAAAAGTGCTGTTGATGAACAATTGCAAGAACAAAACCTTCAGGATAAAATTGGTATTTCTTTTAAAACAGGTACATATGCTTTGGAGAAACTGAAAGATAATTTAAAAGAATTGTCAATTAGCATAGAGAATAAATCAGAAAGTTTAGCGGTATATGTTGACTGGGACAATAGCTCTTGGGTAGTTGAACATAACAAACAATCTCGCCGAGTGATTCGCAAATCTCCAGACCTCAGCCGTGACTTAGCAATACCACAGGTTCCTACTATTATTGCTCCCAAGAAAACAATTTCTGAAAATGTAACGGCAGAAGATATTTTAAAAAGAGACAAAGAAACAGGAACATATCAACCAGGGGAACCCTTAATTGATATCATGGGCATGAAGAATCAAAAGCCTTTCAAGAGTTTGTACAAAGACTTTATGGATGGTAAAAAGAAGATAGATTTTTCTTTTCAACTGGTCTTGCGAATATCTGAGTTGCGCGTCGGTTTAGCTCCTGGTGTGAATGTTCCTCCTATATCAATTATCAATTGTCCTTTCACTATCGAGAAACTACCCTGGACTTATGCCTTACCTTGGAATAAAAAGAAGTCATAATTATCCACACAGAAGGGGCGATAAAAGCTTAAACTGGATAGAGAGGGAGAGTAGGCGCAGGCAGTTGCAGATCAGTCATCAAAACTGGTTTGAGGAAAGTCCGGACTCCCGAAAGACCAAACTTGCTGGATAACGTCCAGTGCGAGCGATCGTGAGGATAGTGCCACAGAAAGATACCGCCAATACTGGGGACTGGTTACTAGGGACTGGGTACTGGGTAATAATTTTCCCAATTCCCGATCCCCGATTCCCAATACCCGAAGTTGGTAAGGGTGCAAAGGTGCGGTAAGAGCGCACCAGCAGCATCGAGAGGTGCTGGCTCGGTAAACCCCGGTTGGGAGCAAGGCCAGAGGAACTATGGTTGGTCTTTTACCAGTTCCGTCAAACAAGAGCCGCTAGAGGTGTCTGGTAACAGACATCCCAGATAGATAACCGCCCTCGCAAGAGAACAGAACCCGGCTTATGTCCTGCTCTCTCTCTTTTTTAGTCATTAGACATCTCCGGTAATTAAATGTGCGTGGTTTGAAACCCTTGTAGAGACGTTCCGGCGGAACGTCTCTACCATATTTCCGGAGAGGTATATTAGTTATTAGTAATTAGACATCTCCGACAAAGGTTGTAGAGCCGAGAATCCCTACCCATGGCACGTCTCTGCAAGGTTTCTAGAAAACGCATATTTAATTTTCACCAGATGTCTGTTAGCTATTCATGATTGAGTTCCATATATTTACTATCTTTTTTTAATGTCCAGCGTTTATCCTCGCCGTCAACGGCAACTTGAAAGTTTAGTCCAAAAGTTAGGTTTGTCAACAGATAGTCCGATAAAGTGGCCGTTACTCGACTTGGCGCTAACTCATGCCACTGTTTCGGAATCGGCAAATTATGAACAGCTGGAGTTTGTTGGTGATGCAGTGGTGCGGCTCGTGGCTGCTGTGGTGTTATGGGAACATTACCCCGACTGTTCGGTGGGGGATTTTGCGGCTATTCGTTCGGTGTTGGTGAGCGATCGCATTCTCGCCAAATTAGCAAGAGAATATGGTTTAGAACTATACTTACTTGTTGCTGGCAGTGCTACCGCTGATCTCATTGGTCAAGAGTCGCGTCTAGCAGATGCTTTTGAAGCAGTGCTGGGGGCGCTTTATCTCAGCACTCACAATTTAGGCCTGATTCGTCCTTGGTTAGATCCGCACTTCCTGGAACTGACACAAGAAATTCGCCTTGATCCGGCTAAATTAAACTATAAAGCTGCTCTGCAAGAATGGACTCAGGCACAATTTAAAGTTTTACCAGAGTACCGCGTTGTGGAAGTTAATCAGCCTCACCGTATTCATGAGCGTTTTGTGGCTGAAGTTTGGTTGCATGAGAAAATGTTGGGCAAAGGTAAGGGACGTTCTATTAAAGCCGCTGAACAAGCTGCGGCTAAAGTTGCTTATTTGGCAGTTACTGAAGAGGTGACAGGGAACAGGTGACAGGTGACAGAGAAAAGAGTAGGGGAAGCGGGGGAAGAACAACTTATTCCCAAAAACCAAGGACTAATGACTAATAACTAATGAGCAATGACTAAAATTAAACTTGCAGTTATCGGGGTTGGACGTTGGGGAGTGCATTTGTTGCGGAATTTTCTCGCACATCCTCAAGTAAGTGTGGTGGCTATAGTAGACCCACATCCAGAAAGATTGGCAGCAGTCAAACAACAGTTTAATATAGATGAGAATGTATTATTAACAACGGAATGGGAGTCTGTAAAGCAGATTTCGGGGCTAACAGCAGTGGCGATCGCTACTCCCGCGACTACTCACTATAGCTTAATTAAAGATTCTCTCCAGCAGGGATATCACGTTTTGGCAGAAAAACCCCTAACTCTTGACCCAGAAGAATGTCGGGAACTATGCCAATTAGCTGAGTATCAGCAATTGATCCTCATGGTTGACCATACCTATTTATTTCACCCAGCAGTGGAAAAAGGTCAAGCCGTAGTTCAAGCCGGTCAGCTAGGTGATTTACGTTATGGTTATGCTACCCGTACTCATTTGGGACCCGTGCGCCAAGATGTTGATGCACTATGGGATTTAGCGATTCATGATCTTGCTATCTTCAACACTTGGTTAGGTAAGTTACCTGTAAAAGTACAAGCAACGGGTACAGTTTGGTTACAGGGAGATCGGGAAATCGGGGGAAACACCATGACCACATTACCTCAAAGCCAAGGTTTAGCTGATTTAGTTTGGGTAACGCTGACTTATCCAGATAATTTTCAAGCATATATTCACCTGTGCTGGTTGAATCCTGATAAACAGCGTCGTTTAGGAATTGTGGGTAGTAAAGGAAGTTTGATTTTTGATGAAATGTCACCTTCATCACCTTTAACTTTGATACATGGGGAGTTTGCCAAAGAGGGAAATTTATTTATACCTGTAAATCAACGTCAGGAAGTGCTGGAAATTGAAAAAACTGAACCATTAGGAAAAGTGTGCGATCGCTTTGTTAGCAGTGTCTTGGAAAATACCCCCTCAATGGTTTCCTCCGGGTGGGTAGGTAGAGAGTTAGTAGAAATTCTCAGTGCTTTAACTACATCTCTCCAGCAGGGAGGTAAATCTTTGACGCTCCCCGTCCTATAGAGGGACGGAGATTCTTGCTTCAATGAGCAACCTTGCCTAGACTTGTTGCCAGATCTGGGTAGAGGGTCATCTCTCCACAAGCGTTAACACTTCGGCTTCGCTCAGTGTAAAAAGTTTCCGTCCGCCCGACGGTACTTAAATCAGCAAACAAACGGCATGAGATATTTGTCTATGCTTTTTGGAACTATGCACCCACATTTACAAGCATGAGTTCTAATTGAAAGTGATTTTTTAGCATTGGGCTGATCTGAAATTGATGTTTAAGCTTAAAAATGAATTTTAATCCTAAATTAAGGATTTGACAGACTAAATAGGCTAGTTTTATCTGTATCATTATCTTCCTATAGGGTTAGTGTTGAATACTACCCTAGTTCGTGAACAGAATTTTTATATCATCTCCGTTTAAATACTGCTCATATCTGTAAGGACTGTAACTGGTAATTGCTTAGAAGGAAAAAGCAATTAGCAATTAGTAACATAACTAACTTTATCCTTAGTAGTCTAGGCGGACTTGATATCACAAAGCATATCTTTTTGTACAAAGTTCAAATTTTAACAGGAAACTTATGACATCAAACTCCCCAGATTCAATCAACCCTGGAACTATCAAATCTCTATCTGAGTTTGTGAAACTCAACCCACCTGCTATATTCATCACTGATGCTCACCCAGACCTGATTAAAGAAATACAAGGAATCCTGAAGATAGAAGTAGATGGTGTTCTCGGTTCCCTAACTAAGCAAGCTTTCTCAGAATTCAAGGAATTTAACCAACTACAATATCCCTTGGGACTAGGAGTAACTACAGCTAAAGAGTTACTAGAGTTCAAAGGTAAGGAGGAAACCGCAAGTACCACAGATGACAGCACTGGTTCAGAAGCAAAAGTGAATGCCTCTGCTGGATCGCGTACAGGTGCGTCAATGAAACTTCCTGGAGGTGAAATAGTCTATGCAAACCAATATATTGTTGAAGGTATTCCTCTAACTTGGGGTGAAGCTACCAAAAATTGTACTCGTATTCCTACCAGTGCTGAATATGTAGCAAATGCCATCAAAGTGGCGAAAACTTGGGGACCAGTGAGAGAGAAATTTGGTTCACCTATTAGAATTACTTCTGGCTATCGTCCACCCCAGGTTAACAAGTCAATAGGAGGCGCTCGGAATAGTCAGCATCTCTACTTCCGTGCGATAGATATGCAGCCCTTGAATGGTGATTTCAGAAAGCTTTGGGATGTGTTAAAAGCTTCTCAATTTATTGGTTTAGGAGATGCTGTTTTTATGGGCAGAAATAAGGGATTCTTTCATGCTGACATTAGACCCGGTGATAGGGTTATCTTTCCTTACTAATAACTCAATCTGCTAGTTATCTATACCAGCCTCAGAATTGATTCTGAGGCTAATATCCCAAATCTGCTGAAGGCGACTAATATCATTAAGCAATAAAATTCACCTTTCATTTACAAGGAAACAGGGTTATTGTTTTATCCCCACTTCCAGCAGCTAAAAGTTTACCATCGGGACTAAAAGCGACTGAGTTAAGACCTCCACTCCAAGAAGCATCTTTATGTCCGTCAAGAGTACGATGTTGCTGAGTTGCTAAATCCCAAATTTTGATAGTTTTGTCTTCACTACCACTAGCTAAAATCTGCCCGTCAGGACTAAAAGCAACTGACATAACTTTATTTTCATGCCCTTTTAAAGTTCCGACAAATAATAATTTCTCTGTGTTATTTTCTGATGCAGATGTCGTGGGAACTGCTTGATTAAATTCCAGATTTATTTGAGAAATTTGTGAAGTTTCAATATCTGATTGGTTAGGTGTATCTAATGGTTGAATCAACGTATCAAAAGCAGTATCTAATTCTTTTAAAACATCCAATGTTCTTAAAGATTGGTTGATAGAATCAAAGATGTTATTAAATTTGGAACTTTCAGCAGATTGATTTTGTTTAACTTTCTCTAATTCATTCAATTCTTGTTCAAGGGTTTCATGCAACTGCTGGATTGAGTTATTAATTTGGGAAAATTGCGGTTTAACAGTTTCAATCTCTTGACTAATTTGGGAAAATTCCGATTTTTGATTTTCTTGATTTTTGCGGAATTCTACTAATTGTTGCTGAATGCTTTCATTTCCATCTTGAATTGATTTCTCAATTTGCTCAAATCGAGAATTAACAACTGATATTTGTTGACTAAATTGTGAAAATTCAGATTTTAATTCTTGAACATTAATTAATTTTTGTCCTTGGTTTTGAATAGTTTCATTCAAATTGTGCAAAGAATTATCCAATTCACTCAAACGGTTGTTAATATCTTGAATTTGTTGATTAAAGTGGTTAATTTCGGTACTCAATTTTTGTATTGATATATCAATTTTCTGATCGATAAATTGACTTGACTGTTGTTTCCAGATTTCTATTTTTTCCAACCGCTGATTAATAGAAATTTCAATTTCCTGGTCGATAATTTGGCTTAACTGTTGTCTCCAAACTTCGATTTGTTGTAACCGTTGATTAGATGTATCCATAGTTTCCTGTACTTGGTAAAATTTATCTGTGATATTTTGCAGACTTGCCTGTAATTGTTCAATTTGTTGTTGCGACTGGGAATGATTAAAGCGGGGACGATTGGCTAAATTTAACGCTATACTTATAGCAAGGGGAACAGCTGCATAAACCATCTGCTGAGTCACTGTTGCTGCTATTGTTCCCAATACTGATAAACCCAAGCACACATACTCGCTAATTTCTAGCCATTGACGTTTGCTCATTATGTTTAATCATGATACTGTGAAGTCAGTATATTTATGTAATAAAAATATTGTCAAGAGTTAAATTTGTGATATTAAGTTACGACGATTTTAAAAAAGAATATTCCCAGTCCCCAGTCCCAAAGTTGCTATAATCAAAAAATATGATATGATGAATAGTTCTCTAAAACCGTGCTGGGTGAAGAACGTAGATATAAAACTCAGCACATCTACACACTCAGCACAAAGAACACTAGTTTATGGCACTGCCAATTGTTGCAATTATAGGCCGCCCCAACGTGGGCAAATCCACCTTAGTAAATCGTCTAGCCGGAGACCAAACGGCGATAGTCCATGATGAACCGGGTGTGACCCGCGATCGCACTTATCGACCGGCATTTTGGAGCGATCGCGAATTTGTGGTAGTCGATACCGGCGGTTTAGTATTTAATGATGATACCGAATTTCTCCCCTTGATTCGCCAACAGGCATTAATGGCGCTTTCAGAAGCCTGTGCAGCTATTTTTGTAGTGGATGGGCAAACAGGACCAATGCCAGCAGATCAAGAGATTGCTGAATGGTTACGCCAACAACCTGTACCAATTTTTCTGGCTGTAAATAAATGTGAATCCCCAGATCAAGGCGTTATTCAAGCCAGTGAATTTTGGGAACTGGGTTTAGGTGAACCTTACCCAATTTCGGCAATTCATGGTAGCGGTACTGGTGACATCCTGGATGAGTTAATTAAGCGCATCCCCGACGTTAAGGATGTACCAGAAGATAATGTGATTAAAGTCGCAATTATCGGTCGTCCAAATGTCGGCAAATCCAGTTTATTGAATGCTTTTGTTGGGGAAGAAAGAGCGATCGTTAGCCCCATTTCCGGGACAACGCGTGATACAATTGATACAGAAATTGAACGCAATGGGCAAACCTACCGCTTAATTGACACCGCCGGTATTCGCAAAAAGAAACATATAGAATACGGTACGGAATTCTTTAGTATTAACCGCGCTTTCAAAGCCATTCGTCGTGCCGATGTGGTTTTATTAGTGTTAGATGCTGAAGATGGAGCTACTGAACAAGACCAAAAATTAGCAGGGCGCATCATTGAAGAAGGTCGCGCTTGCATTATCGTAGTTAACAAATGGGATGCGGTGGAAAAAGACTCTTACACCATCTACGACTACGAAAAGAGCCTAGAAGCCAGGTTACATTTTACCGAATGGGCAGACATAATTTTTGTCAGTGCCACAACAGGACAACGGGTAGAAAAGATTTTAGAATTGGTGAATAAGGCAGCGGAAGCACACAAACGTCGTGTTAGCACATCCGTAGTTAATGAAGTCCTCACAGATGCAATTAGCTGGCATTCTCCACCAACTTCACGGGGCGGTCGTCAAGGTAAGATATATTATGGTACGCAAGTAAGTAGCCAACCACCTACATTTGCTCTATTTGTCAACGATGCTCAACGGTTTAATGACAATTATCGCCGTTATATTGAAAGACAGTTCCGCAAACAATTAGGGTTTGATGGTACTCCAATTCGTTTATTTTGGCGGAGTAAAAAAGTCCGGGATGCGGAAATTGGCAATCTCAATCGAGCAACTCGCGTAAAATAATATTCACTGGTCATTTGCTCATCACTAATGACCGATGACCAATGAACAATTACTAAAAAATGGATTTACTGCGATCGCTCCCACTCGGCTTATACTTAGAACAACCGCAAACTTGGCTACACAAATTAGATCCACGAGTTAAGTTAATTTGGTTGTTAAGCTTTCTCACCAGCTATGTTGTCGCTAACAACTATTGGCGAGTCCTGCTGGTATTGTTGCTCATTGTTTTTACCCTATTTGCCAAAATTCCACTGAGAGTATGGCGGCAACAAATGGGCTGGCTGTTGGTGCTATCATTTATGGTATTGGCGCTCGGTGCGATTAGTCCTGATGGACTAGGTATAAATTATCAATCACGCCTACCAGCGAACGAACAAATTTTAACTCAACCCGCAACTACTAAAGATACCAAAAAGACTCCAGAAATAGTAGATAGTAAGAAAGAATATAGATATGTGCTATTTCACAAAGGACCAGTGAAAGTAAATCGTCGTTCCGTGGATTTAGCAATTAGCCTCAGTACAATAGTCTTTACTTTAATTTACAGCACGAATTTATATTTGCTAACAACCGCACCAGAAGAAATTACATCTGGGATGGAAAGCTTAATGCAACCGCTAAGAAAATTCAAAATACCCGTTACAGAAATTACCCTAACTCTAACTTTATCCTTGCGGTTTATTCCCCTAGTTTTAGAAGAAATCCAAAACCTAGTGCGTTCTGTAATGACTAGGGCAATTAACTGGAAAAAGCTAGGATTAAAAGGAGGAGCTAAAGTTTGGTTAATTGTGATTGAGAGACTGTTAGAAAATTTGCTTTTAAGAGCCGAACAAATGGCAAATGCGATGATGGTAAGAGGTTTTACCAGTCCCAACGAGCATCGAGTCAAATGGCAAGAGTTAAAATTAAAATTAGGTGACTGGTTAGCTATTGCGATTTTAGTTGTATTTTGGGGAGTGAGAATAGCCTTTGGGACAGAAGTTTCTTAGGAAGAATTCTTAAAAGGGAACAGGGAACGGGCAACAGGGAACAGGGAAATACCCATAATTAAAATTAGGGGATTTGAAACGGACGTATTTTTCTCTCTACGAGACACTTCGTTCCCTATTCCCTATTCCCTGTTCCCTGCCCAAAGGGCTTGGTCAGGATTTGCAGTAGCGTATTTTAAACAGGAAAATTACTGACTGCGCTCAATATTATTCCTTAAGGAGGATGATTAAATTACGGAAAATTTATAAGATAAGAACATATTTTACCCTGAGTGAAGTCTGGGCTTGGTTTCCCTTCCAAGCCTTTTTTGTATTTATTTGTCAGTTGTCAGTTGCCAATATAAAAAGGCACTAAGGAACAAACAATAGGCAGAAGTTCTTTAATTTTGACTTTTGAACGCCAGCTGCTACCGTCTACAAGTCGGCAGAGCCGACGACAGTCACCTCAAGTCGGAAAACCCCTCCACGTCCCTGTATCCCCATCTCCCCAGTCCTTAATTCCCTGGCATCAAACCCATTGCCGCAGGGGGAATTTCAGTCAGTAGACGAAATGGGAAGAGTCGAGTTGAAGCCACTTGAGCATAATCTGGAGTCAGAAAAACAGCATATTTACTAGCTTCTGGAGTTAACTGCGCTGCCATTGCTAAAGTAACAGCTTTGACATATTTGCGAACATCCGCAGCTTTTTCACCCACCACTTCCCGACTAGAAACGGATGGGTTTGTTTTTCCTTGCGGGTCAGAAGTAACACTAGGATCTACCACACTCAGATGAGTACCACCAACCGCAGCAGCTAACCATTTAGGAGATGGAATTTTAGCAAAACTGATCATTTGTTCACTTAAAGCTGGGGTGACATTATCAGCAGAACCTGTCAACATTAGAGTTGGTACTTGCACCTTTGTTAAACCAGTTTGCCCAAACAATAAAGAAGTAGCAGGATTCAAAGCTACTATCTGTTTGATTCTTTCATCTCGTAGTTGGTAACTGTTTTCTGGTAATTGTTTAGCTACACACAAAAAACCTTCCACCAAAGTCAATTTAGCTGCATTTTGCTCACAGCTTTGTTTAAGATTGGCAATTTGAAACTCACCACCAGCTAATGCTAAAGCGGTAGTACCACCAAAAGAATAACCGACAACCATCACCTTATTAGTGGCCAGTTTTCCTTGTAATGGGTTATTAGCATTTTGGTTAAGTTTTTCTAATTCATCCACAACAAAACTAATATCTTGGGGACGTGCTAAAAATTCCTGGGGTTTTAAAGAATTGATGCCTTTATTAGCTGTGATATTACTACCAGGATGTTCTAAAGCTGCGACTACATAACCATGAGAGGCGAGATGTTCGGCTAAATAGCGTAAATCGGTGCGAACTAAGCCAAAACCATGAGAAAAGACAATTACAGGTTTGTCAGGACTGATAGAATTTGACCAGTAAACATCAATAGGAATTTTACGTTGACGCTTTTCATCGTTTAAATTTAAGTTTAATATTTGTACTTGGGCGCTTCCTGGTTGTGTAGGGTCAAAAGAACGAGCAAGTTGTAATTTGCTAGGATCAATTCGGGGAGTCATAGCCAGCATAAATTGCTGAGTCCGCCAAAAAGCCATATTCAAACTTCGCGCCACTGTCAAAGCTTGTGGTACATTAATCTCTAGGTTTTGGCTAGGATAGGCAGCAATAAAACTGAGCATAGATAAACCTTGCGGTGAATTAGCACCTAAAATTAAACCTGCTCTAATTGCTTGAGATCCCGCTTTATCCTCGCGATTTAAAGCCGTAGAGATATCATTGAGAATTGTGTTGCCAAGTTGAGTATTGAGTAAACGATCAAGAGTGACAACATTCACAGGTACTCTAGTTTTTAATCCCCGCACTAGAAAACTGCGTTGTTGTTCGGTTAATCTTTTGGTATAAGTCCCTAAACTAGCAGGTAATTCTCCTGTTTCCGCAGCTTTTTTTAAATCTGCAAGAGAAGCAGATTCTGCCAATGGTCCATAGCGCACAACAAGTTTATCTGCTGCTTGTGCGGAAGTATTTGCTCCCAAAAACTGTGTAAGTGCGATAGCACTAAATACACCTGCAACTATCTTGAGATTTTTCCAGCTTTTCTTTGTTAACATCATTTTTCTACTGCACCTTAACTTAAGGGATTGTAGCTGTTTTTGGTGTGTTTGACTACTATATTTAGGTGAACAAACGTAAGAATTGAGGAGTCAGCAGTCAGTAGGGGTTTAGCAATGCTAAACCCGTACAGAAGTAAAACTCGCGTTTATAGTGAGAACAACCTGGTGAATAATCATTTAAGTTGAATAGAGCAATATTAGAGATGCCCGAATTATTTTAAAATCGGTGTATTCTGTTTTCCACTAATGATTTAGGTAATCTATGCGTCGTCCCCTCATTTATGGTTTAATTCTGCTATTTTCTTTGCTGATGATTATTATTTGGTGGCCTGTCAATGATTCTAATTGCAGTCCTGTAAATTTACTAAGATTAAAAAAACAAAACTTCCCAGTAAAAGCGACTCAGGTTGTTGTTAAACCTTGGCTGGGTGAACATCATGTATATGGGATATTTCAAGTTCCCGATGAATACAAGGAAAGCAGATTTTTCATGTTGTCAATTCCAGGCGATCGCAAATACTGTTCCCGTCCATTTGGATACCGCCAAAACTATGATGATGTGTTTGCAGAACCAGGAACACATTTAATTAGGCGTTATATCAGAAGTCGTATTGCTATAAAAATGATATTCCAAGGTTTATATTTTCAACTGAATAATCCCCAAAACTGGACTTTAACTTTTCCTAAACTCAACGTCAATTAAGTGGCTGGTGGAGTTGTAAAAAAGCCCGGTTGCTCTAACAATCTAGTAGTAGAATTGACAATAATTTGCGCTGCACCTGTGAAAAATGAACCCTGGATATTTTTTGGTAAATCATTAGGTTGATGATAATTAGGACTACGCAAATTAGCAGTATCTGTCACTAACACAGCACCTACTCCTTGATACCAAAAGGGAGCATGATCACTTCTTAAGGTGTCAGGAGTTAACAAACCTTTAAAGGGTATGGGTAATGTCAACACTGCGGGTAAATTTTGATTAGTGTTTTTAACAGCAAAAGTATTTAATAAAGGTAAATGTTCCATATCACCAACTACAGCTAAAAAATCACCTTTATCACTAGGTGGGGTTACAGGTAGTCCAGCAGGATATTGTTGACATCCAGGAGTATAACAAGCATAACCGACCATATCCATAACTATTACACCCCGGATATTTTTTAACCGTGCTGCTTGTTTAACAAAAGCTTGACTACCTAAAAGTCCTGCTTCTTCTTTGTCAAAAAAAGCTAACTGCAATGTTTTAGGTGTAGGATGATCAGCAAAAAGTCTAGCAATTTCTAAAACTACAGCTACACCAGTGGCGTTGTCGTCTGCACCGGGAGATAAATTAACGGTATCATAATGGGCAGCGATGAGAATTGCTCCAGCGGTTTTGTCAGTTCCCTGTTGTTGAGCAAAAATATTTACACCTGTGGGGAATGTTTCGATTTGGGGTTTCCATCCGTATTTTTGTAGTTGATTTGTGATATAGGTGCGGGAGAGCGATCGCTCTTTTTCTGTATATCGCTGAAAATTCAACTTTTGAATATGTGCCAAAAGCTGATCAGCAGATACTGTTGGAGTAAAAGTATTATTAATATCAATATTCTTATGAAGATGATGATTATTTTGCGGTTCTGGTTGTAGTTGGGGTTTTTCTATGGGAGTATTTTTAACGATGGGTAAAGTTTCAGGTTGCTGAAAAATACCACTAATACCCATTACAACTATTGCACTCAGCATTATTAATAATAGCCAAAGCCTTTTCTTCATAATGTTTTCTTCCTCCCTAGCTCCAGACTTAAAGATAGCGCGAACATCAAGTTTTACAAGTTGTCTTTTGACAAAATCACTAATTTAACGTACATTTGCCATCTAGAAAAGTTCTGACTTCTGCCTCAGAACTCATAACTCAGGACTCAGAACTTTACTTATGCTAGATTTATTGCTGATTACCATCCTGGGGTTCCTGGGGAGTTTTGGACATTGCTTTGGGATGTGTGGACCCCTAGCAGTCGCATTTTCCCTTTCCCATCAAGAAGAAACTCAGGGTTGGCAACAGCAATTAAAATTTCATACTCTGCTAAACTTAGGGCGGATGTTGAGCTATGCTCTAGTCGGTGCAGGTATTGGCGCTCTCGGTTCCGTATTAGTTGAAGGTGGGCAACTAGCAGGTATTGGTAGCGATTTGCGCCGTTGGATAGCAATAATTACTGGTATCATGTTAATTTGGTTTGGTTTAGGACAAGTTAAACCAGACTTATTACCACATATTCCCTTATTCCATCCTTTCTTAAAAGGTAGTTTACATAACCGACTAAGTGCGGGCATGGTGAAGCTATCCTTACATACAAAATGGTGGACACCAGCACTTTTGGGCATGACTTGGGGTTTAATGCCTTGCGGTTTTTTATACGCTGCTCAAATTAAAGCCGCAGCTACAGGCAATTTGTGGCATGGTGCAATTACCATGTTAGCTTTTGGCTTGGGAACTCTACCGACGATGTTGGGAGTAGGTGTTTCCACTTCCTTAATGAGTAAAGATCGCCGCAGTCAGTTATTTCGCTTGGGTGGTTGGGTGACACTCATCATTGGCGCAATTACTCTGTTGCGGACTGGTGACACAATGGTAGACTACAGTGGACACGCTGCTCTGATCTGCTTAATTTTTTCCCTAATTGCTCGTCCTATCAGTGGTTTGTGGTCATCACCCATGCGCTACCGTCGTGCTTTAGGAGTAGGGGCATTTGTGCTGTCCGTGGTACATACCATCCATAATATAGAACACTCTCTAGAATGGAATTTTGCCGCTGTTTGGTTCTTACCCCTAGAATTTCAATGGGGAATGTGTGCAGGTGCTGTAGCTTTGGTGTTAATGAGTCCTGCGGCTTGCACAAGTTTTGATTTTCTGCAAAAGTCGTTAGGTAAACGTTGGCGACAAATTCATCTTTTGAGCGTTCCCGCTTTGCTGTTGACTACCATTCATGCCATATTGATTGGTTCTCATTACCTGGGTGCTATAAGATTGACTTGGGAAAATAAATTAGCAGCGTTGTTACTCTTAATTATTACCCTTGGTGTTTTATTATTGCGATCGCGCTTTTTTTGGTCAATTTTAAGATTAGAAAAATTTTATGTTTCCCCAAAAAAATGTGATAGGTGACTGGTGAGTGGGGAGATGGAAAGATGGGGAGAAAAACTTTCTATCTGTCACCTGTTCCCTGTTCCCTGTTCCCTGTTCCCTATTTAATTATGAATTATAAATTATTACTACTTTTATTCTTTATATCATTCACATCCCTTCCTGTTGCTTCTGCCCATACGGTAAAAATAGCGGGTGATGTTGGTGGGACTATCCACATTGAACCTAATGATAATCCCCTTGCTGGTGAACCTGCTGAAACTTGGTTTGCTTTGACTCGTAAGGGTGGTAAAGTTTTACCCTTAAAAGAGTGTAATTGTCAGTTGGCTATTTATGCCGAACCCCACACACCAGGAGAACCCGCACTGCTTGAACCTCCCTTGAAACCTGTTGAGGTTGAACGTTACCAAGGTATACCAGGAGCAGAAATTACTTTTCCCAAACCAGGAGTTTATGAACTGCAACTGAGTGGTACACCAGCGACAGCAGACAGTTTTCGACCTTTTGAGTTAAAGTTTCAAGTCACTGTGGCCGCAGGTAAACCAGTAGCAGCAACACAAGCAGGAGAAAATCTCACTGAGATAAATCAACAACAAACTGCGGCAATCCGGTTGGCACAGCCTATAATTATCGTGGCAATTTTACTGTTATCTATAGGTATTGTAGTTTTTTTAGTGAAAACTATGAGGGGTAATTCGTAATTCGTAATTCGTAAATAAGGGAATAGGGAAAAATCCAAAATACTTCTTCCCCCTGCACCCAGTCCCCAGTCCCCAGTCCCCAATCACCTACTTATGCCTTTTTTGATGCCAGTTCCAGGCATGAGCGACGATATCGTTAATACCAGGATACTGAGGTTGCCAATTTAAGATTTTTCTGGCTTTCTCACTGCTACCGATGAGGGAAGGAGGATCACCAGGACGGCGATCGCACTCTTGTACAGGTATATTTATTCCTGTGACTTCCTGGGCAGCAGCAATGACTTCTTTAACAGAAAAGCCGTTACCATTACCCAAATTGAAAACTTCGCTTGCACCACCTTGGAGTAGATATTCCAACCCTAAAATATGGGCATCTGCTAAATCAGAAACGTGAATATAATCACGAATACAAGTACCATCAGGGGTAGGATAATCAGTACCAAAGATAGAAATCGATTCCCGCTTACCTAAAGCCGTCTGCAATACCAAGGGAATTAAATGAGTTTCTGGATTGTGATCCTCACCCAATAAGCCACTAGGATCAGCACCAGCAGCATTAAAATAGCGGAAACGCACGGATTTTAAGCCGTAGGCCACATCAAAATCAGAGAGAATCCTTTCTACCATCAGCTTAGTAGCGCCATAGGGATTGATAGGATTTTGGGGATGGTCTTCGGTGATGGGGATAAATTGTGGTACTCCGTAGGTGGCACAAGTAGAAGAAAAGACAAATTTTTTAATAGACGCGGACAGCATCGCTTCCAATAACGTCAAAGTTGCAACAACATTATTACGGTAGTATTTGTCCGGGTCAGTTACCGATTCTCCCACATAGGCATAGGCAGAAAAGTGCATAACTGCTTCTATGTTGTGGGTTTTAAATAGATGATCCAACAGAGGGCGATCTTCAATATCGCCTTCAATCAGTTTTACCTGCAAAACCTGTTCTACTAAATCCCGATGGCCATAGACCAGATTATCAAGGATTACTACCTGATAACCAGCTTGCACCAAGGCCAGCACTGCATGGGAACCAATATAACCTGCTCCCCCTGTTACCAAAATGGTGGGCTTTTGCGGCGACATAGTTTTTCCTTTAAACGAGTTGACGATGACTACTCAATCAATTTAGTCCACTGGTGCTAGGTTAGTCTCTGGGAAAATTCCAAATAATACACTCAGGGTCAAAAAATTGCACTAAAATCACTACGACGGTAGTCTGTGTGCGTGAGGTTTGAGTTATTTTTAAGTCACTGATAAATTGCAGTTTGACGATAAAATAAACCCATTTCCCGTATCCTCTAGACCAGCCGCACGAGAAAATTAGAGAGCTAATCTATGTTTCAATTACTAAGCCGGGTCTTACTGTGGCTGTTAATTGGCGTTGTTGCCTATTCTTTGTTCCAAAGATTCTACCCAACAGTAGGCTTTACTGGCCGATTTATGTTAGGGATTGTACTAGTCGTTTTAGCTTTGGCATTTTTGAATCCTACTGAGCCGGCGGTGGCTTCCCTGTGGCGGTTTATATCTTTTCCTCTCAAGCCTCTGGGAGCATCCGCTTTAATGTTGATGGTTGCTGCCCAGAAAATCAAAGGAGGTGGAATAGAAAAACCAGGCGGATATTTGTTGGGTTGGGCGCTGACAATTTTGTTGTTGTCGAGTACACCCGCTATTGCTTACTTTTTAGTCAGATCACCCGTTGCGGCCATAGTGTCTCCTCCGACATTAGTAGCTTTTGGACCTGCAAATACTACCTCAAATACCATCTCTGATGTGATAGGTAATAGCATCCTACCTGCAGGAGATATGAAAATCCCATCCTATCTACTACAAAATCCTCAAGCTATCAGTACAAGGGGGTTGCGTGTAGAAGACTTTGTACCTAATGCGGAAACCCTGCAACTCACAACCCAAGTTTGGGAAAGTTACCTTAACCAGATTTACGTTTTCTTACGTGGGCGCTCGTGATCCGAAGGCAGAAGGCAGGAGGCAGTGAACGGTGATAACTTATAACTGTCCCCATCTTCCCAGATCCAGCCCGAACAGATAACTTGGTAATTTAGTGAGATTAGGTACAAGACTGGCTGCAAAAATGATGACAAAACCAAAAAACTATGGTCAGTTAGTTAGGATGATAGAGTTGTAAAATTGCTTGAATGGCACAATCTCGACGGCTTGCTAAACTCGGTAGTTACCTACGTCCCCATTGGCAGGAAACTGCATTAGGCATTATTGCTTTATTGACTGTGAATGGGCTGGGCGTTTATATCCCTTTGCTAATTCGCTCTGGGGTGGATACACTTTCAACAACTTTTAGTTTGGATCAGGTACTACATTATGTAGTCATAATTATCGCGTTCAGTTCAGCAATGTTGCTGATGCGTATGGCTTCCCGTATCTGGATTTTTGGTGTGGGTCGTCAGGTAGAATTTGAACTGAAACAGCGGATTTTTCAGCATTTACTAAAATTAGAACCGGCTTATTTTGCCACCAATACTCCTGGTGATTTAATTAGTCGGGCTACTAGTGATGTGGAAAATATCAGACGGTTGTTGGGTTTTGCGGTATTGAGTTTAGCAAATACTTTTTTTGCTTATACTCTGACGCTGCCAGTGATGCTATCAATTAGTGTGGATCTAACTTTAGCTTCTCTGGCAGTATATCCGTTTATGTTTCTGTTGGTGCATTTGTTTAGCGATCGCTTGCGAACACAACAAGCCGTTTTACAGGAACAACTCTCGGAGATGAGTGAGTTAATTCAAGAAGATATTAGCGGTATTTCTTTGATTAAAATCTACGCTCAAGAAGAAAATGAGCGTCGAGCTTTCCAAAAGAAAAATCAGGATTTATTAACAGCTAATCTTAGCTTGGCACGAACCCGAAATACTCTATTTCCCCTCATTGGTGGTTTAGCTAATATCAGTTCCCTAATTATTATTTGGTTGGGAACTATGCGGATATCTTCTGGTTCTTTAGCTGTGGGTGATTTTCTGGCTTTATTGATTTATGTAGAGCGTTTAGTTTTCCCCACAGCTTTACTAGGATTTACAATTACTACTTACCAAAGAGGGGAAGTAAGCATTGATCGACTAGAATCAATTTTGAGTGTAACTCCCAAAATCCAAGATCCACCAGATGCTATCTCTCTACCCACAAATGCGATTAAAGGGGAAGTAATCGCTAAAAATTTTAGTTACACTTATCCTGATGCTAATATCCCCACTTTAGACGACATTAACTTTACTATTTATCCTGGGGAAATTGTCGCTATTGTTGGTGCTGTTGGTGCAGGAAAATCTACTTTGGCTAATGCTTTACCCCGGTTGTTGGATATTGAAGAGGGACAATTATTTTTAGATGGTTTGGATATTACCAAAATAGCTTTAAATGATTTAAGGGGTGCGATCGCTTATGTACCCCAAGATAGCTTTTTATTCAGCACCACCATTCAAAATAATATCCGTTATGGCGACCCCATCCGCGAACAAGAAAGCGTGGAAATATTCGCTCGTTTGGCTCAAATTGAAGCCGAAATTAACAATTTTCCCCAGCAATATGAAACAATTGTCGGAGAAAGAGGAATTACACTTTCAGGTGGTCAGCGACAACGTACAGCTTTAGCTAGAGCGATGTTAATTGATGCTCCAGTTTTGATTTTAGATGATGCCCTTTCCAGTGTTGATAATCAAACAGCTACAGAAATCCTGAAAAATCTCTCTAGCGGTACGCAACAGAAAACCGTGATTTTCATCACCCATCAACTTTCTGCGGCTGCTACTGCGGATAGAATTATGGTCATGGACAAGGGTAAAATTGTCCAAATAGGAAAACATACCGAACTTGTTGAACAGCCAGGACTATACAAAAAATTGTGGAGTCAGCATCAAGTAGAAGAGTTACTAAGGTAGGGTAATTGGTGATTGGTAATTGGTAATTTTTTCTAGCTACTCTTACCTATTGCCTTTTCCCTCCTATTCATATCAAAATCAACTCCAAGTTATGACAAAATTGATAAGTTTAGATATTATCGTTCAACTCATAATTTTCAAGAATATATAATGATTGACCAATATAGTTTTGCTGTAGAACAATATGCCAAACAAACAGCAGGACAATGGATTTTTCAAGAGTATGAAGGAGAAGCAGCAGTTTTAAAATTGCATTCTCTCGATTTTTAAATTTCTTTAATGGACATTTACCAGCGCGTTAATTTTGATTTATTTGATGAAGAATAAATATAAAATTATTTAGAAATTTGATAGACTGTGTTTTGACAAAGTAAAGCATTTTCTCTAAAATTACCGCTTCTTTTTCAAATAGTTCTAAAATTTGAGCATCTGTGTGAGAACACAAGTTTAATTCCTTCATCACCGTGAAAACAGATACAATTTTCTATAGCTTATTTCAAGCATTTCCTAGCATCTTCTTTGAATTAATTAACCAGTCTCCCACAGAAGCAGTTGCTTATGAATTTACATCCCGTGAAGTGAAACAACTGGCTTTTCGCTTAGATGGTTTATTTTTACCAACTACCAAAGATGCAAAAAAACCATTTTACATAGTTGAAGTTCAGTTCCAGCCAGATGATGATTTATATTATCGTCTATTTGCGGAAATTTGTCTGTATTTGCGACAGTACAAACCGCCTCATCCTTGGCAAGTTGTAATTATCTATCCTAGTCGTACCATAGAAAGAGAACAGAATTTACAATTTGGTGAAATCTTGCTTCTCCAGCGAGTTAAACGCATTTATTTAGATGAGTTAGGAGAGAGTTCCTTGGGGGTGGGAGTTGTTAAACTGGTAATTGAAACAGAAGACACTGCACCAGAATTAGCAAAACGCTTAATTGCACAAGCAAATCAACAACTAAATGATGCAACTACCAAACGGGATTTAATAAACTTAATTGAGACGATTATTGTCTACAAACTACCCAAAAAGAGCAGGGAGGAAATTGAAGCTATGTTAGGTTTAAGTGAGTTGAAACAAACCAAGGTTTATCAAGAAGCTGTAGAAGAAGGTAAGCAGGAAGGTAAAGAAGAAGCCAAGTTAGAAGCGATACCACGGATGATCCAATTTGGTTTAAATGTAGAGCAAATTAGCCAATTATTAGATTTACCTTTGGAAATAGTGCAGAAAGCTGTACAAAAATCTCAGCAATAGCTCTCTTTTTTATGGTTTCTCTCGTTCCTATGTTCTGCGTGGGAACACATTTAGAGGCTCTGCCTCTATTCTACCTGGAGGTAGAACCTCCTAGACGGCATTCCCAGTCAGAGACTGGGAACGAGAGGATTTTGATCAGCATCCTTAGAAGTTCTAGAATTAAAATTAACTGTGTTCTCTAATTTAACCGAATCTGTGACTACTACACCTCTTACCCCCAACTTCCCACAAACCGCTTCAGTACCCGATACACTAGGACGTTTTGGCCGCTTTGGTGGTAAATACGTTCCTGAAACTTTAATGCCAGCATTAGCTGAACTAGAAACAGCTTATCAGCAATACCGCAATGATCCTAGTTTCCAGGCAGAATTACAAGGTTTACTGCGTGATTACGTAGGACGTGCCACTCCTTTATACTTTGCCGAACGCCTCACAGCCCATTATGCCCGTCCAGATGGCACAGGGACGCAAATTTACTTAAAACGTGAAGACTTAAATCATACTGGCGCTCATAAAATTAATAATGCCCTTGGTCAAGTATTATTAGCCAAGCGCATGGGTAAACAGCGCATCATTGCCGAAACTGGTGCAGGACAACATGGCGTAGCGACAGCAACTGTTTGCGCTCGTTTTGGCTTGCAATGTATTATTTACATGGGTGTTCACGACATGGAACGCCAAGCTTTAAATGTGTTTAGAATGCGGCTGATGGGGGCAGAAGTTCGTCCTGTGTCGGCGGGTACGGGAACTCTCAAAGATGCCACTTCTGAAGCCATCCGCGACTGGGTGACAAATGTAGAAAGCACTCATTACATCCTGGGTTCTGTCGCTGGTCCCCATCCTTACCCGATGATGGTAAGGGATTTTCATGCTATTATCGGTGAAGAAACTCGCGCTCAAGCAATGGAAAAATGGGGCGGTTTACCTGATATTCTCATGGCTTGTGTGGGTGGTGGTTCCAATGCAATGGGATTATTTCACGAGTTTGTCAAAGAGCCATCTGTGCGGTTAATTGGTGTGGAAGCTGCTGGTGAAGGTGTGAATACTGGCAAACACGCGGCCACTCTCACAAAAGGACAAGTTGGTGTATTGCATGGAGCCATGAGTTATCTGTTACAAGATGAGGACGGACAAGTGATTGAGCCTCACTCAATTAGTGCAGGTTTAGATTATCCTGGTGTTGGTCCAGAACACAGCTACATGAAGGATAACGGCCGGGCTGAATATTATAGTGTGACAGATGGTGAGGCTTTAGAGGCATTTCAACGCTTATCTAGGCTAGAGGGAATTATACCAGCATTGGAAACATCTCATGCGATCGCCTATCTAGAAACTTTGTGTCCTCAACTCACTGGCAGTCCTCGTATCATTATTAACTGTTCTGGTAGAGGTGACAAGGATGTGCAAACAGCCGCTAAGTTCTTAATTCAGGGCTGACGAGAGTAATCAAAAATATCCTCAAATTTACCAAAACTTAGCCAAACTCTGCCCAAAATTTAGCTTGACTAGCTAAGTTAAGAGTTTTAGCTCGGAAAAATAGGCGATAACCAAGCCTTCAATTATCAGAAAAAAAGGTAGAAATAAAGATAGGGTAGGCTCTATCCGATCCTAAAGCCTGTGAATTAAGCAAGCGCAGTCGCTCTTAAACTGAAGCAGGAAGCTAATTTCACTCTTTTAGTTCCGAGGGAACAGGGAACGGGCAACTCTTAACAGAAAAAACTCATGTTTTTAAACATGAGATTGAAATAATGACACTGTTTTTTTTCGTTGCTCGTCATCTCAAAATACATCTTTTTTTTGACTGAGCTTTAAACTCAGCAACTTTTGTTTCTTATCTGTTCCCTGTTCCCTGTTCCCTGTTCCCTTTTTTTGTAAGTTTGAGGAAATTTTGTAGAGCGGTTGATCATCAATCATGTTGAGAAACACTATTTCCGCTATTGGTGCAGGTTTCTTGGTTTTAGTCAGTGCTACAACAGCTATTTCTGCTCCCAGTACATTTTTTGTACCCAATGGTAGCTACAAAGTCACACAAAATACCCTTGACACTGCTGCCATAGAAACCTCTGTTTTCAATCAAATTAATCAGTATCGCGCTTCCCAAAATTTACCCGCACTAACTCGTAATTCTAGTATTGATAATCAAGCTAGAATTCACAGTCAAAACATGGCTAGTGGTAAAGTTGCTTTTAGTCATGATGGATTTCAAGCACGAGTCACAGCGATTGGTATTCCTTTCAGCAAAGTAGCAGAAAATGTGGCCTACAACCAGGGATCTCAAGACCCCGCTACTACCGCTGTTCAAAGCTGGCTCAGGAGTTCAGGACATCTGGCCAACATTCAAGGTAATTATAACCTCACTGGGATTGGTGTAGCGAGTAATGGCAGAGGAGAAATTTATTTCACACAAATTTTTCTGCTCTCAAGATAGGTTTTAAATACTAATTTGTAATTCGTAATTCAAGAGAGTGCAAGTCCACACTAATTGCAATTACGAATTATGAATTATCAATTACGAATTATTTTGACATCTGTCAGTGGATACTATTTTTTATATATTTTTTTGATTAAAAATGTAGTGACAATAACATTCAATGAGGTGAGGCATCTACCATAGGCATATACTGGATACTGCATTTTTTTTAGTTATCAAATTGGCAGATTTTCCGGAAAAGAAAATGTCATTTTCAGGAAAGTGAACTCGGAAGTCTGAATTATAGAAGGTGACAGAAGAAAAGTAACAGGTGGCAGAGTCGAAAGACCTTTTGTGTCTAAGTTTTATCATTCTGATACCAATTTATCGAACATTCTGACTCCTGTACAGACGTTCCCCTGGAAAGTCTCTACTGACTCCTGCTGTAATTCTTCAGTTCACAAATACTTGACAGTATCCTGGTACTTATTCTGATCATCAGAAGATAGAGTATATGTCTAATAAATCCATACACTACCTAATTCTCTATGTTCCGACAAACTGCTTTTGGCATGGCTTTAAGTGTGCTTGTCCTTGCTAGTGGATTGATGACTGTTCCGGTTCCCGGTAAGAATTCTACAAAAAAAATCGCTCACACCCAGTCATTGAATACTTCTAGCCAGGCAGCTATGTCGAATTTTGGTTCTGAAAATACTACTTTAGAAAAATTAGTTTTTGAGCAAATTAATCAATATCGCGCTTCTCAAGGATTATCAAAGTTAACCTTAAATGCAAGTATAACTCAGCAAGCAAGGATTCACAGTCAAAACATGGCTAATGGTGTAGTTAAGTTTAGTCATCATGGCTTTGAACAACGAGTTAAAGCCATCCCTCTTAAGTATAACAGTGCGGCAGAAAATGTGGCTTTCAATGTTGGATATAACGAGCCGGCAAAGCAAGCTGTTATTGGTTGGCTCAACAGTCCTGGACATTTGAAGAATATTCAAGGAAAATATAAGCTGACAGGGGTGGGAGTGGCCACTAATGCTAAAGGTGAAGTTTATCTCACACAAATATTTATCAACACCAGATAGATTTTTTTACTGATTTTTTGCACAATTTGGACAATAATAATTTAGTGTCTAATACAGTGATTTAACTGATAGACACTAGAATTTATTTGGGAAGGATTGATGACATTACATGATTTTCAGGTGAGCGATCGCGATTTAGATGCGGCTACCCTCTCGGAGTATTTAAAATCAGAAGCTCTTGCTGTTGACACCGAAACGATGGGATTATTACCTCAGCGCGATCGCTTGTGTCTGGTTCAGTTGTGCAACCCAGAGGGAAAAGTCACAGCTATCCGCATCGCTAAAGGACAAACAGAAGCTCCCAACTTAAAACAACTCTTGGAAGCAACTCACATCCTCAAAGTATTTCACTTTGCGCGGTTTGATGTTGCTACCTTACGTCACAATCTGGAAATTCAGGTTCAGCCTGTTTTTTGTACCAAAATTGCCAGTAAATTAGCCCGTACCTACACCAATCGTCATGGTTTGAAAGATGTAGTACAGGAATTAGAGCAAGTAGAACTAGATAAAAGCTCCCAAAGTTCTGATTGGGGTAACGCGGTTAATTTATCTGAAGCTCAACTAAGTTACGCTGCTAATGATGTGCGCTACTTACTGAGCATACAACAAAAGCTCACTCAAATGTTGCAAAGAGAAGGACGTTGGCAACTAGCTCAAGAATGCTTTCAAGTTCTACCAACATTGGTTTCTTTGGATTTATTACAATTCAAAGATTTATTTGAACACTGAGAAGCAATTGGTAATTAATTATTTATTTTCTCCTCTGTTCCCTCTCACCTGTCCCCAATCCCCCCCGGTCACTTCTGCTGATTTTCTAAGTGATTTTGCATCCGAGAGACAACATTGTAGTCATCTGCACCTGCGGGAGTTCTTGATTCAATAATGCCTTCTGTTGGTCCACCAATAGCTTTCCATGCCCCAAGACCACCTTTGAGTTTAGATACGTGTTCAAATCCAGCCGAACGCAGTTTTTGGGCAGCTTGAGAACTTTCTCCCTCGTTTGTACCGTAAACGTAAATATCACGGCTTTTTTCTAAAGAATTCACTGCACGGTCTGTGAGTTCATCTATGGGCATAGGCATTGCTCCCATAATATGACCTTGGTTGTAGCTTGAGCGATCGCGTACATCCAAAATTGTAAATGCTGGTTCGCCCCATTCCAGACGAGATTTAACTGCATGAACATCAGATTCAGCTTCTATTGGTGGCTGTGAAGGGATAATACCACCCACTAGATTATTAGTCATAACTCTTCTTACCCGAATTACATCAACAATAAACTAACAAAAAAAATAAAGTTAATTGGTCTTTCTTAAGTATGAAGCTTTGAAGATTTGCCTGAAAAATATTGGGTAATAAAATCTATCTTCAGATATATTTAAGCCTACTATTTGACGATTTTATTGGTGCTTCAAAAGCATCTTTTTCAGTACGGCTTTTGATGACTGCATTTGCTCAAAATCTAGATTAAAATCTTGAGCAAGTAGTGGGAGATTTAGTAGCACAAAATATCTCGCCAGAATCATTTCCGACTTTTATAGAGGCTGATAAAGCCACACGAGATGGAATTGAGCGTTACAATTGAGACTCCTAACTCCTCAATCCTGAATCTTTACCTATTTATAACTAGCGACTTACTTTTTATACCAATATTTTTCTAAAAAATACCAAAATCATACATTACCGATACCATTTAGAAGGATTATTATGAAGTTTGCTTAAACTTCTAGGAAAATTAAGTGTATACCCAGACGACAGCATAGTTTCTACTGAGTTAACTAGGAGCTAATAGACTCCTCACAAACAACATCTAAAACCATCGGTCGCTACAGAAAATCGCCAAATCAATCAATAGACTGCATTGGACTATGGATAAGCTTCCCATGACGATTCCCAAAATTATGATTGTAGATGACGATTTCAGTGTGAGAAATCTCGTCTACCGATTTCTGAGTCGAAAATACCAAATAGAATCGGCCGCAGACGGTAAAAGTGCTATGGCATTATTTGAGCAATTCAATCCGGCTTTGGTAATTCTGGATTGGAATTTGCCAGATGCCAACGGCTATAAACTTTGTCAAGAAATGCAAAGTCGCACCAATGTTTTAGTTTTGATACTCACTAGCCGGAATGATGAAGCTGATAAAATTAGAGTTCTGGCCGCAGGTGCAGATGATTTCATGACTAAACCATTTAGCTTGGCAGAAGTGGAAGTCAGAGTCGAAGCTCTTTTGAGACGCATACGTTATATCCATCCTACGCAATCACAACGTCTGATCTTTAAACAATTAGCAATTAACCCAGAAGGTAGAGAGGTGACACTGAATGAGAAACCTTTGGCTTTAACTGCCTTAGAGTTTAATATCTTACATTTTTTAGCCAGCCATCCTGGTCAAGCCTGGAGTCGTCCTCAACTGATCCAAAAAATTTGGGGTTGTGACTATGTAGGAGACGGACGAGTTGTAGATGTGCATATTGGTCAACTGCGTAAAAAAATGGAAGTTGATTCTAGTACACCAGAATTTATTAAAACGGTGCGTGGCTATGGTTATAAGTTTGAACCTCCCGAAGGTAGCAAAGTTTAAAGTCTCGATAGCAAAAACAATTCATTAAAATATGAATCAGTGTCTCATTTAACAACTGGGTTGTAAGGTTGAATTTACCAAAGAATTTTACTGAGGCTTGATCACTTAGTTCGTGTGAAGTTGGATTATTGAAGCTAAAGCTGGTCAGGGAATTTGTATCTACTCAAGCCTCATACCAATTTGGGATTTTTGATGATATAGCAGGAGTCAGGAATAAAACCCTTTTGTAGTGGGAGTTTCATTATCAATTGATGTCCTAACCACCCTGTCCATGGCTATAAATTTGAGATTTTTGTTCAAGTATCGCTAATTAAGTTATTCCAGAACTATAAAATATAGACTCACTATATATATTCTTCTGAAGATTGATTAAATTAAAGAGATTAATGAAAATCACCGTCATGAGTTTTAACCTCCGCTACGACAAACCAGATCCAGGGATGGGTCAGTGGGAAAAGCGTGTCGGAGCGATCGCATCTGTTATTCAACACTACCAACCTGATTTACTGGGTACGCAGGAAGGTAAACCCCATCAACTCAGGGATTTACAAACACTTATACCAGAATATAAATTTATTGGGGGCGATCGCACTGGTACAGGAGACGGTGAACACTGTGCAATTTTCTACAATACCCAACGTTTGCAACTTCAAAAAACCCAAGATTTTTATCTCAGCGATACCCCGGAAATTCCTGGTAGCATTACTTGGGAAACCCGTTTACCACGCATGGCAACTTGGGCTAATTTTGTAGTTGGTAATTCTAGTATTTCTCTAACTATTGTTAATACTCATTTAGACCATGAAAATGCTAAAGCTAGAGAGTTAGGTGCAGCTTTGGTTAGTTTACGTTTAATGGAATTTCCTTCAGAAGATTACCTACTGCTAACGGGAGATTTTAACGCTAATCCCAGAACCTTAGCGCGGATGATTTTAGCCGATAATCACAAAATACAAGATGCTTTAGCAACTTTTCCTTTAGAGGAACAAAAAACTTTTCATGAGTTTACAGGTGAAGCGTGGGATGCGATAGATACGATATATTGCGATCGCCGTTTTCAAGTTGAACAGGTAATTATTGACCGTGAACAGTGGGAAGGTGTTTGGCCTTCTGACCATTTTCCTGTGATTGTTAAATTAAGCGTAGAGAATAGGTAATAGGTAATGAGAATTAATCATCAAAAATTAAGCAGACTTAACTGTTACTGCTAACTGTAATCCTAAAGCATCTAAAAAGGTACTTAAACAATAAAATTCAATTTCTCCTTGCTCAGATAATTTCTGGGCTAGGTTCTCATAAGATTGCTGTACAGGTTTTGAAAGTTTATCAATTCCACCTTGCGCCTCAATTACATTTTTGAGCGCCTTATTTAACATTTTCGGATCGCCTTCTTCTATAACTACTTCAATATAAGCTGCTGCTTCTAGTGGACTTTGTAAGTCTTGAATTAATTTTGCATGATAACTTGTACTTTTAGGCATCATCTCGACTCCGATAATCTTCCCAATATTCTTTGGCCTACAACCTAGCTATAACGCTGCTTCACCAACTCCACCGCTAACTGAATTGCAGCTTTCATGCTGGTTGCATCAGCAATTCCCTTTCCCGCAATATCAAAAGCTGTACCATGATCCGGCGAAGTTCGCACAAATGGTAAACCAATGGTAGTATTTACAGCCCGATCAAAAGCCATTAACTTGACCGGAATTAAACCCTGATCATGATAAAGTGCTAAGTAAGCATCAGCGGGATTTTTGATGTCAGAATTACCATACCAAGCTTGACCAGGTTTAACCCACATTGTATCTGGTGGTATGGGTCCTTCTAGTTGTAAATGGGGACGTTTTTGCCGTTCTGACTCTAACCAGGGAATTAACCAATCTACTTCTTCTCTTCCTAATTGTCCCATTTCTCCACTGTGGGGATTTAAACCTGCGATCGCAATTCTCCCATTATTAATCCCAAAATCTCTTTGTAAACATTCTTCTAATAAATCAAGTTTCTTTGTTAATAATTGCGGTGTTAAGGTTTGAGATACTTGACATAAAGGTATATGTGTGGTAGCAAGCAAAGCCCGCAGAGTCCAACCAGTAAAAGGCGATCGCGCTACAAATAACATTCCAAACCGCTCAACACCAGCTTTCTCAGCTAGAAGTTCTGTTTGTCCAGGATATTCATGTCCTGCGGCTTTCCAAGCAGATTTAGCGATGGGTGCTGTGACAATACCATCAAAATCACCCGCTAAAGTCTGCGCTATGGCATATTCCATATAAGCAAAACTCGCCGCACCACTAACCGCATTACCTAACCCGGTAATAATCTCACCTGAGTCTGGCACATCAACATCAATCACCGTCAACTCAGATGGATTTGCCAAAGCGGGCAAATTTTCGGTATTATATGTTAGATTTTTATAAGTCCTAGTGAGTAAATCCCGACTACCCACTACGACAACATCAATGTTTTGGATAACTTCCGAATCTGCTAAAGCCTTTAAAATTACTTCTGATCCAATTCCTGCGGGATCTCCCAGTGTCAGTGCTAAACGTGGACGTTGATTAGTATTAGTCATGAGTCAGGGAATAGGGAATAGGGAACAGGGAACAGGGAAAACAGTTAATTAAGCCACATCGCTACTTACCCGATCCCGATTTCAATTAGCTGCTAAACTATTTTAGAATTATTGAGACAGGTCTAATCCTCAAGATAGTTGAAGACCTAGTTTACCCAAGTTAGCAGACCAGCAAAAATGAGATTTGAGAGATCAAGTTAATTTAAGCAGTCTCATAAACGGGAAACATCCACAAACCATTTACTTCACATAGGAGAATCACAGCAAATGGGCGGCGAAATCTTAAATGCAGCTATGTTGTCTTTCGGCTTAATCTTCGTAGGTTGGGCTTTGGGCGCATTATTGCTAAAAATTCAAGGCGCAGAAGAATAAGCAGGGGAGCAGGGGAGCAGAGGGGCAGAGGGGCAGAGGGGCAGAGGAGAATAACTTTAATATCTATTCCCCGATCCCCAGTCCCCCAGTCCCCAGTCCCCAGTCCCATTAAAAAAATGTAAAGTTTTATTTCTATAACTAATTCTGTTAAGATTTTTATCATAAAACATTAAAATTTATAAAGACCCTCATGACATTATTAATCGTCGGTGCCACTGGCACCTTAGGAAGACAAGTGGCTCGTCGTGCTATCGATGAAGGGTATAAAGTACGCTGTCTGGTTCGGAGTCCTAAAAAAGCTGCATTTCTCAAAGAATGGGGTGCAGAACTGGTGAGAGGAGACTTGTGTTATCCCCAAACCCTAGAAGCAGCGTTAGCAGGTGTAACACAAGTCATAGATGCTTCCACATCTCGCGCTACAGATTCATTAACTATTAAACAGGTAGATTGGGATGGCAAGGTAGCGTTAATTCAAGCTGCTAAAGCTGCTGGTGTAGAGCGTTTTATTTTCTTTTCAATTCTCGACGCTGATAAATATCCCAATGTACCGCTGATGGAAATTAAGCGATGTACAGAATTATTTTTAGCTGAGTCCGGCTTAAACTATACAATTTTACGTTTGGCTGGGTTTATGCAAGGCTTAATTGGTCAATATGGCATACCTATTTTGGAAAATCAGCCAGTGTGGGTAACGGGTGCTTCTTCCCCAGTTGCTTATATGGATACTCAAGATATTGCTAAATTTGCGCTTCGCGCTTTGAGTGTACCAGAAACCCAAAAACAAACTTTCCCCGTTGTTGGTACTCGTGCGTGGAGTGCAGAAGAAATAATTAATATTTGTGAACGCTTATCTGGGAAAGATGCGAGAGTAACACGGATGCCTATCGGCTTACTGCGTGGTGTACAAGGGTTACTCCGGTGCTTTCAGTGGGGATGGAATGTGGCTGACAGACTAGCTTTTACAGAGGTATTAGCTAGTGGTAAAGCCTTAAATGCGCCAATGGACGAAGTATACACAGTGTTTGGCTTAGATAAACAACAAACAGCTACTGTAGAAAATTACCTGCAAGAATACTTCAGCCGGATTATGAAAAAGCTGAAAGAGTTAGACTACGAGAAAAATAAGACCAAAAAACAGAAAAATAAAAAGACACCTTTTAAACAGTCTTCAAAAGTTAATAGTCAATAAAATTCCAGACAAATGACTAGATTAGTCAAAAATGTGTAACCATTACTAAAGATCAAGCATCGCCTAAACTTGGATATTTGAATGTGCCGAAAGCAGGCATTATCTACAACGACGTTAAACCGGTAGCGGGTCGAGTCGCTACCGAACTGAAAGACCAGCTAACCGCTGCTGGTTGGGATGTATGTGTGACAGCAAGTATCGGTGGTATACTAGGCTACTCAAATCCTGATAGTCCTGTATGCCGCACCCCAGTAGAAGCTCTCACACCCCCTGGTTTTGATTCAGACATGGAGTTTGCAGTGGTATTAGGGGGAGACGGCACTGTGTTAGCAGCGTCTCGTCAAGTTGCCCCCTGTGGCATACCATTGTTAACTGTGAATACTGGTCACATGGGATTTTTGACGGAAGCTTACCTGAACCAACTGCCCCAAGCCCTAGAACAGGTAATGGCAGGTGAGTATGAAATCGAAGAACGAGTTATGCTCACCGTCAAAGTTCTACGGGGAGATGCGGTATTATGGGAGGCTCTGTGTTTAAATGAAATGGTGCTACATCGGGAACCATTGACCTCGATGTGCCATTTTGAAATTGAAATTGGTCATCATGCAGCAGTGGATATTGCGGCGGATGGTGTAATTGTTTCTACTCCAACGGGTTCAACTGCTTATTCATTAAGTGCGGGAGGACCTGTAATTACCCCTGGTGTACCTGTGTTGCAGCTAGTACCAATTTGTCCCCATTCTCTGGCTTCTAGGGCTTTGGTGTTCCCCAATAATGAACCAGTTAATATCTATCCAGTTAACATCCCCCGGTTGGTAATGGTGGTAGATGGAAATGGTGGGTGTTATGTGTTGTCAGAGGATCGGGTATACTTGGAGCGATCGCCATACACTGCTAAATTTATTCGCTTACAATCTCCAGAGTTTTTCCGCGTTTTACGGGAAAAATTAGGTTGGGGACTGCCGCATATTGCTAAACCCAATTCTGTAGAATTGCCATAATTATGAGAGGGGTGTGACTCGCACTTCTCCATTAGGCAAAGTTGATATTTCCCATGTACCATTGAGAATTTTATCGGCTATAGTATCCATAATTTTAGTACCATAGCCGCCTTTTTTGGGTTTATTTATATGTAGATGCTGAAATCGCTCCATCATTGACTATTACTAAAGCTGTCAAATTATCTAAAATTAAATCTATATCCTCTGTATGTCTGTAATGCTGTTGTCGAAGGTAAATGGACACCTGCGAAATATCCTGTTTCTCATGATGTCTGCTATGTACCGTTACTAGCCACTAAAGTTTTAATTCATACTACTTCCCTCCTGCCTCCTTTGTAATTGTTGAAATCCCCGACCATACTGAAGGTATGGCATGAAAAATATATCAATTTCTATACAAGTGTAACCGGAAAATTAGTAACTTGAGTTAGTATGGTGGGGAATGTCAAGAACACGGTAACAGGTTATAACTCATAGGAGATAGTTTTCACCAACTACAAATTACCAATTACCAATTGATATGATACCTTCTCACAGTTCCTGCGTTCTGGTGATTGAACCCGATGATACTTTAGCCAATCAATTGGCTTTTGATTTGCAAGAAGCTGGCTATGATGCAATTGTGGCTCATGATGCGGCCAGTGGTTTGCAACAATGCCGCGATGCCTCCAGCGGGCAAAGCCATCGCCAACCTGCTTTAATAGTTGTAGACCGGATGCTGACGGGAGAATCAGGACTGTCTTTGTGCAGAAATATTCGCACCATTGGCTATTGTTCCCCTGTATTGATTTTAATGGCAAGAGATACAGTTGATGATCGTGTAGCTTGTCTAGAAGCCGGTGCTGATGATTATATTCTCAAACCTTATCGCGCCGAAGATTTTTTGAAGCTAATTCGTCTATACCTTAAACCTGATGTCGATACTAACGAACAGTTGCGCTTTGGGGATTTGGTGCTAGATATCAGCATCCGTCGCGCTATCTATAATAGTAGAGGCATCGACTTGACAATGAAGGAATTTGAACTATTAAAGTTTTTTATGGAACATCCCCGCGAAGTATTAACCCGTGAACAAATCTTAGAAAATGTCTGGGGTTATGATTTTCTGGGTGAGTCAAATGTGATAGAAGTATACATTCGCTACTTGCGTTTGAAAATTGAAGAGGAAGGGCAAAAACGCTTAATTCAAACGGTACGCGGTGTAGGATATGTGTTGAGAGAATCCTGAAAGCAAGAATTTCCAGGAGGTTATAAGTCCAGACTCAGATATTAAAATGTAAAATTAGCAACTTCAACGTAATTGATTTTAATTGGATTAATTTCGGTTTGTGGTTGCAAACTTGACTTGTATAGCTGCACAATTTGAGTTGGCAGACATTTATTTATTTTGGTTTAGGTAAATCTACTTTTAAGTACCTTAGTTTTATACTACAGCAATCAATATTTGTCGCTGAAGGGGATAAGGGACAGGGGGAAAAGGAAATAAAAAACCTTTACCCTTAAACCCAATAACTTTTTCCCAAACCAATTGACAATTTCCAGGTTCAAAACCTAGTGTAGTTAGTATTGCTTGCTGTCCTAAAAAGAATCAATAGTTATCAGGGATCTAGGATGAAAAAATTAACTTTTTATATCGTTTTGTTACACGGTTTGTTTTTAGGTATGGGAACTGCTTGCGCCCAGTCATTAGAGACAAAAGCAAAGGAAAATTTGGTAACTTCACCTCAAACAACGTTACCATCATCGCAACTATGGATAATCAATCAGAATAAACAGGTACAAAAACAACCTTTTATGTGGGTGGTGCCAGAGCCAAAAAAAGCCAGACAGCAACCTTTGTTACAACTTGCTCAAACTGCCAATAAGCCAGCAAAAAAAACAGGATTTAGCACTAAACCATCTAAAACAGATGATTTAGAACCATTTGATGATGTTGTTAAAGATAGTCAAAAACTAGAGGGTCTATTTACTCTTTATCGCCAGAAAGAGACTAATAAAATCTATTTAGAAATTAAGCCAGAGCAACTACAGAAAAATTTCTTAGCTACAGCCACCTTAGAATCTGGCATTGGTGAACGAGGAATTTATAGTGGACTGCCATTGCAAGATTTTTTGTTTTATTTCCAACGCATAGATAAAAACTTGCAATTTGTGGTTCGTAATGTGAATTTTCGGACTCGTGAAGGAGATCCCCAAACACGCTCACTGAATCGGTCTTTTAGTGATTCTGTTCTTTACAATCTTCCTATTAAAAGTATTCATCCGCAACGCCAAACCATCCTCATCGATTTAGGTGATTTACTGCTGACAGACTTAGCTGGCTTATCTGCAAGTTTAGAATTAGCAGCAAGTCCAGATCAACCCTATTTTGGTAATGCAAAAGTTTTTCCCAACAATTTAGAAATTGAATCTATTTTTAATTTTGCTAACAGTGCTGGCGATAGCCAAAATCCGAGTTTAAATACGCTGGCTGATAGTCGTGGCTTTACTATACGGCTTCATTATAGCCTTTCCCAACTGCCAAAAAATAATTATCAACCGCGCTTGGCAGATGAGCGAGTGGGATATTTCCTGACTGCATATCAAGATTTATCTATAAATGATCGAAATGATCTTTTTGTGCGTTACATTAATCGCTGGAATTTGGAAAAACAAGATCCTAACGCTGCAATTTCTCCTCCAAAAAAGCCGATTGTTTTCTGGATTGATAACGCTGTACCTTTTGAATATCGTGATGCTATTAAAGAAGGCGTATTAATGTGGAATCAAGCTTTTTTGAAAGCGGGATTCAAGGATGCGATTGAAGTCAAACAAATGCCAAATAATGCTACATGGGATGCGGCGGATATTAGGTATAATACAATTCGCTGGATTAATACTGTAGATGGTTATTTTGCGCTTGGTCCATCCCGTGTGAATCCTTTGAATGGAGAAATTTTGGATGCGGATATTTTGGTAGATGCTAGTTTTGTCAGAGCGTTAAAAAATGAGTATCGTCAAATTGTTTTGCCCAACCAAACAAAAACTCCTACTTCCCTATCAGCATTGATGCAAAATCGCCCCCTTTGTAGTAAAGGTGATAAAAATCCTAAAGGCTTAATGGGTAATATATCCAAACTAGCAGGAGAGTATGATTTATGCTATGGGATAGAATCTGCTAATCAATTTGCTTTTGGTTCATTGGCAATGTCAATGTTATCAAATACTACTCCTAGTAAAGAGCAAGTGCAAGATTATATTCATCAATATTTGCGTTTAATTATTGCTCATGAAGTTGGTCATACTTTAGGTTTGCGGCATAATTTTCGTGGGAGTAACCTCTTACAACCAGAGGAGATGAATAATCTAGAAATCACTCGTACTAAAGGTTTGACTGCTTCGGTAATGGATTATGTTCCTCCCAATATAGCCCCTCGTGGTACAGTCCAGGGAGATTATTTTCCTAGTCAGGTGGGAAGTTATGATGTTTGGGCAATACAGTATGGTTATACTCCTTCTGGGGCAAAAAGTGCGATCGCAGAAAAGCCATTTTTAGCAGAAATAGCTAAACAATCGGAAAAACCAGAGTTGAGTTATTCCCCTGATGAAGATACATCTGAGATTGATCCTACATCTGCACCTTGGGATAATAGCGGTAATGTGCTAATTTATTCTCGATGGCAGTTGGATAATTCCCGTGTGATGTGGAAAAGTTTAAATCATGCTTATTCAATGTCTGGGGAGAATTACAGTGATTTAAGTGAACAGTTTAGTACCATATTTGGTAATTATTTACAACAATTAAACTACACGATTAAATACATTGGTGGGCAGTCTTTTTACAGAGTCAATCCTGGTGAAAACAAAGGAAGATTACCATTTGTAGCAGTTCCAGTGGAACAACAAAGACAGGCATTAGCGACATTGCAAGAGTATGTGTTTGCTGAAGATGCGATGAATTTCTCACCAGAACTACTGAATAAATTAGCACCATCCCGTTGGCGACACTGGGGTAGTACGCCGAAAACGGGGCGTTTGGATTACCCAATTCATGATTTGGTGTTGTTTGTGCAGAGTGCTGTTTTGAGTGATTTACTTTCCAGCGATCGCCTTTCTCGTATGAAGGATATTGAACTCAAAAGCGAACCCGGAAAAGCATTGACTATGCCTGAGTTATTTACTACTTTACAAACCGGAATTTGGACAGAAGTTTTACAACCAAAAGGCAAATTAGAAATTTCTAGTTTGCGTAGAGGTTTACAACGACAATATGTGAATTTCTTAACGGCGATGGTATTACGAAAAGTAGATGTCCCAGAAGATGCTCGCACCTTATCATGGTATAAACTCAAACAATTAGACCAACAACTTAGACGGGTGAAGTCTGATGATGAATATACCAAAGCCCATTTACTAGAAACCCGCGATCGCATTGAAAAAACTTTAAATGCTCCATTGCAGGGAAATTAGGTGACAGTGAAGAGGTAGGGGAGCAGGGGAGCAGGGGAGCAGGGGAGCAGAGGAGCAGGGGAGCAGAGGAGCAGGGGAGCAGAGGAGCAGGGGAGCAGAGGAGAAAATTCTTTCCTAATCCCCAATCCCCAATCCCCAATCCCCAATTACCCATTACCCATTACCAACCCAAACAGATATGATAACTAACACCCAAATATTAATTAACTTATTTGAATATGAGCAGTTAGCAAAAGCCCATCTACCAAAAATGGCGTTTGATTATTACAGTAGTGGTGCGTGGGATGAAATCACCCTGCGGGATAATCGCGCTGCTTTTATACGAGTGAAACTGCGCCCTAAGATGCTAGTTGATGTCAGTGAAATCAACCTGACAACCAAAGTTTTAGGTGCATCTTTGCAGTTACCTCTGATGATTGCACCAATGGCTTTTCAATGTCTCGCGCATCCAGATGGGGAAATTGCTACAGCCTCATCTGCGGCTTCAGCAGGTGTAGGTATGGTGTTGAGTACCCTGGCTACTAGGAGTTTAGAAGAAGTGGCAACGGTCTCCGATGGTTTAAAATGGTTTCAGCTTTACATTCACAAAGATCGGGGTTTAACTCGTGCTTTGGTAGAAAGAGCTTATGCAGCAGGTTACAAAGCACTATGTTTAACTGTAGATGCGCCAGTGTTGGGAAAGCGAGAGCGAGATCAACGCAATGAATTTACCTTACCTGCTGGTTTGCATCCTGCTAATTTAACCAAAATATCAGGGTTAGATATTCCCCAGGGACAGGGGGAGTCTGGGTTATTAACCTATTTTGCTCAACAAATTAACCCGGCTCTGACTTGGAAAGATTTAGAATGGCTACAATCTCTTAGTCCGCTACCGTTAGTTTTGAAAGGGATTTTGCGGGGTGATGATGCGCTGCGGGCTGTAGAATATGGCGCTCAGGGGATTGTGGTTTCTAATCATGGTGGTAGACAATTAGATGGGGCGATCGCTTCTTTAGATGCCTTACCGGAAATAGTAACAGCAGTTGACGGTAGAGCAGAAGTCTTGTTAGATGGCGGTATCCGTCGGGGTACAGATATCCTCAAAGCCTTAGCATTAGGAGCAAAAGCGATTCTTATAGGTCGTCCTGTCCTATGGGGTTTAGCGGTATCTGGACAAGCTGGAGTAGCTGACGTTATCTCCCTTCTCAAAGAGGAACTAATTACAGCAATGGCTCTGGGCGGCTGTGCTAGTCTAGAAGATATTGATTCTAGTTTGGTTAGACAGACCTGAAAAAAATTTGTAAATAAATCAATAATCCTGGTTGCAAAATCAAAAAAATAGGTTATACTAATGAAGTGCCATCCACAAGGGCGGGTGGCGGAATTGGTAGACGCACCGCACTCAAAATGCGGCACCGAAAGGTATAGGAGTTCGATTCTCCTCCCGCCCACTAATAAATTTTTATTGTATTAAAAGCCAGGGAATAATAGAATTCCAGGGAATAAATTCCCTGTCTCATAGCTAAAGTCGGTTAAAACCGACTATGGTTGATTTCTTTGATTTGTTTTAACGGATTTTGGTTTTGAATTGGGAAATTTATTTCCTGGTTTTGTTGGAGTTTGAGGTGGTTGATCTAAATCTGTTTCTTGTTCTAATAATGGGATTGTAGTTTTATTTAAATGATGTAGTTTTTGATTATTCACATAATCAATGGCTTCCTGTAATTGCTTACCACCTAAAGAAAATACACCATATTCTTCTTGCCAACTAAATTGTTGTTGTATTTTACTTAAAGAATGATTATAATGATAGGCGCTACTGCCTTTTAAAGTTTTCACGAATTCAGCAATAGATAATTTAGGAAGAATGGAAACCACAAAATGAATATGGTCTTCTATTCCTCCAATAGCATGAATAACACACCCTAAATGAGCCGCTTTACCAATTAAATAACCATAGAATTTATCTTCAATATCATTAGTAATTAAAGGCTCGCGTTTTTTGGTAGCCCAAACAATATGATAATACAATCTTCATAAAGCCATAATGAATTTTAAAAGAATAACAATAAATGTCTAATTGTCAATAAGCCAAATAATTCAGCCAGGGAATAAATTAAGAGTCTCAAAGCTCAAGTCCGTTTAAACGGACTCACATTATATTACCAAACAATTGAATTAAATTAAATTAAAAAACAAAATTGCCATTATTAGCCAAAAATCAAAAAAGAATAACATAAAAACCCAACTAGTCGGTTTTAACCGACTTTAGCTATTAGACAGGGAATTTATTCCCTGGCTAAATTCAATTCGGAGTCTGTCAGCAGGATTTTAATTAGAATCTTGTTGTGTAAATTTTGTTTCGCAATATGTCTTTAATTCAGTTATGATTTTTTTAGAAGTCTTATAAGAATTAATAAAATATTCGTAATCAAATCCTAGAAAATCTCTCTCTTTCAATGAGAAATTTAAGTTATTACCTTCATCACCTTTGATAAGTTCTTGAATTTTAAGGTTGTATTCTTGATTCCCAGACCATCCACAATGTACACCAGCATTACGCCGTAAACACATTTCACAATAAGTTAATTTTTCTAATCTAATTAATTTTGAATCTCCTAAATATTTAAGAAGTTCGGTAAGATAATCAAAAGGTTTTTTTGCATCAAAGTCCTTACATTAGAAACTATTTGCTCATCCATTGATCTGATAATAATTTTGTCTTTTCCTGTTCCCAATAGAGTAATTACATCATTAAATTTAACTTGAAATATTTTTTTCTCACCAAGTTTTTCTGGATATGCTTGCAGAATTAATAATAAAAGCTGTGAAAAGTAATCATCTAAATTAGCTATTATGCTAATAAATAACTGATGATATATAAACGCAAATAAATTTTTATGCTCTGGAAAACTAATCCTATGCAATTCAGAATCATTAAATTCTACAAATTTATCTAGTATTAAAAAAGCTGTTGCAGATAAATTATCTATATTATAGTTATCAACTGGGGACTGTTCACTTAAATTAACTTCTGTTCTCTCAATCGAATACTGAAAGAATTGGGTAGAGGTCAATATTATATCTAAAGTATCAATTTTGTCCCTAGATAAAACAATGATATCCTCAACTAATTTTTCTCGACGTTCATTTAATATCTGTTGTAATTCATTCATCTTAATCACCTATTAAATAAATTTTAAGCCGCCAACAATTCCGTAAACGCCAACAAATCAGCCACCTCTAACCTCCGCTTTGGTCAAAACAAATTTTGCACAACCCTTAAAATGTTAACCTGATTCGCATTATATTATACAGGCGTTGGTCAGTAAACTCCTCAAATTGAAGCTTCACTACCACCTCATCATCAGGTATAGTATCCACATCCGCTTCAACTTCCTTGTCAGTTCCTCAACTTCTGTATTATCCTGTTCAAACACTCCCTCTCTACTATCCACCAAATAACTCCTCAACCCCAAACCACAAAAAAGTTCTAGACTGATAAAGACAAAACCATTGATGGGAGTGTCAGCTGCTCAATTAGGACTCAAGAATCCCTATGTTAACAGGTACAATTTTGCAGAGTGGAAAATATACCATTATCCAAGAAATAGGGAGAGGTGGATTTGGTATTACCTTCAAAGCTACGCATCATTACTTGGGTCAAGAAGTAGTGATGAAAACTATCAATGAACGGCTAAGACAACATTCTGATTTTCCTAAATTCGAGCGTCAATTTCAAGATGAAGCCAGAAGATTAGCTGCTTGTGTCCATCCCAACATTGTCCGAGTTAGTGACTTTTTTGTAGAAAATAGTCTACCTTACATGGTGATGGAATATATTCCAGGGGAAACTTTAGGCCAAGCCTTTGTGTTACCAGGAATACCTTTATCAGAAGAGACAGCAATACATTATATCCGCCAAATTGGGGCAGCATTGCAGGTAGTACATAACAACGGTTTGCTGCACCGAGATATTAAACCTGATAATATTATCCTCCGCCAAGGAACTCAGGAAGTAGTGCTGATTGATTTTGGCATAGCTAGAGAATTTAACAGCGGTGTTAGACAAACTCACACAGGGTTAGTGAGTGAGGGTTATGCACCTATTGAACAGTATTTAACCCAAGCACCGCGCACCACAGCTACCGATGTTTATGGTTTAGCTGCAACTTTGTATGCACTGTTAACAGGACAAGTTCCCATACCGGCGTTGTTAAGGGATAGAGAACCAATGCCATCTCCCCGTGAACTGCAACCCCATCTCAGTGCAGCTATTAATCAAGCAGTCATGCGTGGTATGGCTGTGGAGTCTCGGTTTCGTCCACCTACAGTAGCAGAATGGCTGCAATTATTACCGGGAAGTGGTTTCGATATGACACCGCAATTACCCACTCAACCAGCACCGACGATAGATTTATCAGTCTTAGAGTCAGAAAATCGGCAAAAACAACCTGTTTCGATTCCTGCTACCATACCATCATCAGTAGGAAAAGTTACAGCACTATCAAAGAAAATCGGCTCATCGAAGGCATTTATTAGCATAGGTGTAGCTTTTGTTGCTGTAACAGCAGGGTTTAGCGTCACGAGAATATTGCCGAAATCTCAGTCACAGTTAGCCCCCAAGCCACTTGTTGAAGAACCTACTACACCACAACCTGTAGTTGAAACTACACCATCACCTCAAAGTCAAGAAAATTCAACCTACTCTTCCCCTAAATCTGCATCATTTTCTACTTCAGAAAGACGTAAGCGCAAACGTCGTTTTTCCCCAGAACCAACTCCTACTAGCGATCGCGTTTCTGAACAAGATTCACCTCCAGATAACTCTTCAGAACTCCCACAACGCAAAAATAAGCGAACCACATCTACGCCTGTGCTTACTCCCACACCATCATTAGTTGAGAAGCTACAGGAAGCTAAATCAACTCCTCAACCTACCCCATCCCCAGAAAATATCTCACCTCCTGTTGTTGAGAAGAACGGCTTACCCCAACCTGAAAAATCAGAAGCACCTGTAGTTATACCAGCAGCACCACCACAACCTAAAAATTCTGTGGTTATACCCGCAACACCACCGAAGCAATCTCAGAGTACAGATTCTTCGGCTGTGGTTGTACCAACACAAGAAACAAAGTCAAATGCACCTGCTGAAAGTCAATCTCAAAAAGAAGAGAAGTCTTTGGAAAAATCAGAAAATGAAAGTAATTAGCTCAATCTGTTTCTTGATTTAAAACAACAATTTCTCCCTTGTTATTAATTGCCAGGTTACTATCAGGAAAATCATGATTATTTAAATAACGCAGTAATCCCACAGTGCGAAAATATTGATCGATTTGTGGGATGCCTTGCCGATTTAAATGCACGGGGATAATTTTACTAGATACTAACTTACCTTCTGAGTTGATTTTGACTTCTAAAATCATTGAGTAAGCTGTTTGGGCATTAGTTGCTAAAGTTCGGTATCCTAAAAAATTACCTAATGAATAAGCAATGATTTTACCTTTGTAAACCTCCATCGCTCTCGGAACATGAGGTCCATGTCCTAAAATCAAATCTGCCCCTGTATCAATCATTATCCGGGCAAATTTTAAGGAGTTACCCCGGTTTTCACCATAGAAATATTCTGTTTTATCTTTGACGTGTAAAGCACTGGTTCCTTCTGCTCCTACTTGCATCGACACGATCACGATTTTGGCGTTGTTTTTAGCTTCTTTTACTAGGGCTTGAGCAGCTTCTAAGTTATGAACAGAATTATATAAGTCATAAGTTGTAAAGCCAATCATAGCAATAGGAATTTGATTAGCTTCTAAATAGAGAATTTGATTTTTATGACCTAATGTTTTAATACCCGCAGCTTCTAAATTTTTGACAGTATCTTTAAATCCAACTATACCAAAATCCATTGTGTGGTTGTTGGCTATGTTCAAGACATCAAAACCTGCTTCGGCAAATAATTGGGCATAAGCTGGAGGAGAACGAAAAGCAAAAGTTTGTCCGCGACTGATATCTTTTGCACTGTAGGGATGGTTAGTTAAGCTACTTTCAAAATTACCAAATAAAATATCTGCTTCTTGTAAGTAAGATCTAACTGACTGGGGTAGTAATTGATTAGGATTCCCTGGCAATCTATGGTCAGGAAAATTAGTACCAGGAATAATATCCCCAACAGCTTTAATAGTGATTGTTTGTTCTTCATCTCCCAAGCTGGGTATAGAATCGGGCGAAAATGGGGGAATCTCTGTCGCAGTTGCATTTGATTCCTGTATTCTGCCAAATCTAATAGTTACTCCTAAACTCATACCCAGACAAAAGCACACACTCAGAAAACTCAATGCAACTATTTCTATTTGGTTGCGATTTGTCATATTTTTATCCTCACACACTGCCATTAGTTTAACTTAAACTACATCAGTAGTGCTGGGTATTTAGTCGGACAACGGAGTATTTTATATTACAGAGAGTTCAAAACTTGGCTGGTTTTGAACTTAAAAATAATTTAAAAAATCTTCTTAATCTCCTAGTAGATAGAGGAGTAAATAAAACATTATGTTCCATTAGTTAGAAGTTAGAAAATTTTCAGTTTTTTATAGTTAAGTTGAATCAGTAACTCAACCTAAACAACGTAAGAATTGGATACTCTAATTATCAAAAAAGTCGGGTATCTATGCTCCTCATAGTTTTATGTTTGCTTATGTTGACTTAACTTAGTAAACGGTTTTTTTGAGATAAATTATCAAGCAATTGCAGCACAAAGACAGGAGAAATAATTATGACAATGACAGGATTAGATACCTTTGATGCTACTGTACAGAAAACAATTCCTTGGATTAATGAGTTAGCAAAAGAATTAGGTTGGGAAAATAAACACCAAGTTTTTCAAGGGTTGCGAGCTACATTACACGCACTGCGCGATAGCTACGCTGACCAAAGGTAACGCTTGACTGTAGAAGAAGCTGCCCAATTAGGGGCGCAATTACCCATTCTTTTAGGTGGATTTTACTACGAAAATTGGCGACCAGGTGCAACACCGACCAAAGATAGAACAAAGGAGGAATTTTTACAGCATATCCGTGATTACTTCCGCAACGTTAATGCTGATATTGATCCTGAAACTTTGGTGCGTTCTGTCTTCAAAATTATGGCTCAACGAGTTTCCCAAGGAGAAATTGAAGACGTTGTTCACATGATGCCACCTGCATTGCGAGAACTTTGGCCGGAAACAGTGCGTACTTAATTCATTAAACGCAGAGGGGAGATTTTAAGCGTTAATTAACCCCTATTGAGTGTTACCAAAACACATTTTGAGTGTGGCGAATAAATAAGCTAAATAGTTTAAGTTTGTACTAACCTCAGATCCCCGACTTCTTAGAGAAGTCGGGGAGCTTGTTATTTAATGATTGAGATTACTATATAATATTTTAGCACCGCCACGATCAACACAGATGAAACAGGAGAAAATATTACTCGAACCAGGAACATTATGGACCAAAGTCAAACAAACGACTGAACACGCTTTAGAATGCGGGGCGCTAAAATCTATCCCGACGGAATTTGAATTTGTCGAACAGGATGGGGTTAAATTCTTGGTGCGGATCTTATCTAACTTAAACCGTAAGAAAGCAGCTAAGGAAAAACAAGAAAAACAAACTGCCGCAACTGGTAAAGAGTTTAATCCTTTTTTGCCTTATGAAGAAGATTTATTTGTTGCCGATATTTCTGATACTCATCTGTGCATTTTAAATAAATTCAATGTTGTAGATTATCATCTACTAATTATTACCCGCGCTTTTGAAGAACAAGAAAGCTTACTTACTTTAGAAGATTTGGCCGCAATGTGGGCAATTTTAGCTGATTTTGATGGTTTAGTATTTTACAATGGCGGTAAACTTGCCGGTGCGAGTCAGCGACATAAACATTTACAAATTGTCCCTCTTTCTGGTCAAGAGATTCCTATTACACCATTAATAAAAGATGTAAATTTTTCAGATGCGATCGCATCTATACCCGAACTTCCTTTTTTACACGCTTTCACAACTCTTCAAATGGAAGAAAGCACCATAGTAACTTTAGAAAAATATCATGCTTTACTGGAGGCAGTTGGTATTGGGGCTGTTGATAATCATAAACAATCTAGGGCTTATAATCTTTTAGCTACGCGAGATTGGATGTTGATTGTACCCCGTTCTCATGAAGAATTTGAGTCAATTTCTATCAATTCTTTGGGGTTTGCTGGTGCTTTGCTGGTGCGGAATACTGAACAATTGCAACTACTTAAAAATATAGGACCCATGAATATTTTAAAGAATGTTACTTTCCCAAATAATATTAAGTTCGGATAATTACACCACGGGAGCAAGTAAATGGAGAACACATCTTCAGCTGAACTCATATAGCTGTAGCCAGGATAATTAGGACATGATTAGTCCTTGAAACCAAAGAATAACAAGGGTTTTACTCTTGCATGAGAGCAAGATTGCCTCTTGCCTTCTGCTATATTTGGGATTAGAAAAAGTAAACGCACCTTGCCCAAACAGCCAAAGTGCGCTCATAAATTAGTCCCACTCAATGAGGACTTTGTTTGTGTAGACGCGATTTATAATCGCTTCGCCAACAAATCTAGTTAAACATCCTGTTCGCTCAATTCACGAGTCATATAATCAAAAGGCTCATCCACAAAAGCAGTATTAGTAATCCCCGCAGCCGCTGCTTGTTCCCTAGCAATATCCTTCATAATCTGGATACCGCGCACAGTAGGGCTAATAGGTACTCCCAAAGAATTGTAAGTTTCCCGTAAGCCTTGCAATACACGCTCATCCAACACATTCATATTGGCTGCAACCAGCGCATAAGTAGCATAGCGTAGATAATAGTCCATATCACGCAAACAAGCTGCATAACGACGAGTTGTATAAGCATTGCCACCAGGACGAATCAATTCTGGTAGTTCTTCAAACAACTTAGAACCAGCTTGCTTAACAATAGCTGCCGCATTAGAATTAATTGCAGCTGCCGCTTGCACTCTTGCCGTACCAGTTTCAAAGTAAGACTTGAGGCTATCAATCGCATTCCGGTCAAAATATTTTCCGGCTACGTCATAATTCTTAATTAAAGTTGTAACTGCATCGCGCATTCCGGTTTCTCCCAATCGTTACTATCTATGATTTGATATTAATTTGGTTGCACTCATGCACCAGTAGAATTTTGTGCCATTCACATAAAATAGATACGGCACAAAACCATCCATACCACTACTTAAGGATTCTATGCCAAAGTTGACCCCGTTAAGATGAAGTTTCTTGTTTTGTGCAGATTAAGAAAGAAAGGTTAATATAACCTGTAATCCAGACGATCTGTAACAAAAACCACAAACTTGCCTCAAGTCAACTATTTACGATATTCCTGGTGGTGTGTCACAACTTGGGTTAGCGCCGCAGAGTGAGGATATTGTGGCAAAGTCTGGTTTTATTTTAGGAAAATGGGTACATAAGGAGTAACAATGACAACCCCAAAAGAAGTCTTGAAAATGATTCAAGACAAAAACATTCAGATGATTGATCTGAAATTCATTGATACACCAGGGACTTGGCAACATTTGACCATGTACCAGGACCAAATCGATGAAAGTTCATTCACTGATGGTGTTCCTTTCGACGGTTCCAGCATTCGGGGTTGGAAAGGCATCGAAGAATCAGACATGACAATGGTGTTAGATCCAAACACAGCTTGGATCGACCCCTTCATGAAAGAGCCAACTCTAAGTATTATTTGTAGCATTAAAGAACCACGCACAGGCGAATGGTATAACCGTTGCCCCCGTGTAATTGCTCAAAAAGCAATAGACTACCTTGCTTCTACAGGACTTGGTGACACAGCTTTCTTTGGTCCAGAAGCTGAATTCTTCATCTTTGATGATGTTCGCTACGACCAAACCGCCAACTCAGGTTACTACTACGTAGATTCTGTAGAAGGTCGTTGGAATACTGGTAGAGAGGAAGGCCCCAACCTGGGCTACAAAACCCGCTTCAAAGAAGGTTACTTCCCAGTTCCACCAACGGATAGCTTTCAAGATATGCGGACAGAAATGCTGCTAACTATGAAAGACTGTGGCGTACCTATTGAAAAGCAACACCACGAAGTTGCTACTGGTGGTCAATGCGAACTCGGTTTCCGCTTTGGTAAACTCATCGAAGCAGCAGACTGGCTAATGACCTACAAATACGTCATCAAAAACGTTGCTAGAAAGTACGGCAAAACCGTTACTTTCATGCCAAAACCAATTTTTGGTGATAACGGTTCCGGTATGCACTGTCACCAATCTATTTGGAAAGGCGGTCAGCCTTTATTTGCTGGTGACAAGTACGCTGGTATGAGTGAAATGGGACTATACTACATTGGTGGTATTCTCAAACACGCTCCAGCATTGTTAGCAATCACCAACCCCACTACAAACTCTTACAAGCGTTTAGTACCTGGTTATGAAGCACCAGTAAACTTGGCTTACTCCCAAGGGAACCGTTCTGCTTCTGTGCGGATTCCTCTGTCTGGTAATAACCCCAAAGCCAAGCGGTTAGAGTTCCGTTGTCCAGATGCGACTTCTAACCCCTACTTAGCGTTTGCTGCTATGCTTTGCGCTGGTATTGATGGTATCAAGAACAAAATCCATCCTGGTGAACCTTTAGATAAGAATATCTATGAACTTTCTCCAGAGGAACTAGCTAAGATTCCTTCTACTCCAGGTTCTTTGGAATTGGCTTTAGAAGCACTGGAAAATGACCATGCTTTCTTAACCGAAACTGGCGTATTCTCAGAAGATTTCATTCAAAACTGGATTGACTACAAACTGGCTAACGAAGTTAAGCAGATGCAGTTGCGTCCCCATCCTTACGAATTTTTCCTCTATTACGATTGCTAATTGCAAGCAGTATAGGGGTTTTCGTCTGGATATCAAACGCAAAAGGAGTACAACCTTGTTGTACCCCTTAATACTTAATATTCCAATTAAGTCAATTTTTAGCCACCCTTTGGGGTGGCTTTTTTTAGTTTTCAATTTGGCTAAAAAATAGAATTAGAACAAGTTGGGATATTTACTATTATTCAGATATTCCTTCAGAATCTATCCATCTGGACTCTTAGCTCATGGAAGCATGACTGCTGCTATAAAGCGTTTGTGTAGTAGGATCTATCTTCCCTTGAATGGGGTTCCAGTAGTGGCATAGTTCTTGGGGAAGACCTAATTCCTGTGTAGCACGCATCAGCATTGATTGTTGACGGTTCTTAACTTGCTGATGTTGACGTACCATTAACGCACGAGATTTTTCTTGAATAGACATACTTACCATCCTCTCTAGTTTTTTAGTAATAGTTGATTAACTTTTTTGCTTCACATATTCATAATAGCCATAATTCTGTATCATACACTACGGAATTACAATTTTGTTACAAAAATTTATAAATGAGCGATCGCCAACCCTGGAAATTGCTACCCAAGCCAGAAGAGACCCCTCCGGCTACAGATGTCAAATCCCTTCTTGCCTGCGCTTCATCTTCCCTTGGGAAATAAGTCCAAAGGAGTAGCTTTTTCAGAAAAACCTTTATTTATGACTTTTAGTTACATAAAATAATTAAAGTCAATAAAACTTCACCTATTATTTATGCTGGATAACTTAACAAAGCTGACTTATCAAACCTTTCAACAGAGCAAAAATTACTTTGGCCTGGCTCACAAAATCCTCAGTTCACAGTTAAGAAACCTAGTCCACCCCACAGTAGTTCAAATGAGCAACGCCTCTCCAGAGGTGATTGTCAAACTACAAAACAGGTTAAATCAGCTGCTAGAGGCAGATTGGCAGGATGCCCAAAAACAAATATATCCCCAAAGTTTATTATTTGATAACTCCTGGGAAGACTTTTTTCGTTACTATCCAATGCTTTGTCTAGATTTACCCCAGATGTGGGAACGAATCACACAAAATAGATATCAAGATTTTTCCCCAGAAACATATCAAGAGGGTTATCCCAACTATTATTTGCAGAACTTCCATCACCAAACTGATGGTTATTTGAGCGACCTGTCAGCAAACTTGTATGACTTACAGGTAGAAATTCTCTTTGGTGGTGCAGCCAATCCTATGAGACGGCGGATTCTGGCTCCCCTTAAACATGGACTGCAAAAATTCCAGGGACTTCCCCCAAGACAACTCCGCATTTTGGATGTAGCTTGTGGCACAGGAGCTACATTGAAGTTGATAAGAGCAGCTATGCCTCAAGCGTCTTTATTTGGTACAGATTTATCGCCAGCTTATTTGCGTAAGGCTAATCAACTATTGTGTCAAAATCCGGGCGAATTGCCGCAGCTTTTGCAAGCTAATGCCGAAGAATTACCTTATCTAGATAATTATTTTCATGCTGTAACTTCTGTTTTTCTTTTTCATGAGTTACCAGCTTCAGTACGTCAGACAGTTATTGAGCAATGCTTCCGAGTCACCAAACCAGGAGGAGTTTTAATTATCTGTGATTCGATTCAAATGAATGATTCACCTGACTTAGCTGATATGATGGATGGCTTCCCCAAGATGTTCCATGAACCATACTACAGACATTACATTGCTGATGACTTGGTAGAGCGATTAGAGAAAGTGGGCTTTCAAGACATAGAGATACAAGTCCACTTTCTGAGCAAATATTTTATTGCTTATAAGAAAGAAGGCTGAAAACCCTTGAGTCTATGAATGTAGAATCCCCGCGTCTTTAGACCGGGGAGTGTCAAAAACCAGCTTAATATAATGCAGAAATCTTATTGCCTTCAGTGGCATAACCGTTAACAGTCCATCAGACCAATTTGGATTTGAGATTGTGGATTAACAGTAGAGGCAGGAACAAACATCGTATCCACTACTTTTAACAGATGCCTGAACCTGCCCCTACACTAATAGGCTGTTCCATGAATCTCAAACAATACTAAATATTCCAACGAGCTTGGTATCACACCAAATTTAACGGTTTCATCACAGAAATAACAGTCCTATTCTGCTATATAAACCCTAGACGAGTCTAGACCTTTACTTCTTACTTCAACGGGAGCATGGGAGCGGTTATCCCTCCATAAGCATATTCGCAAAGCGAACGCTGCGCGAACACGCTTTAGCCAAACGCAAGCAATTAATTGATGGATTTTAATCCATTATGAGCAACAAGAAAAACATTTTGTTGCTAACATGACAAGCTCTATACATAAGGCATACTCGTAGTTTTGTATATGCTTGACCATGATTGGATAAGGTTGTCAATATTTGTGTCAACTCAGGACTACTCACCTGGTTTTTCAGCTTGCCTCTTCAACCTGTAGAAACTCAATGCAATACAAAAGCATTTGAAGAAAGCTAGATTAGTACGTATATGAGTCAATAAGTTACCAATATACGCCAGGTTAACCACAATTACCGGATGTTTTGAGGAAATGCTCAACCGTTGCTGATTTGTGAAGTTGTGTAGTGCTTTAACTGTTTGTGTCTTTGTCAGAGAAGATAAAGTCTGAAACGATGACTGAGTTATGTAGTGGTTTAACTGTTTATATCTCTGTCAAAGAAAATAAAATCTGGAACTGTGGATGAGCGATGTAGTGCTTTAACTGTCTCTGTTCTACAACTTGTGTAAAGGACGATAAACACCCAGTCATTCCATAACTTAATTGCTTTACTGGCAATGAATTCTCCTACAAGCGGTCTGAAGCTACAGTTGTTAAACAAGAGAATGGATATTGCTGAAAAACTCCATTGACTCTTTACGTCCACTACCGCGATGAGGCGCTGGCTGTTCTGGTTGGTTTGGACCGGGTTTGGAATTGTCTGCAAGCAGATCTCCTGAACCAGAATTAGCAATCAGCAACCGGGAAAGGCTAGTGAACTCTGCTTCGTAGTTAAAAGCTAAGGAGCCGAATACCAGACTCGATACTAAAAGTGAAATGGCAGCACGCATAGTAGATGTCTATTTTAGAACTCTCTACTTCACTGATACTTAGCTTTTATCTAATGATCCGGACAATTTATAAAAAAGTATTGTATTTAACTGCAAAAAAATCAATTTTATACTTCGTCGATATGTTCGACAAGTAGCCAGTTACCAGATGAATTTGGACGACCCCAGACAGCGAGCTTTTGTTTTTGGGTCAGGAATTGCAATTGCTCATCAACAGAAGATCCCAAAGTCACAATCTGCCAAGTTAGCGGTGATAATTCAGTTGAGTTTGTGATAGTAAATCTGTAATCTTGTAGGTCTAGGCGATTAAAAATTCCTATGAAACAATCAAGATTAGAGTAATCACACTGATCAATCGATAAACATGGGCAATTTCCACTTGTGGGATAAGTTTCTGGGTTGTTTAAATAACGAATTTGCCAGTTTAACCACTCTGGATGATTGATTGGTAAATTGAACAAGGGAACAATTGCTGTAGGCGATCGCTCATCCGTTAATAAAGCTGTTTGCAGCATCCTCACGGGCAAATCCCTGGGCTGACAATTTAGCTCACAACATAGAGCAGCCGCCATACCTGCGGCTTGACCAATACCCATGACTACTGGTTGCAGTCTGGTAGCCCCATTAGCAATATGGGACACAGAAATATTTTTCTCACACACCAGCAAACCATCTGTAGACTTAGGAATCAGACAACGATAGGGAATGGTAAAGGGTGTTCCAGTCCAACGTCCTCCCCAGCGAATAGATTTGGGTTGCAGTGAGAACTTGACACCAGGATAATGATGGTCATTGGCGTAGTTACCAACTGCGATCGCATCTTCAAACTTAGCTGCAACTCTACCACCTGCTAACGGCAGGATATCCTGCTCACAGACAGTAATGAGTCCCTCTAAGCGGCGACTTTCCCGAAAATAGGGATGAAGTGCAAAAGCTGGAGAGAGACTAGGAAAAACTCCTTGTGCTAAACCGTAGCGTCTACCAAGGTGAGTTTGGATAAAATGGGCAAAGTTTTGACTATGCCAGAAACATTCTTGGGTAAACTCACGTCTTGCTATATTTGACTTTATCAAACGCCCGGCATCTTGGCCGTAGTCATTGCCACAAATAGGCCAGTTGATCATAAACCGATTTGCAGGCAAACGTCCATAGTTTAAAAATTTTTCTGCCCCATAATCATCCCAAGCCCCTGTAAACAAGGATGGATCATAATTGGGAGCAGGTGAAATCTTTGGGGCGACATTTTCCCCAAAGTCTTCCATTACCACTACCCAAGTCGGCGCTTGAACAGGGTATTGTTCGGTAAGCGAGTTAAAACTTGCTGGGGCGCTGGGTTCTCCCCACTCTGATTTTAGTTCCCAACCCCAACGGTAAGGTACTTCCCCTAAAGCTAATAAATCACCTAATTCTGTACCATCAAGAATAATTTTGGCGTTGACTGTGAAATCTGCAAAGTGTACACCTGTAATACAGTCGCCTTGACGCAAGACTTCTAAAGGGATTTTTCCTGATATCCATTGTAAATTAGGTAATTCCTGTACCCAGTCTGCAAAAATTTCTGCACCTATACGCGGATCATAACTAAAAAAGCTCACCCAACTATTATCTAGTCCTCCTGGTTGTCGTTGGCGTAATTCTTGTATAAATGCTCCCCATAAACCTGTTTGAAACGATTGTAATTCATTGCCATCAGGCGCAGCTACGCCAGCGGATGTTAACATTCCACCTAACCAGGAAAATTCGCTTACGAGGATAGTTTTAGCGCCCCTGCGTGCTGCTTGGATAGCGGCCGCAGTTCCACCTGTTCCTCCTCCGACAACTAGGACATCGGTTGTATAGGTTTCATTCATATCAATCAATATTAAGTAAAAGGCAATTTATAATACAACAAAATTGAGAATCTTCTCAAAATTGTAGGTTGGGTTAAGCAACAGCGCAACTCAAAAATCAATAAAAACTTTAGCAATAAATATGAATAACATATTACCCATTGGTGCTATTCTCCGTGATCGTTATCAAATCATAGATATTTTATCTACTAAAACCGGATTTGGTATTACCTATAAAGTTAAAGATCGAAATCATCCCAACCAAAGAATTTTAGTCTTAAAACAACTTAAAAAACCGACACCTGCAAGTTTAAAGATTGAATATTTACCAATAGCAGAACAACAAGAGAAAATCAATCAAGTTTGGGCTAACTATTTACGACTTTTTACCAAAGAAACTCAAGCATTAGCTAAACTAGGAGAAACATATCATCAAATTCCTACCATTCATGAACGGTTTACAGAATTGGGAGAAGAATTTTATGCACAAGAATATATAGAAGGACATTCTTTAACAGCAGAAATTCAACGGGGAAAGAAATTAGCAGAAGATAAAGTTAAATCTTTATTGACTGAAATTTTAGAAGTTGTTGAATATATCCAAAACATTAAAAATAACAAAGGTTATGCAGTCATTCATCGAGATATCAAACCAGAGAACATTATTCGCAAAAATGAAGATGATAAATTAGTCATCATTGATTTTGGTTTAGTTAAAGAAATAACATTTATAGGAAGAAAAATTTGTTCTATTTTGGGAGGAACACCGGGGTATATTGCACCAGAAATTGTATTAGGATTAGTATCTTTTGCGAGTGATATTTATTCAATCGGAATGATTGGAATTTTTGCCATCACAGGAGAAGATCCTTCTTTTACACCCACATTATCTAAAAATTGGCAAACAAAAGCAAATGTCAGTCCTGAATTTGCTGATTTTTTAAATAAAATGATTTGTGAAGATTATACAAAACGTTTTCAAAATGCTCAGGAAGCGTTAACAGCATTAACAGCAAATAAAACACCTCCACCACCAAAAATCAAACTTCCTATTAAATTAATTACGGGATTTGTTTTAGCTGTTGTTGTGGTTATGGGGATAATGTTAATACCTAAAAATACAGACAATCCATTAATAGGAGATGGTCAAGAAAAACAAGGACAATTAACAACAGCAGATCAAAAAGAATTAGCTAGTGATAAAATTTTTGAGGTTTATGAATTTACAAGTCAAAAGAAACAATATTTAACTGTGGAAATAGTTAGTAATGATTTCAATCCTATTTTCACTATTCGTAAATTAGATGATCAGAATTTTATGACCGTGACAGATGTTGCAAACAAAGACAATAATTTCACGGCTACTATTATGGTAGAAAAAGGTGAATATGAGTTGAAAATTAAATCAGAAAATGCAGCTTTAGGAGATTATGTTATTAAAGCTTGGATAACTGATATTAAGTAACCATCTATCGTCTCTCGTTCTCTCGTTCCCAGTCTCCAGACTGGGAATGCTTTGATAGAGTCTCTGACTCTAATACAACAGAAGTCGGAGTCTTCCATTATTCATTCCCATACAGAGTATGGGAACGAGAAAAACGAGAAAAATTACGAACTTTATTATACCTTTACCCTTAAACAAATATTTACACAAAATTTATACCATTACAGGGCATAAGTGATATATATTATACTACATATAATAATTTAATACGCTCACAATTGCGATTATGAAAAGTTATCAGTGGTTGTTATTTATCAGTCTGTTTACTATAAACATCATCTTAACAGGATGTAAAGAACCTGAAGAAGTCGTTTTTTCCTGTGAAACAAACAGTGATGGAGAGTATGTAACCGAAGTTAAACACCAAGATAAAACACGAGATTTAATAGTGTGGAAACGCACGAATTTTGTTAAAGCAGGTTTTCCTCCTCAACGGAGATGTCAAGAAGTAACACCGAAATTACAAACTGCTTATGATAATGGAACTTTGAAAACTTTAACTTGGGGTTATTCTGAAGCAGAAAATAATCCTAATACAAGATTTAAATCTTTATGTACGACAACTGGAAAAGATTGTCATACTTTGATTTTAACATTATTAGATGCAGATGATCCTGATGTGGAATTAAAAGCTTTTACTGCGGTGTTAAATGGTGATGCTTCTAGAGCATATCTAAATGATTCCTGTGGAAAACTAAGACAAACTGGTGCTAATTTAACTTGTACTGTGGATATTTTCAAGGTGTTTAAAGTCAGGGAATAAATTCCCTGTCTCATAGCTAAAGTCGGTTGAAACCGACTGAATGGAAGAATTTTTTAGTCCGTTTTAACGGACTTGGGCTATTAGGCTGGGAATTTATTCCCAAACGGGTTATGAAACAAACCGAAAATTAACCAATTACCAAATTACATATTATCAGGAGTAGCATCTATGAAATTACACAAATTATCCCATATATTATTATTATTCCTTATTCTCCTATTTCCCGCTTCTCCGATTATTATCACAGGTTGCAGTTCTTCCCTATTTGCACGCAAACCAGGAACATTATCAGAATCAGAATTAAAGAATGTCTTAAAAGAAATTACTGTAAAAGTTCTAGTTGATGACAGAGAAACCGCTTCAGGAACTATTATTAAAAAACAAAACGGTTTTTATACTGTTCTCACTAATTATCATGTGATAGAAAATGCTAAATCGGTGAAAGTTGTTACTCCTGATAATCAAGTTCATGAGGTGGAATTTTCTAAATTAGATAGACAAGATAATAAAAAAGATGATTTATATGATTTAGCTAAGTTGACTTTTAGCAGTGAAACCACTTATTTAGTTGCTGGTTTAGGGGAAGAGAATATTAAACCAGAGGAAAAGGTTTTTGCTGGGGGATATGTTAAAGGTAATTTGCAAACTACCAAAGGTACAGCGAAATTATTTTTAAATCAGCCGTTAATTAAAGGACAGCAAATAGCTTATGATAATGATATTCAACAGGGGATGAGTGGGGGAGCAATTATTAATGAAAAAGGTTATTTGGTGGGGATAAATAGTAAACTTGCTCACCCGGTATTACAAACTGATTTTCGCTATTTACAAGGTGAACAACCTGATGAGAAAACTTTAAAGGAATGGGGTAATTATAGTTGGGGTATTGCGATTAATTTAGTTGATGAAGCTGCACCTGATTTAGCTTTGTTTCCTGAGAGGGTAATTAGGAAAATTGGGGGTATTCCGGCTAAGGTTTTAGATATTTCTAAACAGTCTTCGGTGAAAATTGAAGCTAAAAGTGGTATTGGTAGCGGGGTAATTATTGCTAAGGATAATGATATTTATTATGTGTTAACTGCTGCTCATGTGGTGGAAAATAAACAGGAGTATCAAGTTGTTGCACCTGATAAACAAGTATATAAGGTGGATAGTCAGACTATTCGCAAAAGAGATGGACTGGATATGGCTGTTTTACAGTTTCGTAGTTCTCAGGTTTATCAAGTTGCTACTTTGGGGGATTATGAGTTAGAAGGACAATTTGTTTTTCTTTATGGTTGGAAGGGGGAAGAGTTAAATCATCCTTCTTTATTTAGTATAGGAATAGGATTGATGTATACGGGAGCAGTAAGAGAGTCGTTTGCTAAAACTAGAGGATATGAATTAGCATATACTAATACGGGTTATCCGGGAATGAGTGGGGGTGGTATTTGGGATACAGAAGGGCGATTAGTTGGTATTCATAATTATTCAGAAACGAATGTTTTAGGATTTAGCTTGGGTTTGTCTATTGAGAGTTTTTTATTTTATCAAAAAGATGGTTTATGGAAATTACCTCAACCTCAATTAAATGTTGCTAATAATGAACCTAAATCAGCAGATAAAACTTCTGTTATTTTACTATTGGTACAGCCTTATTCTTCCGCACCTGATTCTGTGAATGGTACTGGAAAACAGTGGCTAAATTATGGTATTCAATTATGGCGAATTGGTAATACAGAAAATGCCATTAAAGCGATGGAAAGTGCAGTTAGCAAAGATCCCAACTCTTGGGAAGCCTATTACAATACTGCTTTGATTTGGTTCAGACAAGAAAAATATGATTTAGCTTTAAATACTATAAATACAGCAATTAGAGAACAACCTACTTTTTATCGTTCCTATTTATTAAAGGGTTTGATTTTTCAGCAATTAAAACAATATAAAAATGGAGTAGAAGCACTTAATCAAGCAATTTTAGAAGCAGAAAAAGACAAAGAAAAAGATTTTTTGCTATATGGAGTGCGAGGAGAACTATTTAGTAAATTGAAAAAATATCAAGAAGTGATCGCTGATTATAATCAAGCTATCACTATTAATCCTCAATATGCCATAGCCTACAACAACCGGGGAATTGCTAAATCTGAATCAGGAGATAAAAAAGGTGCGATTGATGATTATACTCAAGCTATCACCATTAATCCTCAATTAGCCGAAGCTTACAACAACCGGGGAAATGCTAAATCTGAATCAGGAGATAAAAAAGGTGCGATTGATGATTATACTCAAGCTATCACCATTAATCCTCAATTAGCCGAAGCCTACACCAGCAGGGGAATTGCTAAATCTGAATTAGGAGATAAAAAAGGTGCGATTGATGATTATACTCAAGCTATTACCATTAATCCTCAATATGTCCAAGCCTACACCAGCAGGGGAATTGCTAAATTTGATTTAGGAGATAAAAAAGGTGCGATTGATGATTATACTCAAGCTATCACCATTAGTCCTCAATTTGCTGAGCCCCACTACAACCGGGGAAATAGTAAATATGAATTAGGAGATAAAAAAGGTGCGATTGATGATTATACTCAAGCTATCACCATTAATCCTCAATTAGCCGAAGCCTACACCAACCGGGGATTTGCTAAATCTGAATTAGGAGATAAAAAAGGTGCGATTAAAGATTTAGAAGCTGCAAAACAACTCTATCAACAACAAGGTAATACACAAAATGCTCAAAAAGCAGAAGAATTATTGAAAAAAATTACAGGATTTATTAAATAAATTATAACTTAATATTCTCATCCCTCAATTTACCTTCTATTCTCTACCCATACATTAACCAACCCTAATCAAAAATAACCAAACTAACACCACAACCACTAGCTGCTGCTAACTGAGAATCAAGAATTGCTAATTTCCCTTACCTGAAACTACAATTAGAGTATAATTAAATAATGCCAATATGCCAGCCAAAGATATCTACCATAACGAAGTCAAAAACGCATTGATAAAAGACCGTTAGACTATCACAGACGACCCTTATATTATCAAATATGAAGATGCTGAACTATACGCAGACCTAGCAGCAGAAAAACCAATTGCCGCAGAACGTCAAGGACAGAAAATAGTTGTGGAAATTAAAAGTTTTGTCAGCAAATCGCTGATGTATGATTTTCATAACGCCTTGGGACAATATATAGTATATCGGAATCTCATTCAACTTACTGAACCAGAATATAAACTCTAAGTAAGTGGGCGTTAAAAAATATAATATAAACCTAACCCCCCATCCCCCTTCCCTACTAGGGAAGGGGGAGTCAAAGCCTCTCCCCTGGTAGGGGAGAGGTTTGGAGAGAGGTTTTATATTTAATTGTGCCAAGTTACTTACTTAGCTATTGATGATGTTGTCTATGAGAAATTTTTTCAACGGAAATCTGTACAAGCTGTAATTCAGGAAAATAACATTTATTGTAGGTTGGGTTGAGGAACGAAACCCAACACCCCTTACTATCCTCCCACTAATGTTGGGTTTCACTTCGTTCAACCCAACCTACAATAATTAAATTAATATTCTTTTCTATAAGGGGAGTGGTAGAACCAATTTTTTCAACGAAAATCTGTACAAGCTGTAATTCAGGAAAATCACCTGCTGTTAATAGTTGTTAATACAGAAAAGGAGGAAATTCAGCAATGGATAAACTAGAACAATACCGGAATATTATCAAAAAAATATTAACTGAATATTACGAAAAATCACACAAATACCTGGTCAATGTGGAGGTCGTCCTTGCATTCGGGGAATGAGAATTAGAGTTAGCGACATTTTAGAAATGTTAGCAGAAAATGTTAGTATAAATGAAATTTTAGAAGACTTTCCTGATTTAGAAATAGAGGACATTCAGGCTTGTTTAATATTTGCAGCAAGACGCACTGATTTTGTTAGATTAACATCATGAAAATTTGGATTGATGCACAATTACCGCCAACATTAGCAGCTGAGTTCGTTATCAGAAATAATAAAAAAACCACCTCCATAACCTAAAGTTCACCACAAAATGTTAAATCTAGTAACGTTGAATTATCAAAAACCAACGTGAAAGCACAAGTATTTAGAGGCGTAAATCAATTATCCTACGAAGAAATCCCAGTTCCTACCCTAGAAGCGGATGAAGTGCTAGTACAGGTGCGGGTTGTGGGTTTGTGTCAGTCAGATATTAAAAAGATTCGCTATCCCCTGTATGAACCACCACGCATATTTGGACACGAAACCGCTGGAACGATCGCATCTGTAGGTGCTAATGTGAAAGGATGGACAGTAGGACAACGGGTAGCGGTGATGCACCATATACCATGTATGCGTTGCGCCTACTGCTTAAATGATAATTTCTCCATGTGCGATGTTTATAAGAATATCTCCACTACCGCAGGTTTTAACGCCAGTGGTGGCGGTTTTGCAGAGTATGTGAAAGTACCAGGTCATATTGTGCAGAATGGAGGCTTAATTCCCATCCCCGATAATATCAGTTTTGAAGAAGCGAGTTTTGTTGAACCGACCAACTGCTGTTTAAAAGCCGTTAAAAAAGCCCAAATTGCACCAGGACAAACAGTATTAGTAACTGGTGCTGGTCCTATTGGGTTAATGTTTATTATGTTGGTGAAGTATTTAGGTGCAAGAGCGATCGCTACAGACCTCTTACCATCTAGAATTGAAAAAGCTTTAAATGTGGGAGCAGAAGCAGCTTTTGATGCTCGTGATCCTAATTTACCCGCAAAAATTCAAGCTTTAACTGGAGGAATGGGTGTTGATGTCACCTTGTTAGCAGTACCCAGTGATAAAGCCTTCTTCCAAGCATTAGACTGTACCCGCAAAGGTGGAAAAATCCTCTTTTTCGCCGAGTTTCCCGATGAATTAGAAATTCCCATCAACCCAAATATTCTTTATCGTCGAGAAATAGACTTAATGGGTAGTTATAGTTCATCTTACCGTCTGCAAAGTCTATCTGCGGATATAGTCTTTAATCGTCGCATTGATGTCAAAGCCTTGATTAGCGATCGCTATCCTTTAGAAAATTTATCACAAGCTGTAAACCAAGCGATCGCACCCACGCCCGAAACGTATAAAATTTTAATTTATCCATAAATGGGTAATAGGTAATAGGGAAAGGATTTTAGGTGAATCCTGTTCATCTTAAAATCCTGGACATCCTGATTCTGACAATTAAATTATGATTATAATCGCTTTCTTAGCCTTCTACGTTGCTTTTAACCTGGGTGCAAATGACGTTGCTAACGCAATGGGAACATCCGTCGGTTCCAAAGCTGTCACCCTCAAACAAGCAATCATTATTGCAGGAATCTTAGAATTTACAGGTGCGGTCTTATTTGGACATGGAGTAACAGAAACACTAGGAACGAAAATTGCCAACCCCGACTTATTCATCGCTACACCCCAAACCCTAGCTTTCGGAATGGTGACGGTACTTATCTCAGCCGGAGTATGGCTACAAATAGCCACATCAATGAGTTTACCAGTCTCATCATCTCATGCAGTAGTCGGTGCGATCGCAGGTTTTACTTGGGTAGCATTAGGAATAAATGCTATAGATTGGTCATCCATTGGATTAATTACCATTGGTTGGATATTAACACCAATTATTAGTGCAACTATCGCTGCTTTTTTTTACAGCCTCATCCAACGTTGGATTTTAAACCAACCTAATCCAGTAATGCAGTTAAAAGAATGGATTCCCTGGTTAAGTACAATTTTACTGAGTATATTTGGTGTAATTGTTTTACCTTCTTTAACTCAACCACTGACAAACTTTCTAACTGAAAAAATTGGTTTAAACATCCCCACTCACGATATCCCCATTTTTACTGGTGCAATAGCCGCAATAGGACTGACAATCTATAGCTGGCGACAATTAGAGAAAACCAAAAAACATAAAGAAGCCATTCTCTCCCCTGCTTCTCTGCTCCCCTGCTCCCCTGCATCTGCTATTGAATACGTATTCGGACGCTTTCAAATTCTCAGTGCTTGCTTTGTTGCCTTTGCACATGGTTCAAATGATGTTGGTAATGCGATCGCACCCCTAGCCGTAATTTCCTACATCAACCAAACACATAGCGTCCCCAACAATGGAATTACCATCCCCCTATGGATTATGATTCTTGGTGGTGCTGGCATTGTTGCAGGTTTAGCAATCTGGGGTAAAAAAGTCATCGCTACCATCGGCGAAAATATCATATCCTTACAACCCAGTAGCGGCTTCTGTGCCGAACTAGCCACCGCTACCACCATCTTACTGGCTTCTCGTTTAGGTTTACCTGTATCCACCTCTCATGCTCTCGTTGGTGGTGTAGTGGGTATTGGACTGGTGCAAAACCTCAAATCAATTAAATTTCAAACACTCCAAGGAATCGCCGCAGCCTGGGTAATTACAGTTCCCATTAGTGCCTTAATCAGCGCACTAATATTCAGTATTATCCGGATCATCTTAAATTTCAACTGAAAGCTATGAAAATTCTTACCTATTGTTTATTATTTGAATGTAATACATTCTAGATTAACAAATTAAGTAAGATTACTGTTTTATAATCAAAGTTTCGGTGCTTTACCCCCACATTGAATGGGAATCCTATGCAATTAAAAACCGCCATCTTCTGCAATTACCCCTAAATAGTATATTTTTGCAGAATTGCTGGCTATTTATTAGAATATTGAGCAGGAGATAAAATTATCTTCTATTTTTCCCAGAACAATATTTTAATTCCCCAAAGCAACGGAAACTGTCACGCAATTTACATTTCGCACAAATTTGGTTTTTAACAACCTACCAATTTGCAAGGCTTTGAAACAGTTATCAGTTATCAGTAAACAGCAAACAGTGAACAGTAAACAGTGAATAGTTATCAGTGAACAGTAAACAGTAAATAGTTATCGGTTTTTAGGCTGATAACTGAAAACTGAAACCTGATAACTGATTTATCTTCAAGGTGTTAGAGGTTAGAAACTAATGGGGCGATTTGAGAAGCGACCAGAGAACCCACGAACCAGAGGCGACCTATCGAGAGCAGCAGAAAATGCTCTCTGGGATATCGTTGAAGATTTAGAAAATCTCCAACAGAATGTTCTTAGGTCTTTACAGGACGATGTAAAGCGGCTGGAGGCTGAGAAAACCCGTTTAGCCAATGACATTCAAAGACTGATAGAGGAAAAAGAAAAATTACAGCAAGCCCGACAAATTACCGAACAGCAAGTTTTAATTCGTCAGCTGGCGGAAGTTTTGGCAAAGCATATATCTTCCCAACTGCAATCTTCACTCAAGAGTTTAGCTACCCAATCAATTGAAGGGGAATCTTCCGACCTTGTGGCGCTCAGGTCTGCTGAAATCAATTCTACAGTAGCTACTGACATCAGTGAAAATGTCGGACAGATGTTGAACAATCTGGATGATACTGTCACAATTGCCTTTAGCTCAATGCAACAAGAGTTAAACAATTATCAAAGTCATCTTTCCCAGCAGTTGTTACGAATGTACGACCAACAGCAGCAAGGGGAAGAGATATTAGCAGAATTTGTGAATCGTTTACGAGGGGAACTGGACAAAACCACAGAAGTCAATCCTCGGAAAATGGTGACTGGAGGTGCGCCAACAGTATTGCAACTAACCGAACCCCACAAAAACGGTTTCTCGGAAAAATCCTCAGAAAGAATCCTCGCTCAACCAATTTCTTTACTTACTCAGGAATTGCCGAAAAGCGACAATTCATCAACGGAAGCTGTGGTTACATTACCACCACCGCAGGAAAATCCACCAGAGTCAATTTCTGTTCTTGTTCCTGAATCCTCACCAACACAGTCAACACCAGAATCACCAACCCAGGAAAATCCACCAGAACCAATTTCTATTCTTGTTCCTGACTCCTCAGCCACACAGTCAACACCAGAATCACCAACTCAGGAACATCGACCAGAACCAATTTCTGTGATTGTTCCTGACTCTTCACCAGCAAAATCAACACCAGAATCACCAACTCAGGAACATCGACCAGAACCAATTTCTGTGATTGTTCCTGACTCTTCACCAGCAAAATCAACACCAGAATCACCAACTCAGGAACATCGACCAGAACCAATTTCTGTGATTGTTCCTGACTCTTCACCAGCAAAATCAACACCAGAATCACCAACTCAGGAACATCCACCAGAACCAATTTCTGTGATTGTTCCTGACTCTTCACCAGCAAAATCAACACCAGAATCACCAACTCAGGAACGTCCACCAGAACCAATTTCTGTTCTTGTTCCTGACTCTTCACCAGCAAAATCAACTGCATACCCACCCTCACTAGCACCAAAGCAGGAACTAACACCCAGACGGCAAAGATCACGCAATTCCCCAAACTGGTCGCCAGTTCAGGTAGGTTTTTTGTTGGTTGTATTGTCAACGGTGATGTCATCCCTTTACAACGTTGTTGTAAAGGCGCTGTTCTATCAAGGTTCTGATCTGCTGGGAGACTTCCAGACACAGCAGTTGATCTCACCAACCTTGGGCAATATTTTCTTAATCTTGATGCTCAGGTTATTGGTTGTTGTGCCTTTGATGTTACTTTTAGCTCCTATTTTGCATCCCCCAGTTTGGCAAGACCTACAAAATCTATTTGATTCAGTAGGCAGAAATGCCGCTGCTAATAAAGCAAACACAAAACAGGTATTACTGCTGTCGGTCGTGAGTGGCGGCTTTTTGTTTTTGTCCCAAGTACTGATTTACATTGCCATTAGTCAAGTTACAACTGGAGTGGCGATCGCGCTGTTTTTTATCTATCCCATGATGACTGGACTCTTGGCTTGGTTCCTCTTTCGTGAGCGTCCTAGCTTATTAAGTGCTGGTGCAATTTCTAGCATTTTTTCTGGTCAATTATTAATCTTGGGTAGTTATTCCGCTGCTACTAGTAATACCTCTTTAGGAATTATTTCTGGAATTATGTCCGGAATAGCTTTTGCTATTTACGTAATTCTTACTAGGTTATGCGCTCCGAAACTGCATCCAGTTTCTTTTGCTTTAATTAACTTCGCCACCATGTTGCTATTAAGCCTTGTTTGCTTATTAGTACCTTTACCAAGTAATTGGAGTTTAGCCATTAGATCATCCAATTTACTGGAAGTGATTCTAAGTGCTTTTATGTTAGGTGTCCTCACTCTTTGCGGCTATTTATTCAACAATTTTGGCATTCGCAAATTAGGGGGACCTCGTTCCGCTATAATTGGTGCTGTTGTCCCAGTCTTAACCGTGATTTTTGCCGGTTTAATGATTCAGGAAAAATTGGATCTTCTCCAAATACTGGGAGTTTTATTAGTAACTGGTGGTGCAGTAACTGTCAGCTTTGAAAAAATGCGAAATCAGGTGAAATCTTCTAGTGCTAAGAATTAAATGATCAAGAACAATGAGAACAATTAGGGCAAGAGAAAAATCTGTATCACTTTGAACTGAATACTACAGATGGAACGTGGGAAACCCAAATGAAATCGGAATTTTTTAATTTTGATTTCTTAATTTTGAATCGGTATTACCCTTGACCTCAAGTAATTGTTCATCTTTCTCAATCTGGATCAATTTAGTGCTAAAGTAAAGGTTGGTTTTATGAATGAACAGCCCTGACAGCAAAGATTTCAGTTGGCAAAATAAAGCAATTTAAATGCGCGACAGCTTACCTATAATTAGCTGCATCTATTATTCTCACGATGTAGCGCAATGTCATAATAGTTGGTAAGCCTTACCTTTGCTGTGAAAAATTAACGATTTGCACCCTGGAGAATTTAGCACCATAGGTTTTTATGGTGAAAGCATAATAAATCTTCCATGTGAATGAAGACAAAAATCGCATTAGGGTGTATAATTGGTAATTTAAATTTGATTACCACTCTTCTCGCAAACGTGCCATTCATCTGTCTGTGAATATGACTAACGACATAGATCTGATCAAACGTCTTGGTCCAAGTGCGATGGATCAGATCATGCTTTATCTTGCTTTTAGCGCCATGCGTACAAGTGGGCATAGGCATGGAGCATTTTTAGATGCTGCCGCAACAGCAGCAAAGTGTGCAATTTACATGACTTATCTAGAGCAGGGACAAAACCTGCGAATGACAGGACATTTGCACCACCTTGAGCCAAAGCGAGTCAAAATTATTGTTGAGGAAGTAAGACAAGCTCTGACTGAAGGTAAATTACTAAAAATGCTGGGTTCCCAAGAACCTCGCTATTTGATTCAATTGCCCTATGTCTGGATGGAAAAATATCCTTGGCAACCAGGAAGATCCCGTGTTCCCGGTACAAATCTAACTAGTGAAGAAAAAAGACAAATTGAGCGCAAGTTACCCAAAAACCTGCCTGATGCTCAGTTAGTAACATCCTTTGAATTTTTAGAGTTAATTGAATTTTTACACAAGCGATCGCAAGAGGAGTTACCATCCCACCACCAAATGCCCCTGAGTGAAGCCTTGGCAGAACATATCAAGCGGCGTTTACTCTACTCAGGTACAGTTACACGCATTGATTCACCTTGGGGAATGCCTTTCTATGCCCTGACTCGTCCTTTTTATGCCCCAGCAGACGACCAAGAACGTACTTACACAATGGTCGAAGATACTGCTCGCTATTTCCGCATGATGAAAGACTGGGCAGAAAGGAAAGCCAATTCTATGCGTGCTGTAGAAGAACTGGATATACCAATAGATCAAATGCAGCAAGCTATGGAAGAATTGGATGAAATTATCCGTGCTTGGGCAGATAAATATCACCAAGACGGAGGTAAACCCATGATTTTACAAATGGTTTTTGGTAATCAAGATGATTAACGCCACAAAAGTTAGAAGTCATCTTCTAATTTTTGCTTGCACAACCTTAACCAAACTATTTGTACTCCAAGAAAAGGGAATTTGATTCGGAACAGTAAAAATATATTTCCTAACCCTTATTCACGCCATAAGTGTGGCTAATATGTGTGGAAAGCAAAGTTCTCACATAGTGGTAGTAGCCCGTAAATTTAAAGGGTTTGAAGGTCTTCCGTGTCTCTTATATTCCCCATGCTTACCTGTACCCGTCATGTTTTATCTGACTAGTAGGGTAGACTCGTTGCCAACCCTACAATCATGTCCATTACAGCTAAATTACAGCGAATTTTAACTACTACCTAACGCTACCGTCGGGAGTAGATGGCATAGGCACAGTCTCAAAACGAGGAATAAATCCTGGTGGTGTTGTAGATCCAGCCCCAATACTAATAGATCGGTAACTGGCATCGATACAAGTATCTAAAGACTGAATTGGGGTTAAATCAATTTCTTTACGCAAACCAACCACACACTCTGCAAACGTCACGGGCAACAAACTGCGTCCACAGTAAGTTAAAGTCGCTTGGTTAATTGCCTGTTGAGTACTCTTACTAATTCCCACTACACAGGTAGCTAAATCCTCTGGACGACGGGCTTGACTACAGGAATAAAGTGCATCAGTTGCTGTAATTTCTGTCTGCTTTTTAATTTTAGCCACACAAGTAGATAACTCTCTTGGTCGCAGGGCGGTGGCACAACCTTGAGATGCTGCTTCTGCTGTAACTCCCGCACTCAATAATTGAGCCGCACAAGCACGGTAGTTATTTCTATAAGAATCTATCACAGCTTGACTCGGTAGGATATTTGTGAATAATCCAGCCATCACAATCATCGGTGCTGTGAAAATTCTCAAGCCATTACTGCTTTTGTGGTTATGAAAACTGCTTATTTCTTTTTTGTGTTTTAACATAGCTATTCTCCAAACACCAAAGTTATGCTAACTTAGAATCTGCTTAAACACCTCTATAATCAGGGAATTTCGTCGCCATCGCCGTAAATATTCCCACAAGCTTCATTAATTTTGTTTCAGGTTAAACTATATTAGATATTCTGTGGCGAAAACGACTCAAATTATAGTCAAAGTTGCATGAGCATTGACTAAACTTAGAAAAGGTCAGTCTTTTGCCAAGAAATACTTTCAACGTACCATGGGACACATGGAAACGCAGGATCAAATCCTGAAAGCTTGGCTGGTGCTACTTTGTGGGTAATGTCCTCTTCAAAGCTAGTACAGTAGAAATGAAGTCTTGAGAGACTATTTTCACTCTCCTTAGTTGCTGCGATCACACGGGAATTGAGGATAGTCTTTCCCAAGACAGATCATTTAACCAAGAATCCTCTAGCTAATTACTGCGAGGAATGTCATAATAGAAAATTTGGGTAAAGTTTAAACAGGATTAAATTAAGGAAACTCATGTCCCGATATAGAGGTCCCCGCCTCAGAATTGTCCGCCGCTTGGGCGAACTACCAGGCCTAACTCGAAAAAGTGCCAGACGTGCCTATGCGCCAGGCCAACATGGTCAAAACCGGAAAAAACGTTCTGAGTATGCTATCCGTCTTGAGGAAAAGCAAAAACTCCGCTTAAACTACGGTTTGACAGAAAAGCAAATGCTGCGCTACGTGCGTAAAGCTAGACGTGTAACTGGTTCTACCGGACAAGTCCTGCTGCAATTGCTAGAAATGCGTTTAGACAATACAGTTTTTCGGATGGGTATGGCTCCTACCATTCCCGCAGCACGTCAACTGGTAAATCATGGCCACGTCACAGTTAACGGTCGTGTAGTCGATATTGCCAGCTATCAGTGCCGTCCTGGTGAAGAAATTGCTGTTAGGGATAGAGAAGCATCCAAGAAATTGGTGGAATCTAACTTGCAATATCCCGGTTTAGCTAACCTTCCCAATCACCTAGAATTTGATAAAAACAAATTGACTGGCAAAGTTAACAGTGTGATTGAAAGAGAATGGGTAGCACTACAAGTTAATGAACTGCTTGTGGTGGAATACTACTCACGTCAAGCGTAATAGTCAGGAGTCAGGAGTCAGGAGTCAGGAGTCAGGAGTCAGGAGTCAGAAGGCAAGAGGCAATGGTTTATAATGTATCTTCCTGTTCCCTGTTCCCTGTTCCCTGTTCCCTGTTCCTAATGACTATCCGCCAATTTGCGACATGGTACGGGTGTAAGAGCCGACAGTACCTGAGTCGCGTTGTTTAAAGTTAATTTCTGATTTAATTGCTAGTAGTTGCTTGACTTGCTCTTGTAATTGAGCAGTGCTAACACCAGCCCGTAAACAAGATTTTAAATCAATTTGACCAGTTTCATTTAATAAGCAGGGACGTAGCCAACCATCAGCACTCAAGCGTACCCGATTACAGCGATCGCAAAAACATTCTGACATCTGGCTGATAAAACCGAGTGTTCCTTTCGCTCCCGGAATTTGAAACACATCCGCAGGTCCATTACCACGAACTTGCGATTCTGTCAATCCCCAACGTTGACGAATGCGATCGCGTAAATCAGCAGAAGAGATCCAACCGCGATCGCCAAATAATTCACCATTACCAATAGGCATAAACTCAATAAACCGAACGTGCCAATTTTTGTCAATGGTTAAAGCGGCTAAGTCTAAAACTTCATGGTCATTAACGCCGGGTATAACCACAACATTTAACTTTAACGGGTCAAAACCCACATTATATGCAGCTTGAATACCTTCCCAAACTTGCTGCCAACGTCCACGCCCATTTTTCCCGATAATTTGCTCAAAAGTATCTGAATCGAGAGAATCTAAACTAATATTAATTCTTCTTAAACCTGCATCATAGAGATTTTTAGCTATAGGTGCTAATAAAAACCCATTAGTAGTCATTGCTAAATCTTGAGTTTGGGGAAGATGAGCAATTTTTTTTACCAACTCCACCACACCAGGACGGAGTAGAGGTTCTCCACCAGTCAAGCGAAAGCGGGTAAAACCAACAGGAATAAATACCTCTTGAATAAGAGTGAGAAGTTCTTGATCAGTTAACAACTGTTGCTTGAGGATATAGTTTAATTCTGCTCCCTCTGGCATACAGTACAGACAACGAAAATTACAGCGATCAATTAAACTAATCCGTAGATAGTCTACCTGGTTCATGGTGATTTTTAGCTAAAAACGTCGGAGACTAACTTCTAGGGTATCTGAAACATTTGGAAACTTCTGGATCATCGCGTAAGTTAGATACAAAGATACAAAGGTAATCTACGGCGAAATCAGTATGAAAAGATATTTGCTATTACTGAGTCTATTTTTGGTTGGACTCTTAACAATCGGTCAAGTATTAGCACAGGATAAATTACAGGTAAAAATTAACCGCTACTTACAAGTTCGCAATCTTGCCGGGACTGTTACCTATCAACATCAACAGAGTTCCCAACCTGCACGCGTAGGTACAAAACTAGAAAATGTAGGAGATAGTATCAGCGTAGGAAAAAATTCTAGTACCATGTTGTCACTAGATACAGGCATAGGATTTGTGCAAGTCGCAGAAAACACAAAACTGCAAATTCAGAAACTGCAAGCCACTGGTAGCGGTGGACGCATCACCCATTTACAGGTGACAGGCGGACAGGTAAAACTGAAATTGCGACCCTTTACACATCAAGATTCTAGATTGCAAATTGAAACACCAGCAGGAATTACAGGAGTGCGGGGTACAGAATTTGGTGTGAGTGTGCAACCGAGTGGGAAAACAGGGGTAGCAACTATCACAGGGAGCGTAGCAACATCGGCTCAAGGGCAAACAGTGTATGTAAATAAAGGCTTTCAGAGCTTAGTCATTCCCGGAGAACCGCCATCACCACCGATGCCCTTAAGAAATGATACCCGTCTGGACGTGAGATATTTAGTAGACCAGGGAAATCAACAGGGGCGAATTGCAGGTAAAATTGATCCAGTCAACTTGGTAATTCTAGAAAATCAACCACTAACTACGGATAAAAATGGCATATTTGACATTTTAGTGCCGCTTCCTGCTAATCGCCGCATTGCAGTCACTGTGACGACACCTTTAGGTAAAAAGCAGGATTATGAACTAGCGATTCCTTAAAGTAGAAGGTGACGCTTATTTTGTATTTTCTTCAATATGTGAGTAAATTTTTTTGGCGATCGCTTCCTGGTTGGATAGCAATGTTAATAGTTACTTTGCTGTTTTTCCTGGGAGTTTTTCAACCACTGGAATGGATCATATACAACAACCTATTTCGGATGCGGGGAACTATCAACTGGGATCAGCGCGTTGTACTCATAACCATAGATGATAAAAGTTTAAATCAGTTTGGGCAGTTTCCCTGGTCACGGCAAAGATACATTGAGTTATTAAATGTCTTAGACCAATCACAGCCCAACGTCGCTGTATTCGATATCATGTTTTCTGAGCCAAGCCCTGATGATGTCATGCTGGTCAAGGCAATGGAGCAACATGGTAGAGTGGTATTGGCTCAAGCCTGGGATAATAAAGGAAAGCCGTGGCAACCCAGACCAGAACTTGAACAAGCAGCCATCACCACCGGGCATATCCTGATGAAATATAAGGATGGGGATGGTATGCTTCGCAGAGTCGAGAGCCAAATCAAGGGTATTCCCTCATTAGGAATAGCTGCGCTGGAAGCTTATAATACCTTTGCTGAAACTCCCCCTCTCAAAAATATAGAGAATTCTTTGTGGATCAATTGGATCAGCAAAGTTGAGGATATGCCTGATCACTATTCCTTTGTGGATGTGGTGCAGCAAAAAATCCCCCGTGAGAAATTCAAAGACAAAATAGTGGTGGTAGGAGTTACTGCTCCTGGTATTGATGTGTTAACCACGCCCTTTGATTATGAGCCACCTACAGGCGGGGTGTGTGTACACGCCACAATTATTAGTAATTTTTTCCAAGATAACTTTCTTGATCTTTTCCCCCCTGGTGGATGGGTAATGTTATTGTTGCTGGGGGGTCCGGGTTTAGGTTGGACTATCACTCACTGGCGAACGAGAGAAAAATTAGGGTTTCTGGGTATTATTTCGATTGCTTGGGTAGTTTTCAGTTTATTGATGCTAAAACTCAATTATTGGCTACCTGTGGCTGCACCAATAGTTCTATTTGCAACGACCACTGGAATTGTAGCCTTGCGCGAACATAGGAAAATCAAGCTAGATAATCAAGCTCTCCAGTATCTTGTTAACTATGATGGACTTACCCAAGTTGCTAATCGTCGCAGGTTTGATGAGTATCTTCAGCAAGAATGGAGACGGATGGAGAGGGAAAAGTCTTATTTGTCCCTGATTTTGTGTGATGTGGATTTTTTCAAGCGATACAATGACACCTATGGACATCAAGCGGGAGACGTTTGTTTAAAAAAAGTTGCTCAAGCGATGACTCAAGGTGTCACAAGACCAACTGATTTAGTAGCTCGATATGGAGGAGAAGAATTTGCTGTGATTTTAGCCGATACTGATGTGGAAGAGGCACAGAAGATAGCAGAAGCAATTCGTTCTCAATTAAAAGCTTTGGCTATTGCTCATGGGTCTTCTGAAGTCAGTCAGCAGGTTACTTTGAGTTTGGGTCTTGCTAGTACCATTCCTAGTGCTGATCTGACACCGGCTCTTTTGCTTAAAGCCGCAGATGAAGCCCTCTATGAAGCTAAAAAAACGGGACGTGATCGGTATTGTGTGTCCATCAAGTTGGATTAAAAATCCCATTCATCTAATTTTAAAATTTTCAACTATAATATTTACCTGCTTATTGTTGCCTATGCTGTGTAAATACGCAGAATCTGCGACAATCAGCTAATCGCATACACCAACCAGCTATCCATCGTGCAAGATACCGACTCTATGAATAACCTTGCTGCTGCACTGCAACAGCCAGTAGACTTAGATTTTGAATTACCAGATCCAGAAGATGAACAAATTGCTGAGTCTGACTTTTTACAGCAGTTAGATGTAGCTTGGCAAGTATGCGATCGCTTTGATTTGCAAACAGAAATTTGGCGAGGACGCATTTTACGCGCTATCCGCGACAGAGAGAAAAAAGGCGGAGATGGTAGAGGTACTGGTTTCCTTAAATGGTTGAAGGAACGGGAAATTAGTAAAACTCAAGCCTACTCCTGGATTCAACTAGCTAACAGTGCTGATACCTTAATTGAAGATGGCAAACTTGACCCCAGTACCGTTAATAACTTTAGTAAACGCGCTTTTGTAGAAACCGCTAAAGCTGCCCCAGAAGTGCAACAAATGGTGAGTGAAGCAGCGCAAAAAGGCGATCGCATCACCCGCAGAGAAGTCCGTCAACTCACCGACGAATGGACAGCGATGTCCTCAGATTTATTACCTGAACCAGTCAAGGAAAAAGCCGCAGATAATAGCCTTCCTGCTCGCTATATAGCCCCTCTGGTCAAGGAAATGGAAAAACTACCCGAAGCACACCAGAAAGTTTTACAGAAGGAAATAGCGGCTAATCCTGATGTAGATACTCTCAAACAGGCCACCACAGAAGCAAGACAACTAGCAAAATATCTCAAATCTGCTGTCCAAGTACAGGCGCTAACAGAGGAAAATGTAGATATTGAAACAGCATTAGAAGAAGCACAAAGAATCGGCTGTTTGAGTATTGCTGCTGATTTGGTAAATCAAGCCTCGCAAATGGAACAAGGTATAGCCAAGTTATACATGACTTGGAAAAAAATCAGTAACTTGGCTGATAGATTGTATGTTGATACTGGTGCAAGTACACCCAATTTGCGATCGCTCCTCAGTTGCATAGAACCACTGGGAGGGGAAGTCATGGAAATTAAACTTAGTGGTGCAACAGAACATCATATTAGATTACAGATTCAGGAAACAAATTAGTCATTAGTCATTAGTCATTAGTCATTAGTCATTAGTCATTAGGAACTAGGAAGCAGAGGATAATCTTTTATTCCTGTTCCCTGTTCCCTGTTCCCTATTTACGAATTATAAATTTCATCCATTTTCTCCGCTAGTTTGACATCTAAATTACTGATAGCGTTACCGATGTCATGGGTAGCAAGATTCACTCTAACAGTGCTGTAAACATTAAACCATTCCGGGTGATGTCCCATTGTTTCGGCGTGAACACCTACTGTCACCATCCAACCCAACGCTGTAGCAAACGAGTTAAATTTGTATTCTTTGTATAATTTGCCTTCTTTAATTTGCCATCCTGGTAAACTATTGAGGGCTTGTTGTAGTTCGGTTTCGCTGAGTTTGTGTGCTGCCATTTTCTTAATTTACACAGAGATTTCTAAATACTTATTCTATCCAATTACAGTCTTTTTCTGTTTTTCCGCTTCCATCTTTTGAACAATATCCGCAAATAACGAAAATTCAAATAACGTCGATATTTTTGCACCACTTCCTTACCTACCAGTAGCGCACCCAACCAAAATAGAACTTCAGCGAAAACCAATAACGCTGGTACTAACAGGGCTTTTTGGGCTACGGAAATTGGCAGAAATGGTAAAATTATGGCGATCGCCAACCAGGGTAAAAATGAGACAATGATTAAAACTAAACCCAGCTTTTGCATAATTCCTGATGGTGACAAAATCTGAGTTTAGTGTTTTTATTTGTATGGTTGGAGTGGTTTACCTTACATTGTGGATTTTTTTTGTTTCACGCAGAGACGCAGAGGCGCAAAGCTTACCGCAGCGATGATGCCTGATGGTGAAATTCATCCTTAAACATTTCTGCGAAAATAGATATTCAAATACTTGTACAAACTTCTCCAAACTTTAGAAAAGTAAGTTTTTTCGGTACTTGGATTTGGCTTTTTGTATCTGTATAATTAAATTAATGCAGAAAACTAAGGTTAAAATACAACAGAAGTTCTGCACTACTTAAAAAGTTTAGTCAAATTTTGTATGGAGGGAATACTATATCTCCTCTAATTCTACCTCTAAGGGATCATCTGTAATTATCCATCCTTCTTTTTCTAATGCGGTTCTAACTGCTTGATGAAATAAATCTCTTGCTGACATAGATATTTTATTGTTTCGTGTATTCTATTTTATTTGTCTGATAGCGTAGCGTGGCGCAAGCCATATCAGGATTTACAGGAGGAAATGAATGTAACGAATATAACTCCTATTCTTCATCATCACCAAAATCAGGTTCAACGCCAAGAGCGCGTAATTGTTCTGCTAATCTTTCTGCACGTCGTCTTTCTCGCTCCCCTTGTTTTCTTTCCCGTTCTTCAGGTGTCAGTACCCAGTTACCCAAAGCGTCATACCAGCGTAACCATTGCCGTTCAATACCTTGATAGACACCTTGCCACAATCCTAAACCTAATTGAATATCATTTAGCCACACACGCAATTGATTTATTTCTAATTCCGAATAACTACTTCCCTGTAACTGAAATGCTCTTAACTGATCAGTGTAGCGGTCAAAAATTATATAATAAGGTACTCTTAAAACTCGTTCGTAGACTTCCCACTTAGTTGGAGGTTGGTTAGCGTCTCGTAAAGTTTTCCCCAAATCTTCTTTTTCTGTTCCCGGTGAAATAAATTCTACCACCACAAAGGGATTAACACCTTCTTGCCAAATCACATAACTTAGACGCAGTTCTTGTTGTTCATACAATCTTGATACACCAACAACAGCAAACCAGTCAGGGCGTTTATACCATAACGGATGATGGACATCATAATAAAGATTTAAGTCTGTAGCGACAAATACCTGATTTTCCGGGAAGTTAGAAGGAAAAAAAGTTTCCCGTAGTAACTGAGGTTGTAAAATATGAAATTCGTCTGGTAAACCGGGTTCCTCTAGGTTTTCACTAGGTAGATCATACATTGTTGGTAGGAATTCCTTGGCAGAACGCGGCGGATCAGTTTGATACATAACTATGGCGCAGGTGACAGGGAATAGGGAATAATTATCAATATTTTATCAAAATAGCCAGCAGCTAATTTTTAATCCCCGTCGCAGCAATACCCCGAATAAACTGCCTTTGACCAATCAGAAATAACACCATCACAGGTACAGTGGCAATTGTCACCGCCGCCATCATCAACGGCCAATTGTTGGTAAATTGTTCTTGAAACTCTGCTAAAGCTAACTGTACAGTTCTTAACTCTGGTCTAGTGGTAAATACTAATGGTTTAAATAAATCATTCCATTCACCGATGAAGGTGAACAAAAACAGCGTTACCAAAGCTGGACGTGCTAAAGGTAACATTACCTGCCACAAAATTTGCAGTCGGTTCGCTCCATCAATAGCTGCGGCTTCTTCCAATTCTACGGGAATTGTCTGGAAATATTGACGTAACAAAAAAATGCCAAAACCGTTGACCGCAGTTGGTAAAATCAGCGCCCAGTAAGTATTTATCAGGTGTCCCCATTTCAACACCAGGAAAATGGGAATCACCAATAATTGAAAGGGAATCACCAAAGTTGCCAATACAACCAGCAGTATTGCTTGTCTACCGCGAAATTTCAGCCTAGCGAGGGCGTAACCAGCCAAAGCAGATGTGATAATCTGAAAAGCCGTAACTGCGATCGCTACCAAGGTAGAATTAGCAAAAGCCAGTAAGAACTTCCCTCTTTCCCAAGCTTCGCGGTAATTAGCTAAAGTCCAGTTATTTTGTCCCATAACTCCTGGTGTTGTACCCGCAGGACTAAAGGATGTGAGAAAGACCACTATCAAAGGCAGTAAAACGATGAATGCTCCTAGCAGTAACAGTACCAGGCTCCATAAATTCGCGTTTTTCCAATTCCAATTTAGTTCGGACATGGGTTATGGCTCCAAAAGCATTGGCTTTTTTTAGTATGACTATGGAAAACAGGGAACAGGAAACGGGGAACATAGAAGGATGTATTTCTATCATTGGTAGCAGGTGGCTTACCTCCAGTTTGTCGCTACCTTGTAAAAACTAATCTAATTACCATAATTTCTTGTTAAGTTAAATTAAACCACAGTGATCATTACCCTAAATTTAGAGGGTAAATTAAATTTCAGTATCAAATAATTCAGGGTTACGGAGTAAACATACCATGCAACAGCTTGTTGAGCAAATTGATTTCCAGAGCGACATATATAAAGACGCTTATAGTCGAATTAATGCAATTGTCATAGAAGGCGAACAAGAAGCCCATGAGAATTACATCACATTGGCTAAAATGCTGCCGGAAAGCACAGATGAACTGATTCGGCTCTCGAAAATGGAAAGCCGCCACAAGAAAGGATTTGAGGCTTGTGGACGCAATTTAAAAGTCACCCCAGATATGCAATTTGCAAAGGAGTTTTTCTCTGGACTGCACCAAAACTTCCAAACCGCAGCCGCAGAAGGGAAAATTGTTACCTGCCTCCTGATTCAAGCTTTAATTATCGAATGTTTTGCGATCGCTGCATATAACATCTACATTCCCGTAGCCGATGAATTTGCTCGTAAAATTACTGAAGGTGTAGTTAAAGAAGAATACAGCCATCTCAATTTTGGTGAAGTTTGGTTGAAAGAAAACTTTACCGAATCTAAAGCCGAACTAGAAGAAGCAAATCGCCACAATCTGCCTATTGTTTGGCAAATGCTCAACCAAGTTGCTGATGATGCCCGCGTCTTGGCAATGGAAAAAGAAGCTTTAGTGGAAGATTTTATGATTCAATATGGTGAAGCCTTAAGTAACATTGGCTTTACCACCCGTGACATCATGCGTCTTTCTGCTTACGGACTGGCAACCGTCTAGGGAGACTGGGGACTGGGGACTGGGGACTGGGGACTGGGGACTGGGAAAACTCCTATACTGACTTCTGCCTCCTACCTCCTGACTCCTGACTCCTTTCAGAAATTACGAATTATTTAGACCCTTTATGTAGTATTTTTAAGAATTAGGTATTAATTCCTGATTATTAATTCCACGCTTTTCATAGCACACGCCTAATATATCACTAATGTTTGGTCTAATTGGACATCTGACTAGTTTAGAACACGCTCAATCCGTAGCTCAAGAATTGGGATACCCAGAATATGCCGACCAAGGGCTAGATTTTTGGTGTAGCGCACCACCGCAAATTGTTGATCACATCACCGTCACCAGCATCACAGGTCAAAAAATTGAAGGCCGGTATGTAGAATCTTGCTTTTTGCCAGAAATGTTGGCAAATCGGCGCATTAAGGCGGCAACACGCAAAATCCTCAACGCTATGGCTCATGCTCAAAAGCATGGCATTGATATTACAGCTTTAGGTGGGTTTTCCTCAATTATTTTTGAGAACTTTAATTTAGAGCAGTTTAGTCAAGTCCGTAACGTCACATTAGATTTTGAACGCTTCACCACAGGTAACACTCATACAGCCTACATTATCTGTCGGCAGGTGGAAGAAGCCTCTAAACAACTAGGAATAGAACTCTCGAAAGCAACTGTGGCGGTGTGTGGTGCTACAGGAGATATTGGCAGTGCAGTTACACGCTGGCTAGATAAAAAAACAGATGTCCAAGAACTACTGCTGATAGCCCGTAACCAAGAACGTCTCCAAGAACTGCAAGCTGAACTGGGACGTGGTAAAATTATGGGCTTGCAGGAAGCACTGCCCCAAGCAGATATTGTAGTTTGGGTTGCCAGTATGCCCAAAGGTGTAGAAATTGATCCCACAGTGCTGAAGCAACCTTGTCTATTGATTGATGGTGGCTATCCTAAGAACTTAGGAACAAAAATTCAGCATCCAGGTGTGTATGTATTAAATGGTGGAATTGTAGAGCATTCTCTGGATATTGACTGGAAAATTATGAAAATTGTCAATATGGATGTTCCAGCACGCCAGTTGTTTGCTTGTTTTGCAGAATCTATGCTGCTGGAATTTGAGAAGTTATACACAAACTTTTCTTGGGGGCGCAATCAGATTACCGTAGACAAAATGGAACGTATTGGTCAAGTATCGATTAAACATGGATTTAGACCATTATTAGTTTAGGAACTGGGGACTGGGGGCTGGAGACTGGGTACTGGGGAAAATTAATCAACTTGTACCTATTCTCTATTCTCTATTCCCTGTCACCTGTCACCTGTCAACTGTCACCTATTCCGTCACTATGGCAACTACTGAACGCAAACCGCTACTGTTGGATTTTGAAAAGCCTTTAGCAGAACTGGCTAAACGGATTGACCAAATTCGCCAACTTGCAGATGAAAATGGTGTAGATGTTTCTGGTCAAATTCGCCAACTGGAAACAAGGGCTATGCAGCTGCGTGAGGAAATTTTCAGCAGTCTAACACCATCTCAGCGACTGCAAGTAGCACGACATCCACGCCGTCCCAGCACCCTAGATTACATCCAGGCGATTAGTGATGAATGGATGGAGTTACATGGCGATCGCTGTGGCGGAGATGATCCAGCTTTGGTTGGTGGTGTCGGTCGTTTGGGTGGGCAACCTGTGGTCATGTTGGGGCATCAAAAAGGCCGGGATACCAAAGATAACGTCGCCCGGAATTTTGGTATGGCTGCACCTGGTGGCTACCGTAAGGCACTACGGTTAATGGAACACGCCAACAAGTTTAGTATGCCGATTATCACGTTTATCGATACTCCCGGTGCTTGGGCAGGAATAGAAGCCGAACATCAAGGACAAGGTGAAGCGATCGCCTACAATTTACGGCAAATGTTCTGCTTTGATGTGCCAATTCTCTGCACCGTTATTGGTGAAGGTGGTTCTGGTGGTGCATTAGGTATTGGAGTAGGCGATCGCCTACTGATGTTTGAACACTCTGTTTACACAGTTGCTACCCCAGAAGCCTGTGCCGCTATCTTGTGGAAAGATGCTGGTAAAGCCCCCCAAGCTGCCGTGGCCTTAAAAATTATTTCCCACGACTTGAAAAACTTGGGCATTATTGACCAAATATTAGCTGAACCCATCGGTGGCGCTCATTCCGACCCCTTGACAGCAGCTACTAATCTTAAACAAGCGTTGTTGAATAACTTAGACGAACTCAACCGCTTAACTCCCACTGAACGCCGTCAACTCCGCTATGAGAAATTCCGCAAAATTGGTGTCTTTACCGAACTTGCTCACTAAAAATAATAGCTATAACTGATTAGCACATCAACAGTGCTATAATTGCCTATGGAAGCTTAAAGATTCTTAACAATCTGAGCAGCTATAGGCATTTGTGTTGTGTGTTCAGCAAACAACCCCAATCTCATGGGCTAGTTTGCATAGTATTCAGTAATCAGCCCTGATTTTAGACCCTGAGAATCCAGGTCGATGTTTTTCTACCTGACTGGTAAGGCTAATGATAGGCAACCTACCCATATTGAAAAGGAATTCTAGCAATATTCAGCAGAAAATCAATTGATTTTTAGAATTATTTACAATTGATTTTGAGAATTATTTAATTTATGGGTGGCTGGTAACCATGCAAATTTTGGATTTTGGATTTTGGATTTTGGATTTGTTTTTCGGTTTCAGCCCTGCCACTTGTAGGCACAACAAATCTAAAATCCCCAATCTGTAACCCAAGATTGGGTGCAGTCAATCTAAAATCGCCAATCTAAAATCCAAAATTGTTTGACTCACAGCACTGCCAAAAAAATTGGAGACACCATGAGTTTTGAGCAGAAACGACGCGCCTTAATTACCGGTGCAAGCAGTGGAATTGGCAAAGCAACGGCTTTAGCCTTTGCAAAGGCGGGGATAGATGTTGCCTTGGTCAGCCGTTCAGAGGATAAGTTGGAGGGGGTAGCAGCAGCAGCAAAAGAAACAGGAGTGGAAGCAAAAGCCTTCACTGTTGATCTAAGTTGTGTTTCCCAAGTACAAGCCAAAATACAGGCTATCGCCCATGAATTTGGCGACATAGACATTCTGGTAAACAATGCTGGTATGGGATACACCGCCAATTTGAGTGAGACTCCCTTAGAAGATTGGCAGCAGGTGATTAATTTAAATCTCACCAGCGTCTTTGTTTGCATGATGGGAATTTTGCCAGTTATGCGGCAAAGAGGCAGTGGCACAATTATCAACGTTGCCTCCATCGCTGCCAAACAAGCCTTTGCCGGTTGGGGAGCCTACTGCGTTAGCAAAGCGGGTTTACTAGCTCTTTCTCAAACCCTGGCTCTTGAGGAACGAAGCCACGGCATTCGTGTAACTGCAATTTGTCCAGGTTCTGTAAATACTGAAATTTGGGACACGGAAACAGTTCATGCTAACTTTGACCGTTCCAAAATGTTAACTCCAGAAATAGTGGCTCAGACAATTCTGCACACTGCTTTGTTACCACAAGAAGCAGTTATTGAAGAATTAACTCTGATGTCTAATGCTGGTGTTCTTTAAATTAGTAATTGAGTCATTTATCTTTTTCCTGACCAATTACAAATTACAAATTACCAATTATCAATTACCAAGACTTATACCATGACTATTGCTAGTTCTAACGGTTCCAATCGCTCACAATCTCCTCTGATTACTGACTTAGCACAAGCCATCAGTACCAGACCTGACCGCAATACTCATGATGGCAAGCAACCCAATTTGCGTCCACCCTCAGAGGAAAATATGGAGCAAATGATGGAAGCTGTGCGGACAATGCTGATCGGTGTTGGGGAAGATCCAGAACGGGAAGGACTACTCAAAACACCCAAGCGCGTAGCTGAGGCTATGATGTTTCTTACAGGTGGCTACAACCAATCTCTAGAAGAACTAGTGAATGGTGCCATTTTTGATGAAGGGCATAATGAGATGGTACTAATTAGAGATATTAATTTCTTTAGTCTGTGCGAACATCATATGCTGCCATTTATGGGTAGAGCGCACGTTGCTTATATCCCTAATCAAAAAGTTGTCGGTTTAAGTAAGCTGGCGCGAATTGTAGAAATGTATTCTCGTCGCTTGCAAGTCCAAGAAAGGTTAACTCGACAAATCGCTGAAGCAGTGCAGACCATTCTCGAACCTCAAGGTGTTGCTGTTGTCATGGAAGCCAGCCATATGTGTATGGTCATGCGCGGTGTACAAAAACCTGGTTCTTGGACAGTTACCAGTTCTATGGTGGGTGTTTTCCAAGATGAGCAAAAAACCCGTGAAGAATTCTTGAATTTGATTCGTCATCAACCAGCATTCTTTTAGGAATTAGGGTTTGCTCTAACTATCGCTCATCCTTAAAATACAGCAGAGGGTGAGCGATTGCGTCTTTTTATTAGGCGATCGCACCGCATTATGAAAACACTATATCATTGCATAAGAGGATGTTTGAAAAGTTTTGAATGTATAAATAAACCCCTCTCCAAACCTCTCCCCGACGCGGGGAGAGGCTTTGAAACCCCCATTCCCTCGTAGGGAAGGGGGGAAGGGGGGTTAGGTTACTGAAGATTATTGGTTTCATCTAATACTTTTCAAACAACCTCTAAGGCAAAAGGCAAGAGTAAAACCCTTGTTATTCTTAAGTTTCCATGACTAATCATGTCCTAATTATTATGGCTACAGCTATAAATAACATCCTGTAAATCCTCAAATCCTGGATATCCTGATATGGCTTACGCCACGCTACGCTATCAGACAAATAAAATTAATCAATTATCCTCACAAACTACAAAACATCATCACTAACAAAAATCCTTTAAATCCTGTAAATCCTCATTCACATCAACACAGAATTTAACCTTGCAAACAACAAAGCTACCTTATCCAAATCTTTATCCCCTGGTGAAAGTTCCACACCACTAGATAAATCAATACCATGAGGATGGAGTTGATTTAGTGCATAAATAATATTATCTGGTGTCAGTCCTCCCGCTAAAAACCAAGGACGACTAGGACTAAATGCTTGTAACATTTGCCAATCTAAAGTTTGACCTGTTCCCCCTAATTGTTGAGGATGATAGGCATCGAGTAAGAAGGTATCTACATAATCAATATAATTAGCTGTTGTTTGTAGATGTTCGAGACTGCGGACTCTCAAAGCTTTAATAATTTCTACATCGGGTAAAGATTGACGCAATTGGTAGCAAAATTCTGGTGATTCATCTCCGTGTAACTGCACACCAGTTAAATTAGATGCAATTACCGTGTCACTGATTTGTGTAGTGCTACTGTTTGCAAAAACGCCTATTGTATCAATATTTTTGGGCAATGGTACTAATGCTGCCTGAATTTGCTCTATAGTAACGTAGCGAGGCGATGTAGGTACGCAAATAAATCCCAGTGCTGTTGCACCAAGAGATGCAATGGCTAGAGACTGCTGTGGTTGAGTGATGCCGCAAATTTTAACCCGCATTTAAGTTTGAGAAATTAAAAATAATCACAAAACTACATTAAGTTAGACTAAAAACTTTTGCTTTTTCCTACGTAATTTTATAATCTTGTAGGTTTAGATTCATTTTTTCATTCTAGGAGAATACATCTTGTTATCATCTATCTTACTAGCAGCCGCTGCAACCGTTCCTGCAACACCTGAGTGGAGTCCTACAGTGGGAATCATCATCAGTGCCAGCTGCTTAGTTGTACTTTTACTCACTTTGGGCAGTAAAGCCCCCAAGGTTGGTCCACAAATGCCTGTGCTTCCCGTCACTGTCCCCGCATTTATCGGTGCAATGGCTTTTGGCCATGTGATTGGTATTGGCATTGTTTTGGGACTGACTAATATTGGTCGTTTATAGAATTTAATACTTTCTTGCCATAGAGAGTAAAAATTCAGCGGTAGGTAAAAATCAAATTACTTACCGCTTTTCTATACTTAGTATTCTAAATTACGAATTACAAATAACGAATTACAATACCCTCCTTTTGAGGGAAGAATTATTTGGTTGAGTAGACAGAAGATAAAGATGAGTGTCTTTAGAGATGGAAATCATCCCCAAAATGGGGATTAATCCGCTGATTCACCCAGAGGAGATAATCATCAATCATGTCATCAATATTATTAGCAGTTCAAGCCACTGTTCCTAACACTGGAACCACATGGAACTGGACAGGAACACCGATTATCATTGGCAGTTGTTTATTAATGCTTGTCCTTGCTGGCTGGTCTATTCGCTATCCTCATGTAGGCCAAAAAATGCCTTTACCTTTCCCTAGATTATTCAATCATCCCAGTGTGGGTACATTCTTAGCAGCGATGAGTTTTGGTCATATTATCGGTGTGGCTGCGGTTTTAGGTTTGACCAATATTGGTGTTTTATAGGGACTGGAGAAAAGCACTTGGTGAATCAAATTTGTCAGGTGCTTTATGAGCAGACAAGAGATGCTTTATTTTTTGTTTACCTAAAATTTAGCTAAATTAACTATGTTATAACGCCTTAACTGGAATTAATTGTCTATTCTAGAAAAGAGAGCATATTGCACCTTTGCTAGTTGTGATTCATAAACTAGTGTTTAAAGATGCGTAGTGTATAAAAACTAGATAAATAAATTGATGTAATGCAAAAAAATTGGCAAATTGGATCTTTATTTGGCATTCCTCTGTTTTTAGACCCGTTATGGTTTGTAATTTTGGCGTTAGCAACCTTGAATTTTGGGGTAGCTTATCAACAATGGGGGAATGTTACAGCTTGGAGTGCTGGACTAGGGATGGCACTGCTGTTGTTTACGTCTGTGCTGCTACATGAGTTGGGACACAGCTTGGTGGCACAGTCTCAAGGAATTAAAGTTAACTCAATCACGCTATTTTTCTTTGGTGGCATTGCAGCGATAGAGGAAGAATCAAAAACTCCAGGTAAAGCTTTTCAAGTAGCGATCGCTGGTCCTGCGGTAAGTATAGTCTTGTTTGTGCTGCTAAGTCTAGGGTATAACGTTATTTCTGATACTACGCTATTGGGTGTAATGGTGAGGGATTTAGCGCGAATTAACTTAGTTGTGGCTTTATTTAACTTGATTCCCGGTTTACCTCTGGACGGGGGACAGGTGTTAAAAGCAGCACTATGGAAACTCACAGGCGATCGCTTTCAAGCGGTACATTGGGCAGCCAGGGCTGGACAGATTTTAGGTTATGCGGCGATCGCTCTGGGATTTGCTATAGATTTCTTTACCAGGGAACTAGTAACAGGTTTGTGGATTGTGTTATTAGGTTGGTTTGCGATTCGCAACGCTAACAGCTACGACAGCGTCACCACATTACAAGAAACCCTACTCAAACTGGTAGCTGCTGATGCTATGACTCGTGATTTTCGGGTAGTTGATGCAAACCAAACATTACGGGAGTTTGCTGACTTATATCTTTTAGAAACATCCTCGCCACAAGTTTATTTTGCCGCTGCTGATGGACGTTACCGGGGTTTAGTAAGAGTTGATGATTTGCGGACAACTCAAAGAAGTGAGTGGGAAACCGAAACTGTACAGAAAATTGTTCACCCTCTAAATACAATACCCACAGTTACCGAATCCACTTCCTTGGTAGAGGTGATTACCAAGCTGGAAAACGAACAACTACCTCAAATCACGGTACTTTCTCCCGCAGGTGCTGTAGCTGGTGTGATTGACAGGGGAGATACTGTCAAGTGTTTAGCACAAAAGTTAAATTTGCGAATCACCGAAGCGGAAATTAAGCGGATTAAACAAGAAGGTAGTTTTCCTCCAGGTTTGCAACTGGGGGTAATAGCGAAGTCAACCGCAAATTAAAGCCACAGGACTTTCGCAATTCCCTACTAAACACTTAAAACTGTTCCCTGTTCCCTGTTCCCTGTTCCCTATCTCCACGACAAGACTTTTTCAGCAAGCCCTAAATAGACCACAAGCAAACCTCTCTCCTGGTAGGAGGGAGGCTTTGATTTCCTGGGGGTTAGGTCTAATAATTGTGGTTCAAATACGTGAAAACTGCTCTAACTCTTAACAAATGTCCATTCCAGTACATTTATGGGAGCTTTGCGAAGAGCTTGAGATAGTTCTTGACTGTGGTCAAACTTGACCTGAGACAAATTGCAGGCTTCGACATTGACTGTAAATTGCTGATCTTCAAAAGGCCAGGGTTGAACAGTGACTAGATGATCGCGACGTTGCATAATATCATAACGCTGTCCATCAGGTCCCGGACTAATTTCTAGCCATCGTTCATCAGCGGGGAGTTCTTGCTGACAGAGAATCAAAGACAAGCGATCACACCATTGCATAAAGGCATAAGCTGCCTCTACCTGATCCGGCGCTATTCCTAATTCTTCCTGCAAATGCTGTTGGTGGTTTAGTTGCTCATCCAGAAATTTATCCAGTTCTACCAGCCGACCACGATTGGGTTCATTTATACGGCTAATGTGCTTAGAAATTAATAAAGCTACCCACCTACCCCGGTAATGAGCATTTTTTGCCAAAGTAGCTATTTTGGCGACATCTATATTTGGGTTAAGCATAAAATCCATTGGCGCACCTGCGGCTGTCAGATTGTCTTCCTCCCACTCTTTTTCTAAATCATCATGATGGGAGATTGCCGCTAAAGTTTCATACAACCTGGCGGGAGCATTTTTGCGTTGCCATTGTCCTGCTAGTTGAGCAGCAAGCAAAGCATGAGCGCGATGATAAATGATTTCCCAACCGTTTTGTGTTGCATTAACAATCATAGTAATTCGTAATTCGTAATTAATAAACTCAGATAGGGGTTAGACATAAGCCCACCCCACTACTAGTCGGTTAAGGGGGAAAGAGGAAGATAAAACCTTTATCCTTTACCCAAACCCCCTGAAAACTTTTATATTCAGGACTTACGCAACTGGCATATTAGTAAGGTGCATCAGACTCAAAAATCTGTTTATTGACAGGATTTATGCAATCTGACGCACCCTACAAGAGATTTTTGATGTGACAGTTGCGTAAGTCCTAATATTGTTAATCGAGCAGTATTGAAGCCCATCCTAACTAATGCAAAATTGCAGCTAAATTACAATCTGCCAATTATTAAGAGCGAGATTCTAAAGGATTGGCGACGTAATTAAATGTTGGTTCAGAGTTCCAAGGACCACGCTGATGCTGATCGGTTCCGTTTGTCGATAAGTTGTAATAAAGAGAGACAGTTTCATCTGGCTGAACATTACCAAAGAAAGGATCAGTCAACTTACCCAAAGAATCCAGAGCTTTCATAAACATTTGGGTATGAGAAATTTCTCGTGTTAACAAATGCACTAAAGTGTTTTTAGTTCCCTGATCTGTGGACAGCTTAATTAACTCTTCATAGGTTTGTCGAGCGCCAGCTTCTGCGGCAATATTCGCCCGTAAATCACGGACTACATCACCACCCTCATTCAAGTAATTTGCACTCCAAGCATTTCCTTGACTATCAAGAAAATGGGGACCAATTCCTCGAATAGCAAAAAGAGTGCTTTTGTAAGCTTCGGTTTGGTCGGAATTTTTTGTATGAGCTTCGATGAGTTTACCAACCATCTCTAAATGACCGAATTCTTCAATAGCAATATCCTGGAGCATATCCCGAATACCAGCATTCTCAACATGAAAAGATTGCACCCAATATTGCAAAGCAGCTGTGAGTTCACCTGTTGCGCCACCAAATTGCTCTAGAAGTAATTGAGCAAAACGAGGGTTGCATTCATCAACTTTTACCGAATGAATCGGTTCTTTTTTGTGAAAAAACATACAAACAATTAATTTCCAATTAAACAGGGTAAAAAGAAGGATATATGGCTACTGCCAAGCGCACAGGATGAATCTTAATAATCTTCCCATCCTGAACCCGACTTAGTTAAAAAGTTAGGCTCGGCTACTTCTTTGGAATAGCGTCCATAAATAAATCGCAATCATTGCACCAATTATCGCCACCAAAATACCAGGAATACTTAAAGTGGTAGCCGTAAGTTGTAGAGTGCCAGTGCGGAGGAGTGTAAACAAAGTACCACCGATAAAAGCACCTACAACACCTAAAATTATTGTTGAGAGAATACCGCCACCTTGACGACCTGGATAAACAGCTTTAGCAAGCGCACCAGCTAATAGTCCTAAAATTACCCAAGCAATAATATTAATCATTGCTGATTACCTCTATAATTTGATCTGTATCAAATTTATCAGCAATTAAAGAATTTTTTTTCTACCATTCGGCATAATTTTATAAATCAAAAGATGGAGATAGTTGATAGATAATTTAAAAAGTTAAAAAGATCAAAATATCCCCAATTTCTTAAAGAAGTCGGGGATTTGAGCCTCAATACTCAAATGGCACGAGAGAATTTTCTTTCTCTAATTCTGCTATGAGTATCGAAGTTCACCGCAATATTTCTTACTAATAATCTACCAGTATCAGTGATTTGGATTTCGTCGGTGAATAAATTCACTAGTCCATCATTTTCTAGAGGTTTTAACTCTTCTAGTTCTTGGGAGAAATAGCCATCAAAATTGATGTGATATTTACGTTCAATGTCTGACTTATGTAGCTGAAAGTGAGACATAATAGACATAATTACATCCCGTCTGATGATGTCATCTTGGGTTAATTGAATGCCTTTACTGGTGGGAATAACACCTGCTGACACAGCTTGATAATAGTCCTTTAAACCTTTATGGTTTTGAGCATAAGCATCTTCTAGCATACTGATAGATGTAGAACCAAAACCAAAAAGTTCTGTTTCTGCGTGGGTGGTGTAACCTTGGAAGTTGCGTTTTAGTGTACCATTACGTTGAGCGATCGCTAATTCATTATTAGTTTTGGCAAAATGATCCATCCCAATAAACAAATACTCGTTATTTGTTAACTCTTCAATGGTCATCTTGAGAATATCTAACTTTTCCTGTGCTGTAGGTAATGAATCTTCAGAAATTCTTTTCTGCACAGGTTTCATCCAGGGAACATAGGCAAAATTAAACACCACAATTCTGTCAGGATCTAAAGCAATTGTCTTTTTGACTGTTTCCTGAAAAGTATGCAGAGTTTGGTAGGGTAAACCATAAATTAAGTCTACATTGACACTAGCAAAATTAGCCTCCTTAATCCAATCCATCGCATCAAATAGCATTTTTTCTGGTTGGATACGGTTAACGGCTTCTTGCACTTGTGGGTTAAAGTCTTGGATACCAAAACTAATGCGATTAAAACCAATATCTCTCAGAAATTGAATGTATTCTCTATTGACATAGCGAGGATTAATTTCAATGGAAACTTCCGCTTGTGAATCAATAGTGAAATAACGGTTAATCTTGTTCCACAAAAATTCAACTTGGTTGAGTTCCAAATAATTAGGTGTACCTCCACCCCAGTGAATCTGAAGCACTTTTCGGCTGGTATCTATCAATGCTGTGGTGTTTTTGATTTCCTGTGCCAAATTTTGTAGATAAGGTTTGGCAATATTCTTGTTATTAGAAATTACCGTATTACAACCACAGAAATAACAAGCCGTCTGACAAAAAGGAATGTGGAAATACAAAGATAGTGGCGTTTGACGTTGATTTGAGGTGATGATGGATCTTTCAAAGTCTTGCGCGGTGAATGTTTCACTTAACTCTGTAGCGGGTGGGTAACTGGTGTATCTGGGTGCGCGGGTGTCATACTTTTTAATCAGATCCAGATCAAATTTTACACCAGGTAATAGAAAGACCATTAAAACCTCCGAGTGACTTTTAGTTTACTGCTAGTGATTGTAGGAATTGTAATTTTTGAATTGGGAATAATTACGCTGATATTTCCCAATTGATTGTTGTAAGATTGGCAATTTCTTATTACTAAGTGCCAATATATTTGTATGTTTCCGCTTCAATTACTGAAACGAACTAGCTAGGACTTACTTCAAGAAACCCGGTGTTGATTAAAAATACTATATCAAACTAGGTCATTATATGTAGCTCGACCTAAAGCTTGAATTAAAATACTTTCTAACTCTTTAATTATCTCCATGTTCAGGTAGAACGCATGGTTAGCTTCTGCTACAATTTTGTCAGCAGTTGTATCATCAACGGGTAAGGTATCTAATGCTTGACGATACCTGTTTTTGAATTCCTGCTTATCAGGAATTTGCTCAAAGTTGTAAAATGAAGTGCCTTCGTATCCAGACAGTTTTAAGGCTGACTGAGCAACTTTTTGTAACATTTGTCCACCAGAAAGATCACCCATATAACGAGTATAGGCATGACCTAATAACAAAGCAGGTTCGTGAGTAGAGATTTCATGAATACGCACAATGTAATTTTGAGTTGCTGTTGATGGTCTGATGAGGTGTGGCCATAGATTCCCATGATAAAATAACATATCTTTTTCTAGGGATACTTGGCGATTTAGTTCAGGAAAATACATTCCACTAATTACAGGATGTTGTTTATTTTTCTCAATTGCTGTTTCTAGTTCACTGTAAACAAAATACAGATTACTCAAAAACTTAATAAAGCATTCTCTATCTACAACACCTTGCACAAAACATTTCATGAAACCGACATTTTCTGCGTCTGTATGAGCTTGTTGAGTACCAGAACGCAGTTTGATGGCTAAATTATTACTCATTGTTGCTTCCTTCATGTTCACGCGCAAATTTGCTCAATAGACATCGACTTGTTTATCAGTTCGCCGTCGATACCACAGCCAGAAAATTGCTATTCTAGGTTTATGGGGTTCTGCACCAATCTATCCAGCAAGCACCACTGCTGATATAGATTCAGGGCTATTTTTATCTCTTACAAAATATTTAACTATTAATCTTCTTATAAATATAAAGATATTCATATTTCTTTAGACTTTAGTGAGTAAATTTGCTCTATTTTATATTGAGAGAAATAAAATTTACTGCTATTTAGAATAATTACTGAATTTTATGTATATAATCATAGTTAAAAGCTAATTATATATGAGTATTATGTTGGACTGGTTAGTTGTTTGGGGAGTAACTCAGGCTGCGGGATTTGTGTTCAAGCCAATTTTAGAAGATTTAGCCCAAGAAGATGTTTGAAAAGTCATGCTGAACGTAGCGCAAAACCCTAGAGTCTTCGTTCCACTTTGTTCCACTCAGAATGACCAATTATACCTTTTCCAACTTTTCAAACACCCTCTAAGCGACAGAGCAGAAAATGACCCAGATGAGCAGGTGAGGGAGTTTGCAAAAAATAAATTAGCAGAATTAAACGGTTAAAATAATAAAAAAAGGATGCCGCTATGAATACATCTGTTAAAACCATCAAAGTCTACGACGAAATTGTAGATTTCATTGCTGCCGGTACTACTCCTCAAAGTGTGATTAACTTCCACATTTCAGAAACAGCACAAAACCGTTTAGAAGATTTAATTGACAAAGCTAAAAATAATGAACTCACCAAAGAAGAAAAACGCGAGTTAGATATTTTTTTGAATCTAGAACACATTATTAGATTAGCAAAAGCTAAAGCTCATAAATATATCAACACGGAGAGTCAATAAAATGTCTCGTACTTACATTAATTTAGAAACAAGGCGTTTAGTTGTGGAACGTGCTGGTAATATTTGTGAATATTGTCTTATTTCAGAAGAAGATACTGCATCATGTCAAGTTGACCATATAATTAGCGTTAAACACGGTGGTGCAAGTACAGACGATAATCTATGTTATGCTTGTGTTTTCTGCAATTTGCAAAAAGGTACAGATTTAGGCTCAATTAATTGGCGAAATGGTGAACTAGTGAGATTTTTTAACCCCCGCAGAGACTTTTGGGGTGATCATTTTCGACTTGATGAGGCTATGATTCAACCACTAACAGATATTGGTGAAGTAACCGCACGTATTCTCGATTTTAACAACGATGAACGGATTATAGAAAGACAGTTATTAATAGAAGTTGGTAAGTATCCATCAACAGCAGCAAAAGGAAGAATTAGCAAGTAGATATATCAAAAATTAAGTGGGTGAAACAGCTAATAAAGAAACGAATAGTAGGTAAATAAAATGACTGCAATTACAACAGGTGAAGATATTGTAACTTTAGATATTCAGAACAGTCATTTTCAGACTTCTGTAATACGTTCGTTAATAATGTTTTTATTGCGCTCAACTAAACTAGCGACTACTGTAGCTAATTCTGCTGGCTCGATGGGTTTAGGCAAATGTAGCTGATAACCTGCCTCTATAGCTCGCATTCGGTCTTCTACCCCTGCATAAGCTGTTAATGCTGCTGCTGGAATATTTCTGCCTTTTTCTGGAGGTAGTAATCGCACTTTGCGAATTAAAGAATAACCATCTTCTTCTGGCATCCCAATATCACTAACTAAAACATCCGGTTTCCACAGAGTAAGCATCTGCAAAGCCTCTGAGGCTGATGCCACTACTTTAACTTCTGCTTGGCATTCTTCCAGTACCGTCCTAATAAATTCACGGCTATCAGCTTCGTCATCTACAACTAACACTCGTACACCTTCGAGTTGAGGTAGATGGGCTGATAGAGCCAGGGTGGCATTAGCCAGAGAATTCAGAGACACAGAGGCAGATTTTTCTTCTCTGTTACAGTTTTGCTCCCCGACATTTGTGCTTTCTTCTAGGAGTGGTAGCTTGACTGTAAATGTTGATCCTTGGTTCTCACCCAAACTTTCTGCATGAACAGTACCACCATGTAATTCTACTAAATGACGCACTAGTGCTAATCCTAGTCCTAGTCCACCATGAGACCTCGTGCTAGAACTATCAGCTTGACGAAAGCGATCAAAGACGTAAGGAAGAAAATCAGAACTAATACCTATTCCATTATCAATTACTTGAATCTGAGCATATTTCCTGAATGGTGGTTGTTGATGCTCAAGGCAAGTGCAGCTACAATCATTTTTTGGTTCTGGGTTGCTGATAGTAATCTTGTCTAGCCTGATTTCTACATTACCGCCTTGGGGTGTGAACTTGATAGCATTGGTTAACAAATTCCAGATGACTTGTTGCAAGCGATCGCAATCACCGGAAACAATCACAGCAGAGGTAAAGGGCAAAACAGCCTTTGTCCCCTCTATTTGTGCCAACGTAGCCGCAGAATATGGGTAAAAGTGCAAATTGATTTCCTTGGCTTGGGCGGCTAGGGAGACAGTTTCAATTGCTGAATTAATAATGAAAACCAAATCGCAAGCACGAGGGTTAAACTTTAACTTGCCTCTAATGATGCGCGAGATATCCAACAAATCATCAATTAGCTGGTTTTGCATCTTTGCGTTGCGTTCAATAGTTTCTAGTCCCTGTGCTACCTGATCTTCGCTGAACTTGCGGGTACGCAACAGATGAGACCAGCCGACTATGGCATTGAGAGGCGATCGCAATTCATGGGATAAAACCCCCAGAAACTCATCCTTCATCCGGTTAGCTTCACGTAACTGCTCAGTTTGTGCCTGTAAGGAAGCGATCAAATTAGCTCGATCCTTGGCGATCGCTATTTGCTCACACACTGCCTGCATGAGTGCTTTTTGATTTTCATTGAAGTCAGAAACCCTACGGCTGGCAAAAGAAAGAGTACCAATCAACCGCCCCTGAGTTATCAACGGATAACTATAATAAGCCTTAATCCCCATAGAGCGAATTAATTCTGTTTTTGGGTCAGTTGATTCCTGCACGTTATTTATAGCAATTGCCCGCCGTTCCTGAGCTACAGTACCGCACACCGCTCGGCCAAACACCAGCATTTCAATTTCTTTGGCCAGTTCCTCAGAAATACCTCTGTAAGAACCTAATCGCATGACTGGAGAGTTTCCTTCAACCACATAGTTAAAGTAAGCATCCAAATCAATCTGCTCTGCCAGTTGGTGGAAAACAGTATCAATGAATGCCACTGGTTGCTGGTTGGATAGGAGACTGTTAGCTGTATTAAAGAGTAGCTGGAGATTTTTGCAGCCCGATGACAGGTCGTTTTGTATTTGTTTGAGTTTACTAATATCTTGGAAAGTTATGATACAGGTGGCTGGATAACCGTGCATGGCTGGCAGAGTATCAGCAAATATGAGGAGAGAAACAATACCTCCAGAGGTCTGCCAGTCTATCTCAACTCCTGCCAAACTTTCCCCCCGCGCCACCCGCACCCCTGGCATTTGTTCATTAGGGATGGTATTACCTACTGCATCCGTACAATGGTAAACAGTGTGATATTCTTCTGCTGCTTTGTTTTTGGGAAATTCACCCCCAGCTAATTTATCAGCTGCTTGATTAGCAAATATAACCCGTGCCGTTCCTGGTTCGATAAATGCGACTGGAATCGGCATCAAATTAAGTACATCTTCTAACCATTTTTGGTGATTTCGCAGCAAGTTTTCTGCGTGCTTACGCTCTGTAATATCCAAAAATGAACCGATACAACCTCTAGTTTTACCGTCTTCGTCAAATAGCGGGGCGACATACTCCAGCAAATTGATGACTGTGCCATCTTCATGGACAACATCAACTTCAACATCCAAAATTTCCACCCCATGAGCCGCAGCATACTGCATGGGTAGTTCTTTTTCGGTCAGTTCTCTACCTTCATGGAAAACTTTAAATGTTGTTGGTCTTTCTTCCAGGGGAGCAGTAAGGGAGGCATTTACGTCCGGTGACATCCTCAGTAACTTGGCAAGAGCCGGATTCATGTTAATAGTTTGGCATTCTGGATCTTCCGCTATGCCAATACCAATAGGAATCATGTCCAACAAAGTTTGTAATTCGGTTACTCGTCGCCGTAATTTTTGGTTGAGTAGGAGGATTTTTTTCTTGGTTTTCTGGAGTTCACCCAGTGCAGCTTCTCGTGCGCTCACATCCAGAATAAAGGCTATTGACTTCTCTCGTTCTTCTCCCAGCAGGACAAAACCAACTAACACGGGAATGCGACTACCATCTTTGCGAATATATTCTTTCTGAAATGGGACACAAGCGCCGTCTATACTGGACTGGGCTTGGGCGATCGCTTGCTCATCTAAATATAAATATTCTGGTGGTGTCAGATTCTGCCAATCTATCCTGCCAGCTAGTAAATCCTCTTGTGTATAACCAATTATTCTCAGAAATTCGTCGTTTCCCCGGTAGATGCCACCATAAACATCGCCAAATAGAATCCCAATAATGTTAGCGTTAACGAAACTTTGCAATTTCTCTTCATTTTCTTTCAATGCTTCTTGGGCGCGATTGCGTTGACGACTGAGGCGATCAATTACCATCGCACTTTGCCAAACTAAAACGCTAAAAATTATAATTAAAACAATAGCAAACAGTGAAATGCCAAAGGCAGGATCATACATCCCCGCCCGTTCACCGTTAACGATTAACCAACCGACGACAAAAGGTACTGTTATTGCTGGCAATAATAAACGACGAGCTATTAGACCACCATAGCTATCATTAGTTACTACCTGCATCAACCCCTGCTTTGAACTTGCCCACAGAATACCGATAGATAGCGCCATGAAAATCAGCGCCGTATGTAATGCCATTGATGTTGTCAGTGCGGCAATACCATAGAGAATTTGCTCTTTGTAGGCATAGCCCATCAGTGACTGTAAGGAAATCAAAGCGGTGATTAGGGCAAAAATCTGGGCATACCAATAGCACCGCTGTTTTTTTGGCTGAATAATTAGATATAGAGCTACACCAATTAGGATAAAACTTAGTGCGGTATTAAAGCCCATGCGTCCGGGGTGGGATGTCGTCACCACTATTGGTGAGTCTCGAAACAAAAGTTCATCAATCCCGAAATTCCAGCCAAACAAATATTGAATCATTGTCAGTGAAGCAATTCCGGCTACTGTTACCGCACAAACTCGAGACAGCCACAAATAAAAAACACGCCGACGAGGAGAATTTATATTATTTACCTCTCCCTCTGTTTCCCTGAAACTTGACCTCTGAACCGCTATGATTTGGGATAGCCAAAGGGATAATCCAGACAACAAAAAGCATAGTGCTGTATTTGCCTTCATTGTGGCAGGACTACCAGGGAAACCATGTTTGAGAATGTCAATGTTAAAATACCAGCCTATTAGTACCAAGCTACCCATCAAAATAGCCACTACACTGGCAACTAGTACCACACCTAAATGTGCAGGTATTTTCAGAAAATCTCTTATCTTTAACTGATTAATACTTAACATTGAGGTTTTTGAACCCCTAAATAGTGAATGCACCAGTTTAATTAAATACAGTTATATTATATCTTTAACGATTGCTAATAGCTGAAAATAGCTTTCAACTGGTGACGTGGAATATGACTTGAAAGTAGGTAATAGGAAGCAGGAAAGAGGAGCGGTCTATGTGTACTTAGTCTTTGGCACAGAGCGCAGAACACTTTCGCCAAAATCAAATAGGATTGCTATCTAGCCTTTTCTATGCTAGTAGGGCAACAAATAACCATACTTAGTTTAGTTAATTTTAAAATCTATCTGAGGGTATATTTTAGATTAGATACCTGGTGCATCAGACCTAAGAGGATGTCTGAGAAGTGTCAAATGTCATGCTGAACGCAGCGCCAGCGCAGTGAAGCATCTCACAAATTAATGGAAAATGGAGATTCTTCGTTCCGCTTCGCTCCACTCAGAATGACAAAATATACCTTTCGCGTACTTTTCAGACATCCTCTAAGAGGATGTTTTAAAAGTCCATAAAAGGTAAAAAATACCGCCATTAATACATCTGTCCCTCAAGAGATATTAGTTATTAGTGAAGTAAGTAAGTCGGCGGGAAAAAACCGAAGTATGTAACAAAAAGTAAATTCACCAAAACCCTCTTCCCCGTTCCCTGTTCCCTGTTCCCTGTTCCCTGTTCCCTTGTCATAACGACAATTTTTAACGCCCACTTACTTAACATCACGTATTCTTGATTTTAATAACGATGAACGGATTATAGACAGACAATTATTCAGAGAACGGGGTAAGTATCTACCAACATCGGCAAAAACAAGAATTAGCAAGTAAGTAGCCATCATGAACTGCGTACACCAGGAGACATGAAAAACTTCTTATTCCCCTCCTCGCTTGCGGGGAGGGGTCTTATTTGCAAGTCAGGTGAACAGAAAAAAACCGTAGACGCGGAGCGGCTTCTCGAAGAGTAATATGTAACAAAAAGTAAAATATCCCAAAACCTCTTCTCTATTCCCGGTTCCCTGTTCCCTGTTCCCTGTTCCCTGTTCCCTGTTCCCTTGTCATAACGACAATTTTTAGCGCCCACTTACTTAGATATATCAAAAATTAAGTGGCATAGTTGTAACACTCCACTAAATTACCTTCAAAAATATGAAGTTTACTAATTTGCAACTCCCCTTTATTTTTATCTTAGCTGGTTGCGTCTTTTCACAAGCTGGTTATACGCAAGATACCAATTCAAACACATCTAAACTGAGTCAAGAAGCTACAAGATTACGTCAACAAGGTGCAACAGGATTACAAACTTTTCTTAAATCCCATATTAACGATTTAACATCACTACCCTCACCACAAATCAAAACAGCTTTAGACGAATTGTGTCAACAACGAGATTGTTATGCTTCTAAGTTGTATTGGTACACGGATTTAGAAAAAGCTAAGGCTGCTGCTAAAGTTAGTGGTAAACCAATCCTTTCTTTGCGGTTGTTAGGTAGATTAGATACAGACCTCAGTTGTGCTAACAGCCGATTTTTTAGAGTCGCATTATATCCAAATTCGGAAATTTCTCAAGAATTGAGAGAAAAGTTTATCTTGCATTGGCAAACAGTACGACCTGTTCCTAAAGTAACCATTGATTTTGGTGACGGACGCAAGTTAGAAAGAACCATCACAGGGAATAGCATTCATTACATTTTAGATAGTTCTGGTCGTCCGATTGATGCCATTCCCGGACTGTATGGACCGAAAGCTTTTCTTAAACAACTCAAGCAAGGGGAAATAATAGCAACAAATTTAAGTAAACGTAGCGGTAGAGAATACGAAAATTTATTACAACAATATCATCTGCGTCGGCTTGATGGAATTCAAAATCAATGGCGTTCAGATTTCTCAAAATTGGGTATTCAGTCTCCACCTCAGTTAGTAGAACGTGCCAATAATTCTACTTTACCTCCTAGCGCGAGAGTTGCTGGTTCTTTAGCAGTTTCTAAATCAGTAGTAGAAAGACCAATTATCAATGCAATTCAACCAGAGACTTTAGATAATCCACCTAATCCCTTAGAAATTCTTGACCAAGCAACTTGGAATAGATTAGCTCAATTGTATCAAGCTGATGCCAAACTTGATGGCAATAGCATAGCTTTAATTCAGGCTAAAAAATTACCAAATACAACAACAGAAAATAATTTATCCAGGGTAATTAGAAATTTTGAAACAGTGATGGCTTTGGATACAGTCAGAAATGAATATCTGTTCCATAGGCAAATTCATCAATGGTTTTTACAAGGAAATGAAACATCTGATGTAAATCAACTGAATGAAAAAGTTTATGCTGAACTGTTTCTAACTCCTAGTTCTGATCCTTGGTTGGGTTTAGCAAATAATGATACTTATAATGCAATTGATAATGGTGGCATTGTTGACAATTCTGCATCAAGCAGCCGCTAAAAATTCAGGTAATTGCTAAAGTATTGCAGATGATTTTGTACAATTTACTTTCAATAATTTAACTGATGACTACTAATAACTATTTATGCTTAGATAATTTTACAAGCATAAAATAGCAAAAGGAGTATCATGGTTAAGTCTTTGGAAACTCCCCCAGTTGAGTTGTTGAAACCAGGTGTCAAAGCACCTGTTCAAGAAACATTATTAACACCCCGGTTTTATACCACAGATTTCGATGCTGTGGCAAAAATGGATATTTCTGCTCATGAAGCGGAAATCAGGGCTGTAGTTGATGAACTTAAGGCTGATTATAACCGCCATCACTTTGTTCGTGATGATGAATTTAAACAGGGTTGGGATCACATTCAGGGTGAGAAACGGCTGGCTTTTATTGACTTTTTAGAACGTTCTTGCACTTCTGAATTTTCGGGGTTTCTGCTGTTTAAAGAGTTGTCCCGTCGTATTAAAGATAGTAACCCCTTGTTGTCTGAAGCGTTTGAATATCTAGCAAGAGATGAAGCGCGTCATGCGGGTTTTTTGAATAAGTCAATGGCAGATTTTAATCTTTCCCTTGACTTAAGTTATCTCACTAAAAATCGTACCTATACTTTCTTTCCTCCAGAGTGGGTTATTTACACAGTTTACCTATCGGAGAAAATTGGCTACTGGCGTTATATTTTAGTATATCGTCACATGGCACAAAATCCAGAATTCCAGTTTTATCCTCTATTTAGGAAGTTTGAAAGCTGGTGTCAGGATGAGAATAGACACGGGGATTTTTTCAAGGCTTTGTTACGTTCTCAACCCCAGTTATGGAATAATTGGAAAGCACGGTTATGGGTGCGTTTCTTCTTATTAACTGTGTTTGTTACCCATACAATGACGGTATTTGAACGGGCGAATTTCTATGAAATTTTAGGAATTCATCCCCGTAAATACAATAATCAGGTAATTACAGAAACCAACAAAACCGCAGCGAGGGCTTTTCCCACTATCTTAAATACAGATCACCCCTACTTTTTCTGGTATTTGGAACAGTGTGCAATCAATAACCAGAAATTAATTGAACTCAAGAACAGCAAAGAATTGGGAATTGTGAAGTTCTTCCAAAAAATACCTTTGATGAAAAACATCGTTTGGTATATGTTGAAACTTTACTTAATTAAACCCATCAATGCTGAAAAGAATCGTCAGACTGTTTGTTAACTAATAACTACAGCTTACAAATCTTTCTGGGGAATCTCTTCGTGAAACTCTATCATCAATTGCATAGTTTCCACAGCTAAATCGCGTAAGTCCTGATTGAGATATACAGCACCTTGAAAACCAAACCAACGGTCAAAAATTGCCACATATTTGGGGTTATCGTTGACCAATCCTTGCATAAACTTGACGAGGGAATAATTTACTGAGTCGAGGAATTTAGAGTTATTCTCAGGAACCATGCAAGCAATTCCTTCTCGTGAATAGGGACGAGGGGGAACAATAGCAAAACTATCTTGATTTTTTGCTGTTTGCAACCATCCCTCTAAAAGAATGCTATCCGATGCAAAAGCGTCAATTTTCCCTTCTTCCAAAGCAGCAAATCCTTCTGGTCTAGTTTTCAAATATACAAGCTTGGCTTGGGGTTGTATATGCTTGATTGCTTGTTCGTTGGTAGTTCCAGCCATCACACCCACACGCTTGTCAATGAGAGATTCAGGCGAACCTAAATTACTATCCTTTTTAATTAATATTTGTGTACCTGTTACACCATAGCTAACCGAAAAATCAACCTTTTTATCTCGCTGCCAAGTAAAGCTACTAGCATCACAGACAATATCAACTTCTCGGTTAATTATCTTGGAAATGCGTTCTGCTGGTGTCACTCCAACTAATTTCAGTTTGATTTTTTTGCCTAATTCTTTCTCTAACTGCTTCTGAATCAAAGTCAGCATATCCACAGAATAACCAGTAAATTTTCCTTGACTGTCAGCATAGGCAAAGGGTAAAGCATCTCTACTCGTACCAGCAGTTAATACTCCTGTCCGGGCTACTTTTTGCATCACAGTCTCTGCCCCTGCAACACCAGGCATTAAAGCTGGTAATATCAAACCGAATATCACAGGCGCAACATTTCTATATATCTTCGACTTAGTAACAGCAGGTAAACACGAGAAATTTATTTTGGTATTGACAAACATATTCAAATCTTTGGGCATCCACAGCATCAAAATAAAGAAATTATCTCTATCAATTGCCAAATCAGCAGTTCTAGAAATAATTCTTCACATTATAGTTCTGATTTGTGAGTAAGTATGTATATAGGATTAAGTATTGACAACTTCAAGTGCTATTTAATGCAACCAGTTGTAAAATCTTCATAACCGAAAAAACCACAAAATTATGAAGATTTTAATACAAGGTTATCGCTGGGTTTCAGGTATTTGCTGGACAAATTCAGCCACACAATGCAGTTATTTTTGTGACTGATGGTTTGCGGCCGATGACTGTCAATGCTACTGACACTCCAACTTTACAAGCCATTCGAGAACAGGGTGTTAATTTTCTTAAATGAGGCTTTGCATGGTGGTATAAATAATGTAAGTTTTCAGTCTCATATTTTAGAATCTGCACCGGCTGAAAATGGCTTAAAGACGGTTTTAAAATATTAAACTGAATACTCGTTACTTTGATGTTGCAGGATTTGTTGGTAGGACTTTGGGGTTGTAATTGTCTGAATCCTGATTCTGACAAGCTTTAGTAAAATCCGTTACAAAAAAATAACCATCTATACATTACCTGCTGAATAGAGATAAAATTGATAAGTATCCGGCATTTGCCCTCACGGAGATTGTAGCCTGATGTTGCTGTGCCTCAGAATTGAGAATTTTGCCCTTATTGACCAACTAGAGTTGGATTTTGGCGCTGGTTTAAATGTGTTGACAGGGGAAACCGGCGCGGGAAAGTCGATTATTTTAGATGCGATTGATGCGGTTTTAGGTGGTAAAGTTTCTAGTCGTGTGATTCGGACGGGGACTAGTCGCGCTTTGGTAGAAGGGACTTTTAGTATCAATCCTTTCCTGGCTGCTTGGTTGAATGAACAGGAAATTGATTTAATTGATGATAATGCTGTAGTTATTAGTCGAGAAATTGCCGTTACTACCAGTAATATTCGCAGTAGATCGCGGATAAATGGGGTGTTGGTAAATCGGCAAATTATGGGAAATTTGCGCGATCGCTTGGTAGAAATTACCGCCCAAGGGCAAACTGTACAAGTGGGACAATCTGCACAAGTCCGCGATTGGTTAGATGTATACGGTGGTGATTCTTTAATTCAACAACGCCAAAAGGTGGCTGTTGCTTTTAGTGCATATCAACAAGCACACCAAACTTTAGAAAAACGGCGCACTTCGGAACGGGAACGTTTACAACAACTCGATTTACTCACCTATCAAGTTCAAGAATTGAGTGCAGCGAATCTCGATGATCCGCAAGAAATGGAACAATTAACTCAGGAAATGCAACGCCTCAATCATGTTGTTGATTTACAACAAATGAGTTACAAAGTTTATCAAGCTTTATATCAAAATGAAGATGAAACTCCTACTGCTGCTGATTTATTGGGAGACAGTGAAACAATCTTAAATCATATTGTCGAGTTTGATTCTCGAATGCAACCGATGTTGGAATTGGTGAGAGATGCAGTAGCAGCAGTGATGGAAGTAGGCAGACAAATTAGCATTTATGGGGAAAGTTTAGAAGCTGACCCGCAGCGGTTGGAGGAAGTTGAGGAACGGATTCGGGAATTAAAACAAATTTGTCGCAAATATGGTCCAAATTTGGGAGAGGCGATCGCTTATTTTGAACGCATCCAAATAGAGTTAGCAGAACTTAATAACCATGAACAATCAATTGAGACTTTAGAACAACAAGAACAAGTTTGTTTACAATATCTCAATCAAGTTAATCAACAATTGACCCAACTGCGTCGTCAAACTGCGGCTAATTTAGAATCTCATTTATTGGCTGAACTCAAACCTTTAGCAATGGAAAAGGTAAAATTTCAAGTTGAAATTGCGCCTAGTTCCCCAACGGCTATGGGTGCAGATAAAATTACCTTTATGTTTAGTCCTAACCCCGGTGAACCAATACAACCGTTAACAGAAATTGCCTCCGGTGGGGAAATGAGCCGATTTTTACTAGCTTTAAAAGCTTGTTTTAATCAAGATGATGGCGCAGAAACAATGATATTTGATGAAATTGATGTGGGTGTTTCTGGAAGAGTTGCCCAAGCTATTGCTGAAAAATTACACCAACTGAGTCAAAATCAGCAAGTATTATGTGTAACTCACCAACCGTTAATAGCAGCAATGGCAGATCGACATTTTCGGGTGGATAAACAGGTGATTAATAAAAATGGTAATGCTGAACAGCGGACAGTTGTGAGAGTTACCTGTTTGGATAATTTAAGTACCCGCAGAGAAGAATTAGCACAGTTGGCAGGTGGAAAATCTGCAAATCAAGCGATCGCATTTGCCGAATCTTTATTATTACAAGCTGCTAACCACCGTCGTCAAGAACAAAGTTACACCAGGGAATAGGAAATATGGATAAATTGTGTTTATTGCGTAAGTCTTGCAGCATATTCCATTCAAATGAGGTACAAACTTGAATAATAAAACTCTTGTGGTGTGGGCATCTTGCCCGCTAGATGTGTACGCAAACTAATAGCTAATAGACATCAGATGGTAATTAAATGTGCATAACCTGAAACCCTTGTAGGGACAATTCATGAATTGTCCCTACACCTTTTTCACCAGAGGTCTAATAACTAGCCAATAAATACTTACTTGAGAATTGCAAAGATATTTGACAAATAGTAACTCTACTTACGACTTTTCTTAGAATAAAGATAATCAGAAAAATTCTGAAGTTTTTGAATTTTGAATTTTGAATTGGTATTACACAATTTTGAATCAATTTTCATCATCATCTTCAAAAAATGAGGTGTAGACAATGACTATCATTGCTCCACGTCGAGAAGAATTCGATTTCTTTGAACTATGGGATCGTTTTTGCGCTTGGATAACTAGCACAGAAAATCGTCTATATATAGGCTGGTTTGGCGTTTTAATGATTCCCACTCTATTAGCTGCCACCACTTGTTTTGTAATTGCTTTTATCGCTGCACCAGCGGTAGATATGGAGGGAATTAGAGAGCCAATTCGAGGTTCTCTCATGGATGGTAACAATATCATTACAGCCGCAGTAGTTCCAACTTCTGCTGCAATTGGTCTGCATTTTTACCCAATTTGGGAAGCAGCTTCCATTGATGAATGGCTTTACAACGGGGGACCATATCAACTAATAGTGCTGCATTTTTTGATTGGGATTTGGTGCTATTTAGGTCAATTATGGGAGTTAAGTTACCGTTTGGGTATGCGTCCTTGGATTTCCATTGCTTATTCTGCACCAGTCATAGCAGCTACATCAGTATTGCTAGTTTACCCAATTGGTCAAGGTAGCTTTGCTGACGGTTTACCCCTTGGGATAGCAGGTACATTTCACTTTATGTTGGCATTCCAAGGAGACCATAATATTTTGATGCACCCCTTCCATATGTTGGGAGTTACAGGAGTATTTGGTGGTGCATTATTAAGTTCCTTACATGGTTCGTTAGTAACATCTACCTTACTGCGAACAACGGACGAAAATGAACCTCCCAATGCTGGATATAAGTTAGGTCAACGTCACGTAACCTATAGCTATTTAGCGGGACATTATGGTTATTTAGGTCGCTTGTTGATTCCTTGGTTTGCAAGTCGAAATCACCGCTCCTTTCATTTTTTACAAGCTGCATTACCAAGCATTGGTATTTGGTTTGCCGCAGCCGGGGTAGTGAGTATGTCCTTTAATTTGAATGGTTTCAACTTCAATCATTCAATTTTAGATAGCCAAGGTGCAGTAATTAGAACGAATGCGGATATACTCAATCGAGCTAATATTGGTATTCAAGCAATGCACGCTCCTAATGTCCATAATTTCCCAGTTATTATGTCTAGCGGTGAGCCTATTCCTGTTAGCTAAGAGGGTGACTAAAAAACCTCTCTCCTTGCAAGAGAGAGGCTTTGAAAACCCTTTTTTCTAAGTCATAAGTTTTCAAACTTCCTGCAAAACTTGTAAAAATTGATTAATTTCTTCCCCAGTATTATAGTGTGCTAATCCAATTCTCAGAAAGCCCCCAGATGTTTCTACACCTAATCTTTCTGTGAGTTCAATAGCATAAAAATTACCATGCCAAGTAAAGATGCCTTTTTCTCCTAACATCTTCGCTACATCTACCGATGTTTTTCCCTGAATGCGGATAGAAACTGTTGGAGTTCTCCACACAAAACGGCTAGGTTCAGTAATACCATAAACCGTTACATCAGGAATTTCTAACAACCCAGAAATCAGCTTTTTACTTAATTCTCTTTCATATTGTTGAATAGCTGACATTGCAGCTACTAAAGCCGCACGACGACTGTGATAAGCAGATGCTAATTCATGGCTTGGTTGTTCAGGTGAAGTCAGAAACCGGGGACAATGAAAAGTAGTTAAACCTTCTCTATCCGCTTCTATTAAAGAATCAAGTAATTCATTATCTAAAGTTGGAGATACGTGACAACCTAACTTTGCTAAATAATTAATTGTTGCTACCAATCCCGCTAAACCTTCATGATTTAAAGTTCCAGTTTCCCATTTTGATGGAACTTCATTAGATGCAGGTCTAACTTTATCAGGAGAAAATCTCTCTAAATGTTCTCTTTTTCCATATAAAATCCCAACGTGGGGAGCAAAGAATTTATAAGCGGAACAAACTAGAAAATCACAATCTAAATGATGGACATTAATAGGTGCATGGGGAGCATAATGCACAGCATCCACAAAAACCAAAGCACCAACAGCATGAGCTAATTTAACTATTTTGGCGATATCATTAATTGTTCCTACAGCGTTAGAAGCATAAGTCACCGCTACTAATTTTGTGCGGGGATTGATTTTTGCTGCTAAATCATTTAAATCTAGGGTGCAATCATCAACATTAATATCCACAACGCGAACATTTACACCCTTTTCTTCTAAAGCATACCAAGGGGAAACATTAGCTGCATGGTCAAGTTTGGTAACAAGAATTTCATCACCTGGTTGCAGTTCTCTAGCAATAGCACGACTCACACTAAAAGTGAGAGTAGTCATATTCGCACCGAATACCACCTCATCATTATCGCATCCTAAAAAATCTGCGATCGCTGCTCGTGCAGAATTAATTACCGCATCAGTTCGCGCACTGGTAGCAAAATACCCATGAGCATTAGCATTCGACCTAACTAAATAATCACTGATCCCATCTAACACCGCACCCGGTACTTGAGTTCCACCAGGACCATCGAAAAAAATAGCTGGTTGTCCGTTAATGGTTTGAGTTAACGCTGGAAATTGAGAACGAATCCATTTTATATCTAGAGATTCCATATTATTTACCTACAATACGCTGTATCTCCATTTCTAGAATAACCTCTACCTCTACAATCGGCATCCTTATTTTTCGGTAAATTGCCAAACACCATCCCAATTTTCTGGCTTACCATTTTGTATCATATAATTCACCCGACTTAAATATAAATCTGCGGTTTTATCAACAGCATTTATGGCTAAAACTTTCTCAAAATAATCTTTGGCTTTCTCAAAATCCCCTTGACGATAATATTCTAAACCATGCTCAAAATCCGGCTGAGTTTGCAGTTTCACAAATCTCACTGTATCAATCTCTGCATCTAATACTTCATAAACAGAAATTGGTTCACTTCTACCTTTAACAACTACCCGATCTAAAAAGCGAATTTGATATTTATCAGAGTTACTAAGATTGTCTAATGCTTGTTCAGAAATCAATAAAGAGACACCATAAAATTTTGTCAATCCTTCCAAACGAGCAGTTAAATTCACATTATCAGATAAAGCATCACCCTGGATTCTGCTTTCTTCCCCAACCATTCCTAACATCATATTTCCCACATGAATACCAATGCCAATTTTAATAGGCAAATAGCCCTTTTTTACACGGTTTTTATTATATTCTTCTACCTGTTTTAGCTGAGAAATACTAGCAGCTATAGCATCATCAGCACCATCAGGAAAAACAGCCATCATTCCATCACCTAAAAATTTTACTATCAGTCCGTAATTGTTGCGAATTTCGGGACTAACTCGTTTTAGGTAAGCATTAACAAAATTAAAGTTATCCTGGGGTGTCATTCCTTCAGCAAAGGTAGTAAAAGAACGAATATCACTAAACATGACAGCCATAATTTTACTAACATGATCACCCAGTTGCACATCGGTAATGCTTTCTTTACGGAGAAAACGTAGATATTCATGAGGTACAAACCGCCCGTAAGCTTTTAATAAAGACTCTAACTGGCTGTTAGCCTTAGTGAGTTCTTTTTCCCTAGTTTTGACTGTTTTTACCATATTAGTAAACACTCTGGCTAATTGTCCTAGTTCGTCACTACGTTTAACAACTTCTTCTAAAATATCTGGTTGAAAAGCATCTCTTTCCACATCAAAAGCGGCAGTTGTCACCTTGCTAACCTGCTCAATATATGCTGCTTGACGCATAATTTCGGCTTTAAATAAAGCTTCGGCTTCTTGACGTTTAAGAAAGTTAACATAAGCCTTGGAATGATAACGAATACGGGCTATTAATTCCATTGCATTGGGCAATTTGACCAAGTAATCATTTGCCCCTAATTCAAATGCTTTAGCTTTAATGGTCGGTTCTTCTTTGCTGGAAAGAACAATAAGAGGAATATTGGCGGTATGACAATCTCTAGAACGTAAAAACTTGACTAATAATAACCCTTCCATTTGTGGCATTACTAAGTCTTGAAGAATGACTGTAGGTTGACATTCTTTAGCAACTTTAATGGCTTTGGTGGGGTCGTTACAGTAGTGAAAAATGATATCATTTTCTGGCTTGAGCATTCGATGAATAGCTTCACCGATGATAGATTGATCGTCTATTAATAAAACTGTAATTTTTTCTTCCATATTCCCTTCTTACTGTCACCTGTAATTTATCATCTGTCACCTATTCCCCATTCCCTGAAACTTGAAATCGAGAAGTTTCTGCTTTTAATAATTGTGCTGCATCTTCTAATTCTTCTAAAGCATTATTAGTTTCTCGCAGTGCATCAACTGTTTGCTCATAAGCTTCGCTTAATTGTGACATGGCTTCACTAATTTGTATTGCTCCTTGAGACTGTTCTTCCATACTTTCACAGACTTGTTCAAACTGTGGTGGTAAGCTTTCAACTTGATTAATAACTTTACCAATTTGATTACTAATTAAATTCACTTGTTTCGCACTATTATTAACTGAGTTAGTAAATTTATCCATTTCCATTACACCTACATAAACTGCTGTTTGCATATCTTTAACGATTTGGTCTATTTCTAAAGTAGCGATCGCAGTTTGATTTGCTAAACGCCGAATTTCTCCCGCTACCACTGCGAAACCTGCACCATATTGACCTGCTTTTTCTGCTTCTATGGCTGCATTTAATGATAAAATATCTGTTTGAGTAGCAAATTTATTAATTGTGACTACGACGTTATTAATATTACTAGCTTTTTTATTCATAATATCTAATTTAGAAGTGAGAGAATTGGTAGCGTCTATCAACTGCTGCATAGTAATTTTCATTGCTTGTAATTCATCTCTGCTTTGACTAGCGGCAGTGGATGTCATTTTAGTTATATCTTGGACTTTGTTGATCATGTTGAGTAAATATCTGGAGGTAGCAGCAATTTCTTGAGCAGTAGCAGCCACTTCATTTGTAGATGCTAATTGTTCGGTAACTGTTGCTTCTAATTGTTTACCAGAAGCGGCAATTTGTGTACTGGAGGTTGTAATTTTTACGCCTGAGTTTTGAATACTAAAAATTAAGGAATTTAAATCTTTATTCATCATATAAAAAGCATTTTGGAGTTTGCTAATTTCATCTTTAATTTCTGATAATTCAATTGGTGTAGTTAAATCACCATCGGCAATTTTTTGGGAAATATTCACTAATTCGGAAATTTTATGGGCGACTGTTTGAAAAGCCGTTTGTAGTTTAACTATTTCATTTTTCTCTTCAGCTTGCTGTTGGTCATAGTCCCTATTAGCTATGGTTTTGGAGACCTTGACTAATTCTTCAATAGGTTTAACAAACTGATTGGCAATAAAATTAGCTAAAAGAGCAACTATTAATGATAAAATTGCAGTAGCCATTAATAATACTTGTTGTAAATTATAAATGGGTTGATATGCTTCAGATAAATCTTTTTCGGAAATAATCGCCCAATTTATACCTTCAATTTTCAAAGGTGCGTAAGAACTAAGAACGGTTTTACCTTGATAATTTTGCTCAATAATCAGTGTACCTGATTGTTTTTTAATAGCTAATTTAGCAGCTTCTGTATTAATTTTTTGCAAGAAAATTGAAGTTTCTAGCTGTTCTACTAAACCGATAGTATCATCTGATATCCCCTGTGTTTTTAAGATATTGATATAAGCTTGCCTATCTTCTAGTAAAAGGCGGGAATTTGAACGCATGAATAAATCATCACCTATCATATAGGTTTCACCGGTATTTCCTAAACCATCATTTTGCCAGTTTTTATTACTAGTCAAAACTCGGTTAATTTGATCTATAGGTAATTGGATTGCTAGGATACCTACCAAATTTTCACCGTTGTAAATAGGTGCAGCAACAAAAGCAGCAGGAGCCATGTAAGATGCTTGATAAGGTTGATAATCTACTATATGAACTACACCCCGATTTGGATTTTCTTTAACTGTATTTACTAATTTAGCAAAGTTACTTTCTGCCAGTTTACCTGTATTTAAACTTGCACCAAAATCAGTTTCTTTATAAACTGTATAAACAATCTCATTAGTATAAGAATCAATCAAGAAGAAATCATAATAACCAAATTTTTTAATCAGATTTTGAAATAGTTGATGATATTTACCATGAATCTTACTATACTCACTTCCATCTGCTGCGGCTAGGAGTTGATCCTTTTTACCTACTGGATAGGGATTATTGGCTAAATAATGATATTGTAAATAACGAGCTACGTTAGTAGATGGTTTATATGCCGATAAATCAAGTTCTTTCAAGAAGGATTTCCTAAGGCGGGGTAAAAATTCATTTTGATAAAAACTACTGTTTTTATTATCCCATTCTGGGGAAATACTTTGTTTTTTAATGTCTTTAAAAGCCTGAGCCAATTCAATCATGGCTTCTACAATCATTCTATCTTCAGATAGAGTTTCTACATGGTGACGCAGGGTTTGAAAATAAAATTCTATCTGGTAAGATTTAGAATTTCTAACACTAGTTAATTGATTAAAAATTTGTGTTTTTAGAGATTCTCTTGCCCAACTTAAGCCTAAACAGCCAACCATAAAAATTGAGCCAAAGCTGACAAGCAAGAGTATTATTTGTAATTGAAATTTAGTGCTTAAATGCTTAAATTGTTTCATGTTAGTAATAGTTGTTTTATAATTTTAACTCCTATGTGATTTGATGGCAAAAGTTTGTAATAAGTTCGCTGCAATAGATTCCAAAGACAATATCTGAACAGCAGCATTCAACTCTACAGCAGCTTTGGGCATTCCGTACACAATGCAACTTTCTTGATTTTGGGCAATGGTATGCCAACCTTGGATTTTTAAAGCATTTAACCCTTCTGCACCATCTTTACCCATCCCTGTAAGTAAAATTCCCGTTCCTTTATTTTTCCAATGTTGGCCAAGACTTTTGAAAAATACATCAACAGAAGGACGATAAGGATAATCAAGAGGATTTTTGGTATACGCTAATGTTAAATCTGGTTTTAAATAGAGATGATCATTTGTTCCCGCTACTAAAACGATGCCTTTTTGTAAGCGATCGCCTGGTACGGCTAATCTAACTGGTAAGGGTGTTTGCTGGTTTAACCAGTCAGCAAAACCGCTGGAAAAATTGCCATCAACGTGCTGCACAATAGCGATCGCAGCATTAAAATTAGCTGGTAGTTTTGATAAAATAGCTGCCAGTGCTTTTGGTCCACCAGTGGAAGAACCAATTGCTACTATTTGCATAGATGTCAATAGTTTATTTTGAGATTCTAACTTGATTTTGCTGGGTACGGAACTTGTCTTGATTAACTTAGCAATTCTCGCTATTTTCCCCAGTAACTTATCAGTCATTTCGGGAAAGTTTTCTGTATCTATAACTGGAGTATCAACCGCATCTAAAGCCCCGTAACCCATTGCTGCATAAACTTTAGAAATATTATCTTGTGTATTTTTAGTAACAATAAGAATTGCACAAGGTGAATTTTTCATAATCTGGTGGGTTGCTTCTACCCCATCCATCATTGGCATCACCAAATCCATTAATATTAAATCAGGAGGATTTACCTGACATTTACTAATAGCTTCATGACCATTTTTAGCCGTCCAAATTAATTGATAATATGGTACAGCTTGGATAATCCGCCGTAGGGTATTTAATGCGACTAATGTATCATTGACAATGGCGATTTTCATATAGGGGATTGGGGATTGGGGATTGGGGATTGGGGATTGGGGACTGGGGATAAATAAATTCAAAATTCAAAATTAACAACTCTTGCCTTTTGCCTTTTGCCTTTTCCAACTGACAACTAATTAATGACTAATAACTAATGACTACTGACCAATTAAATCAATCACCGCATTAATCAAGGTGTCATCATGAAAACTACTTTTTGTCAAGTAATAATCTGCACCAGCTTCTAAACCCTGAATTCTATCTTCTTCCCTGTCACGATAAGAAATAATAATCACAGGTAAGTAATTTAAACGAGGATTACTTTTGATTTGCTTAACTAATTCAATTCCATTCATCCTGGGCATATCAATATCACTAACTACCAAATCATATTGATTAGTTCGTACCGCATTCCATCCTTCCACACCATTAACAGCCGTATCTACTTGATAACCACGATTTTCTAATAATTTGCGTTCCATTTCTCGGACAGTAATAGAATCATCTACTACCAAAATTTTGCGGCGTTGATTTATAGTTTCTAATTCAGCTTGCATCATCACCTTAGATAACTTTCCTCCTTTGAGGATGGCATCCATAGAACGCACAATATCGGAAATATCAACTATCAAAATGGGTGAACCATCTCCTAATAAAGCAGTAGCACTAATATCTGGAACTTTCCCCAAACGCGGATCTAGCGGTCTAACAACCAAATCTCTCTCACCTAAAAACTTATCTACTACTAAGCCATAGGTACTATTTTGGTCACTAATGACAACAATAGAAATTGAGCCAATTTGCTGTTTTACGGCTGGTAATTCTAACACCTGATGGGCAGCAATTAAACCAATATTTTGGTTATTCATTGTGAAATATTGACGATTTTCTACATCAGTAATTTCTGACCTTTCCAAAGTTACGATTTGATCAATTCGCGCTAAAGGAATAGCATAGGGTTTATCAGAAATTTCTACTAATAGTGTTCTGACTACCGACAAAGTGAGGGGAAGTTGAAAATGAAAACTTGTCCCTTTTCCAGCTTGGGAAGTTGCACGTACAGTTCCCCCTACTTCCTGTGCCATACTTTTGGCAATATCCAAACCTACACCCCGTCCAGAAATTTCTGTTAACTGTTGTGCTGTCGAGAAACCAGGTAAAAATAGAAATTCTATCAACTCTGCATCTGAGAGTTGGACAGCCATATCTGGTGTTACTAAATTCTTATTGATGATTTTCTGGCGCAACTGTTCCCGATTTATACCTTTGCCATCATCGCTGATAGTAATTGCTAACATTCCCCCACGATGAAAGGCTTCTAAACGAATTGTACCTTCAGGAGATTTACCAGAGGAAAGGCGTTCTTCTGGAAGTTCAATGCCATGATCGACAGCATTTCTGAGAATATGGGTTAAAGGTGCTTCTAATTTTTTGAGAATATCTCGATCAACAGGTGTAGATTTACCAATAATTTCTAATTTTACCTTTTTATTTAAGTTCCGTGCCAAATCCCGAATCATGCGAGGAAAACTTTGTAAACCATCTTCAAAAGGTCTCATGTGAGAATTAATTACTTCCCGATAAAGACGATCTGATAAACTAGCAGTACGACGCACATATAACTCTAATTCATTCAAGCGATCGCCTATATAATCAAGACATTCCTGTTTTTGGTGTCGCGCTTGTGCTAAATATTCTTTCCCCTCTTGCTCATATAAATTCTGATCAAGAGATTCCTGCAACTGTTCCAAACTGCGGGCAATTTCCACCATCCGAGATTTGAGCGACATCATCGAATCTGCAAAAGGTTGTAACCAGTTAGCCTCAATTAATGATTCCCCCGCTAAACCCATAATCCGATTTAAATTATCAGCACTTACCCGCACCACACGATCTTGATTGTTGGCAATATTTTCCACCCCACGAGTAGTAACTGGTGACTGGTGATTGGTGATTGGTGATTGGGGACTCTTTACTAGGGATTGGTGTTTGGGGATTGGTGTTTGGGGATTAACTATCCGTGCATCCGTGTCAAAATCAGTGTGTGCTTTCTGTTTTTTACCTTCCGGTTGCAAAATTGCCGCCACATCATCACGGATATTCGTAAAATCAACTTGATGTAGTCCTAACCAACCTGGTAATTCTGCATCATTTAATTGACTAATACTTTGCAGTAAGTCCACCCCTTGCAATAGCACATCTACATCATCGGGAGTTAAAATAATGGTTTTGCCTTGGGCAGCTACAAAACAATCTTCCATCACGTGCGCTAATTCTACCACCCCATCTAAGCCAACAATTCTCGCCGCACCTTTGATAGAATGAGCCGCCCGCATCAAAGCTTCTAATTCTTGTGCTGATTGGGGCTTGTTTTCTATGGCCAGCAATCCATTATTCAAAATGGTAACTTGCGCTTCTGCCTCCAATCGGAATAAATCCATCATCGAATCACCATTACCACTCATCGCTGGAAGTTCGACAGGCGAAACATAATGATCTGTTACCTGTTCTCTATCAGCTGTCACCTGTTCCCTATCACCTGTTACCTGTTCCCTAGTCGCTAAATTAGCAATGCTTTTCTGAGTAGTGTTCCAATCCCAAGCGTGATCTGTCATCCATTTATCTAAACTACCTTCAGCCGCTTTACTCATATTCAAGAGCAAATCACTGGCATGAAGTAAAGTATCAATTTCTTCGATCTCCAAGGTAATGCTTTGTTTCTGAACAGCAATTAAGCAATCTTTTATTAACTGCACTAAGTTGGCAGCTGCTTCCATTTCTACAATGCTGGTTGTTCCCCACAAGGAATGAGCCGCTTGTATTGCTTGCTCAATTTCATTCATTGAGAACGGCTGAGTTTTCAATACAGGAAGACATTGTTTCAGGATAGCAACATTAGTTTCCACTTCCTGACGAAACAGTTCTAATATGGTGTAGTTGCTCATGAGTAGATGACAGTTAATAAGTAGGGGAGCAGGGAGCAGGGGGAAGTTAATAACCCAATGACTAATGACTAATGACTAATGACTAATTACAAAATCTTGTGATTAAGTGTGTAAAACAATAAATCAGAATCAAGATAATTTACTTTTTTACCTTCCCAATAAACTATTCCTCTGGTATAACCTTCTTCCGATTTGGTAATAACAACGGGTGCATCTTGTAATTCGTTGAGATGAAAGCGGAAAATTCCATGTACTTCATCTACTGGAAACACCCATTTATCTTCTCCTTGTCCGGCTACAATCATACGTTGAATATTAATCAGTTTAACTGTGGAATTAGTCTTTGAACTTAGTTTTTTGTTGACATTTTCCTCAGTTGGTTGAATATGTAAAAGAGACTGGAGAGAAGCACAAAGTAGGGTTTCTCCACGAATGTTTACCAAACCTAAAAATAATTCGTTGCTGCGATGAGGTAGCGGTTGAATAACGCAAGGATGGGTAACTTCTTGCAGCATTCTTACTGGTAAGGCTAATCTCTCATTTCCCAGGCGAAATATAATAATAGAAATTGCTTCATTCGTGCGAATAACTGCTTCATTACTGTCGTAAATATCAGGAATAGCAGATGTTTCTTCGAGAATTTTCATCCAGTCTTCTAGATAATCTGCTGCTGGTTCTCTTTCTAAAAGACTATCGCCTACTGCGGCGTAAACTGCACATTCATAGCAATGGATGACGGCTGCTAATTCGCCACAAGAGCGATCGCCCATTACACCAATTTTATTCCAGCAATCATTGAAAATTGGCTGTTCTATATTGATATCGTTATCTTCTTTCATGAGCATTACCTTTTTTCTGCTCAATTTTTAACATGAAAATGGGAAATTTCTTCTCGTAATGATTGGGCTGCTTCTTCTAATTGCTCCAAAGCACCATTAGTCTCTCGTAAAGCATCAACTGTTTGCCCAGAAGCCTCCGTTAATTGCTCCATTGCTTCGCTAATTTGTGCAGCACCCTGAGACTGTTCTTCCATACTTTCACTTACCTGAATAAATTGCGGCGGTAAGCTTTGGACTTGATTGATAACTTTACCAATTTGGTTACTAATTTTATTCACTTGTTCAACACTATTATTCACAGAATTGTTGAACTTATCCATTTCCATTACACCCACGGAAACAGCCGATTGCATATCTTTAACAATTTGCTCAATTTCCAAAGTTGCGACAGCAGTTTGATTTGCTAACCGCCGAATTTCTCGCGCTACTACCGCAAATCCCGCCCCATATTCTCCCGCTTTTTCCGCTTCTATAGCTGCGTTTAATGACAAAATACTGGTTTGATCAGCAACTTTTGTAATTGTCACTACGACATTATTAATATTGCTGGCTTTTTTATTCATTATTCCTAATTTGGAAGTAATAGAATTTGTCGCTTCTGTTAATTGCCGCATGGTATCTTCCATTTTTTGCAATTCATCACGGCTTTCACTTGCACCAGCAGCAGTTAGTTTTGTCATATCTGCCACTTGATCCATCATTTTCACTAAATTTCTGGAAGTAGCAGCAATTTCTTGAGCAGTAGCAGCCACTTCATTTGTAGAAGCTAATTGTTCTGTAACTGTTGCTTCTAATTGTTTTCCAGAAGCAGCAATTTGTGTACTAGAAGTGGTAATTTGTACTCCTGATTGTTGAATACGTCGAATCAAGGCGTTTAAATCCTTGTTCATGGTGTAAAAGGCATTTTGCAATTTGCCAATTTCATCTGTTCCTTCTGCTTGCTGAATTTGTGTTGTTAAATCTCCACTAGATATCTTCTGGGAAATATTCACCAACTCACCAATCTTAGATGCGACTGTGTAAAAAGCAGTTTGTAGTTTACCTATTTCATCTTGTCCTTCAGATGATTGCATCTGTGTAGAAGAACTACTATTAGCTATAGACTTAGAAACTTTAACTAATTCTTCCACCTTTTGGACAATTGGTTTACTAAAAGCATATCCAAAGACAATGGCAGTCACTGGACCAATTACCAAAGCCAGTAACAACAAAAAGGAACCAGATGCAGCATCTTTTTGTGCTTGTTTATAAGTTTCCATACCAACTTTTTCATTGATGTGGATATTTTCAATTAGTAATTTTGTGGCTGCTTCAAATAAAGGGCGATTACCCAGTCCTTTTTGTCTTAATTGTGATAAAGAAGCATTTGCTCTTCTAACTAATTCTATTTCTGGACTATTGGCTTGATTTGATTTAATTAATTCTAGTTCCCTAGCAAGTGGACTAAGAATACCCATGCTTTGAAACTGTTGATTCATTTCCATCAATGTTTCATGATTCTTTTTCCACTCATCCCAAACATTCTGGAATTGAGCATATAATTTCTTTTCTTCATCAGTTTTCTCTGTTGCTTCGTATTCCTTAAATCCCTCATCAATTTGTTCCCATGCTTTTTTTATTCTTGTTACTTGAGCATTTCTTTGTGCTAGGTTGAGGTGGTCTTTTAGTAAAGCCCGTTCTGAAGATTCTATCTGGGTTTGTCCTTCATTAATTTTCCACAACCCTGAAATACTGGGAATAGTATTTGTACTCAAAACATTGATGGCATTACTGAGGCGTGCATTCACACTCCAGCCCACTAAAGCCACGATTAATACAATTAAACCAATAAATAAAAATCCACCGATCAAACGCACTTGTAAGCTTAAGCTTTTTAGCATCACTCCTCCTTGCTGATATTTATGTTAAAAAAATAGCTGTTGGTGATTGATTATTTCACAATTGTTGTAAACGTTGCCATCTTTGACGTAAAATATTTGCTTTTTCCTGATTTCCTTGTTGTTCTTTGAGTAAAGCTAAATGTAGTAAAGCCTGGGAATTTTTTGGATCAAGATAAACTGCTTTTTGAAAACACTCTTCTGCTTGTAATTCTAATCCTTGTGCTTGATAAACTTCACCAAGCAAAAGATATGCTTCTGCACTGGTGGAATGTTGATATATATAGTTTTGACATTGGGATATAGCTGCTGTTAAATTCCCTTGATCTGCTAAAATACGAATTGAGTCTAGATGACAATCTTGTATTTCTAGCAATGGTTGGATTTTCTTTACCTTTTCTGTATTTGGTGCAATTTGGGGTTTATTAATTTGATAACTTTCTACTAAAATTTTAGATTGGGGAATTACATAAGCCGGATAATTTAAATTAGTATTTTTAAGGTTTTCTGGAATTTCGGTTTTTTTCTGTCCTACAAATACACTATTCAAGCGAATTATATCAAAACCTAAATTAGCTAATTCTCCTGTTTCTGATGCACCGACAAATAACAGTCCTTGATTTTTCAATAAGCGGTGTAAATTTTTTAATGTGTTTTTGCGACCAGAACTATCAAAATAAATTAAAACATTCCGACAAAATATTATATCATAATGTATTCTATCTAATAACAAATTGGCCTCAAGTAAATTACCTTGACTCAAATTAACCGTATTTTTCACCTTTTCAGACAATTGATAACCTTTATCTGTAGATGTAAAATAGCGATTTTGAAATTCTAAATTATGACCCCGGAAAGAATTACGGCTATAAACTGCTTTTCTAGCTTTAGACAAAGCATTTTTACTAATATCAACTGCATCAATATGAAACTGATTAGGTAATAAACCCAGATCCAATAATGTCATAGCTAAAGAATAAGGTTCTTCACCAGTGGAACAGGGAACGCTTAATAAGCGAAATTTGCTATTAGAAAATTTATTTAACCATTGAGAACGGACATATTTGGCGAAAGCATCATAAGTTTGAGTATCTCGAAAAAACCAGGTTTCGGGAACAACAAGCAATTCAACTAATTCATCAAATTCTTGACTTGATTTGGTTAAAATATGTAAATAATCATCTACATTTACCCTGCATATCAAACAGCGATTTTCTACGGCTTTAACAATTTTGCGAGTACCAATAATATTCGCATCAAAGCCGATTTGACGACATAAGAGATTTTCAATTTTTGACCATATCATTAATATAACTTTCTCCTGCTGTTAATAAGTATGTATTTTCAACATCAGCAAACAATTGTTCTAAATGAATACGCTGAATAATTCCTTTTTCATCCATTAGCATTCCCCCTAAATATGGGGCTTCTTTAATGCGAATACCAGAGTCTACAAAATCTGTTTCTGGTCTGTTCAAGGTTTCTGTAATTCGTTCTGCTATTAAACCCAGGTGTTGACACCCATGATCTTGACGAGGGTAACTAACCATAATAATACGCGTGCTTAAACAAAAACGGCTAGATGTACCACGAATTAAATGACACAAATCAATTACTGGTACTATTTTTCCCCTGTAATTAAATAAACCAGCTACATATTCCGGGACATGATGTACTGTTCTCAAGCCGACTCTGGGGATAACTTCTACTACGCAGGAACTTTCAATAGCGTATAATTCTTTACTAACACAAAAGAGTAGCATTAACATGACAGTTTCCCTGTAAGCAATTGTAAATATGCAATTAAGTATAAATTATATGCAAGAATTCAGGAGTCATAAGAATTTAAGGAGGCAGGAGGACGAAGGCAGGAGGCAGAAGGTAATTGAGACTGGAAGCATAACTTTGCCGCGCCATCTGCTGTCACCCCTAATTTTGCGTTGGGCGAGATCGCACACCATTTTTACCAACTGGAAGCATAACTTTGCCGTAAGTCAAAATTGGAAGCATAAGCTTGCCGCAAGTTACAAATGGATTATAAACATGATTTCTTGGACACAACACTAAGGCTTGCACTAAATAGACATCTCCGGTAATTAAATGTGCGTGGTTTGAAACCCTTGTAGAGACGTTCCGCCGGAACGTCTCTACCATATTTCCCGGAACGTCTCTACCATATTTCCCGGAACGTCTCTACCATATTTCCCGGAACGTCTCTACCATATTTCCCGGAACGTCTCTACCATATTTCCCGGAACGTCTCTACCATATTTCCCGGAACGTCTCTACCATATTTCCCGGAACGTCTCTACCATATTTCCCGGAACGTCTCTACCATATTTCCGGAGAGGTCTAATGAGTGAATGTGTGTACATATCATCTGGTAGCGAACATTTATACTAAATATAGGAATCCATCTGGGGCTTGGATACGCTGATGTCTCATGGGAGGTAATGGTAGTTGGGCTAGAGACATGAAAGACGAGATTGAGCAGGATAAAAATCCTCATCGCTTTCGGTTTGTAGTTCCCCCTGAACAACCAATACCAAAAACTCAACAACCTTCACCAGGTTTCTAGTTCTGTGAGAGAAAACACTCACAGTATTAGTGATAGCCTTTTACATAATTCCCGTTGGCTAACGCTAAAAAGCATACTATACTGTTACGGTATATCCAAATATAAACACAGTAATACTCTGCAAAGCAGAATGTACTAAAGGATGCTGTAATGTCAGCGAATGAAGCCAACACTAGGACACAATTAATAGACCCCGCTTTAACCCTAGCAGGATGGAACATCAAAGACTCCAACCAAGTGGGGTTAGAAATTCCTGTGGATGGTTATAATGCCGAACCTTGGAACGGTGTTACTGATTATTGCTTGTATCAACCCAATGGGGAAGTTATAGCAGTGGTGGAAGCCAAACGCCAAAGCAGTAATCCTAAAATTGCCCAAACACAGGTAGAATACTACGTTAAAGAAATAGAAAAACATCAAAGTTTCCGCCCTTTTGCCTTTATGACGAATGGGGAGGAAATTTATTTTTGGGATGTGGGAAATTCTGCAAAACGGCAGGTGGCTGGCTTTTTTTCGCCATCAGATTTAGAAAATTTATTGTATATTCGTCAAAATAAAATTGCGTTAAGTTCATTACCAATTAATACCCAAATTGCTGGGAGAGATTATCAACAGGAAGCTATTCGTCGGGTTTGTGAAACATTTGATGAAGGAAAACGCCGTACTTTGTTGGTAATGGCTACGGGAACAGGAAAAACCCGCACCGCAATGGCGATTATTGATTTATTTTTAAAAGCTAATCAAAGTCGGAAAATCTTATTTGTTGCTGATAGGGATAATTTAGTCAAGCAAGCGTTGGAAGATGGTTTTATGGAACATATACCCCATGAACCATGCGACAGAATTTTCAGCTACAACATAGATAAAACTAAACGGCTGTATGTAGTTGTGGAAAAGACTTTGAGAAATTCCTATAAAAAATTTAGTCCAGCTTTTTTTGATTTAATTATTTTTGATGAAGCACATCGTTCTATTTTCAATCTCTTTCAAGAGGTAATGGAATATTTTGATGGGCGGATGATTGGTTTAACTGCCACACCCGCAGGTTTTATTGATAGGAATACATTTAATACTTTTCATTGTTTTGATGGTATTCCTACTTTTCTCTACACCTATAAACAAGCAATTGAAGAGAAGAATTTAGTTGATTTTAGTCTTTATCAAGCACAAACTAAATTTCAAAGTGAAGGTATTAAAGGCGCGAAACTTTCCGAAGAAGAACAGAATATATTGATAGCACAAGGACATGATCCAGATGATATTGATTTTTCAGGTACAGATTTAGAAAAAAAGGTGAGTAATAAAGACACTCTCCGCAAGCAGTGGGAAGAAATTATGGAAGTTTGCCATAAAGATGAATCAGGGCAACTACCAGCGAAAACAATTGTATTTGCATTGACTCAAAAACACGCTTTACGGCTATGTGAAACTTTTGAAGAAATGTATCCACAATATTCTGATTTGGTGCGCGTAATTACCCATAAAACAGAATATAAAGGCAAACTAACAGGGAATTTTAAAAAAGAGGATATGCCCCGCATTGCTATTTCTGTGGATATGCTAGATACTGGGGTAGATGTACCAGAAATAATGAATTTGGTGTTTATGAAACCTGTTCAATCACAGATAAAATTATGGCAGATGATTGGACGAGGTACAAGAAATCAAAAGGCTTGTAAAAAGTTGGAATGGTTGCCAAATCGGACAAAGCAGGAATTTTTAATTATTGATTTTTGGGAAAATGAATTTGAAGCTAAAGTACAAACAGAAGTAGCCCAAACTATTCCTGTACTTCAACGCATTTTTAACACTCGTTTGGATTTGCTGGAGTTATATTTACATGACCAAGAATCACCAGAATGTCAAACGATAATTGCAAGTTTGCGGGAACAAATAACCCAAATTCCGACAGATTCATTTACTGTCAAAAAGAAGATGGTGGATATTGCAGAAGTTTGGACAGATTTATTTTGGAATTACATTACTAAAGATAAATTAAAGTTACTACGGTTTAAACTTGCCCCTCTTTTGCGATTTGTGCCAGGTGTGGAGATAGCAGCAGCAACTTTTACAAGTAAAATTGAACGATTAAAATTAGAAATTCAAACGGAAGGGGCAAAACCGGATACTGTACAATCTATTGCTGAAGATGTGAGTCGTTTACCTGATTTTGTCCATCAAGATAAACGAAAACAAAATGCAATTAAGTTGTGTTTATCTTCACGATTGAATAATGCAACGGTGAAAGAATTGAATCAGATAATAAATGATTTAGCTGAAGAAATGAAAAATCGGCGACAACGCCCTAGTATTTTTTTAGAGTTAGATTTAGCTGATTTTGTGGCTACTCGCGGTTTTATTACTGTGGGTGAAGGTGGTGAACAAGTTTATGTGGAGGAATATAAAAAACGAGTTGAGGAAAAAATAAATGAAATTGTAGATAATCATCCTACTATTAAGGCTATTCAGGAAGGTGAAGCGGTTACAGATTGGCAATTGATTGAGTTAGAGAGAACTTTACGCCAAGGTTTAGGAGGTGGTAATATTCAGCTTTCTGAGTCGAATATTCGCAAGGCTTACGGGTTAAAGGCTAATAGTTTATTGGCATTTTTGCGGCATTTATTGGATTTGGATGCCATACCAGATTATGAGGAGGTGGTGAAGCGTCAATTTGAGGAGTTTATTGCCAAACATCAGTATAATGCTAATCAAATTAATTTTTTAAGGGCTGTGCAGAGTGTGTTTTTACAAAAGCGGAGGTTAGAGGTGGCTGATTTGTATGAGGGGGCTTTGGCTAGGTTTGGTAAAAATGCGGTTGATAGGTTTTTTTCTGATGATGAGGTGAATGATTTGTTGGTGTTTACGGAATTGTTAGCGGCTTAAAATTTATTTGTTCATTTATCTATTGATTGAGTTAGATTTAATAGCCAGGGAATAAATTCCCTGTCTAATAGCTAAAGTCGGTTAAAACCGACTAAATTGGGTTTTTATCTGATTCTTTTTTTGATTTTTGGGTAATAATAGAAATTTTATTTTTAATTTAGTTCAAGTTTTTGCTAATATCATGTGAGACAGAGATAACAGAGCCAGGGAATCAATTCCCTGTCTAATAGCTAAAGTCGGTTAAAACCGACTAAGTTAATTGGGTTTTTATGTGATTCTTTTTTTGATTTTTGGGTAATAGTGGAAATTTTGTTTTTTAATTTAGTTCAAGTTTTTGCTAATATAATTTCAGTCCGTTTCAACGGACTTGAGCTTTGAGATAGGGAATTTATTCCCTGGCTAAACCGACTAAACTGGCTAGATAATTAGACATTTATTAGTATTGTTTTAAAATTCATTATGGCTTTGTGGCGGTTGTATTATCATGTTGTTTGGGCTACGAAAAAACGCGAGCCTTTAATAACCAATGATGTAGAAGAAAAATTTTATGGTTATTTAATTGGGAAGGCAGATCATTTAGGGTGTATAATTCATGCTATTGGTGGAATGGAAGACCATATTCATTTTGTGGTTTCTATTCCTCCAAAATTGTCTGTTGCTGAATTTGTGAAAACTTTAAAAGGTAGTAGTGCTTACCATTATAATCATACTTTAGGTAAAACACAACAATTTGCTTGGCAAGAAGGATATGGCGTTTTTTCTTTAGGAGGTAAACAATTACAAGAAGCTATTGAATATGTAGATAATCAAAAAAAACATCATCAAAATAAAACGACAGTTCCATTATTAGAACAAGAAACAGATTTAGATAAACCACCAGAAAATAAAACAAAACCCAAAATACCAGAAAATAAATTTCCTGACTAAAAGCTAAAATCCCTTAAAACGGATTAATCTTAAAAAAATGAGAATACCAGGAAATAAATTTCCTGGCTAAAAGCTAAAATCCGTTAAAACGGATTAAATTCAAAAAAAATTAGTCGGTTTTAACCGACTTTAGCTATAAGACGGGGAATTTATTCCCTGGCTAAAATAAACGGCTAAAATAAATGGCTAAATCAATCACTAAATAAACGGCTACATTAAATCAAAAACCCTAATTAAAAATGCTAACCGACCCCAATTTAAAATCAAAGGTAGACCTCCTGTGGGATAAACTCTGGACAGGAGGCTTATCCAACCCAATGGATGCTATCGAACAATTCTCATTTCTCCTCTTCCTCAAACGCTTAGACGAATCCGAAGATTTAAACGAACGTCAAGCCAAACGCCGTAAAGAAGATTATCAGCCCAAAATACCCCTAGAAATGCGTTGGCGACATTGGACACAGATGAAAGCCGAGGATGCTTTAAATCATGTCAAAAATAAAGTTTTCCCCTGGTTAAAAGAAATGGGTAATTCTGACAACGAGGAAGAAAATGAGGAAGAAAATAAGGAAGAAAATAAGGAAGAAACCGATGAAAATCAAAGTTCCTTTAGTGAGTATATGCAAACTGCGGAATTTAAAATTAATAAACCCAGTTTGTTAATTGAAGCTTGTAAATCAATTGATGAAATGAAAATCTCTGAACAAAATCAAGATGTTCAGGGTGATTTATATGAGTATTTATTAAATAAATTAAGTATTGCTGGACGCAATGGACAGTTTAGAACTCCGCGTCATATTATCCGCATGATGGTGGAAATGGTAGAACCTAAACCGACTGATAGAATTGGTGATTTAGCGGCGGGTACTTGTGGTTTTCCCGTTAATGCTTATCAATATATTTTAGAAAAAAACACCAGTCCAGAAATATTATTTGATGAACAAGGTAATAAACGTTTAGTTGGTGATTTACTCACACCAGAACAACAGGAATTTTTGCAAACGGAGGCGTTTACAGCTTATGATAATGATTCGGGAATGACGATGTTACGCATCGGTTCTATGAATTTCATGCTGCATGGTATTGAACAGCCCCGGTTTTTTGCTAAAGATACTCTTTCTAAAAGGTTTGATGATGAAAAAACTCTCGATTTAGTATTAATGAATCCACCTTTTAAGGGTGCGGTTGATGCAGCAGATGTACATCCAAAATTGGCAGGTTTAAGCAAAAAATCCGAGTTGTTATTTCTACATTTGATTTTGCGGGTTTTAGATATGGGGGGGAGATGTGCGGTTATTGTCCCCGATGGGGTGCTGTTTGGTTCTAGTAAAGCGCACGTGGAGATTCGCAAAAAGATTATAGAAGAAAATCGCTTGGATGGGGTGGTTTCTATGCCTAGCGGGGTGTTTAAACCTTATGCGGGGGTGTCTACGGCGGTGCTGCTGTTTACTCGTGGGGGAACGACTGACCGCGTTTGGTTCTATGATATGGAGCATGATGGCTTTTCTCTGGATGATAAGCGTCAACCTGTGACAGAAAACGATATTCCTGATATTTTGCACTGTTGGAAAAATCGGTTTAATGCTGATGTTACTCAACAAAATGAGGAACGTTTAGCGGAGTTGAAAAAGCAAATTGCACCTTTAAAAGCGGAACGTTTGTTATTACATAAGGAAATTAATCGGTTAACTTTTGAAAATGCCATTGCACCGGCTGATGATGAAGCAACTCGTCAGGCTTTGGAAATGGATAAACAAAAGTTGGCGTTATTACATGAAAAAATCTCACCGTTGCAAAATGAAATTAATCAATTGAATCGTCAATTTTGGGTGACTAAAGCGCAGGTAAAGGGGAATAAATATGATTTATCTGCAAGTCGTTATCGTCAGGTGGAACAGGATGAGGTTTTTTATGATGTTCCCCAGGTGACGTTAGAAAGGTTGTTAAAATTGGAGGATGTTATGGGCGCTGAGGTGCGAGAATTGGAAAGGTTGTTATAGATTTATCGGTTTATCCATTGTCAAAAATGCCGGGGAATAAATGCCAGAATAAATGCTAATAAATGCCAGGGAATTAATTCCCTGTCTCATAGCTGAAGTCGGTTGAAACCGACTAAATATAATTTGGATGTTGATTTGATTGTTTTTTTGGGGAATAATGGCAATTTTATTTTGGAATTCAACCCGATTTTTTGGTAATCTTATTCTACATTTGAACCAGGAAATAAATTCCCTGTCTCATAGCTGAAGTCGGTTGAAACCGACTGAATATAATTTGGATGTTGATTTGATTGTTTTTTTGGGGAATAATGGCAATTTTATTTGGCAATTAAACCCGATTTTTTGGTAATCTCATTCTAGATTTGAATCAGGGAATTAATTCCCTGTCTCATAGCTGAAGTCGGTTGAAACCGACTGAATATAATTTGGATGTTGATTTGATTGTTTTTTTTTGGGAATAATGGCAATTTTATTTGGCGATTAAACCCGATTTTTTGGTAATCTTATTCTAGATTTGAACCAGGGAATTAATTCCCTGTCTTATAGCTGAAGTCGGTTGAAATCGACTGAATATAATTTGGATGTTGATTTGATTGTTTTTTTTTGGGAATAATGGCAATTTTATTTGGCGATTCAACCCGATTTTTTGGTAATCTTATTCTACATTTGAATCAGGGAATTAATTCCCTGTCTTATAGCTGAAGTCGGTTGAAACCGACTGAATATAATTTGGATGTTGATTTGATTGTTTTTTTTGGGAAGAATGGCAATTTTATTTGGCGATTCAACCCGATTTTTTGGTAATCTTATTCTAGATTTGAACCAGGGAATTAATTCCCTGTCTCATAGCTGAAGTCGGTTGAAACCGATTAAATATAATTTGGATGTTGATTTGATTGTTTTTTTGGGGAAGAATGGTAATTTTATTTGGCAATTAAACCCGATTTTTTGGTAATCTTATTCTACATTTGAACCAGGGAATTAATTCCCTGTCTCATAGCTGAAGTCGGTTGAAACCGACTGAATATAATTTGGATGTTGATTTGATTGTTTTTTTGGGGAATAATGGCAATTTTATTTGGCGATTAAACCCGATTTTTTGGTAATCTTATTTTAGTCCGTTTTAACGGACTTGAGCTTTTAGACAGGGAATTTATTCCCTGGCATTATTAGATGGTTAATGATTAAGCATTTTATTAACAAATAAAACGAATGAACTTATATAAAAAATGGCAGATTGTTGATCTCAAAGATATAACAATTAGCTTGGATTCGCGTCGTATTCCAATTGAAAGTTCTATTAGGCAAACAAAAAAAGGTAAATATCCATATTATGGGGCATCAGGTATCATTGATTATATTGATGATTACATTTTTGAAGAAGAAACTTTGTTAATTGGAGAAGATGGAGCCAATCTTTTAGCGAGGACAACTCCTATAGCTTTCAAAGCAGTTGGAAAATATTGGGTTAATAATCATGCTCATATTTTAAAAGTAACAGAAAAAGCTGACATTAACTTTTTATGCTATTTTTTTAATCAACTTGATTTAACACCTTACATTACAGGAAGCGCACAACCAAAATTAACTGCTGATAAACTCCAAAAATTAAAAATCCCTCTCCCACCATTACCAGAACAAAAGCAAATTGCAGCAATATTGGAAAAATGCGATCGCTTGCGTCGAACCCGTCGTTATTCCCTACAACTCAGCGAAACCTTCCTACAATCGGTCTTTCTGGAAATGTTCGGTGATTTAATCACTAATCAGATGGGTTGGCGTATTAAAAATTTAGATGATGTTGCTGATATTGCTTCAGGAGTAACCAAAGGACAAAAGTTTAATGGTAAACAAACTGTTCAAGTTCCATATATGCGTGTTGCAAATGTACAGGATGGTTATCTTGATTTAACAGATATCAAAATAATTGAAGCTTTACCACAAGAAGTAGAACAATTAAAGCTTCAAAAAGGTGATATTTTAATGACTGAAGGCGGTGATTATGATAAATTAGGTCGTGGTGCAATTTGGCATGGTCAAATTGAAAATTGCATACATCAAAATCATATATTTAGAGTAAGAACAAATAGGAAAATTATATTACCTGAGTTTTTTGCAAAATTACTTTTAACTCAATACACTAAATTATATTTTTTGCAATGTTCAAAGCAAACAACTAATTTAGCAACTATTAATATGACACAATTAAAAGCTTTACCTGTCCCTCTTCCCCCTCTCCCACTCCAAGAAAAATTTGCCCAAATAGTCCAAAAACACGATCGCATCCGCACCCAACAACGAGAAGCAGAACGCCAAGCAGAACATTTATTTCAAACCCTGCTACATCGCGCCTTTCGTGGTGAACTCACATCATCAGACTGCAATGAAGTAGACATATCCGCATTATCCGCAGAAAATCACCCACAACAGCCAAAACCAAAATCTACAGATAAAGCGGAAAACTTTCCTATCCCAGCCACCCAGCCACAAACAAACGCGCTACAACTAACCTTACCAGGCTTAGAATAACCAGATTAGTAAATACTAATACCAATTTTCATTGAGCTTGCACATTATTTTTACCCCTCATACAGTTGGACAAAACAAGACGTGAACTTGGACTGTAAATTTACGTCTGATTTGAATTGTTGTTGAAACTCTTGCTTATTTTGAATGCAATACAGGTTAGAGACACCGCATCCATGTGTCTCTATAATTAATCAGCTTGTTTTTTCAGTAGAGAAAAACTGGAAGCATAACTTTGCCGAATTAAATTGGAAGCATAAGCTTGCCATGGCGGCAAAGTTATGGGTAAAGTCACAAATAATTAGTCACTGTACACAAATAAAAATATGGACGTAACTGGATTCGAACCAGTGACCCCATCGATGTCAACGATGTACTCTAACCAACTGAGCTATACGTCCTTAGCCAAAGCAATTTCTATTGTAGCATATATATTTTAAAGGTCAAGAGCAAAATGCAACTAATGGCAAAAATTATTTAGTCCTCCTAGAACCTTCCACCACCTCCAACAAACTCCGCAACATCCAATAAGCAGAAGTTCCTCCTGGATCTTGATGTCCAATACTGCGATCGCCTAAATAACTCGCTCTTCCCTTCTTAGCCAACATCGGTATAGTTTCCTTTAACCCACCTTCTGCAGCACCTACAGCCACGCGTAAAGCTGCCACAGTTTCCATACCTTCATTTACAGCTTGCTCAAAAGCTGTCACAGCTGGAGATAGCACATCTACCATTGTCTTATCTCCTAACTGCGCCTTACCACGCTCAATTACTCCTTCTAACCCAGATTGGAGTAAATTTAACATATCTTTTGCAGTCAATTCTTGCTTACCAGCAGTAGCAGAACTGGCTCTTAAAAACCAAGTTCCATACAAAGGTCCACTTGCACCCCCTACGCTGGATATCAAAGTCATACTGACGGTTTTAAAAATGCTGCTGATGTCCTTACCCGCAACACTCGGTAAAATGCTTCTGACCTTTTTAAAACCTCTATCCATATTGATACCATGATCAGCATCACCTATGGACGCATCTAATTCTGTCAAATCTTCTTTATGATGCTCAATAACAGAAGCAAACACCTGTAACCATTCAACAATCTGCACCTGAGTAACCATTTCACACTCCCCAGCGTAAACTAGCAGTTTTAACTGGTGCATCCCATAACCGTAGCATCTCTTCGTCTAACTTCAGCAGCGTAATGGAACAACCTTGCATTTCTAATGATGTCATGTAGGGTCCAATTAGATTTCGCACTATTTGCAGTCCTTCCATTTCACAGATTTCTGCTAGTTTGCGGTAGACAAGATAAAGTTCAGAAATGGGAGTCCCACCCATACTATTAACAAATACCAGGAGGCGATCGCCTTTTTGCAAGGGTTTATTTAACAGTTCCACATCCATCCATCCCTCTTTGGCTTCGTCCCACTCCCGCACTGTGCGACTATAGGCGGTATCATCAATGAGCGATGCCTGCGGCGGGCAAAGCCAACGCATTAAAATTTCTGTAATCTCATCCCCTGACTTCATGGATACCCTTTCTCTTCCCGGTTCCCCATGAATTCCAATTCCTAATTCTATCTCCTTATCCCCCAAAGCAAAAGTCGGTGTACCCTTAGCAGGAACAGTACAAGAACTCAACGCTACCCCTACACTGCGTCCATGCAGATTTACCTTTCTACACAAATCCGCTACCTGCTGCAAATCATAACCTTGTTCCGCCGCCGCTCCACAAATTTTTTCTGCCAGTACCGTTGTTCCTACACCCCTTCTTCCTTGGGTATACAGGCTATCTTTCACCGCTACATCATCATCAATAATAATATTTAATGTACGGATACCCTCACTTCTGGCTAACTCCATAGCCATTTCAAAATTCATCACATCGCCACTGTAATTTTTCACAATATAAAGAATACCAGCACCTCCATCTACCTGCTGTGCTGCTGCTAACATTTGGTCAGGAGTCGGTGAAGTGAAAACTTCCCCAGGACAAGCAGCGTCAAGCATTCCCTTCCCTACAAAACCCGCGTGCATCGGTTCGTGACCACTTCCACCACCAGAAATAATTGCTACCTTTCCCTGTACAGGTGCATCGGCTCGATAGACAAAAGTAGGCTCATAATTTACCTTAATTAAATCGGTATGAGCCGCAGCCATTCCTGCTAGACTTTCCCTTACAAAGTCTTCTGGTTGATTAATCAGCTTTTTCATGATTGATGTTGGCAAAGGTGCTAAAACTCAGGATAAACTTTTACAGCACCAAAATTCAGCATTTTTGCTCATAGAAGGTAACAGGGAACAGAAAATACTGTTACTTGTCACTTGCTACAGCATTATTTAATTTCAAGTAACTATCAAAGGCATACCAAGCTAAAACATACCAGGGAATTACTTCTAATTGCAGACCTTTAATTATTAACTGTCTCACCGCTAAGATACTCAATCCAAACGGGAACAGGAAACGTAAATCAACAGTACCATCTGTCGCACGTTGAACTCGTTGGTTTAAGTCAATAACTGCATTAGATATACCCGTTGCTGCTTCAGTTTTCCCTTGGGTAATATCTGCAAAAATTACGCCTATATCACGTAGTGTGGCTAAAATCTCTGCTAAAGTGCCAGTTTGATCATCATGATGTATGAGAATGCTACCGTGATGGATATTAGTTCTCACTTGAGTAATGTGAGGTTGTGCTGTTAAAAAGTTGGCGATATGTTGCATTTTCTCAGCTTGACGGTTTTCAGATGCAACTCTCAACCGCAGTCTTCCTGGGGTATCACTGACAATTTTTGTAGCTATGAGATTAAATGATTTATTGAAAGTTTTTTTATCGGGAATTTGTAGCATATTTTAAACCTTTATAATATAGCATTTCCCAAGCTAGTGAGGTACAGAGTTTTTTAGTCTTAGGGAACAGGGAACAGGGAACAGGGAACAGAGAACAGTAAATAAATTAGGGTGTACCTCATGAGACTGAGAAAAGCTATAAAAAATTCATAATTCATAATTCAATACGGTACAGTTAAGAACAATTGATTTGTCTGCTGATAAAAAAGGTTTTTGATTTTCGTTACCGTGTATTAACTTTCCGACTAACTGAACCGTATTAATTCATAATTGACTATAAGCGGGTAAATCAACCCCCTTTAAAATCATGAATCATGAATCATGAATTACGTTCGCGTAGAGTGCCGTAGGCTCTATTACGAATTATGAATTAGGTTGATTTTCAGCCGCTGCTTCAAATGCTGGTGTGTGTTGTTCTTCGGCTATTTCTGCTCTAGCTTCAGCCACAATATCCTCCCACGTTTCACCCAATTCTGCAAAAGCTCCCTTGCTTTTTTCATAAGCAACAAGTCCACCTTTGATGATTGATTTGGCTATGGGTTTACCAATTCCAGCGACAACAGGAATTACCACAGGTGCAAGTAATACTGCGCCAATTCCGGCTATAATTCCAGGAGCGCCGGCATCTTCTACGAAATCAGTAATTTTTGCCATAATTAAATCAACCTCCAATATATTAGAGACTATCAAATAAGCTTTTCAATTTACTCTAATTTTATCAATTATTTCCTCTTACTGCTGGTAGAGGTTTTGTGATCCAATTTGGGATTTTGGATTGACCCCACGGATAAATCTGGGGACTTGTAGCATCAAGGAGTTATTGCTCAGGATTCTGAAGAAAGATAGCTATCCCCTATTCCATATCAGCTATCACTTGCTATACAGGTAAGTTGGCCATCAACCCCAAAGAATAAGACAAGGATGGAGGTTTTAAATCAGCCCATACATTAGAAATTTCTGGGGAAGCTACTGGAGAAACTTCTGGATGATTAATTGCTGTTATTCCTATTTCGGAAATGGGATTTGTAGATGAATTTGCTCGTAAAGCTAACTCCATTATTTCCACCCAATGGGATATACTAATTTCAGGAGATTGGTAAGCGATCGCTATTGATGCAGCCTGAGAATTTATCCGCACGTTAGTAACTTGATTATCTACTTTTAGTAAACTTTCTAACCTTTGTGCATAAGATGAATCTTGGGAAATTTGCGGAATATTAAATCTAATCCTTCCCGGAATTTTATGCACAACAGTATAAGCAATTTCAGTATTATATTTTTTATCTATATCTGGGATAGGTTGACTTTTTTCGGCTGACACAACTTCCGGTTCTAAAAAGTTAATCACCCTGCGCGTAGCATCTGCCGCTAGGATATAAACTGGAATTGCTGCTAAACCCTGTATTCCCATTCTCCCTGTGACAGCCAACCCTGTCATCAAGGGAATTAAATCAAGAGATTGCTTTTTCCAAAAATTCAGAAATTTCCATTCCTGAAAGGGGTCTTTTTTAACAGTAGTCATTTATTTAAAATAGCTACACAAGACTAGAAGTTAATCACAATAGGACTTACGCAAGATTGAACTCAAAACCTGATTCTTGCGTAGGGGTAATACCGCAACGGGCAAGCAAGCTACATGAATTACCCCTACTTCCGTTCTGTTTTGCGTAAGTCCTGCACAAATTAAATATAACTCCTAGCGTTGGTGTTAAGTCTCACTCTTGAGAGCTATTTTAAGAGAGATATCCCGGAGATAGATCCCCGACTTCTTAAAGAAGTCGGGGATCTGGGTATTGGGTATTAGACATCTCCGGTAATTAAATGTGCGTGGTTTGAAACCCTTGTAGAGACGTTCCGGCGGAACGTCTCTACCATATTTCCGGAGAGGTCTATTGCGTTTTTTAAGTCGAAGCTCCTTATCACTCTTAAGAGCGATTTTGGTTTAAGTATTGTTAACTATCCGTTGTTGATATTCAGCCTCAGTCATCAATTCCTCCGTAGATTCTACCCTATCTAAAAATACCTTGCCTTCTAGATGATCATACTCATGTTGAAAAATTCGAGCGACAAAATCAGTTAATTCTTGTTTTCCTCTCTTCCCATGCCGGTCAGTATATTCAATTTCAATTGCTTGATATCTAGGAACTAAACCCCTAATTCCGGGAACACTTAAACAACCTTCCCAACCTTTAGCAATTTCAGTGGAATAAGCAATAATCTTCGGATTAATCATTGCTGTAGGGTCCATTTCCGGTGCATCGGGATATCTAGAACTAGGACGGGAAGCAACAATAAATAAACAATAGGATTCGGCTACTTGAGGTGCAGCAATTCCCACACCATTAGCTTGAGAAACTGTAACTATTAAATCATCAATCAGTTTTTGAATATGCTCATCATCAATATTTTCCACCCAAGCAGCTTTTCGGCGTAATATCGGATTACCTAATTGAATAATTGGTACTTTTTCACTCATGGTTAAAACTCCTGTCAACATCGGTAAGCATTCAGCCGTCAGCTAATGACTGAATGCTGACAAATTAACTATCACGTCTAATGGGTAAAGGTGCAGGTCTGACTGTTAATTGAACAGTTCTCCCATTGCGGTCTACTTGCACTGGGAGAGGAGTACCAATCTGACTCTTTTCTACTAGCTTTTGGACTTCTTCCACTCTAGTCACAGGTTGGTTGTTGATGCTTTTAATAACATCCCCCGCTCTGAGTCCACCAACTGCGGCTGGTGATTCAGGAACAATTCTCACTAACAAAACTCCTTGATCTGCAACCAAATTTACTCTATCACCAAATCTACGAATTATTCTTTCCTTAATTTCTGGTGTGAGCGTCTCCATTTGTACACCCAAATAAGGATGATCTACTCTACCTTTGCTAATTAATTCTTGGGAAATTTTTTGCACCGTATTAATGGGAATTGCAAAACCTAAACCTTGAGCGCCTTGGATAATAGCTGTGTTCATTCCTATTACTTCACCACGAGCATTTAGCAGTGGTCCGCCAGAGTTCCCAGGGTTAATTGCTGCATCTGTTTGTAAATAATCCACCCGCTTATCAACAGCACCAATAGAACTACTAGAACGCTCTGTAGCACTAATAATTCCCGATGTAACAGTATTATTTAAACCCAGAGGATTACCAATAGCAATTACAGCTTCTCCTGGTTGCAAAGTATTGGAATTACCTAAAGCTAGAGTTGGTAGATTATTAGCATCAATTTGGATTACTGCTACATCTGTGACTGGATCTTCTCCTAAGACTTTACCGTTAAAAGTCCTTCCGTCTTTGAGTGTAACTGTAACTTGATCTGCACCATCTACGACATGAGAATTAGTCAAAATTTGCCCAGAGGAATTCATAATAAATCCAGAACCGCTACCCCTTTCTACCCTTTGTCTTTCCTGTGGGATTCTGTCACCAAAAAACCTGCGGAAAAATGGATCGGAAAATTCATTTGGTACTTCAGATGTGACGGTTCTAGCTGAATCAATGCGAACAACAGCACCTCCAACTTTTTGTACTACTCCGACGACAAAGTTAGGATCGCCAGTAGATGCGATGATAGCAGGAGGCATAATTACCGACGTGGGTGCAGTAGTCTTTTGGACTTGAGCAATGCTCTTTTGCGCTTCTAAGGTTCTGCTGTTCAAGCTAGAGCAGCCACTAAGAACTACTGCTGCTAACCCAGTCATTAACATCCACCCTTTTGCTTTGGCTCCCCTTGGGTGGCTCAAAACTCTGGTATAAATATATTTAGACACTGGTTTATGATTATTTGTCTTCATGATGTACTTTTTTCTCCGTGTTAGTCACTAGGTGGTAGGATATTGGCTACCTGGTTTAAACCAGAATGATTACAGTTTAAAGTTAAATTATTGCTTGCTCATATCTTCTATTGTGGTGATTAGCAGCAAAGGTGGTAAATTATGGAAATTCCCATAGACAATCTGTGGTGTCAGGTGTTAGAGCGTTTACAACTAGAGCTATCTCGTCCCACCTTTGAAACTTGGATTAAAACTGCTAGTGCAGAACAGCTAGAAAATAATTGCTTAGTGATATCTACTCCTAACCTATTTGCCAGAAATTGGCTTCAGAAATATTACATCAATACTATTGCTCGTGTGGTGCAAGATATTTTGGGTGTTCCTGTAGAAATTTACATTACTGTTGCTCAAGGTGATGAAGTTTCTCCGTTGGATAAACAAGAGGTTGGTTGGGAATTACCAGCAGTCAATCCCGTCACCTCAAATGTAGCTAAAAATCAACAAAAAAGTACAGACTTAAATTCTAAGTACGTTTTTTCCAGATTTGTGGTCGGTGCTAATAATCGTATGGCTCATGCTGCCTCTTTGGCCGTAGCAGAATATCCCGGTAGGGAATTTAATCCTTTATTTTTATGCGGTGGTGTGGGTTTAGGGAAAACTCATTTAATGCAGGCTATTGGTAATTATCGCTGGGAAATTTATCCTGATTCTAAAATATTTTATGTCTCGACAGAGCAGTTTACTAACGATTTAATCACAGCGATTCGTAATGATAGTATGCAAAGTTTTCGGGAGCATTACCGGGCTGCTGATATTTTATTAGTTGATGATATTCAATTCCTGGAAGGAAAAGAGTACACACAAGAAGAATTTTTTCATACTTTTAATACTTTACATGAGGCTGGAAAGCAAGTAGTGATTGCTTCTGACCGTCCTCCTAAGCAAATTCCTAGTTTGCAAGAACGGCTCTGTTCTCGGTTTTCAATGGGGTTAATTGCAGATATTCAACCGCCGGATTTAGAAACGCGCATGGCAATTTTGCAGAAAAAAGCTGAGTATGAAAATATTCGTTTACCCAGAGATGTCATTGAATATATTGCTTATAATTATACTTCTAATATTCGAGAATTGGAAGGGGCTTTAATTCGGGCGCTGGCTTATATTTCGATTTGGGGTTTACCAATGACTGTAGAAAATATCACCCCAGTTTTAGGTACTCATAGCCAGAAAATGGAAGCGACACCAGAGGTAATTTTAAATGTAGTCGCAGATTTTTTTAATCTATCAATTGAAGATTTAAAAGGGAATTCTCGGAGAAGAGAAATTAGCTGGGCTAGACAAATTGGAATGTATTTAATGCGTCAATATACAGGATTAAGTTTACCGAGAATTGGTGAGGAATTTGGGGGTAAAGACCATACAACAGTCATGTATAGTTGCGAAAAGATTAAACAACTGCAAGAAACAGACCGGACTTTAACTCAAACTTTACGTCAATTGAGCGATCGCATCAACATCAATAGTCGTTATCAAAAATAAGGCAGGAAGCAGGAGTCAGGAGTCAGAAGACAAGGAGGTAGGAGTTTTTTAATTACAAATTACGAATTACCAATGTTTTCCACAACCAATAGGCGAAGTAATCGCTTTGACATCTGAGCATTTAAGCTAGAATATTAAGCAAAGTATAAAAATTTATTAAAATTAACTGCAATTGTGGAAAAAATATGACCTTTTGTGGAAAAAATTGTGGAAAACTTCAAGATTTTTCAAATAATTGGTATTGAGTATAATTACCTTGTGGAAAACTAGGCTATGTTTTCCACAGCTTTTCCACAGATGCCAATCCCCAGTCCTCAGTCCAAAATTTGTTACTATAATCCTTCACCAGTTGAATCTCTACCATGAAATTAGTTTGCGCTCAAAGCGATCTCAGTACCAATCTTTCACTCGTCAGTCGTGCAGTACCATCAAGGCCTACTCATCCCGTACTTGCTAACGTGCTGTTACAAGCGGATGCACAAACTAACCAAGTCAGCTTAACAGCCTTTGATCTCAGCTTGGGTATCCGCACCAGCTTTAATGCTGAGGTAATTGAAGGAGGTGCGATCGCTCTTCCTGCTAAACTACTTGTAGATATCACCTCTCGTCTACCAGAAGGCGAAATCACCCTAGATGACGAATCAGCGGACAACACCGGAGAAGGTATAGTTGTCACCCTTAAACCTAAAAGCGGCAAGTATCAAGTCCGGGCAATGGGAGCAGAAGAATTCCCCGAATTACCTGTAATTGAAAGCTCGGAAGCAATTCAACTCACTACAGCTGCATTAATTGAAGGCTTACGAGGTTCATTATTTGCTACCAGTGCAGATGAAACCAAACAAGTCCTTACGGGCGTACATTTAACAGTTAAACAAGACACTTTAGAATTTGCGGCTACTGATGGACATCGCCTAGCCGTGCTAGAAACTACTAACGAGCGTCCCTTAGATGGTAATGAACAACTAGAAGTAACAGTACCAGCTAGAGCATTAAGGGAACTACAGCGGATGTTAGCTCATAGCTCTTCAGAAGAAACAGTAGCCTTATATCTTGATCAAGGTCAAGTTGTATTTGCTTGGCAAAATCAACGTTTAACTAGTCGGACTTTAGAAGGGCAATATCCCGCTTATCGGCAATTAATACCACGCCAATTTGAACGACAAGTAACACTAGAACGGCGACAATTTATCAGCACTTTAGAAAGAATTGCCGTATTAGCTGACCAGAAAAATAATATTGTCAAAGTCAGCATTGATAACGCCAATCAAGAAATTACTTTGTCTTGTGAAGCGCAAGATGTTGGTAGTGGTACAGAGTCAATGCCAGCACAAATTTCTGGTGAAGATATAGACATTGCTTTTAATGTCAAATATTTAATGGAAGGCTTGAAAGAGTTACCATCTTCCGAAATTCAAATGCACTTGAATCAAAGTCTAACTCCAGTAATTTTTACACCTTTAGGCGGGTTAAAAATGACTTATTTAGCTATGCCTGTACAATTGAGAAATTAATAGGTGACTGGGGACTGGGGACTGGGGACTGGGGACTGGGGACTGGGGACTGGGGACTGGGGACTGGGTGGGGAAAAATATTTTCCTCCTGACTCCTGACTCCTGTACGGGCGTATCCCTAACGGGACTGGAAGCATCAGCATTCGGGCGATAAATTATCAATTTTTATCCAGTTTATTTTCCGAATGCTTCGCCCCTACGACTAATGACTATATGTTTAATTGGGATTTCAATCCAGAATTCTGTACCTACATCTGGTTGTGAATCACATTTCAAAATTCCGCCGTGCTTATCTACCACAATTTGGTAACTAATTGATAAACCCAAGCCAGTACCTTTCCCTACTGGCTTAGTGGTGAAAAATGGGTCAAATATTCTGTCCTTGATAGCTTCTGGCATTCCTGGACCATTATCGCTAATATGAATGACTGCACTTTTCACATTGTCATTCATTACTTCCACAGTAGTAGAAATAGTAATTTTCCCTGTCTTGGGATCTTCTGCTGGATATTTTCTGTAAATTTCCAAAGCATCAATCGCATTACTCAAAACATTCATCAATACTTGATTGAGTTGTCCTGCATAACACTCTACCAATGGTAAATCGCCATATTTTTTGATGATTTGAATACCAGCAGATTCAGATCTTGTTTTTAAGCGATGCTGCAAAATCAGCAAAGTGCTATCAATGCCTTCATGGATATTCACTTCCTTCATTTCTGCTTCATCAAGACGTGAGAAATTTCGCAAAGATAAGACTATTTGCCGGATTCTATCTACCCCTATTTTCATAGAAGATAAACTTTTTGGCAAATCTTCTATGATAAATTCTAAGTCAAACTCTTCGGCTCTTTCTAAAATTTCTTCACAGGGTTTAGGGTATTTTTGCTGATAAATATCTAGCATACTCAGTAAATCTTTAGCATATTCATTAATATGGGTAAGATTGCCAGAAATAAAGTTAACGGGGTTATTTATTTCATGGGCAACACCAGCTACAAGTTGCCCTAAAGAAGACATTTTTTCAGTTTGAATCAGTTGGGTTTGAGTGTTTTGTAATGCATTCAGGGTTTGTGTTAGTTCTTCTGCTTGCTGCTGAGTTTTTACCAATAATTCAGCTTGTTGAATTGCTATTCCAAGTTGCGATGCAATCTGACTTATAAAATTAATTTCAGAGGTTTTCCATTGACGCGGCCCTGTATGTTGATAAGCACAAAGCAAACCCCAAAGTTTTTTCCTAATAAATATAGGAGCTAAAACAAAAGCATGAATTTGAAACTGCTCTAAATTATCGACATGACAGGGTGTAAATCCCATTTTGTAGATATCATCCACGGCAAAAGTTTCGTTATGGCGATATCTTCCTCCTTGCGTATCTTGTAAATAAGTATCATTCCAAATTGTATTGATTCCCAGTTTTGATTCATTAAACCAGTTGGGACTGGTGGCTTCAAAATCACCGACAAATTCACCACCCCAGTCAGCACTAAATTTATAAACAGAAACTCGATCAGATTTAATTAATTGGCAAACTTCTTTTGTTGTTGTTTTAAAAATAGTATCAATATCAAGAGACTCACGAATTTTATTTATGACTCCGAACACAGCTTGTTGTTGTTCTGCTGTTCTTTGCATTTCTAATGTTCGTTTATGGACCTGGTTTTCTAAATTTTCATTGAAATTTTGTACCTGTTGATAAAGTTCATGTTGCTGAATTGCCGAGGCAAAGTGTTTACTGATTTCTTCTGCTAGTTCAATTTCTTCATCTGTCCATTTTTGAGATTGTGATTTTTTAGATTCGCGCCACAAGTCAAAAGATAAACGGGGGTAAAGTTGTCTGTTGTCTGGGTCAAATTTACCAGCCCAAAGAGTTTCTGTGTCTATTTCATTACGGAAAATACTTAAATATCCCACTAATTCTTGTCGATAGTGCAAGGGAATCATTAAAATACTGCGAATTTTTGTAGGTTGAAAAACCAGTTGCACAATTCGTAAATTGGCATCTTGATAAATATCAGGAATTGCCCAAATGCTGTATTGACCAGATTTATAATGTTCCTGCCACACGCTATATTGTTCTAAGAGTGGATAGATATTTGGGTTGGGAATAATAGGTTGCTGTCCACATACATAAAGTTGAAAACAATTACTACCAGGAATTAAACATTCTGTTAAAGATTTAAAAATACTATGTTGGAAGTCAAAGGCATTATGTCTAATACATAACCTGCCACCAACACCGTTAAATGCTGCAACTGTGGCTTCTAAAGCTGGTTGTAAGACAATTGTTGGTAGTGAATGCAGGAGGGTAGCAATACGGTTAATAATAGCTTCTCGTTCGGCTTTGGCACGGGTTTGGGTGAGGAGATTACTTTGAGCGATCGCTACAGATAACTGCTCTACTACCATCTGCATTGCTTCTAGTTCATATTCTGCCACATCACGAGCTTGAGAATGATGAGATGCTAACAATCCCCAAAGTTGATCTTGATAAATAATTGGTGCCACAACTGAAGATTTAACACCCATAGCCGTCAAATATTCTACGTGACATGGATCTACGGGACGGTAAAGAATCTCTTCACAGGGAATTTCTCCTGTGTTTAGGTCACGCGCAGGACTTTGGCCAATTTCTCTGGACTCAACATTAACTACAGAACGCACCCGCGACTTAATAAACAGTTCCCGCGCATGGGGGGGAATATCATCAGCAGGAAAATTCAACCCCAATAACGATGGTAAACGATTTTCATAAATAGATTCAGCAATAACCTGACCGCTGCCATCATCATGAAATTTGTAAATCATTACTCGGTCAGTCCCTAATAAGGAACGAACCTCGGCTGTGGTGGATCTAATAATGTCTTCTAACTCTAAAGACTGACGGATGCGATTTGTAATCCGACGAAGTAGAGTTTCTTGAGCCATACCTGTTCGCAGGTCGAGTGGAGGGATGGAAACCATTTTTTTATACAATATTTAATATTTTACTATAGTCGATTATAAAGCTTAATAATATCTTCAGGTTGGGTTTAGAGCTTTGTCTTCAGTGAGACTACGGTGAAACCATAGACGTAACAATTATTAATTTTATTGTCAATGTCCGCATAATTATTGGCAGAGAACAGGAAATAGGTAACAGGTGACAGGTGACAAAAATAATCCAAAATCTAAAATTCAAAACATAGGGAATAGGGAGTATATATTTTTAGTTATACCTCCTGCCTTTTGCCTCTTGCCTCCTATCACCTATCACCTAAACTCTCACATTGTCAGCAAAACGGATTTTCAGATAATCATTATCCATTTTTGCCCCTGATGGTTGTAGTGCGGCCAAAGCCTGGGGTAAAACCAAGTTACGGCGATGATTACCAATAGTAATGTTTAATTCGTCGCCACTTTTACTTAGCTGAACTTGGTTTTTGGGAATGCCAGGTAAATAAATTTCCAAGCTGTATTGGTTATTTTCTTGCACAACTCTGATAGTGGTTTCTTTGTAATAAACCTGAGTGGGATCTTCATCAGGATAAAGAGTTTCTTTGAGTCTCTCTAATGCGGCTAACCCACACATTTCTTCAGAATAAAGAGGTACTTCCTTCACAGGTAAGGGGTGGAAGTTTTCATGAATTTCTTGGCGATATTGTTCTTGATTTTCTTTCCAACGTTGGAAGAAGGGATCTTCAACTTCTTTAGGAATAATGCGATTAGCGACAATTAAATCTGTTGCCACATTATACAAACTAAGATAAGCATGAGCGCGAAGAGATTCTTTAATCACCATTTTTTCGGGGTTGGTGACAAGACGGACTGAGGTTTGAGTATTGTCAGTCAATACTTTTTCCAGTGCTTCTATTTGTTCATAAAACTCATAAGGCGCATCCATCACTTCTTTATCTGGTAAAGAAAACCCAGCAATTGGTCTAAAAATAGGTTCAACCAAAGGTCTGAGTGCGACTGAGATATTTTGAAAAGGTTTGTAAAAACGCCGCATATACCAGCCACCAACTTCTGGTAAACTTAATAGACGTAGTGCGGTACCAGTCGGGGCAGAATCAATAATCAAAACGTCAAATTCCCCTTCATCGTAGTGACGTTTCATTCTTACCAAGCCGAAAATTTCATCCATGCCTGGTAAAATTGCTAATTCTTCTGCCTGTATGCCGTCTAAACCCCGTGCTTGTAAAACTTGGGTGATGTAACGCTTTACTGCACCCCAGTTACCTTCTAATTCTTGCAGTGCATCGAGTTCTGCACCCCACAAATTGGGACGGACTTGTTTAGCGTCGTGTCCCAATTCTAGATCAAAACTATCTGCTAGGGAGTGAGCAGGATCTGTACTTAAAACCAGTGTTCGATAGCCGAGTTCTGCACAACGGAGTCCTGTTGCAGCCGCGACGGAGGTTTTTCCTACGCCACCCTTACCTGTCATTAAAATTACTCGCATGAATGATTAGGTCCTGCCTGAATTTTGTTTACATTTATTTACATTATCCTTTGTTTACGGAAAATAGGTGTTGCTTCAGCACATTTAATCGGGAGCAATGCCAATAATCTATGTGGGAAATAATTAAACCTTCCGTATTGAGACGTAGTTCACTCCAACCTGAGATAGATATCCGTGGTTTCCAGGGTAGGGGGGAGTTCCAGCTAAGTGTCCACTCGCTTTTAATGATGTCTTCTTGACGTTGGATGTTATGCAAATCCATTTTTAAATTTAAGAATAAAGTCTGGATAAATTTAATCATCCATTTATAAAGTTCCAAACCACGGAATTTAAAAACAGCATCTTGAAAATAAACATCTGGTGCATAAATGCTGTATGTTTGATCCACGGGAAATCTTTGATAGTCGGCTTTGAGTATTTCGAGAATATCCATAATAAGCAATTCAAAATTCAAACATAGGGAATAGAACAATTCAAAATTAAGAACTTTTTTATCTTGCTTTTTACCCTCTTCCCTGTCACCTGTCACCTGTCACCTGTCACCTGTCACTTTGGGTGATTTCTAAATAAATATGCTCTAAACGTACAGGTTGACGAGAGATAGAATCAATGGGTATGCTATCAAATCTGTCCAGGATTTCTTTTAATTCTAGCGGTTCTGGTAGTAAAAAAGCTAAATCGCTACCATAACGCCGAGTTGTGAAACCATATTCTTCAGCTAGGGCGATCGCTTGTTCTTCTTGTGTAGTTTGTAATACTAACACTTCCTGACCGGGAATTAAAGTTTTTAACTCAGATAAACTCCCCTCAGCTAAAATTGTACCATTTTTCAAAATGCCAATTCGGTTACAGAGTTTTTCAGCCTCATCTAATAAATGTGTTGTTAATAAAATTGTCATTCCCTGATTTTTGAGTTGATGAATTAATTCCCAAATCTCATATCTTGCTTCAATATCTAACCCTGTAGTCGGTTCATCAAGAATTACTAACTGCGGCTGATGTACTAACGCAACAGCAATATTTAGTCGTCTTTGCATCCCACCGCTTAGAGTTTCTACGGGACTTTTAGCTCTATCTAATAAGTTAACAGCCTTAAGAGTTGCTTCGATTTGTTGTTTTTGTGTTTCTCGACCTAAACCGTAAATTTCAGCAAAGAATTTGAGATTTTCTGCACAAGAAAGAGTTTTATATAAGAGGTTTTCTTGAGGAGCGATACCAATTATTTTTTTTGTTACTTCCGAAATAGGTTGATGATTGATTGTAATATAACCACTGTCCGGATTAAGTAAATTACAAATAATATTGATTGTTGTTGTTTTCCCGGCTCCATTTGCACCTAATAAACCATAAACTTCTCCTGGCTGAATACTGAATGTCAAATTTTGGAGAACTTTTCGGCTTTTGTAGGACTTGTTTAAATTTTTAATTCTGAGCATATTCGTATTTTAAAGATGTTGATTTTATATCCTCCTAAAATTACCACAAAAAGTAAAGCTGTCCAAAAACCTTTACCCTCCTGCCTTCTATCTTCTATCTTCTGTATTATGCGTTGTCATAATGATAATTTTCAGCGTTGCGCTACTTTCTTAGGAACTGCACCCAACGGGAAAATTAAAGATATCTTGTTTGCCAAATAACACTTTTTGCGATATAAGTAAGAGTAATTACGCATTTGACTGAGTTTTCTGTTAAAATCAAGGCATTTGCGATCGCATTCAGACAAGATTGACTCATAAAGTTGATAGTAAAAAGGGCTTATGGTTAATTTTACAGTAGCTATCTGTACCTACAACGGAGAAAAACGCATATTAGATGTCTTAGAAAAATTGCGATCGCAATCTGGGACAGAAGAACTTGCTTGGGAAATTTTGATTATTGACAACAATAGCACTGATAACACTGCCGAGGTAGTACAGAAGTATATATCTAATTGGGGTGAAACCTATCCTCTGAAATATTGCTTTGAAGCTGAACAGGGACTGGCTTTTGCTCGGAGATGTGCTATCCGAGAAGCGAAAAGTGATTTAATCGGATTTCTGGATGATGATAATTTACCCTATCCTAACTGGGTAGCAGAGGCTTATAAATTTGGTCAAGCTCATGCAAATGCTGGTGCTTATGGGGGACAAATTCATGGAAAATTTGAAGTCGAACCACCTCCAGGATTTGAAAGAATTGCTCGCTTTTTTGCAATTTTAGAAGGAAATAAAACGTATTCTTATAACGAAAAATATCCATCAACTAAGAAAAGAATGTTTCCTCCAGGAGCAGGAATAGTCATTCGCAAAGAAGCTTGGCTAGAAAGCGTTCCTGAACAACCCTTACTGCCGCAAACAAATGAAGATTTAGAGATGCTAAATTATATTTGGCAAAAAGGTTGGCAACTATGGTTCAATGCGGAGATGGAATTAGATCATTTGATTCCTAAATCACGTTTTGAGAAGGAGTATTTAATAAAATTTTTCCGTCAAAATGGGCTATGTCGATATTATTATAGAATGTTGAATTATCAACCTTGGCAACGACCTATTATGAGTATTATATACATGATTAATGATTTCAGGAAAGCGATTACTTTTTATATTAGAAACAAGAATTACTTAAAAACAGATGTTGTTGCAATTGGAGAAATGGAACTTCTTTTAACTATATCTCTCAGCCCTTTTTATCAATGGAAAAAATAATAATGCTTAAATTGTTTTTTTGTTAAAAAATAATTAATTAGGAGTATCCCCAAATGTTACCCACACAAGTCCAATTAGAGAGTAAACCTTGTCCCATATGTTCTAAATTTGATGATGAAGTAATTTTAACGGGACGTGATCGCTTACATAATCTTCCTGGTAAATTTACAGTAGTTAGATGCCGCAGTTGTAGCTTGATGCGAACAAACCCCCGTCCAACACCAGAAACAATTGGCTATTATTATCCTGATGATTATGGACCATATCAGTTCACTAAAGTATCTAAAAATGAAAAACAAAATCTCCCATTAAGTCAAAAAATTACTCAACGAATTTTTGAATTTAATGAAAGAAGATTACCGAGTCTCCCACCTGGACGAATGTTAGAAGTGGGATGTGCTTCTGGTGATTTCCTCCATAAAATGGCTAATCAAGGCTGGGAGGTAGAAGGAATAGAATTTTCTGAAAAAGCCGCCCAAACAGCCCGTTCTTTGGGGTATAAAGTCCATATTGGTTCACTAGAAATAGCACCTAAACCTGAGCAAAAATATGACCTTGTAGTTGCTTGGATGGTTTTAGAACATCTTCATGATCCCATCCTCGGTTTGACAAAACTTCAGAGTTGGGTTAAACCGGGAGGATGGTTAGCTGTATCAGTTCCTAATATTGGCTCCTTAGAATTTAAAATTTTCAAAGACGCTTGGTACGCTTTACAAATTCCCACTCATCTTTATCATTATAATCCCAATACACTCAGTCAAGTTCTAGAACATAGTGGTTGGAAAATGGAGAAGGTACTCCATCATCGATTGCTAGATAATATAATTGCGAGTCTTAGTTACCTGTTAAAAGATATTAACATAAATCCACAGTTAAGCTCAAAACTCATTGATTATAGCACTACTAACAAATACAAGTATTTAAAGCATCGAATTTCTCGATTGATTTACCCATTATCCTTCACATTGAGCTTATGTGGTCAAACAGGAAGAATGACCGTTTGGGCAAAGAGAGTTAATTAGTCATTTTATTGATTATATGTCATTGAGATTTATTATGATTAAAGTAGCCGCCCTAACCGATAATCAAACACAATCTTCCTCTAGGTTTCGAGTCCGTCAACACATCGAGCTTCTTAGGCAATTGGGAGTTTATGTCACAGATTATTATTCACTAATTAGTGGCTATGAACTAACACCATCTTGGACACCTAAGTCTCTTCCATCTAATTATGAAAAACCTGTTAGATATTTTTGGCAGGGGGCTAAATTAGCTAATCGAATTCCTGGAATTATAGGAAGCTATCAGAGTGATATCACGTGGTTATTAAGGGGATTGTTACCTCATCATTTTACTTTTGAACCTTTATTAAAGCATCCTTTAGTATTTGATGTAGATGATGCAATCTGGCTAATTAATCATTCTAGATATTCATCAGATAGTAGCATAGGAATTAGGACAGCTAAATCTATTATGATGATTGCTAAACAAGCAGATATAGTTATTGCCGGTAACAATTATTTAGCACAATGGTTTGAACAGTGTAATTCTAATATAAAAGTTATTCCAACTGCTGTTGATACACAACGTTATCATCCCAAAAATCTATTATCTAAGAAATTAAAACCATTTACTATTGGTTGGATAGGAAGTGATATTCGTGATTTGCTAAGTGCAGAAATGTGGATAAAACGTTTTATGCTTGATTTTGTTGACTCAGAGTTACTGATTATAGCTGGACAAATTCCATTACTGAATAATTTACCAAGTGATCGAGTCAAATATATTCCTTGGTCTCCAGAAGTTGAAGTGGAAGCTATCCAGCAAATGGATGTTGGGTTAATGCCTTTAGAAAATTCTGAATTTAGTAAGGGAAAATGTAGCTTTAAAATGCTTCAATACATGGCTTGTGGAATACCTGTAATTGTTTCTAGTGTAGGTATGAATTTAGAAATTTTAGCATTAGGAGAAGTAGGAATAGGAGTCAAAGAACAAGAAACTGATTGGTATGATGCTTTAGTCATGCTTTATCAAAATAGAGAACTAGGTGATAAATATGGAATTGAGGGTAGAAAAATTGTAGAACAACACTTTAGCCAAACTGTTATTGTAGAAAAACTAGCGATTGTTTTTAGAGAATTAGTTTAGTATAAAAAGGATTCATTAGAGTCATGATTTCTGTTGTAATTCCTGTTTATAATGGTGAAAAGACAATTGAAGAAACTATTATATCTGTTATCAATCAGACATTTACAGATTTTGAAATTCTTGTTATCAACGATGGATCAAATGATGCAACTCTAGATGTAGTTAAACAGATAAAAGATAGCAGAGTAAAATTATTTTCCTATCCTAATGCTGGTCAAATAGTAAGTCGCAACCGTGGCTTAGAACTTGCTACAGGAAAATATATTTCTTTTATAGATGCCGACGATATCTGGACTTATGATAAACTAGAAGCTCAGTTTAAGGCATTACAAAATAAACCCGAAGCTGCTGTTGCTTATAGTTGGACTAACTATATTGATGAATCTAGTCAATTTTTACGTTCAGGTTTACATATTACTGTTAATGGTGATGCCTTAGCAAAACTATTACTCACTAATTTTTTAGAAAATGGATCTAATGGTTTATTTTTGACTCCAGCTTTAAGAGATTTAGGAGGCTTTGATTTTGATAAAGATATAGAGGGTTCAGAAGATTGGGATCTGTATCTGCGATTAGCGGCTAAGTATCCTTTTGTCTGTGTATCTGCACCGCAAATTTTATATAGAGTATCAACTAACTCATTCTCTACCAATATAAATAAAATGGAGAAATCAGGCTTAAAAGTTATCAAAAAAGCTTTTGAAAAAGCACCTAAAGATTTACAGCATCTAAAAAACCAGAGTCTAGCAAATTTATATATGTATCTCACTCTGAAATCTCTAGAAGGTTATCCAAAGCCTCAACAAAGCTTATTAGCTCTTAAGCTACTTGGACAAACTCTCAAATATCAGCCGTCTATCGCATGGAATAGACGACGGTTGACTTCAATTGCAATCCTGAAAAGTCTAGTGGGAATTTTCTTACCGGGACAAAAAGCTCAAGAATTCTGGAATTATATTAAGAAATTTCAGCAAAAAAAAGTAATATCATATTAATGCTTAATGCACAATTTATTTGAATCTAAAATATACAGATAATTAATATTCATGCAAATATTTCACCCAGGACTACGAGAACTATTACTAATAAATCAACATTTATCTAACCATAAAATCGGATTTGTCACTATAGAAAGACCTTTACCTGAGTGGTTTAAAAAATTCACTCAAGCAATTCCTAATTATTCAGTGGGTTTACAATTACGGCGTGAATATCGTCATTTTTTAATGGGATTACAAGCTTTATCCCTCAAAGATGTTGATAGTATTTATGTCATGGAAATTTATAACCAACATCTTTTAGCCCTGCTACCTATGTTAGTATCTACAGGGAAACAAGTATTTTTAGGTATTCATGGAAATCAATTATTTGCTCAGGAAAATAAAATCAAATATTTAGGATTTGTTTATCTACAAAAGTTTCTAGAGGCAAATCCTCAATTTAAAGTTGTTCTTTTAGAATTGGATGATGATTATGTTAGCGATAAGTTTAAATTTTCCGAATCTTCTAAGATCGTAATTCCCCATCCTATCATCAGTGAAGTTACTCCGAAATTACAACCAAGAGAAAGGTTAAAACAAGATGATAAAATTAAAATTGGTATTATCGGAATTCTTCGAGAAGATAAACCCATAAATAAAATTTTAGAGAAACTTAGATATTATGTTTCTCAACATTCCCAGCAACTAGAATTAGTTATTGGTACACCCATGAACCAAAAACCCAAATATCTAGAAAATTGCTCGGATATTACTTTTATTGATACCACAAAAGACGAAGATTATCTGCAAGCATTACAACAATTAGATATTTTAGTGACTGATTTTGATAAAAAACGTTATTATTATCGAGCTAGTGGAGTGATAAGTGATGCTGGTTCTTGTGGATGTTACATAATTGCTCCAGATTATCTCGTAATTAGACATCAAATCACATGGCCAGTTTCTATAGGTGCATCCTATTCTAGTTTAGATGATTTAGATCAATTAATTGAACAAGCAATTATTCATATTCGAGAAAAAGGACAGGATAATCATTGGCTTTGGAGAGAAAAGAGAAATGCAGAATATATTGCTAAATTACTCTTTCCCAATATCTAGTATTATCTAACTGACAACTGATAACTGGTAACTGATTTAAAGCCTCCTTTCTACCATCAACATCCGTTGATAAGATACCCATCCACAGGCTAACATGAACATGGCAAACCAGAATAAAAACCACAAGTGTAAGATGATATCCTGAAAATTATCACCATTAGCCCACACACCTAAAAGAGCTTCATTCATGTGATAAATTGGATTATATTTAGCAATATCTAAGAGAGTTTTCGGAAATAACGAAGTTGGTAAAAATGCCCCACCTAGAATTAATAAAGGTACTCCAAAAGCTGCTACCAAAGCATTAACATCTTCAATACGCCTAGCTAATTGTGTACCTAAAATAAAGCCTAGACCAACATAAGCAATGATACTTAATAAGATAATAATAAATCCTAATAAAATCGAACCTTTAAATGTCGCACCCCAAAAAGCCGCAATAGCATAAACTAAAAGCGTTTGTCCAATACCAATACAGCTATGAGCCAGAAAAATTCCCAAAAAATAAGATGTGCCACTTAAAGGAGAAATAAACAAGCGTTTCAGGGTTTGCTGTTCTCTTTCTGCAACTACAGTAGCGACACTCCCACCCAAACAACTAAAAAACAGTGCTGCTCCCACCAAGGTGGAAGGTGCAGCATTTTCAAAAGCCACGGCCATTGTGAGTTTTGCCCGTTCTGCCAAAATAAATCCGTTGAGGATTAAGATTGAGATCGGGAAAATACTCCAAAAAATTAAGCTGCGTCTACGGCGCAATAGTTCAATTAAGATGCGCTGAGTTACAGCTATAGTTTCACGCCAATATTTCATCTTGATTGGTTGATGTACAAATTTCACTATAATTTATATTATACTAAGCGTAGATTGTTATCTGTGCAGAGTAGTCAATTATTTAAGAATATATTATACTGTCCAATAATCTTGTAATTACCGAACCAAAATCTTGGAGCTTGTTCTGTAAGGCGAGCTTTTGTCTATAAAACTTGAGTATGCAATATGTTGAAAAACCACCATTAGCAATTCATTTATCTGGCCCTATCCAAATACGTCCTGAGAGGCTGAGTACAAAAATTTGTCCATTTATAGCCTTGATTTAACGCCCTTGTGCATCGTGAAAAGTTAATTGTGTTACCAATGAGCCAACTATTTAATCTACCAGAATCATCTACCATTTCCCGTCGTACACTGCTTAAGTTATTTAGTGTGGGTACGATAGTTGGAGCAACAGGATATTCTCGTTTTACTAAGCCAAAACCCTCAGTTTTTCAACAGGATGCTCTTGATTTACCCAAAATATTAAATAATAACAAAACCGTCGCAGTAATTGGAGGTGGTTTAGCAGGTTTAGCTTGTGCATATCAATTAGTTCAGCGAGGCTTTACCGTCACACTTATAGAAAAGTCTCCCCAACTTGGGGGAAAAATTGCCAGTTGGCAAATAGAAGCTGCTGGTGAAAATTTCCTGATGGAACATGGATTTCATGGCTTTTTTCCCCAGTATTATAACTTAAATAGTGTAGTGTCTGAACTGGGTATAAAGGATAATTTTCAATCATTAAATTATTATTCAGTTGTTTACCACAATTCTCAATATCAACCAGAGGTATTTCGTCCTAGTAATTCTGCCTTTCCTTGGAATATTATCGATTTAGCTATTGCTTCTCCAAATCGCTTACAATGGGGTATCAATCTTACTAAAATTAAACATTTACAAGTCTTCCAAGCAATTACAGGTTTTCAGAGAGAGAAGAATTATCAGCGTTTTGATAATATATCTGTTGCTGATTGGGTGAAGAGTGAATTTCCCCAAGGTTTATATGATTTGTATTTTCTACCTTTTGCCAAGTCTAGCTTAAATGCACCAGATTTAATGAGTGTGGGAGAACTAATGCAGTTTTTCCATTTTTATTTTTTTGGTAATCCTGAAGGATTGGCTTTTAATGGTACAAAAGATGATATGGGGACAAGTTTAGTCCAACCTATATCTCAAGCAATTCAGAAAAATGGTCAAATTATCACAGATGCAACTGTGAGTGAAATTGTTGCTGATGAAGGTAAGATATCAGGAATTAAATATTATGTCGGCAACAATAATCATAATGTGCCTTTTTGGGTAAAGCGTAACTCAGTTGTGAATGATAGCAAGATCGAATATTTTGGCGCTGCTGATGAACTTTATGCAGTCAAAAATAGTAGTCAGGAAGCAATTTCTCTCACTTGCACTCATCAAGGTTGTACTGTGCAAATAGCAGCAGATGGTAAATTTCATTGTCCTTGTCATGGTGCAGTATTTACATCTGATGGTAAAGTTGTTAAGGGTCCGGCACAAAGAGATTTATCTAAATTTAAAGTTGTAGAAAGACAGGATGATAATTTGCAGCTATTAGCCATTAATCAAGAATCATCATCTCCAGAAATAATTGCTGCCGATTATTATGTTTTAGCAACCGATGTACCGGGAGTACAACAACTATTTAAACGCATGACTGGGGATGTAGATAAAAAAGTGCGATCGCAAGTCGAAAACTTGAGTATTGCTGATCCTTTTGCTGTTTGTCGTTTCTGGTTTGATCAGGATTTTCCCTGGGAACATAGTAATTTTACTTCTTTATCTGGTTACAAACTCACTGACAGCATTACCCTTTATCACCGCATTCAAACCCAATTTATTGAATGGTCGAAAAAAACCGGAGGAAGTGTAGTAGAATTACACGCTTACTGTTACAAAGAAAAAGAATTTCCTAACCAAGAAGCTTTGTTAACAACCTTTGAACAGGAACTTTATGATATTGTTCCTGAGTTAAAACAAGCAAAATTACTACATCGGGAATTAGTCAATCAACATAACTTTTCTGGATATCCACCCAATAGTTATATAGAACGTCCAGAAACTAATACAAAAATGACTAACTTATTATTTGCAGGTGATTGGGTAAAAATGCCTTTTCCTTGTGGTTTAATGGAACGGGCTGTTAGTAGTGGATTGCTGGCTGCTAATGAAATTTTACATCGTGAAGGTTTGCAGCGAAGACCACTTTTAACAGTTAATCCAGAGGGAATGTTACAAATTTAATCAATCACTTTCTTCATCATTGGGGAAGCATAATAAAATAGAATCTGGAATTAATGGGCAATCTTAGAAAACAAAGCCAGTAAATCCCATGAAACCGGATGAATATGTTTTGATTATTAGCACTGGTCTATTTTTTGGGGATATATGGCGTTTAACTATTGCAGGAGTCAGGAGTTAGGAGTCAGGAGTCAAGAGTAAAACCCTTTTGTAGTGGGAGTTTCATTATCAATTAATGTCCTAACCACCCTGTCCATGGCTATAAGTAGGTAGGTGTTGAAAATTGTCGTTATGGCAAGGCAAGAGGGAAGAGACTTTACATTTTGTTACATACCTTGGTTTTTTCGAGCCGACTTACTTATTAATAACCCACAAAAACAGAACATAGATACTTTGTGAAAAAAGTATCTAGTTTTACAAAAATCAACGGTTAATTATTGGTATTTCGCAAGTATTCACCTAAATTTAAACCAATTACCCCAACAATTATTAAAAATATGGACATAACTTTTACGAGTGTGAAAGACTCACGAAACCAGACAATACCAATACTAGTAATTAAGATAGTACCAAAACCAGACCAAACAGCATAAACGATACTAACTTCCAGTTTTCTGAGAGAAAGGGTCAAAAAAGTTAAACAAAGCCCATAGAATACAAAGATTAAAATTGAAGGAACTATTTTAGTGAATTCTTCAGAAAGTTTCATGCAAGTTGTGCCAGAAACTTCAAACAGAATTGCTATCATTAGGTAAAGCCAACTTATTAACATACAGTGCAAAATTAGGGTTATTCAATTATCTCTAGAAAACCCAAAAATTTCTATAAGTAAAAGCCGTATGTTTTTGTTAATTCCAGCGATACCCAAACCTCAACTTCTCTAAGAAGTCGAGTATCTATACTAGGTAAAAAAATCTGCCATTGCTGCGGTAAACCCGGCAAATGAACTGTAATCCTTTGAAATAATAGAAACATAGAACCCTAAATTTTCAGCATTTGCGGCTGTATAGGGTCCAAAACAGGCAATTATAGTGTTTTCATAATCACTTTTTGAATCCAATATTCTCAAAAAACTTTCTATTTCTGCTGTGCTAGTAAAAGCAATAATATCTATCATTCCCTGACGAATTAAATTTAATTCAACTTCGTAAATATCTTTGTTTACATATTGTGTAATATAAGTAGATAAGCGAGTAACTTGCATACCCAATTTATTTAAATCATTAATCAAACTAGGTATAACATTTGGTTCAGGTAAACCCACAACTTCAGGAGCAGGTACTAGCACCGTTTGCTCATGAATATTGGGAATTTTAGATAATTCTGCGACAATTCCTGCTGGACTAGGTTCTGGGGGTATTAAATCAACTCGTCCACAAATAGATAATAAACTTTCAGAGTCTTTACCTAAAGCACATAATTTGCAATTCTGTAACACAGAAAGGGGAATATTTAAATCATGTAGACGCTGAAAAAAAGCATTGATTCCGTTTCTACTAGTAAAGATTATCCAATTAAATCTATCAAGATTATGTAAAGTAATATCTAAATGAGTATAGTCTGATAAAAAGCAGGTTTCGATAGTAGGCATGAGAACGGGAAGTCCGCCTTGTTTGATAATTTCTTCAGACAAACGACAAGCATAATTTCTGGGGGCTGTTACTAAAATTCTTTTGGCATATAGTGGTAATTCACTAGATGGTAACAGGAGGTTAATTTCACTAGAATTAGTTAGCATTTGTTATTTAAGAATATCTCCCAAAACAATCATACACAATCTCTATTATCCGAGAATATGGGAATTTTGATGATAAATTCAGAACCTTGTCCCAGATGAGATACACAGAAAATTTGACCCCCATGTTTTTCTACGATAATTTGATGGGAGATTGATAATCCTAATCCTGTTCCTTTTCCCACAGGTTTGGTCGTAAAAAAAGGATCAAATAGACGTTTTTGTATATTTTCCGGTATTCCAGGTCCATTATCAGCAATGCAAATCATGATTTGATTTTCTTGAGTTACTTCGCTGCGAATACGAATGAGCATATTTTTTTGATTCTTTGGGGTGATATGACCACCATCAGTTGATAATTTATAACTTTCAGAAACAGCATCAATGGCATTGGCTATGATATTCATAAACACCTGATTAAGTTGCCCAGCATAGCACTCTACTAAGGGCAGATTTCCATATTCTTTAATTACCTGAATTTCTGGAAGATCAGGTTTAGCTTTTAAATTGTGTTGAAGAATTGTCAATGTATTTTCTATTCCTTCGTGAATATCAACAAACTTTAATTCTGCTTGATCTAGTCGGGAAAAGTTGCGTAAAGATAAAATAATTTCATTAATTCTGGTAGCACCAACTTTCATGGAAGATAATAGTTTTGGTAAATCTTCCATAATAAAATCAATTTCAATTCCCTTGATTTTTGCTTGTTCTACTACATGAGAATAAGATGGCTCTTGTTGACAAGATTCCAGCAAGTATATTAAGTCTTTTACATATTCAGTTGCATAGCTGAGATTGCCATAAATAAAATTCATGGGATTATTGATTTCGTGAGCAATACCCGCTACCAGTTGTCCCAGAGCAATCATTTTTTCATTTTGTAGTAATCTAGTATAGTTGTGCTGAAGGTCACGAAAATCTGCTCGTGCTATGCGAACGCGTTCTTGTTCTTTTTGTAGTCGAGAAAGTGTTAAGACGTGGATTTGAGAGTAGGCTAAAAGCAACTGATGAAAATCAAGTAATCCATACTGACAAGATTCATCTGTAATGACAATTGGTTCATAGACAAGTTTAGGCGATCGCCCTAATGCCATCTGAGTCGCGTCTACAATTGGTGTATCCTCAGATAAGATAGATATCTCTGGTAGAAGAAAATTGTATAGATATTCGATAGGCCGACCTGCAAACAGTCCTAAACCATAAGGACGACTCATTTGTTCAAAAAATAACCTTCTTGAAATCATCCCTACACACTGGTGATTTCTAGTCAATATAATTCCTGGCAGCAAAGGTTCTTGATCAAAAAGTTCAGATAATTCATTTCCTGGATGATCTAGCTCGATTTGAACTGTCCAAACTGGTAGTTCCTCCAAGGTTGACTCTAATTTTAGATTCAACTCATCAGCATTTTTAATCCTATTATGCATTGCCAGCATTTTTACAATCCTTAATAAGCGTGTAATATTGACGGTCACAAAAACCCGCATTATTGCTAAATAGACAGTAGCAAAATCGACTAATAGCTCTTTTCGGTACGTAAAATTATAATCTTAGGTTTTTAGCCAAATTCGTGATTATTGGTCAAATCAAGCGATCTCCACACCTCTAATCACTAATTCATTAAACGAAGATGCAGAAAGAGGGCATCGTATCCTCAAGCTTGCACGAAATATTAGACTTTAAAGGAAACATATAGCAGAATCAATTTAATCTGTGGTCAGGGGATGGATAAATCCTACCATCTGCCCTTTAACTAAAAGTTAAGGATTAAAGCTAAATTCAGCCAAAATGTCCTAAATTTTTGATCTAGCTATATTTACTGACTTAAAAATTGAAATCACCAAAACAGCCTGTGTTTATGGTGTCAATATTACTTAATTGCCAATGAAATTAAAGGATTTTTATACATAAAATATAATTATTCCACAGTGATTCTCCATTGGGTTTACCATCCCGCCCAAATTCTCCTATACTGATAATGACGCAAATAATGTAGGAGGATGTCACTAGGACATTTCCTCAAAAACTCGTTTGTAAATATGAGCAATACCAGCAATTTTCGTCAAGCTTTCCGTGAAGCACAAAATCACGCCCTCGTTGGTCCCAACGTCATTGCTAACGCCCTTCCCTATGTTGGTGGTGGGTTAATACTCACCGCAATAGGAACCTATGGAGGTTTGGGAGTTATTCGTTCTAACCCTGGACTCTTCTTCCCCACCTTCTTTGGTGCTGTCGTTCTCGAATTAATTCTCTTCTTTGTTGCCCAAAACGTAGCCTCCAAAGGTAACAATAGCGTCGCCCTACCACTGTTGGCAATTTACAGCCTCTTATCAGGTTATACCCTGAGTGGCTTGGTGTTTGTCGCTTTGAGAACCCAAGGCGTTGGTATTCAGGGCATTGGCATAGCCGCCCTGGGATGTGGTATCACCTTCATTGCAGCCCGTCAAATTGGTTCTAACCTTTCAGAATCAGACGGTATGGCTTTAACCAAAACCATCTCTCTGGGCATCATAGCCTTGGTGGTTGTCTGCCTCACCCAATTTGTCTTGGCTTTATTTGGTGTTTATACACCTAATTGGTTAGAAATAGGCATTTCCGGTTTAGGTGTTTTTCTCTTCGCAGGAGCATCTGTAGTCGATTTCTACATCCTGCCTCGCACCTACCGCAATGATGAATATTTACCTGCTGCTTTATCGATGTACCTCACCTACATCAACTTATTCGTCTTTATTTTGCGGTTACTAATTGCTATCAATAGCCGCGATTAAGCAATTATCAACACAGTAAAAAAGGAAATTTAACTAAAATTAACCGTGGTTCATTCACATAGACCACGGTTTTTCATCGGAAGCCTATGACTGATAACTGTTAACTGTTAAAATCATCTCTATACCTCAGTAAGCAATTATGGAAGTTCTAGAACTCAAACGCGAAATCGAAACGTTGTCTGGCCGCCTGGGTAAAACCCAGGACTATCTTTGACGTACCCGCACTCAAAGCCAAAATTCATGACCTGGAACAAATATCAGCCCAGCCAGAATTTTGGGACGACCAAACCCAGGCACAACAAACACTACAAGAACTCAACGATCTCAAATCCCACCTAGAACAATATTATCAGTGGCACGCCAATTTAGACGATACCAGGGCGGTTGTTGAGCTATTAGAACTAGAAACGGATGAAGCACTACTGCAAGAAGCCGAAGCTACCATTACCAAGCTGAACCGTGAACTTGACCAGTGGGAATTACAACAGTTACTTTCTGGCCCTTATGATATTCAAGGCGCAGTTTTAACCATTAACGCAGGTGCAGGTGGTACAGACGCTCAAGACTGGGCATTTATGCTCATGCGGATGTACACTCGCTGGGCAGAAGACCACGGTTATAAAGTGACATTAGCTGAAGAATCAGAAGGTGACGAGGCGGGAATTAAATCAGCCACCTTAGAAATTACTGGACGCTATGCCTATGGTTACTTGCGTTCAGAAATGGGTACTCATCGCTTAGTGCGGATTTCTCCCTTCAACGCCAACGGTAAGCGCCAAACCAGTTTTGCTGGGGTGGAAGTCATGCCACAAATAGATAATACTGTCAAGTTGGAAATCCCAGAAAAGGATTTAGAAATTACCACAACCCGTTCTGGTGGTAAAGGTGGGCAAAACGTCAACAAAGTAGAAACAGCAGTGCGGATAGTTCATATCCCCACCGGTCTAGCCGTGCGTTGTACAGAAGAACGTTCCCAACTGCAAAACAAAGAAAAAGCCCTCGCCCGTCTTAAAGCCAAGCTGTTAATCATAGCCCAAGAACAACGCGCCCAAGAAATTGCCGAAATTCGTGGTGATATGGTAGAAGCTTCCTGGGGCAACCAAATTCGTAACTATGTCTTTCACCCTTATCAAATGGTCAAAGACTTACGTACAAATACGGAAACAACCGCCATTGGTGATATCATGAACGGCGAAATTGATGCTTTCATCCAAGCCTATCTGCGGCAAGAAAACCAATTGGTAGACGGTAATGGGTAATTGGTAGTTGGTAAAAATCATCTCCCTGCTTCCCCTATTCCCTGTTCCCTGTTCCCTGATAAAGTTATAAAAGAGATGATTGTGCAAAAATTATGAGCAATTCTCCCGCAAACGAACCTAAACCCAGCTACGTGAAACTTGCCATGCGAAACATGGTGAGAAAAGGTGGAACATCTCTCAAACATTTTGGACTAACTGCTGTAGGACTATTAGCTCTTTTGGTTGGTCTTGCTTACCTAACTCGCTAACAAAGGAGATTTTGTGCCTCCTAAAATCGAATTATTTGTAGAAAATTGTTTTCAAGAATTTTCTCCTGTAGTAGCGGAAAACAGCGGGGTTACTCATGCACCCGTATCTGAATATACCTGGGAAAACTGGTTTGATCAATGGTTGGAAATTCTCACCCCTGAACTTCCACCTGCACCGAGTTATGAAATCGGGCTGCGTTTGACAAATGATGCCGAAATTCAAGAATTAAACGCTCAATACCGTCAACAAAATAAACCTACAGATGTTTTAGCCTTTGCTTGTTTGGAAGACAACTTCCCCCAAACCGAGGAAATGCTTGCTTCTCAACCTTTGTATTTAGGAGATATTATTGTATCTATAGATACAGCACAGCGTCAAGCTCAACAGCAGGAACATAGTTTAAGCACAGAGTTAGCTTGGTTAACTGCTCATGGTTTATTGCATCTTTTAGGCTGGGATCATCCTGATGAAGAAAGTTTGATGCAAATGTTAAAAAAACAAGCAACATTACTAGATGCAGTAGGTATTATTGTTAACTTTAAATAGTGGATGTAGATAAGATTTTTGCTTTGGGTGGCAATGTTTACAAAATTATTGTCACAAATTCCTTAAAATTACCTCAAATTTTCATCCCGCCCTTAAAATTAACCAAGATTCCCACGTTAGAAGATTTGTCTTCTCCAGCCTATGTCCCAACAAATTTCCCCACCACCAACACCAAACCGCTTACCAACCGTTGTGTCCAAAGAACGGGAATTTTCCTGGCAGATAGCCTCTAATTTATTTGTTAGTTTTAAGTATGCCTGGGCTGGAATCAGCTATAGTTTTCAAACTCAACGCAACTTTCGTGTTCATGTAGCTGTTTGCGCTTTCGCTATTGGATTGAGTCTTCTTTTACATCTACAAGCAGTAGAAATAGCCATAATTGCTATTACCAGCGGTTTAGTTTTGACCTTGGAGTTAGTAAATACAGCTATTGAGTCTCTGGTAGACTTAACAGTTAAGCAAACATACCATGACTTAGCCAAAGTTGCTAAAGACTGTGCTGCTGGTGCTGTGCTTGTATCAGCTTTGGTATCTCTGCTGGTAGCGGCTACACTTTTACTTCCTCCTCTAGTAGCTTTAATCATGAATGCTATTTAAAGGATGTTTGTAAATCAACCTTTTCCCATAGTATTGAAAATTTTGGGAAACAACTGTTGTCTATCTTTGATGTCAAGATACTCAAAGGAAGACGGCGATTTTTAATCTAAATAAATTAGGTAAAAATTGTGATTATAGTCATCGATAATTACGATAGCTTTACATATAATTTGGTGCAGTATTTGGGAGAACTAGCCGCAGATTTCCCAGTAGCTACCCAGTTGAAAGTTTTTCGTAACGATAAGATCACTGTAGATGAAATTCGGGCGTTAAATCCTGATGCAGTGGTAATTTCCCCAGGACCTGGTCGTCCAGAAGATGCAGGAATTTCTTTAGATGTAATTGAACAACTCGGATCTAGTTTACCGATTTTAGGTGTTTGTTTAGGACATCAAAGTATTGGTCAGGTGTTCGGTGGTAAAATCGTTTCTGCACCAGAGTTGATGCACGGTAAAACCTCCCTGGTATCTCATACTGGAGTTGGGGTTTTTCAAGGATTAGAAAATCCTATTACCGCCACCAGATATCATAGTTTGGTGATTGACCGCGAGACTTGCCCGGAAGTATTGGAAATCACGGCTTGGGTGGAAGATGGCACAATTATGGGAGTACAACACCGGAACTATCCTCACATTCAAGGTGTCCAGTTTCATCCAGAGAGTGTGCTGACTGCTTCGGGTAAGCAGTTACTACGGAATTTTCTGGAACAATTACAGGCGAGAGAGTGATTCATGAAACGACGAGAGTTGATGGGCTATGCTGGGGCTGGTTTGGTGACAGCTTTAGTTACTAATTTAGGTTCCAACCTTCAAGCTAACGCCCAATCTAGTGGTGTATCAGTTCAATGGTTGGGTCACACTTGCTTTCTGTTTACTGGTGGGGGTGTGAAAATTCTCGTCAATCCATTTCGGACTGTCGGCTGTACTGCTGGGTATCGTCTCCCAAAAGTTGCGGCTGATTTGGTGCTGATTAGCAGTCAACTGTTAGATGAAGGGGCTGTGGAGGGACTACCAGGAAATCCCAAGCTGATGTATGAACCTGGAGTTTATGAATTTAAAGGTCTTAAGTTCCAAGGAATTGCCATAGACCACGACCGCAAAGGTGGTAAACAATTTGGTAAAAATACTGCTTGGAAATGGACCCAAGGGGGAATCAATATTGTACATTTAGGGGGCGCTGCTGCTCCTATTTCCATTGAGCAAAAAATCCTCACAGGTCGCCCTGATGTGGCATTAGTTCCTGTGGGAGGTAGTGCTAAAGCTTACAATGCTGAGGAAGCAAAACAGGCGGTTGGGATCTTAAATCCAAAGTTGGTAATTCCTACTCACTATCGCACTAAAGCGGCTGATGCAGCTAGTTGTGAGATTACACCTGTAGATGATTTTCTAGCTTTGATGCCTGGTGTCAATGTCCGACGCAGTAATGGTGATGCGATCGCTATTAACTCTAAGGCTTTGCCGGAAAATACGGAAATCCAGATTTTGAGTTATAAGTTTTAGGTTGTAGTAGATTGTCGGTTGGGTTGAGGAAGATAGCTTGCTTCGTGCTGGGTGGAACTCAAAAATCCCGCAAGAAATTCAAGTTCCTTGCTAATGGCGCAAATCATTTAAAGATGACTAAACCAAGTGAAGTACCTCAACCAACGGCAAGTTATAGCAGGAGTCAGGAGTCAGGAGTCAGGAGTAAAACCCTTTTGTAGTGGGAGTTTTATTATCAATTGAGGTTCTAACCACCTTGTTCATGGCTATAATAAAAGGTTATAGTGAATCTCTATGAATTTCAAAGCCTTTTCTTTGGTAAAAGTCCTTTCGACTTTTCCGGTTTGGAGATAATCACCCTCCACAATCTTCAGGAAAGAGCGATCGCTCTCCGTTAAATTAAAAGAGCGATCGCTGTGTATGAGTTCCGAATAATAGACATCTCCGGTAATTAAATGTGCGTGGTTTGAAACCCTTGTAGAGACGTTCCGCCGGAACGTCTCTACCATATTTCCGGAGAGGTCTAATAGTCACTACTTTTCCGGTTTGGAGATAATCACCCTCCACAATCTTCAGGAAAGAGCGATCGCTCTCCGTTAAATTAAAAGAGCGATCGCTGTATATGAGTTCCGAATAATAGACATCTCCGGTAATTAAATGTGCGTGGTTTGAAACCCTTGTAGAGACGTTCCGCCGGAACGTCTCTACCATATTTCCGGAGAGGTCTAATAGTCACTACAAATCTTGGTGAACTGATAATAAATGATTTTTCCCCATCACCAATTACCAATTACCCATTTAAGCTGTATACCATTCTGGAGTCAGCTTATCTGCATCAGCCACAAGATTCTCTGTTGCTAGAGTTCCATTCATTGTCCAGATTTTATCTGCACTTGTTTGCTGATCTCTCCAGTAAACATCAGTTTTACCATCACCATTGAAATCACCAAGAGATGCTGTCAAACCAGGGCTATTGCTGGGTAGGAAGGCTTCAGAACTAACGGTTGTACCATCCATTAACCAAGCGGTATTTTCACCAGTTGTTGCATTGTGCCAGAAAATATCAGTCTTACCATTTCCGTCAAAATCACCAATTTTAGCAGTCCAATCTGTGCTTAATGTATTTACAACACCTTCGGTCACGAAAATGCCATTCATTGTCCAAATTTTATTTTCACCGCTGGCGGTATTGCGCCACAAAATATCTGTCTTTAAGTCACCGTTAAAATCACCCAAAGTAGCAGTCCAGGACGCATCTTGTGATTGTAAATTATATTCAGTGGCTTCGCTACCATCCATAAACCAAGCAATATTTTCGCCGGTTGTGTTGTTGCGCCAGAAAATGTCACTCTTGCCGTTGCCGTCGAAATCAACAATGGTTGCAGTCAAGCTTAAATCTGTGGTTTCCAGAACAGTTGCATTAACTACTGTTGTTCCATCCATCTGCCAAATGGCGTTCTGACCTGTTTGATTATTATGCCAGAAAATATCAGTTTTGCGATCGCCATTAAAATCGCCAATATTCGCACTCCAACCTGGATCAACTCTATCTAACGTCAGAAAACTAGCAACTCTTGTACCATCCATTAACACAACTACATTCTCGCCAGTTTGTTCGTTGCGTAACAAGAAGTCGGTCTTATTATCGCTGTTGAAATCAGCGGTTTTATAACTCCAGGTTGTTAAGTCATATTGACCTAAAGAAGCCTGTTCTATAACTCTTGTTCCATCCATGAGGCGAACTAAAATTTCACCTGTTTGTACATTTACCCACATTTTATCTGTTTTGCCATCACCGTTGAAATCAGGAACAATGGCGGCGCTAGTTAGGTAAGGATTGGGATTGGGATTGACACTGCCTACAGGTGGCAAAGTTGGGAATGAATCAAGAGGCATTTGGGGAAATAATTGATCTGGTGATGATCCAGGTGCAGAACTACCACCACCAGGCAATGAGATATCAAGAGGGTTTGTCAAATCTTGTGATGTTTGGCGAGATTCTAGCGCCCAACTCTTTGTATTTAGATCTAATCCTGATTTACTAGGCATGGTGTGTTTTTATGAGTAATTAATATAAAGTTTTAATTTATTTAAAATGAAGATTCTGTAAGTAAAAAACATTTGATTAATCATTTTTAGTAAATGTCATTATTTGTGGATATTGCATGGCTGTTTTTTCTGAATAATTAAAAAAAATAAAAAGTCATCTATGAACAATCAAAAAAAATCTTTTTTATTTATCAATATCAAAATTTCAGCATCAAATCCTGTTTTGTTGACAATCTGAACTATAGGAGAAACCCGACTTATCTCAAAAATTGCGTCTTCTCATGTAGATAAGATTTAGGATTGCTATAGTTCAGTCAATTGAAAATTGGCTACAATAATTGAGATGAGCAATTACAAACAGATATATCTGTGTAGTTTTGCTAAAGTTAAAAAGAATACTATTTTTCGGCAATAAATCAGCTATGCAATCAGAATATCGGCAACGTCGTGAGCATTTAATGGCGAAAATTGGTAGTGGTACAGCGATTTTTCGCAGCGCACCCTCAGCAGTTATGCACAACGATGTAGAGTATGTTTATCGTCAAGACAGTGATTTTTATTACTTAACTGGTTTTAATGAAGCCCAAGCAGTTGCAGTCTTAGCACCCCATCACGCAGAACATCGGTTTATCTTGTTTGTGCAACCCAAAGATAGAGAAAAGGAAGTTTGGAGTGGTTATCGTTGTGGAGTAGATGCAGCAAAAGAAATATATGGTGCAGATGCAGCTTACCCCATCGCAGAATTAGATGAGAAGTTACCGCAGTATTTAGAAAAAGCAGATCGGATATATTATCATTTAGGACGCGATCGCAATTTTAATGACAGAATTCTCAAACATTATCAAAGTCTACTGCGTACCTATCCCAAACGTGGAACAGGACCAGTTGCAATAGAAGATACCAGCACTATTTTACACGGTTTGAGATTACATAAAAGTAAAACCGAAATCGACTTAATGCGACAAGCGGCCGATATTGCAGTGGAAGCACACAATCATGCTTTAACACATACAGTACCAGGACGTTATGAATATGAAATTCAAGCAGAAATAGAACATATTTTCCGTCTACGAGGTGGGATGGGTCCAGCTTATCCTTCTATTGTTGCTGCTGGGAAAAATGCTTGCGTTCTGCATTACATTGAAAATAATTGTCAGATGCAAGAAAATGAATTGTTATTAATTGATGCTGGTTGTGCTTATGGTTATTACAATTCTGATATTACCCGCACATTTCCGGTAAGTGGGAAATTTACAGCAGAACAAAAAGCATTATATGAAATTGTATTAGAAGCACAAAAACAAGCGATCTCAGAAGTAAAACCCGGAAATGCTTTTAATGCACCTCATAATAAAGCAGTGCGTATTCTCACAGAAGGTTTAGTAGAATTGGGTTTACTGAAAGGGGAAATTGACAAATTAATAGAAGAGGAAAAATATAAACCATTTTATATGCACCGCACCAGTCATTGGTTAGGGTTAGATGTTCATGATGTTGGTGTTTATCAACATGGAGAAAACCCGCAACTTTTACAACCTGGTCAAGTGCTAACAATAGAACCAGGTCTTTATATTGTACCTGATACTAAACCCGCAGAAGACCAACCAGAAATTGATCCACGTTGGGTAGGAATTGGGATTAGGATTGAAGATGATGTATTGGTTACAGCACAGTGGAATGAGGTTTTAACTGCGGGAGTTCCGAAGGAAATTAAGGATGTAGAAAGATGATATAGATCCCCGACTTCTAGCAGGAATTTTCAAATTTATGGACAAGATAAAAAAAGAAGTCGGGGATCTGGTTTATAGATATATAGACATATATTATAGCCAGGGAATAAATTCCCTGTCTCAAAGCTGAAGTCGGTTAAAACCGACTATTTTCAGAGTGCGTTTTAACGCACTTTTGCTATTGCCTAGAAATTGATTTCCGGGTGGGTGTGGAAGCTAACAAATCAACCTGATCCCAGCATGGGAATAATTGTCAATTGTTGACTATTTCACAGCTTTCTAACAGTTTCTTTAATTCATTCTTGCTATCATTGGCAGATTTAAAACCAACCAAGCTAGAAATTACACCTACACCGATGTTAAGATGGCTTTGTTCAATTTTGCCAGTGTAAAATAAACAAACACTAGCAAAAGTAAAAACTGCTGATAGCGTACCGATGGCAATTTTAACTTTATATCCTAACTGAATTTGCCAAATGTACGCATTGAAAGCTTGCTTTTGTTGTTATGGGGTTAGTTTTGAGTTTTGATATTACAGTTTATTAAAGTTTATGAATAAATCAAAAACACCAGCAGACTTGATAAGTCAAGATCGAGGTGACGACACATTGAGACGTTTTCGTTATCAAATTACTTATGCAGCAATATTATCTTTGTCATTATTAGATGATAAAAATGAAATAAGTGCTATATATTGTGAACACCACGAAGATATAGAATTAGAAACAGTTGATGGTAAATTTATTGGTATTCAAGTTAAAACTAAAGAGAAAGAACAACACCCATTTAAAAGTTATGACGATCAAGTAATTAAATCAATTAGAAGATTTATACAACATGAGTTAAAATATCCTGACAAATTTGAAAAATATATAATAGCTGCTAATTGTGGATTTTGGGACGAAACCGACAATAAAAATAACTTGAAATACCTATTAAGTTTAACTCAGAAAGTTGACATATATAATCTAGATATAGATAAAGACTTAAAGAATTGGTTTAATGATAAGTTAAATAATGAAACAGACGTAAAAACTATTATTAAGGTATTTAAAAAAATAGAACTTAGGAAAACACCTGGGTTAGATAGTATAGACGATAGTTTATTGAATTCTCTATCAAAATATTTTGAAAAATCAAAAACTATACTACATAAGCAAGTTACTGATATTAAGGACAAACTTATTTTAAAATGTTTTAATGCTAGTTCCCTTGTTCTTCCTCCAGAGGCAGAATATTATTATCTATTCAGTAATCAAAGTTATCAAAAATCTAATATAGAGATTGAATCCAAAAAAATTACAAAAACAACCCTTGAAGCTATAATCAATGCTGTAAATGAATCATCTAAACAAGAATTTAGTGATACACTTTTACCAGTTAAATTTGATGAAGATTTCAACACTAACAATTACTCATGTAACCCTGAACATTTTGTTGGTAGAGATAGAGAGAAAAAACATTTTTGGGACTTTATAGACAACATAAGAAAAGGTAAAGCCGAAAAACACCTTATTTGCTTTGAAGGTAATTATGGTATGGGAAAATCATCTTTAATTTTGAAATTACAATCAGAAAGTAATAGTAAAAATGTGTTTTTTGAGCAGTTTGATACAAAAATTACAAAAACTGAACATTTTGATTTTGGGTATGTAGCAATTAAAAAAGCTATTTATAATGCAATTGATAAAAAATTCATTGACCTACCTCCATCTATATATGATGAAATAGAACCAGCAGAATATTCACTCTTCTTGCGACAACCAGCGATAAAAAAAGTATTAAACTACTTAAATGAAAATGATAAGGTTATTGTGATATTCTTTGATCACTTTGATCATCTACTAAGACAACCAAGCAGAGAAAGTACATTTGATTTTTTCGAGCAATTAATTCATGAATTCGCCTATGATAAAACAAGTATAGTATTAGGGTTTTCTTGGACAAGTGCAATATCTTTAGGTTTAGATCCAAATATAAGATTTAGGTGGGAAAAATTGATAACAGACAAAATGGAATTAGTTACAATCAGTCAGCTTTTAGATGAAGAACCTAAAAATTGCATTGAAATTTTTAAAAAATGGTTAAAAGAGAAACGAAATAAATCTCAAGAATTAAAAAAAATACAACAATTAGAAGACTGGATTTTAAATAAATATTCTGCTTTCCCATGGTTACTTAGAAGGTTATTAACTAAATTTTGTAATCCTCCGTTAGATTCTAATTTTCCTATAAAAACACAAGATATTCATAAATTGGTGATTAATATGCTTGAAAGTGATTTAAAGAAGAATTTACAACTCAGAGAACGTCAATGTTTAGAGAAAATAGCCAATTTTGAGTCTAATATATTGGAATCTTATGAAAAAGAAATACAAGTTTTAATAGAGAAAAACTTGATTATTGAATCTGATACTGAATACATAGTTAGAGATGATATTTTGCGTGAGTATATTTTAAACAAGGACATTACATTACCAGATTTGAGTATAACTTACATCCCTAAACGTCCTGTAGATTCTATATTAAAGGTATTCCGTTTACTGGAAACGGAAATAACTAAGGAGCAATTAATCAATAAACTGCTCGAACATAATCTGATAAAAACAGAAAATAAATCTCAATCTAGAAATAAAAGAAATAAAAATAACACTAAACCTGAGAATATTGATAATGTTAATAATATTATTAGCGATTTACGTCATTTTTTCCAGGTTGAATATGATACAAAAACCAAATCAATTAAAATCAAAAAAGATTTATTAGATAAAGATGATAATGAAATCTCAGATTATTTAAGAGAACAATTGGAAGAACATCTAGTTATTAAAGAAATCTGTAAAAATAAACATAAAATTAAGACTGGAAAATATTTTAAAAAGGATATGCTTAAAGACTTATTAAAAACATTATATTCTAGTGAATCTGAAGATGAATATGAAGATATTGAACTCCCATTATTAACAATATCTACTAAAAAGAAGGTACAGAAAAGGGATAAATTTGACCATTATACTAGCAGATTACTTTCTTGGTTTCGTTTTGCAGGAATAATTGAACGAAAAATTGAACAAGATGAAGATTCAATATTGTTAATACCTACTAATCGTCCTGGTAAAGAAAAAGGTAAGATAAAAAAGGAAGAGACTACAGAAGATGCTAAACATCAACAGTTAGAATTGCTTTGAAAGGTGACAGATGAATAGTTTATCTTTCTCTGCTTTAGCAAAGAGTGAAAATTTTGTCGGTCGTGATTTTATCTTCACTGCAATTAATAATTTTCTCCACCGTTACCCCAAGGGTTATTTCACCATTGTGGGTGTACCCGGTAGCGGTAAAAGTGCCATTCTTGCCCAATTTGTGCGCCAAAATCCCCATACTATTTATTACAATGCCCAAATTGCCGGTAAAAATCGAGTTGAGGCATTTTTTCCAGAGGTTTGTACACAGTTAAATTTATTGTTAGAGAAATTATCTAGCACCCCTCCCCAACCCTCCCCGCAAACGATGAGGGAGACAGGATTTATCAATGCAAATGAGGGAAGTTGGTTATTTTCTACTTTATTGCAACAAGTCAGCGAGAAATTACCAGATCAGAAAATAATTATTGTCATTGATGGTTTGGATGGAATTGATATAAATAGTCAAGCTGTAGGAACGAATTTATTTTATCTACCGCGATATTTACCGGATCAAATTTATTTTATTTTCGCTCGTCGTCCCTATCAAAAATCCCATAGTGGCTTGTTAATTGAAGCACCATCAGAGATTTTAGATTTAGCAGATTATCCAGTGGAAAATCGGCAGGATATTCAAGCATATATTCGGAGAAACCTAACCCCCCTAACCCCCCTTCCCTACCAGGGAATGGGGGAACAAGAATTTTCTAACTCCCCTCTCCTTGTAGGAGAGGGGTTGGGGGAGAGGTCAGAATTAAATGAAAATGAGAGAAACCTAACCCCCCTAACCCCCCTTCCCTACCAGGGAATGGGGGAACAAGAATTTTCTAACTCCCCTCTCCTCGCAGGAGAGGGGTTGGGGGAGAGGTCAAATCTGCTTGCTGAAAATGAAGATAATTTTATGTATGTGCAACAAATTTTAAAAGCAATAGCTAATGGTTTTTATTCTGCAAATAATTTTGAGCAAATTCCCCCAGATTTAGAAACCTATTATCAACAACATTGGCAAAAGATGCAAGGTCAGGGTTTATCTGATGTTGCGATGGATATATTGCGGGTTTTAACTGCTGAAGAAACTCAAACGATGTCAACCGTAGCTATTAGTAAAATTATCAAAGCTGATGTTTTGGATGTAGCGGAAATTATGGAAACTTGGTTAGAATTTCTGCAAGAAACACGCGAGGGTAAAGAAACTAAATATCAATTATATCATCATGGTTTTAGAAAGTGGTTGAGGGGTTATTTGAAAGGTATTATTTAAGTCAGGAAATAATTAAACTCCTGACTCCTAATATTTAACTACATCCCTCCACAAATTCTACTTCTGGTAATTTACCTGACCTATATCTAGTTACACGCTGTCCATCAGTTTCAAAAATAACTCTAAAATTTTGGTCAGCTTTATCTTTGGGTATCAAAGTTAGATAATGTCCATTTCTGACATAATTATGAGGAGTAACTTTAATTTGTCCGGGATAAAGTGATTTAATTCGTGCTTCTGTATCACCAATTTTTGCTCCTGAAACTGTGGTGATATTTGGGTTATCAATATCTACCCTAGCGATAACATCACTGGTGATATATTTCTGACGACTTTTAGCATCATCTTTTGTCACCATAAACGATATACCTTTTAGTTCTCCTTCTGTTTGAAGATAGTAACAGCTATCGCCGGCAGAAGGGACAATATATAAACGCGTATTTGCAGCAGCAGATGCTGCTTCAGGAAGATTCATTCCTGCCTTTACCGCACCAATACCATTAATAGTTACTTTTGATTGACTGGTTAATTTCGTCTGTGCAGTAACCATTCCCACTGTGAAAACAGAAGCGGTGACGGTGATAGCAGCAATAGTTAATATTTTGGTTTTGCTATTCATAGTATTTTGGGAAAGTTTCTATATTTAGATACAATAGAAAATATCTAGTTTCGTATTTTTGTTGTTTGTCAAAAACCAAATTTACACGGAGGTGACAATGACTCTTACTTTAGTCAGACACCAATTTACAGTTAAACAATATCATCAAATGGCTGAATCTGGTATTTTAACCGAAAATGACCGAGTAGAGTTAATTCGGGGGGAAATGATTGATATGTCACCTATTGGGACAAGACACGCAGGTTGTGTTCTATTTTTAAATAATTTACTAGCATTGCTATTAGGAGGACGTGCTTTAATTAATGTGCAGAATCCTTTAGAATTAAATGAAACTTCTGAACCCCAACCAGACATAGCATTATTAAAACCCCGTGCAGATTTTTATAGAAATTCACACCCCCAACCAGAGGATATATTTTTGTTAATAGAAGTTGCCGATACAACGGTAAAATATGATAGGGAAGTGAAAATTCCTTTGTATGCAGAAGCAAATATTCCTGAAGTTTGGTTAGTGGATGTTAATCAGGAAATTATAGAAGTTTATAGAAATCCTATTGATGAAATTTATCAGGATGTAAAGAATTTAGGGAAGAATCAAGTTTTATCAATTCAAGCTTTTCCTGATGTGAATATTAATGTAAGTGAATTATTTTAAATTGCAAATACACTGTTGAATTTATAATTGCGTAGGTTGGGTTGACGTAAGGAAACCCAACATTTTGATGCTCAACTTTTTATGATTTTGTTGGGTTGCGCTGTCGCTTAACCCAACCTACAATTTTATCATGAATATTTACTCTATTGGAAAACCAGGAATTAAAGTATCAATTTCCTGCATTAACCGCAAGGTTTCTGTTAAAGCAACTACTATTTTTTGATAATGAATAATTTCATCTTCAGATAATACACGATTGGCGTTTTTTCTATCTTTTAACCATTTATCTAATACTTGATATCCCCCAATTTTAAATTCCCAGATGTGTTGAGGAATATTTGTAAAATAATTCTGTTTATTTATATAAACTCTTTGCAATTCTGAATTATAGGTAACTTCGGTAATTTGATTATCTCCTATTGGTTGATAAGTTGTAATTAAATTATCAAGTGTTTCAGATTTCATTAAATGTAAATTGACTAATTCTTCTCCTTTGGTAGCTAAAGAATTAAAGAGTTTTTGATTACTGGTTAAGGGAAGACGAGGAAAATCAATCTTGAGAAATTCTGCGTATCTAGTGCGATAGGTTGGACTATGAAAAATAGCATAAGCATAGTAAAATATTGCTTCTGGTGTTGGTGTTTTACCGAGTTTATCTGTGATATTTTCTAAGAATTTAGGAGATAAGTTAGGAGTTCTTTCTATAAAAAGGTTGGTTTGTTGATTTTCTGTATTTGGATAAGTGTAGAGAGGGAAAACACTTGGCCTACCTCTATTACTAAAAAAACTACGATTATCAACTATTTGATTACAAACCATAAAATGTGTATATTGATTATCTCCTGAAGCTACTTGTCTCATTGCTAATAGTCCCAGGTTATCCTGAATTAAATTTGTTAAAACTTTTTCTTGCATTCTTCTAAGAATACTATGAAAATAGGTAAATCTTATATCAAATGGTCTATAGTATATCGGTTGAATTAAATCCTCTTGTATCCCATCTTTGATAATCAATAATCGAGATTTAAAAAAATTCCAGTTGGAAGAATCTGCAATTTTATAAATATCAGCTATATTTTGATCAAGAATTTCAGGATTAGATAATTTTTTAATAAATTCGTGTATTGTGTTTTTATCGAAAGAAATTAAAACATCATCTTTTCCTGTTTCTATGACATTAGAATATACTAAAAATATATCCTGAAGATTCCAGTAATTTTGATATTCTTTATCTATATCTAGAGAATAATTAATAGCTGTAAAAAAGTAATTAGGTGCAGTTGGTTTTAACTCTATCCAGTCAACATTACTTAAACTTGCAGATTCCAAAAACTTATATTTTTCATCACGACTTCCCCACAGATCATAATACCACACCTTAGCTTTTTCCTTGATACCATCTCTGGATTTATAAGCAGTAGAAAAATAATCAGGTTCGCTTTTTTCGCGCACAGCAATTAAAATAGATACACCTTGTTGAATGTCAAAAACATTTTGATCAACATTTCCATCTGGTGTAGTTTCTTTTAATAAAGAATTACCATGCAAATCCATAATATATAAAGTGTCAAAATACTTTAATAACTCCTCTCTCATCCCCCGATGAATTAACCCATTGAGATAGGAATGATTAGTAATAAAACCAATAATACCATAACCTTTAGGTGTTTTTTGAATTTGATATTGAGCAAACCGAATAAATTTAATATAATCATCATCTAAAGGTTGAATATTCTTTTCTTTTTCTAACCTTACTCTCCCCTTGTATAATTCTAAAAGTTCCCCAATATGGGTTAACTCAGTAATAGTTTTACCCGCTTTTCCGGTTTTATAAATCCGATTCCAAACTGAACCCGTATATTCAACATCAGCTAAATATTTCTCATCTTGATTTAAGATTCTTTTGCGTTTACTCGCATTTTGAGAACTGACAGAATAAGGAGGATTTCCTAATACCACCATTACCGGAACTTCTGTTTTCACTTTTCCTGCTTGACTGGATTCTTCCGCAATAATTTGCGTAATACCAGGAATTAAATCACCTTGTTTTATTCCTTCTTCTAACGCATTAGTTAAATAAACTTTTAATCTTTCTTCTGGTGCAAATTTATAACCCAAATCTCCTAATAATAAACCTAATTTTAAATGTGCTATCGTGTAGGGAGTCATTAATAACTCAAACCCAAAGAGACGATTTACCAGTTTTGCATCTCTTAAAAAACTATTCCATTTATCAATCCCATATTTAGCGACATTATCTCGAATTTGTTTAATAACCGCATATAAAAAAGTTCCTGTACCTGTTGCGGGGTCAAGAATTGTGACTCTACGATTTCCTAAACCATGTTGTAAATCAAAGATTTCTTCATTCACTAAAATATCATTAACAGCACGCACAATAAAATTAACTACAGGTTCAGGAGTGTAATAAACTCCTCGACTTTTTCTTAATGAAGATTGATAAGCAGCTAAAAATGTTTCATAAAAGTGAATAACTGGGTCTTCTGTGCGCGTTTCTCTACCAAAAGTTTCTAAAATATTGGTCATGTCAACTGTATTTAATAATTCTACTAAATTTTCAATTGACTTGTGAATTTTACTAACGCTATCAGTAGCAATAACTATATCAAATAAACCTTTTAAAAAAGGGATTCTATCACTAATATAAATACTTGCTGTTGTCCGGTTAAATGCAAATTGTCCAGGGTTTTGTGCATGACCTATTCTAGCAGTAAATAAACCATAAGCAATAGTTTGAGCGTACATATCCGCAAAACTTTGATTATCTATATCCAGAATCAATATTTGTTTAAATGTTTCCTTTAATTGATTTAATTGTTCGGTGTTTGCTTCTATATCTAAAGTTGAAAAAATCGCGTTTCTAATAGTTTTAGTATAAGCTGCCATTTCTTTAGCCAAATCATAATAGTTATTAATATCTTTGGCTTTTTGCTCAAGAAATAATTGTAGTAATTCTGTGATAGGTTGTAAATCATCAACCAGCGTAATTTCACCTTTTTCTAAATCAGCTAATTTAGCAGTTTTTTCACATTCTCCATCGACATACCAACGAAATTCCAGGTAATTAGTTAAAATCAAATTGTAACCAATATTGGATTCTAAATAACGTTTAATCTGTTCAGTTTTCTCTGTTTTAATTAAATCAACATTAATATCCTTAGCTTCTACATATCCCAAAACTCGATCATTTTTTCTGATAGTAAAATCAGGAATACCTTCTTGATTACCTTTTTCTTCAATTCTGGCATTAATACCAATCATTAAACCTTCAATGAGACGTTGTAAGCTAGGGTAATGACTACGTTCTCCACCGCGTTTAATGTTGGTTTGTATGTCTTGGATGTAGTAATTAAAATCAGTCATAACCAGCATTAAATTAATAGATAATATTTGTTAGACAATAGCATAAAAGTAAAACTTTTTCTAAGTGATTAAATTGTAGCGAAAACCTACAAAAATTCCATTTCTCAAACTCTTTCTCTCTGCGCCTCTGCGTGAGATAAATTCATATGCAAAAAAATGGATATGGTCAAATCAACCACATCCACTCACAAAATTTTATAGATTAGAAATTACAGTTGAGGTACAAACTGTGACTTATCAGGAACAACAGTGTACTCAGCAACAATTTGACGGAATTCTTCACCGTCAATGGTTTCTTTTTCAATCAACAAATCAACCAAACGGTCTGTAACACCGCGATGTTCACGGATAATTTTCTTAGCGTTATCGTAGCACTCTTCGGCGATCGCTCTAACTTGAGCATCAATACGAGCAGCAATAGAATCAGAATACTCAGAACGTGTTGTCCAGTCACGACCCAGGAATACTTCACCCTGTTGGCTTTCCAGTGACAAAGGACCTAAATCCGACATCCCAAACCGTGTTACCATTTGTCGTGCCATTCCTGATAACTGTTGCAAATCTCCACCCGCACCAGTTGTCACTTCCGCAGCACCGAAAATCACTTCTTCAGCAGCACGACCACCCAAAGCACCAGTAATTCTGGCCTTGAGTTGAGAACGAGAAATTAAACCTTGTTCTTCGTTGGGAGTAAACCAAGTTAAACCCTGTGCTTGTCCTCTGGGAATGAGAGTAACTTTTTGTACTGGGTCGTGGTCTTTTAATAAAGTACCGACCAAAGCGTGTCCGATTTCATGGTAAGCAATTAAGCGTTTGCTCTTGCTATCTACCAAAGGAGTACCTTCCATCCCCGCAACTACTCTGTCTACTGCATCATCAATTTCTAACAGGGTAATTGCGTCTTTGCGTCTTCTAGCGGTGAGAATAGCTGCTTCGTTGAGGAGGTTAGCTAAATCTGCACCTGTAAAACCAGGTGTACGACGGGCGATCGCATCTAAGGAAACACCGGGATCTAATTTCTTATTGCGAGCATGAACTTGTAAAACTTCCAAGCGTCCTTTAATATCAGGTGCGTCAACTGTCACCTGTCTGTCAAAACGACCAGGACGCAACAGTGCGGAGTCTAAAACATCAGGACGGTTGGTAGCAGCAATAATGATGATGCCAGTATTACCTTCAAAACCATCCATTTCGGTCAGCAGTTGGTTGAGAGTTTGTTCTCTCTCATCATTACCACCACCGATACCTGCACCCCGTTGACGACCTACAGCGTCAATTTCATCAATAAAGATGATACAAGGAGCGTTATCTTTGGCTTTTTTGAACAAGTCGCGGACACGGGAAGCACCCACACCAACGAACATTTCTACAAATTCTGAACCAGAAATTGAGAAGAAAGGAACACCAGCTTCACCAGCGATCGCTTTTGCTAGTAGAGTTTTACCAGTACCAGGAGGTCCAATTAACAATACACCTTTAGGAATTTTTGCACCTACCGCAGTAAATCTTTCTGGCTGTTTGAGGAAAGTAACAACTTCCTGTAATTCTTCCTTAGCTTCTTCAATTCCCGCCACATCATCAAATTTTACTCCGGTTTTCGCTTCCATTTGGAACCGAGCGCGGGACTTGCCAAAATTCATCGCTTGGCCAGGACCACCGGGAAGATTATTAGAACGACGAAACAAGAAAAATAGACCAGTAATCAACAACACTGGGAAGATCAGATTACCCAACAAACCCCAGATAGCGCCATCATTGCGGATGGGATGAGCATCAAAACTGACGTTATGTTCTTTGAGTTTGTTGATTAACTCAGGAGCATTAGTAGGTAAATCTACCCGCCAGCGTTGCACGCGGTTTTCAATATCTTGGTCATTAGCTTCGATAATTGCAGTTCTGCCCCCATCATACAGGTCTACATTGGTAACGCGATCAGCGTCCAAGTATTCCAGAAAACGTCCGTAGTTCATGCGGGTATTAGCTGCATTCTTACTTGCGTCCGCAGGAGCGCCTGCAAAAGCGCCTTGCCAGAAGAAAAAGCCAATTACCAAAGCCAGCACTGACCAGAGTGCTACGACTCTCCAAGAAAATTTCATCTTCTAATTTGCCTCTAGATGCCAATAGGACTGCTGTGTAACGGATGTTTATAAATCCATTTTGTTTAATTGGATATTTGATGACTGTTCATGAATGCCCAAAAAAACCATTAAGGCTTTACGGCAGATCCAGTGAGTCTATCAAGAATCTTAATTAAAGTTAACTTAATTCTCATTTTAATACAAATGCAAGGTCGTCAGAACACAGCAAGTTCCTTTGGTTATCTTTATCCACGTCATTAAAACCCCCAAACCCTTGACCTACTTAACTTCTGTAATTTTTAAAGTGTAGGGAAGATATTTACCTTTCTCGTAGGAACCAACCCAAATTTGGTAAATTCCCTGCAACCATTCACCCACAATGCCAGGATTTTTACCATCAAAATCATCATTGCACCAAGTACCACCGGGTCCTTTAATCATGATGGTGGTGTCTGCTGGACTTTCCACTTGTAATTTTAGGTAGTCAAATTTACTTGTTAATTTTAGGGTATGGTCTGGCGCTTCATCTACAAATCCATTACATGGACCCGTAGGGGTTTCACTTCCTCCGTTCACTTGTTTGCCAGGAATTGAACCACCACTCATTCCCCGCACTGTCAGCGGATCAGGCGAAAATTGGCGACCAATGGTAATATCACCAAAAATAGGTGGCGTTTCTTGAGCATCGACAATGGGATGAATTAAAGTTGTGATGCCCATCGTCACTATCATCAAAGATAATTTTATTGCTGTATTGAAAGATTTTTTGGGCATTGTAATTATATTTTTTTCTAAGTATTTTTAAAGACATGATTCTTACACTTCAAGTTCCCAATTTTCGCTCGGATAGATCCCCGACTTCTTTAAGAAGTCGGGGATCTCGGTCATAGTTCCCTATCACCTGTCACCGTATCAGCTAATTAGCGGCTGAAATTGCTTGATTTAACCGAGATTTATCTAAACCAATTTGATTTAATAACAACCATGATTGGATTAGGTCAGGCCCATGCACATCCCCAGTTAAAGCCGCTCTGAGCGATCGCATGACTAACCCTTTCTTCACACCTTGCTCTTTCACCACTTGTTTAATGATGTTTTGAGCGGTATCTGCTGAAAGTTCCGGCTGATTTTCTAAAGCTGTAAGAATAGCTTGCAGCGTCGCTTTCACACCTTCTTGCTGAAGTTGAGTTGAACCTTCTTCACTGAACTCTACCGCTTCAGTAAAAAACATTTTGCTCATGGGGACAGCATCCACCAACCGAGTCAGACTAGCAGCAATTAAACTCACCAACTGTTCTAACCAAGGACGCTCTCTAGCATCAGTAAATTGATACCCCGCTTCCTCCCAAAAAGGTATGAGTAAATCTGTCAGCTGAACAACAGGCATATTATGGATATATTGGCTATTAATCCAATCCAGTTTATCCCAGTCAAATTTAGCACCAGCTTTATTTACCCGCTCAAAGGTAAACTCCTTTGCTGCTGAGTCTAAGGTAAATATTTCCTGCGTAGAATCTGGGGCAGACCAACCTAACAAGGTCATATAATTGACTAAACCTTCCGCAGTAAAACCCATTTTCTGAAAGTCAGAAATAGAAGTTACTCCATCCCGTTTAGAAAGTTTGCGCCCTTCTTGATTCAAAATCAGGGGTGTATGGGCAAATTCGGGAGCTTTTGCACCCAAAGCTTCATACAAAAGAATTTGTTTAGCTGTGTTGGCGATATGGTCTTCTCCACGAATGACATGAGTAATTTGCATATCAATGTCATCCACAACGACGACAAAGTTATACAGTGGTTGACCAATACCTTCTTCTGAAGCGCGGGCAATTACCATATCACCACCAAGGTCACTACCACGCCATGACATTTGACCCCGCACCAAGTCATTCCAAACAATTTCTCGTCCATCGTCAATTTTGAAGCGAATCACAGAGGAGCGTCCTTCAGCTTCAAAAGCGGCGCATTGTTCTGGGGTCAGGTGACGGTGACGGTTATCGTACCGGGGTGCTTCGTTTCTGGCTTTTTGTCCTTCCCGTAGCGCGTCTAATTCTTCCGATGTGGTGTAGCAGCGATAAGCTAATCCTTGATCTAACAATTTTTGTACTGCTTCCCTGTAGAGGTGCAAACGTTGAGATTGGAAAAATGGCCCTTCATCCCAGTTCAATCCTAACCAGCGTAGTCCACTCAGAATATTATCGGTGTATTCAGGGCGCGATCGCTCTAAATCTGTATCTTCAATGCGTAGAATAAACTTCCCATCATGGTGACGGGCAAATAAATAATTGAATACAGCAGTTCTCGCTGTACCAATATGTAAATTCCCAGTAGGACTAGGAGCAATACGAACTCTTACAGACACAGTTATTTCTCTCTCTCACAAAGCAAGATCACTATAACAAGTGCTGACTGGCTATAAACCATCTCTGTGGGCTATTTTCCCAGGCTGATAAAACCAGCATAAACGGGTGCTTTTCCCATTACTCAGCTTTTAGTATCTTTATAACGGGACTGACGGGGCTCGAACCCGCAACTTCCGCCGTGACAGGGCGGTGCTCTAACCAATTGAACTACAGTCCCTTGTTGTTTTCAACTTTATTATTATTGCCTATGATTTTTTACTTGTCAAGTAGTTGGAAGAAAAAATTTTGAGTTTTTTTCACAAGGAACTCTTAACAGGGAACAGGGAGCAAGAAGCAGGGTAACCAGGGGCGAATAATCTTTTACCTTTTCCCAGTCACCAATCACCAATCACCTAAACTACAGCCTGGATTTGAGATTCCAGATGTTCCAATATTTGAGCTTGTATCTGCTTGTACTGCTGCTTTAACAACTTTTTGCTGACGTGGGACTGAGAGGAGGATGGTAGTTGCTGACTTTGTTTAACCCAATTTTTCAACTTTTGTCTCTGTGCTGGAGCAATGCTGCTGCTGAGGATATTGGCACAGTTATGAGGGGGTTCTAGAGTGAAGAGAATCAAAGGGTAGGACTTATTTTCCGCCAAGGACGATACTAACTGGAGATTGTGGGGATTTTGCATATCTAGGTAGCAGGGCAACCACTTGGGTTCGACTTGCCTATTGTAAAGTACCGTTATCCACAGCAGCATCGGATGGGGAGAGGTAATAAAGATAAACTGGTTATAGCGTTTTGTATCGGCGCGATTTTTAATTTCTTTCTGTGGTAACATTAACCACAGAGCAGGCACAGAAGTTTTTCCAGTATCTATCAGCTGAGGAAAAACAATTTCCTGAATAGGCTTATCTTCAGGCCAGACAATTTGCCCGTAGCTATTGGTAATCTTTTCTGAATATTCAGAAATCAAGGCATCATCAGAAGTAGTTTTTTTATCTAAACTTGTGAAAGTCGTTTGTTGGCTAGACTTTTCTATATTTGCCAAGACTTGCAGAATTTTTCTCATATTTTGGGGTCTATTCTCTGGTTTTTTCTCCAGACAAGCCATAATTAAATCATTTAACTGCTGAGGTACTTCAATATAGGGGTTTACCAGAGCCATCTCTCTTGGTTTTTCAAATTGATGTACCTTATACCAAGCGCCAAAATAGTTAGTTTCTGGTTGCCAAGGTTTTTTACCTGTCAACATTTCAAACATCATCACACCCAAGCTATAAATATCAGAGCGGCTGTCTAATTCTCCTCCATCTAATTGTTCTGGGGAACAATAGGGTAAAGTTCCATGAAATCCTTTAGTTTTGTTTGGTGTTGCCGAGTTTAAAAATTTCGCAATCCCAAAATCTAAAATTTTTACTAACTGCCCCAAAATGGGATCAGGAATTACGATTATGTTAGCTGGTTTAATATCTCTATGAACTAATGGATAAATTTGACCATCCATACTAATGCCTTCATGGGCGCACTGCAAGCCTAAACAAATTTGGCGTGAAAGATTGAGAAATATGGGTAGAGGTACAGGAATTAAATCTTTTAAAATCTGGCCAGATAGATATTCCATTACGTAAAATGCCTTACCACTTTTACTAACACCGTAATCATAAGCCCTGACAATATGTATACTCTTTTGGCTCAATGCTGCACTCAGAAGGGCTTCACGATTAAAGTTAGCTTGAATTTTGGGGTTGGTGAATGTCTGGGATAAAAATTTTATGGCAACTGGTGTACCTCCTAGCAAAACATCAGATGCTAAAAAAACTTCACCCATGCCACCTTTACCGATTAACTTTTGAAGTTGATAACGGTTGGCAAGCAACTCCTGATTTTCTGGAGACGCAAATGGGCCTGTGTTCACTTTAATAACCTCTAAATCTGAACCTGAATTTATTGGAAGTAATTGATGTTGATTGCTAGAGTAAGTAAGTCGGTGGGAAAAAACCGTAGACGCGTAGCGGCTTCTCGAAGAGTAGTATGTAACAAAAAGTAAATTCACCAAAACCCTCTTCCCCGTTCCCCGTTCCCTGTTCCCTTGTCATAACGACAATTTTTAACGCCCACTTACTTATGATTAAGATTTAAATAAATCAAATAATCTCACTAGCCAAGATTTGAAAAAACCTCCTGGTTTTTTGGATTTGGTATTGAGCTTTTTGCTAATTTGTGATTTTAATTTTTCATATTCTATTTTGAGAAGAATTTTTGCTTGATGGGAAGAAGTAAGTTTATCGAAATTTTTATTTTGACTTAAATTGATGGCATCAGATAGATATTGACGCTGTTTGGCTGTTAGCATAAAGGTCATGACATGACTACATTTATGAGGATCTTCACGGGCGAACAATAACAGATGATAGTAGCCAATTCCTGCTAAATTCCGCAAGATTTTTTCTTCTTTATTATCTTTAATATCCAAGTAATAAGATAACCATCTAATCAGATCAGACTGCTCATCATATAACATTGTCACCCACAATATCATTGGGTAATCTTCTATTTTACTAATAAATTCAGTAGTATGTATTTTTTCTTTTAATTTCCGAATTTCTGCTTGAGGTAACATAGCCCACAAAGTTAATATATTCCCTTTGGGTGTATGCAAGAGATGGGGAAAACAAATTAATCCCACTGGTTTATTTTTAGGCCACTGTTTTTGCCAACACTCTTGTTCTGAAATTGATGTTAAAGGTACTATTTTGACATTATGCTCCGGCTGTAGTTTTTCACCATCATGGCTAGGATATTGTTCAATCTGTGCTTTAATTTTAACTAAATCATCTAATATTTCCTTGACGCTCTGGGGTCTGTCATTCACATCCTTTGCTAAACAACGCATTACTAATTGTTGTAATTCCTGGGGAATACTGACATGGGGATTGACTTCTTCAAATGTAGGTGGAGCTTGAATACAATGAAGTTTACACCAAGTGCTAAAAGAGTGGCTTGTTGTATGAAATGGATGTTTTCTTGTGAGCATTTCAAACATCAACACGCCTAAACTATAAATATCAGAGCGCACATCTAAAATTTTCTGCCCTTGCATATGTTCTGGAGAGGAGTAAGGTAAACTGCCTATAAAAGATTCAGTCATTGTCATTCCACTACTCTCGGTCAAAAATTTGGCAATCCCAAAATCAAGAATTTTGACTATTTCTGTTTTTTTACCATTATTATTAATGAATATATTTTCTGGTTTAATATCTCTATGGATAATAGGATAAACTTTGCCATTTAGGGTTACTCCTTGATGAGCGCAATGTAAACCTAAACAAATTTGCTGGCACATTACTAAAAATCTTAATATGGTTAAACTTTCAACTTTCAGAATTTGTTTTATCGTGTTCCCCCGCAGATATTCCATAACATAAAACGGCACTCTTTCATTGGTGATGCCATAAGTGAACACACGGGTAATATGTGGACTTTTTTTCCCTAATTGAGCGCCAATAAAAATTTCTCTACCAAAGCGTTCTGCTAAATGTTTATTTCCTATACTTAAAGAGAGCATTTTCACAGCAACTAACATACATTCCTTGGTGACATCTTCTGCTAGGTAAACTCTACCCATGCCTCCTGCACCAAGTAAATTTCTAATTAAATAACGGTTATTTAATAATTGCCCAATATAAATGTCTGATGATGTTTTGGATTCATTCATATCCTGTTTGTTATGCTAGACTACAAAATAAATATAGATATTTACTACAGGATATTTTAGCAAAATTATTACAACTATGTTCTTCTACGTATACATAAATCTCAATCACGCTATGCGATGATGAATATGTTTGTTTTGTAAAGATTTAGCAGTGCTAAATTTCTACTTGTGGAGGCAGACAATAGCATTTAATTTGGACACCAATGATTGAGGATGGCTATAGCTCATCGATCCTGTTAATTGATATCAAATCACTTTGATTGACTTGGTAAAAGCTACCTCATCTTATGTAACATATTTTAGTAATCATTTTGTAACCGTATAAATACTTAAATTGTACTAACTTAAAACCTCAGTAGAGAGTAATTATACTGGAAATCAGTTATTGAGGAATGGGAACTGGCAGCAACCGCAATAGCCTGGTTAAGGGTGATTCCAGCTTGAGTTTAAAGGCTAGGATTTGGGTGCTTTGCAGTCTGTTGAAATTGTTGTCGCTGACTAAAATTAACGAAGTTTGTCCATCAGGTAGTTTAGAACCAAGGGTTAAGCCCTCAATGTTGTCTAGTGCTACATCCAGAGTTTGCAAATCTAAGAGTAGTTTTTTCTCTACGGGTTTGATTTTTTTGATGTCAACCGCTGACAGGCTATCAAGATTGTGAATATCATCTGCATTTTCCAGGGAAACCTGAAACAAGGAAATAGCAAATCCCAAACCAGTAAAAGTCCTTTCTAGACTCAGTAAGTGTCCTTGATTATCCAAGGAGAGTAAATCAGTTAATCCACTGTCAAACCTGCCTGTAAAATTGAATAGGGGTGTGACTGGTTCTGTTTGATAAAGAAATTCTTTTTCAGGTTGGTTGTTGTCCAGGCTATACTGCAAGATGCGGCAAGAATTAGCAAAGCCTGGTTTGGCTGCTGCACCATCTTGAATTAGTGAGTTTTCAGTCGCTGTAAATAATGATTGATTGTTGGGTGTGATGGTGAGGCTTTCAAAGGCTAGGTTATTACGGATACCCTGCTGATTTTTTGAATCTGGTAGAAATTTATTTGGTATGGGTAAAGTGGTAATAGCTTGACCAGAAGCAAGGGAAAATTCTTTAATAAAAGGATTAATTAATTTTTGAACATCACCTTCAGAAGAAATCAATACAGTTGCTTTGTTAGTTAAAGTAATACCTTCTGTATCAGTGGTTCTGGGGGTAAATTTTTGGTTATTTTCGTTTAATAAAGTGGTGACAGCTACGGGAGTAACTCCATCTTTAGTTAGCTTACCTGTGCTGAGGTCAATTTTTAGGGTATAAAATCGAGGGTTGGCTTTTTGTCCTCTATCGTCAGAAATGGCATAATAAAGGTCGTTTTTGGCATCGTAGGTAATTCCAGATAATCCTCCCAGTTCGGTTTTTTGGAAGGAGTATCCTGTGGGTAAAGTGGCTGCACCAATGAAATCTATACCAGTTACCTTAGTTGTTGCAGAAGCTAAATTACTGAGGAATAGACTGATAATTATGATGGTGATGGTAAAATAAATAATTAAAATAATTAACGGTGGTTTCCTGAGTTTTTTGATCAGTTGCATGGATAAATAATGCCTATGAAAAATAAAAAATAAAAAATTGGGTGGGAAAGTAGAGTGTAGTTTCCAAAATCCAAAATCTAAAATCTAAAATTGGATTACGCCAGTTTTCTAGCATATTCGGCTTGAAAAAAGTTAACTAGCCAGTCTTTAACTTTGCGGGTGGCGCGACAGTCGTCTTCGTTGTAGCGTTGGATCAGTTCTAGTAAGGTGTGATCGCCTGTTTCTAACCATTGATCATACCAGTAAATACACTTGGCACCACTAGCTTCTTGATCACGCCACTCAAATCCTAACCAACGAGCGATCGCTTTGAGGGCATAACTTTCTATTGGTAAAGCAACGCTTTGTGTTAATTGTTCATAAATATCTACAAAGCGATTGAGTATCGGACTGACTGAGGAGTAAGGTGTACGGTAAAGTCTCCCTAGTTTTTTGACGGTCTCAACTTCGTAAGCACAAAAATGATAAATTGGTGCTTGGGGATATTGGCAAACTAAATCTAAAAATTGCTGCCAAATTAATTCTTCTTCGGCTGGTGTTTCTGCTAACAATGAATAAAACTGTTCTGTGTTCTCTTGTCTATCAACTACTAAAACCCCCAATAGGTAATTTAAATTTAAATCTGGTTGTGCTTCAATATCAAAATATAACTCGATGGGGGCTGTAAATGTAAGATTTTCTCCAGGTAAAGCGTAGGGTAAAATTAAAGGACGTTTTGTTAATGTTGATTGCGCTTGCAATATGAGTTTGGATGCGACTTCAGGATCAAAACCAATCAAGTTTTCTAACGTGCTGGGACTGATGTTAGCGACTGCTTCTAAAGTAGTGGTAGATAGTGCTTGTAGTTGAGTGTAGCGAATTGGGGTGACACCTGGTAACAGGGAGAGATGTTGCTGAGATTGGGCGATCGCATAACAATGATGATACCAGTGACAGAGATTGCACTTTTGCCGGGCAATAAATACTTCCGGTGCTTCTGGTGACTCAACCACTTGAATATACTCCGCCAAAATATCAAGCATTTGTGGTGTCCATTTATCTAAGTCCACCACATAAGTTGCATCCTTATTCCGCAATATCAGCCAAGCTTCTTCCAGGATTACTTCCTGTAACGCCCCCAAAATCTCCGCGTGAAAAGCAGCGACAACTTGATATTCTTGTTTGGGACGTTTACCTAGTTGAATATCCACAGGAACATAAAACCAGTCACCAAAGCTGGATGTTCCTGGCTGTTTGACAAGTAAATCTGGACGACTCAGTAAAGTATATTTTTCTTCATAAGTGGCTAATAACACTCCGCGATGAATAAGCTCAACACCTTGCTGCATTAATTCTACAGTTGCTGCTGCACCAGCTTCCCAGTTCCTGGAGGGATAATCAGGCTGGTGATAAGCCGCCAAGTTTTTTAACACGCTTTGCTGATGAGTGAGTTTGTCTTGTTGCACTTTCACCAGCAACTCATGGGTAACATCTCGCTGGCTATAGTCACCATGAGTATCTAAAAAAGGCCGCCGCTTACAGCGTTGATATTGGAGTAGGAGTTCAGCATTAATGATCATTCATTTAATTTAACAATAATTGGGATATTTTGGGAGGCAGGAGGCAGGAGGCAGGAGGCAGGAAGAATAATATTATTAATATAGGTTTTTAGGCTAAATCTTCGGATTTAACATTTTAAATTTCAAATCCAAAATCCAAAATCTAAAATCCAAAATTGATATGTTGCATCACCATCGCGCCAAATTTCCAGCTTTAGCGAATAAAATTTATTTTAATTATGGGGGACAAGGACCAATGCCTCAAGGGGCGATGGATGCTATCACACAAACTCAAGCGCATATTCAGGAAATAGGACCTTTTGGTGCTGAGGCTTATGGCTGGATATCTCCCCAGATGCAAGCTACTAGGGAGGCGATCGCATCTACATTAAATGTACCAACTGACACGATTACCCTCACAGGTAATGTCACCATTGGCTGTAACATCGGAATGTGGGGAATTGATTGGCAAGCTGGTGATCATTTGTTGCTTTCCGACTGTGAACATCCGGGAGTGATTGCCACTGCTCAAGAAATTAGTCGTAGATTCGCTATAGAAGTTTCCACTTGTCCCCTGATGGCAACTTTAAACGAGGGCGATCCTGTCACTATTATTGCCGAAAGTTTACGCCCCAATACACGACTAGTAATTTTAAGTCATGTCTTATGGAATACAGGTCAAGTTTTGCCTATTGACAAAATAACAGAAATATGCAGGAATAACAATTCCTTGTTGTTGGTAGATGCGGCTCAATCTGTTGGGGTTCTGCCTTTAAATTTAACAGAATCAGGGGTTGATTTCTATGCTTTTACTGGACATAAATGGTTATGTGGACCAGCAGGTGTAGGTGCTTTGTATGTGCGACCCCAAACGCGGGAAATGTTACAACCGACATTTATTGGTTTGGATGGAGTAATTACCAACAATCAAGCACAACCTATTAATTGGCAACCAGATGGGCGAAGATATGAAGTGTCTACCTTGGCAACTCCATTATATGTGGGTTTAAGGGAAGCGATCGCCGTTCATAATCAGTGGGGAACCGCAGAAGAACGCTATCAGAAAATTTGCAGAAACAGTGAATATCTTTGGCAAAAGTTAACAGCATTAACAAATGTCAAATGTTTAAAAAATTCTCCACCTCAAAGCGGTTTAGTTGCCTTTCAGCTTGCTAATAATCAGCCTAGTTCCAAATTAGTTCAATTTTTAGAATCCCAAAAAATCTTAACTCGCACAATTGCCAATCCTAATTGTGTTCGCGTTAGTGTTCATTACCTAACTTTAGAATCAGAAATTGACCAATTAATAGCAGCAATCGAAATATTTTCTCATCTGTAAATGTCAATTTTAAGCTACACCCAAAGATACAGATATAGTAGTTCCCATGCTCGTGAGGTACAAAGTTTTTTAGTTTTAGGGAACAGGGAACAGGGAACAGGGAACAGGGAACAGGGAACAGCGAATAAATTGGTGTGTACTTCATTAGACTGGGAAACGTTATAAGTTCTGCTATTCTTGGCATCTTTACGTCTAGTCTGAGAGAAGCCGCTAACGCGTCTATGCGTGAGGTAAATCAAAACCGAAACAACCATGAAACGTCCAATTTTATATATAGCCATTACTAATCACGGCTTTGGCCATACTACCCGCACTGCATCAATAGCCGCAACAATTCAAAAATTATGTCCAGAAGTGCTGTTAATTCTTGTCACAACTGCACCTCGATGGCTGCTAGAATCCTATATAAAAGGTGATTTTATCCTGCGTCAAAGATCATTTGATTTAGGTGTTGTTCAAGCTGATAGTTTGTCAATGGATAAAGCAGCCACTCTAGAAAAGTTAAGAGAGATTAAAAAAAATCAGAATTCGTTAATTGCGTCGGAAGTTAATTTTATTCGTCAAAATCGTGTTAATCTCATTTTGGCAGATATTCCCTTTCTTGCGGCTGGCTTTGCGAAAGCGGCAAACATTCCCTGTTGGATGACAAGTAACTTTAGTTGGGAGTTTATTTATCGCCATTGGGGAGGAGAATTTATAGAAATTGCTGATTGGATCAGTGATTGGTATAATAAAAGCGATCGCTTGTTTCGTCTTCCCTTCCATGAACCAATGTCCGCTTTTCCCAACATCCTAGATGTGGGTTTAACAGGTGGTTCTCCCAACTTCTCCATTGATGAAATACGCACCACTTGGGGAATAACTGCACCACCAGAAAAAACCATCTTATTAACATTTGGAGGTTTGGGTTTACAGGCAATTCCTTATGATAATATTAGGAAATTTGCTGATTGGCAATTTATCACCTTTGATGCCTTAGCACCAGAGTTGCCTAACTTAATTAAAGTTCAAAATCGTCAATACCGTCCTGTCGATTTTATGCCAATTTGTGGAAGAGTCGTTTCTAAACCTGGGTACAGCACTTTTGCAGAAGCTACACTTCTAGGACTGCCTATTATTACCATACCTCGTAATGACTTTGCTGAAGCTGCCTTGCTATTAGAAGGAATTAAAAATTACAACCACCATCAAATTATCACACCAACAGAATTTTTTGACGGCAATTGGGATTTTCTCCATGACTCTACCCAACCACCAAAGCAAGCGCAACCAATAGCTAAAGATGGTAATGAAACTATAGCCAAAGCCGTGATAGATTATTTTCAGGGAAGCATTCAGGGGTGAGCAGTCAGCTATCAGCTTTAGTTATAAGCGCGTGATTTGGGGAAATGGGGAAATATTAAAGGTTTATTCTTTCCCTAAATAGCAGCTTCTACCCACATATCATAATTGATAATTGATAAATTCCGAAAATTCAATTATGAGTTATGAATCCTTACCTATAAATTAGCAATGACACACTACCAAAAATTATTAAGAATTTCTACTACTGGCAAATCTTTTCAGAATATTACCTCAAAAATTGCTGCTATAGTCGCAGATTCTGGGGTTAAAACTGGGCTTTGCACTTTATTTTTGCGTCACACTTCAGCCAGTTTAGTTATTCAAGAAAATGCTGATCCTGATGTATTAATAGACTTAGCAAATTTTATGGCTAAATTGGTACCAGAAGGCAACCATTATATCCATGATGCCGAAGGTGCTGATGATATGCCAGGACACATCCGCACAGTTTTAACCCATACTTCCGAAAACATTCCCATTAATAATGGCCATTTAGTCTTGGGAACATGGCAAGGTATTTACATTTGGGAACATCGCCAGCATAATCATAGCAGAGAGTTAGTAGTTCACATTTCTGGTTAAAAATGTGATTAAATACTAAGTAAGAATTCAGGAGTCAGAAGTCAGGAGTAAAACCCTCTTGTATTCAGAGTTTGACTATCAATTGATGTCCTAAGCACCCTATCAACTGCTCTATAAAAAACTATAAAAGCAAATCCAACATATATTCATATATTAAATAGTCCACTTACCTCCTAAATTTACCATGCCATCTAAAATTACTCTCACCATCACTCAAGGTACACTCTCTGGAAAGGAATATAGTTTTGATTCTCGCAGCACTTGTATCATTGGCAGAAATCATGATTGTAATTTACAATTAGCTAATGAAATTGATATGACTATTTCCCGATATCACTGCTTATTAGATATTAACCCCCCAGATATTCGTGTGCGTGACTTGGGAAGTTTAAATGGCACTTTTGTTAATGGTAAAAAAATCGGACAAAGGAAACGCAATCAAACCGCACGAGAAGGTTTAAAATTAAATTTTCCAGAATATGATTTACAAGATGGTGATGAAATTAAATTGGGGGATATTTTATTTAAAATAGGCATAGAAGCAGAAGAATCACAGCTAATTAAAACGCCAACTCCAGTTATAGAAAAAGTAAAACCAAATTTTTTAAACATCATTCACCAATTACTAGATTTAGCTTCAGAGGGTAACGAGAATCTGCAAATAATTTCCTGTTATAAATTCGTCAAGTCTCTTGGTAAAGGTGGTTTGGGTGAAGTATTTTTAGCAGAAAATAGCAAGTTAAGAAAATTTGTGGCTATAAAGTTGATGTCCCCAGCGGTTGCTGGGAAAGAAGAGGGTATACAGAAGTTTTTGGAGGAGGCAGAAAAGACCAAGTGTTTGCAAAATCCTCATATAGTGCAGTTGTTAGATTATGGCTTTGCTGAAGAAACTTTCTTTTTTATCATGGAATACTGTGAAGGAGGTAATGTTTGGGATTTAATGCAAAGGTCAGGATGGCGTTTACCTGTTAATATCGCTGTAGAAATTATTATCCAAGTTCTCGATGGTTTGATATATGCCCATCAAGTAGAAATTCCTGATGGGAAAATGGGAACAGGTAAAAGTTTGATTCACCGTGATTTAAACCCATATAATATTTTGATTACATACATCGATGATAAAATAGTGGCGAAAATAGGTGATTATGGTTTAGCGAAAGCTTTTGATCTAGCTGGTTTAAGTGGTCAAACTTTGACAGGAAATCAGATGGGTACACCTGCATTTATCCCACGTCAGCAGGTGCTAGATTTTCAAAACTCGCTACCAGAAGTTGATGTTTGGGCAACAGCAGCTTGTTTATATAATATGCTAACGGGATATTTTCCCCGTGATTTTACAGGTGATCCTTGGTTAGCAGTCTTGCAAAATGACCCTGTACCTATTCTTCAACGTAATAAAACAATTCCTAAAAAATTAGCTGAAGTGATAGATTTAGCTTTAGTGGAAAAGCCGCAAATTACTTTTCAGACTGCTGAGAAGTTTAAGCAAGCATTGATAAATAGTATTCCCTAAGTATTTTCCCAGGTGCTATCTGTCCCCTATTTTCTATCCTCAGAGATATGATAACTATATCTCTAGCGAGTAGCGAAGCTCAAAAACTGACATCATACTGAGGACTTATCGTAGTTGGATTGAGGCTACAATGGTTGGTTGAATCACCCTCTAACTGTGTAATTACGTAAAATTACGGCGAAAACATCTCATGAAAATTGCTGATTTAATCACCTGGTTTGAAGAATGGGCAAATCCGGCTTGGTGTGAAAGCTGGGATAATTGCGGTTGGCAGATTGAGCCGGGTGTTTTAGAGGAAGAAGCACGGGTATTAGTGTGTTTGACTCCGACTTTAGCAGTGATGGCAGAAGCGATCGCTCTCAATGCTAATCTGATTTTTGCCCATCATCCCCTAATTTTTAATCCCCCCAAATCTCTACGCAGTGGGGAACCACTAGGGGAAATGGTGAAGTTAGCTTTTACTCACAATATCGGTATCTACAGCGCCCATACAAATTTCGACCAGGTAAATGATGGCACAGCGGATGTTTTGGCGCAAATGTTACATCTGCAAGCCGTTTCTCCCATAGTTCCTACCCAATCGGGTTTAGGATATGGCCGGGTAGGAATGTTACAAGCAGCTTTAACATTGCAAGAATTACTCACCACAATTCAACATCAACTTAACCCCCCAAAGTTGATTTTTTCCCCCGCTGCGAATTTACAACAACAAATTTCACGAGTTGCTGTTTTGGGTGGTTCGGGAGCAGGTTTTATTTCCGCAGTCGTGAAAACCAACGCCCAAGCCTATCTCACCGCTGATTGTAAATTTCATCAATTCCAAGAAAGTAGAGATCAAGGACTGATTTTAATTGATGCTGGACATTATGCCACTGAGCGCCCAGCGTGCGATCGCTTGGTACAAAAATTCCAATCACTCAACTTAAATTGGGTGCAATTAAGTCAAGAGGATGAAGATTTCCGCCAGTTTTTACCATGATGAAATCTTATTTTAGTTTGTGCTTTTAAATACTAGATATTAATTACGTAATTAAATAGCTTGTATAATTAAAAACAAAATTCTTTTTTAGCAATTTAATATTGTATGTTATTTTTGGCACTTATTTTTTATAAGTGCTTAGTTCATAACCTTATATATTATATGATTTGTTTTTTTCATCGTGACGGAGATCACAATTTTATGTAATGACAATCACGAATATTTACTGTCCTATATCAATGTATTTAGGGAGCAAGTGTTCCACACTAGAAATGATAAATCGTTCATTATGCCCTGTTTATCATGATTCGCACAATTATTGCATCTGCCTTCCAAACTGGATATCTTAGTGTTGAATCAGAGGGTCTACTCCTTCAAGTATTGGCAACTAGATGCTATCAGTCGGATGATTTAAAAGCTCTTACTACCCTATACGAAGCAATCCGCACAGGTAAAATTAAACGAGAAGCTTGCTCAAAAAATCTCAGAGAATTGCCGGTACTGAATAAAACTCACTAAGAATTGCTCGACGAAACTTAACATGAAGCCTGACTTTCTCAACCTTTGGCTGTTCTCACTGCTGGCATGGAATACATCACATTTATTTTCGGGTAGGCATCTTGCCTACCCTAGCAATTAACAAGACCGGGAGCTAGTACGAATTAATAATTCATAATTCATAATTAAGAAAGTCGCATTGCTCAGGGTGGCGGTGTTTAAATATATTGCATTCTTGTTTAAAATTCATAAGAAAGATTAAACCATTAAATATTTATCATCATAGTTATAATTGCTGTCTCATGGAACTGAGAGAATGCAAAATTGATTGAATACTGAGTAAAGGTTACTACTGAGCAATTTATCTGAATCACCGTCAGCAACTTACAAATAAAAAACCTCCCAATCATAAATCTCCCCATATTTTTGCCACTGACAGCCAAAATGCCTGTCCTAGACATCAGGTTACAGATCAAAACTCAAAACTCTTCGGTGATTGTTGTTTAAAACTATGAAGGTAAGCCTGAGAATGAGTTAAGATCAAATACATTAGGGTTAAAAGTACAGCCGAGTCCCCAGACTTCCTAGAAATGCCAATGATTACAAGTAGGCAACTCAAACAACCGCAATTATCGCTTGTTTTGCAGTACTATTTATTACATGATGGTAGTAAGGAATCACCACCACATATTAACCAGGTTAGGACAACTCCAGAAATGTTTGACTTCTATGAAGTAAACATTATCTAGCATTGCCCCAAAAGAGATTGACTTCAACAGATGGAGTAACCATTGGTTTATGACCCAAAATTTTCCTATAGTGACTACTACCACCGAGTCGTTGTGAGATTGGGTTACTAGACACACTAGTTCACAAAGCGTGAAATTGACCTCTTTAGGGTATTTCTGACCGGGGTAAGACCCAGATTTTGACAGGTTTAACTACGTTGTTTAAAAAGGCAGAAGCATTACATGCTACACCGCAAGATTTATCAACTGTGTTGCGACGGGCGGGAGGTATGTGTATTTTTGCGGGATCAGCAACGCTGGATAGAGCGGGCCCGCATCATCGATATAGAGGGAGATTTAGTGACTCTACGCTATGAAACGGACGAAGAAGACGAAGTTAGTTCTTGGGAAGAGATGGTTCGTCTAGAAAGCATTGGCTCTGTAACGCAGAAATTAGCTTCTGTATCACGGGGTAATGTCGAACCTCTCATGACTGAAGATTGTCCTGAGTCTGAGCGTATCCGCAACCGGTTCACTGACTTGAATCCCGACTAATGAGTGCTGAGTTATGAATTCTGAATCGCAAATTCTGATTCAGGATTCATGTTCAGATAACCGTTCAAAGGCAGGACAGTAACCTTCCAGAGTAACTTTAAAGTTATACAATGGGGCGGCGGGATTCCAACACCGTTGCCCTCTTTGGTATCTGCACGTACCACAGCATTCTAGATCAGACCATGTGTGGGGATGCCTATTGCGGGCTACATCTAAGCTATTTTGATTCAGCAGTTCTCGTTGGGACAAACTCCTTAACACCAGTTCTTCTCCCTGCCAACGAGCTTCTATTAAACCAGTATCCGCAAATTGCTGCCAACGAGGATCATCTGTAATTGCTTCTGGCAGGGTAATTGTAATTACTGTTTCTAGTTCCGTTAGCTCCCCTTCATAATTGGTTTCTGGGGCGGAAGGTTGTAAAAATGTTTCGCCAATGGGCAATTCTACCAAAATTCCCGCAGCGGGGGAATGAATATGATAACGATTTTGTAACTCGTCTAAGCTAGTCAGATCAGCTAAGTAAGCAGGGGAACCGTGGACAAAAACGACGTGCTGGGGTCGTAAATTATGAATTAATTGGGTTGTTCCCGGTCCATCACTATGTTGAGCTAAAAGATAGCTTTCAATGGTAGTCGGTGCTGGGTATTCTTGATCAACTTTTATATCAATTTTTTCGGGCAGGAGAATTAGCCAAGTCCCTGTGTTGGGTTGGCAATATTTGCCTAAATCCGCTGTAGAGTCCGTGAGGACAATACAGGGTGAACTGCCTAAATTAGCCAAATCTTCCACTTTTAACCGCCGCACGCGGGGACGTACCCGCTCATCCCAAAATAAAGGTTGATGACGGGCAAAATTCTGGACTGATGCGGGAAGATGGGGCAAAAGTTCTAAATAGGCATCGCAACCAGTAGCCACATTACCATCCACCCAAATATCTAAATCCCGACCAGTAAAATGATGATGAGAACGTAACAACATCAACAATTCTTGACCTAAGCCTAAAGCCGGTGTGGGTAAAATGATAGAACTATGATCAGCTATGGCTCGATTAATTCTTTCCGCCAGTTGATTTTCTTGGTTGCGTCGGTGGGGATGGCGGGATGTGCCATAGCTGCCCTCAATTAAGAGTACATCTAAATTTAAGCCCCTTAATTCCTCTAAACGTAATCCGTCTACTAGCCGAGAATTGGATAGAAAGAAATCTCCTGTGTAAAGTAATTTGTAATCACGATTTTCGGTGTGGTAGGTGAGGAGAATAGCCACAGCCCCAGGAAGATGGCCTGCGGGAAATAATTCTACAACTAAATTTTCCTGAATTTCTATAGGCGATCGCAATGGTAGCGCCTGACAAAACGCAGGAATTTCTTCGGGTGCTTGTTCCGGCCAATTTAAGGGTAATAACTTGCTAGTTACCTCACTAGCATAGACAGGCAACAGAGGAAAGGCTTGATTTAGCGCCAGCAAACCCCTAGCATGATCTGGGTGAGCATGACTGATTAATACTAAATCTGCCGCTAATAGTGAACTACCTTTATTTGCCGATTTAGTTATTCCCCTTGTCAGAGATGAAATATCCCCCAAACCACAATCTAATAAAATGCGGTGTGGACCCATCCTTACTAGTAGACATACACCTTCATCTTCATGCTGAACACTATAGGGTAGGCATTCCAATTCACTAGCCGCTTCCCCATCATCAGGAAGAGAGGATACCGACAGATCATTCCTCATGCTCTAGGAATTTACTCCTCTCTAACTGTGGTTAATGTGCAGAACCGTTGCCATGATAATTGTCTGAATCATAAAATCCGTTTTTCGTGCCGAAAAATAAGCACGCAAAGGTAAATATAACGGTTAATCCCACTAAAATTAGCTTAACATCCATCTGCTTGCCGTCCTTGATTAAAGACTTTTTTATGGTAATAGTCTAATTCTATATTTGGGCAGAATCGCTAGAAAATCTTTACTTATCAGGGACTGGGGACTGGGAAAGCAGGGGAGCAGGCGAGCAGGGGAGCAGGCGAGCAGGGGAGCAGGGGAGCAGGGGAGCAGGGGAGCAGGGGAGCAGGGGAGCAGGGGAGAAATAAATACAAAATTTAAAATTCAAAAGCTCTTGCCTTTTGCCTTTTGCCTTTTGCCTTCTTTCTGTCACCTATTCCCTGTCACCTGTCACCTTACAAAACAACTTCCTTACCGCGCTCTGTAAAGCGGACATCTTTGATTTTCCATTGGGGGTTACTGGTGAGGGTTTTGCGGAGACTACCAAATAAAGCAAACTGCTCACAACTAGAAAGAGAAACTATTTGCCGCTTAGATTCAGGAGCTAACCGTAAATCAACTGTAGCAACGCCGTCGTTAACGTTTACACGATACCCAGACAAGCTAAAGTCAGCGGTATCTCGTTGCTCTAAAATTTTCCCGACGGCTTCGTTCATGGGTTCATCGGCTGACACTGAAGCTTGTTTAGAAACATAATCTTGACATTGAGCATCACTTGTGTAGAGTGTGACTTGAGTAGTTTTCCCAGAAATAGCTTTAGAAGTTGCATCTGGAGATGGCTGGGTGGAAAATGGTTCAGATGTGACTGGAGAATTAAGGGGAGTTGGGGAGACTGTGCTGTTTTGTGTTGGTGGTGAACTTGTATTATCAGAAGTATCGCTGGAAGTACAACTGCTGATGCTGGCGCAAACTGCTAATAAAATTACGGGTAAAATATATTTTATCTTAGTGTTCATAGTAATGTTTTGGCGCTGAAGTAACTAACCCAATCTTACAGACAAGTACCAAGCTGATTTTACTGCTGATAGCTGACTGCTGTTGTATTCTGGAAATGCTTACATTTTCAATTGGGGTTGGGAGCAAGCCCTAAGACATAGCAGAAGGCAAGAGGCACTCATGCAAAAGGCAAAAGTAAAACCCTTGCCATCACTGAGTTTGAGCTTTCCAGAATGTCCTAACCGCTTTGTCCACTGCTATAGATACATTAACTTTAAAACCAAATCTCAGACTATTGGCGGAAATTTTTCTTTTTAATAATTATGGAGAAATAAATATAAATGGTGCAACCGCGCAAGCAATTTGCTCAACACTGGTTAAAAAGCGAAAAAGCACTTAACGCCATTGTCAAAGCAGCAGAATGTCAAGAAGATGATAGGATTCTGGAAATTGGTCCGGGTACGGGAATTTTAACTCGGCGTTTATTACCTTTAGTTCATTCTTTAGTTGCTGTAGAAATTGACCGTGATTTGTGTAAACTACTGGTGAAGCAACTGGGCGAGAGGGAAAATTTTTTACTTCTACAAGGAGATTTTCTGACTCTTGATGTAGCATCCCAACTGACAGGTTTTGCCAAGTTCCAAAAGCAAAATAAAGTTGTTGCCAATATTCCCTACAATATTACGGGTCCAATTATTGAAAAGTTACTTGGTACTATTGCTAACCCTAACCCAGAACCTTATGACTCTATCGTGCTACTGGTGCAGAAAGAAGTAGCAGAAAGGTTGTATGCTAATCCAGGTTCAAGAACTTTTGGGGCGTTGTCGGTGCGGGTGCAGTATTTGGCAGATTGTGAGTTAATTTGTACAGTTCCTGCTGGTGCATTTTATCCACCACCAAAAGTCGATTCCGCTGTGGTGCGCTTACTCCCCCGACAGATAGAAATTCCTGCTAATGACCCCAAAAAGTTGGAAAATCTGGTTAAATTAGGGTTTGGGGCGAAGCGGAAAATGTTAAGAAATAATTTGCAATCGGTCATTGATCGCGATCGCTTGACGCAATTACTGGAACAATTAAATATTAATCCCCAAGTTCGCGCCGAAGACCTTAGTGTTTCACAATGGGTATCACTGGTAAATCAGGTGACTGGGGACTGGTGACTGGGGACTGGTGGGAATTGGAAGAAGCAAATAAACCAATGCCCAATGACTAATGACCAATGACCAATGACTAATGACCAATTACCACTGATATGCGTTCTTATAGTTTAATTGCACCTGCGAAAATCAACTTATATTTAGAAATCATTGGCGACCGCCCTGATGGATATCATGAGTTGGCGATGATACTGCAAAGTATCGACCTTGCAGACCAAATTGATTTACACGCCGCAAGTACGGAAGCGATTCGTGTTTACTGCAACCACCCCCAAGTACCTACAGATAACAGTAATCTAGCATACCGAGCCGCCGCACTGATGGCGAAGCAATTCCCCGATGCTTTTAATAATTTCGGTGGGATGGATATTACTGTAAAAAAACGGATTCCTGTGGCTGCGGGGTTAGCTGGAGGTTCGACAAATGCAGCAGCGGTGTTAGTGGGGATAGATTTACTCTGGAACCTGGGATTAACTAAATCAGAATTAGAAGAATTGGGCGCACAACTCGGTTCAGATGTGCCGTTTTGTGTTTCTGGGGGAACAGTAATTGCTACAGGTAGAGGTGAACAACTTTCTCCTTTAACAAGTTTAAATAACATATATATAGTATTAGCTAAATACCATAGTCTAGAAGTTTCTACAGCTTGGGCTTATAAAACCTATCGGCAAGTATTTGGTAGCACATATATTAAAAATACCGAAGATTTAGCGGCTCGTGCTAGTGCAGTTCATTCGGGAGAAATTGTCAAAGCTATCTTAGATAAAGATGCGGCAGAAATTAGCCGAAAAATGCACAATGATTTAGAAAAGGTAGTATTGCCAGCTTATCCTCAAGTATTACAACTGCGCGAATTATTTGCTAGTCAAGAAGGGGTTTTAGGCACAATGATGTCAGGTTCAGGACCTTCAGTATTTGCCATTGTGGAATCAAAAGCACAAGCAGAAGTAGTCAAGGAACGTATACGATCAGCAATACCTGATGAGGATTTAGAATTGTTTGTAACTCGGACAATTGCAACTGGAATTCAAATATTAAAGTAAATTGGGGACTGGGGACTGGGGAATAAAAATTAGTTCTTTATTATTCAATTCTTATTTATTTTTCCTGTTCCCTGTTCCCTGTTCCCTGTTCCCTGTTCCCTGTTCCCTGTTCCCTGTTCCCTGTTCCCTATTCCCTGTTCCCTATTCCTGTTCCCTGTTCCCTGTTCCCTGTTCCCTGTTCCCTGTTCCCTGTTCCCTTTTCCCTGTTCCCTGTTCCCTTTTCCCCAATTACCAAATTATGAATGAACCAAATGTTACGCCATCAAAAGAGACTCCCGAACAAGTACCACCAACACCATTACGATGTATAACGGGGGCGGTAATGTCGGGAGGATTCGCATTTGCGATGTATTCTTTGATGATAGCGATCGCCACTACCTTTGCTGCCAAACCCATCCATTCCGATAACCCAATGGTGGTGAATATAGGCTCCGCTGTTCGTACCCTAGTTGTGGGTGTGGTGGCTTTGGGAACGGGTATATTTGGTATAGTAGCTTTGGGTTTGTTAGCCTTATCTGTACAATTAGTAATACAGCAGTTTACAACCTCTAAGAATAGTTAACAAATTAACAAGGAATAGCGTTTGTTAACTGAGAGCGAGATTTGATAAATTGCAGGTTTGAAGCTGCGGAAACATGAACTAATTGATGTTGTTTTCTCCAAATTGTGGGAGATAAACCATGATGTTGACGAAACTGACGGGAAAAATGACAAGCATTTTGATAGCCCAGTCTTATGGCAATTTCTTCAATAGTCTGATTAGTATTTTTCAGTAAAGGACGCGCTGCGGCCATACGTCGCTTGACAATCCAAGTGTTAACACTTTCGCCTGTTTGCTTGGATACTTGGGTCGTTAAGTACGCTGGAGAATAACCAACAGCTTCAGCGACATCAGATAAAGTAATGCCTTGGTGATAATGAGCTTCAATATAGTCGAAAACTTTTTTTAAGTGGGGAACCATGGGAAAGGTTAAGTCTGAATTTGCTGATGTAGCTGGAAGTTCTGAGATTGGATGAGACCTAGCAGCATACCAGGAGCGGAGAAGAGATTGCTTTTCTAATCGAATAGTGATTGCTTTTAGCAAATCATCGATTGTAGCAGGTTTACTTAAATAATCATCTGCTCCCAATTCCATCCCTTTTCTTATAGATGCCTTAGAGTTACTAGCTGTGAGAAAAATAAAAGGAATAATTGCTGTGAGATGATTTTGACGCAGCCTAGTTAAAACACTGTAACCATCCATAACTGGCATCATCAGATCACAAATTACTAAATCAGGTAAATACTCTTCTGCTTGCTGAATACCAACTTGGCCGTTTTCTGCTCCTATCGTTACAAAACCTTCAGCCTCAAGACCCTTTAAGAAAAGATGGCGGGTAAGAGCATGATCTTCAATTACAAGAATTGTTTTCGACGATTCGTGTATCATTTTGAAACCAATAAAAGTTGTTACAGAGAATGATTAACAAATAGAGTATTAAGCAATTTCAGAATCACAAGAGGGAACGGATGGTAGCACCACAGTAAATGTAGTACCTACACCAACTTCACTAACCACTTTGATTTGACCTCCATGTAAGTCAACAAGAGTTTTAACAATCGATAAGCCCAGTCCTGTTCCCGAAATTTTATCAACATTGCTACCTCTATAAAACGGTTCAAAAAGCCTTTGCTGATCTACTTCGGGAATACCAATACCTTCATCTTTAATCTGAAAAGTTATTGTCTCTTGGTCACAATCAACCGTTAAATCCACCACACTGCCAATAGGAGAATATTTAATTGCATTTTCAAGCAAGTTATTCAAAATAGGCTCCAGTAATTTTTGATCAATCCATACTTTCAAACAGTTTCCTCGACTATGAAAATCAATATACTTGCCACTATTAGCTATCAGTATTTTTGCAATTAAATCCTGGCACAGATCCACTAAATTAATTTGTTTAGATTCAAAACCAACTTTTGATGATTCTGTTTTAGCCAAGAATAAAATATCATCTAATACCTGATTTACTTGTTCTACCGCTGTTTGTATGTGTCCAAGAAATAGTAAGCTCTTTTCTCCTTTCCATCTATCTATATGTCGTTTGAGTAAGCTATTAGAAAATGAAATAACATTTAGTGGTGTACGAAATTGATGGCAGAGCATAGCCACAACATTCGCTCTAAGTTCGCTGATTTCTTTAGCTTGTTTTAAAGTCTGACGCAATTCTAATTGTGCATATTTGTAATCTGTGATATCAATAGCTGTAAAGACTTCAACTTCTTGACCATGAAAATCTATGCCTCCATCAAACCGAGTTACCGCAACGTCTAACCATCGCTCTGTACCGTCTTTGGTAAGGATATTTATCTCCTGATGTTCAGAGTTAGTTGCTTCCCGATGTTTAGGTTTTCGAGTCTTGATAAGTTGGTTAAAATCAAAGCCTGCTAACAGTTCCCTTTTTGTATAGCCAGTGAGTAACTCCGCAGCAGGATTTACATAGCAAATTTGTGTACCTTGAAGCAGAAAAATACTAGCGTTGGTAGCTTCTAGCAAAGTGCGAAATCTAGACTCTCTGAGCCGCAGTAAGGTGTCAATATGTTGAGGTTGAATTTTAGCACTTTCTTTTTGTAAACTTTTTTTAATTTCTCTACCTTCATCAATCCATTTTTGGACACTCAAATCTACTAATTCGTTACTGTTTTCCCGAATGAAACCACAGCAAAACTCGCTGTCTTGGTATTGTATATAAGTAAGATTTATTGCAGCTAAAAATATTCGTCCTTCCTTTGTGCGATAGCGAGATTTAAAGGAGAGGTTCTCTAGGTTTGTCAGATGTTGCCATTGTGCTGACCAGTTGTGCGATGAACAATCTACATCTAAATCATTTAGCTTCATAGAAAGTAATTCTTCGCGGGAATACTCTGTTAGATCGCAGGTGGCATTATTGACATAAAGAAACTGCGCGTTTTCTCCTAAACAAAAAGCTGCATCTACAATTTTATTGATGAGAAAATCAGCAAATTTTAACTCCAATCCTGGATGAAAACTCCCGTAGTTGAGTTTTTTTAACATGGAATCCCCAAAATCCCCAAAATTCATATTCATACTTACTCCTGAGTATTAGTTAATTATGTATCTACCCTTAGGTTGAACATAATCAGAATTGGCAGTTTGATAGATATTAATAACGCTATTAATTTACAAATCTCATTGATTTAAATTTGATTTTAACAATAAAAAATTCATAACTTCTATTTTGTTGCATATATTCTTCCCCTTAAATCCTGAGCATTAAATCCTGAACTAAGTAATTTTTTGTGGATAATAAAATACCCTAATAAAAATTTTATTCCTGAAGCAATTACAAACAATCTATTTGGCAAATCAAGTTAAATTAAGTGGAAGTAAAATCTTGAGACTCTACTTGTTATGGTAAAAATTTATTTCGTCAACCAGTGTAATATATTTAGGTTTACCTCGATGTTGTTTGATAAATAGGGAAAAAGTATTCGATTTATTTGAATAAGTTTAATTAGCCATAAAGGGGATTGAACTATATATAAATACGTCTGGTCATCTCTCATAGGGAATACCTTTTAGTAAACAATATCCTCCTAACAAGGAAACATCTTACTAAAGATATATAAATTGTAAAAAATTAATGTGTTGAAGTATACAAAGAAATCAGACCTCTGACTAAAGATATATAAATTGTAAAGAATCAATGTGTTGAAGTATACGAAACCTGAAATCCTTACTCCATCTAGAAAATTTACGGCTAGAAATACAAGCTATCAGAATTAAGCATGATCAAAAAATGCAAGAGCGAAAAAATAGACAAGTCGATCAAAAAATAGTTCATTTATCAAGTGCTGAACTTTGAGTAGGCTTAATGAAAGAAGTAGCTTGTGCAATAAGTTGAATCTGTAGGGGTGGGGTGGTTTTAGCTATATATCTCTTGTCCAAACAACAATGTTGCTCTAGCTGGTTAAATCAGCCCCTACTTTCGGTAACAACAGATAAAACTCTTGATATAGGTTTATAAATTTGTCTTCAGCAGGTGTTTGTCTCAGCATCATCTACTACTACTTCAACTGTGCTGAGAATTCGGAAATATGAAGAAAAGCTGACAAGCTATTGATTTGATTTCATTCACACATAGGAGTGCATACCATGAGTCAAAACGTTGCTGATTATAATAGACAAATTAATAAGAAAATTAATACCGAACAAATAGAACAAATAGTCAAGGCAATTATAGCCGGCAAGTATTCCTGGGCTTGTGTTTTACTGTTGCGTTTTTCTGGACACAACCCTATCGACTATATACCCTACCGTACTTATATCAGATTGCTCAAAAATAATTGCCTACTCGGTGGCTCTAGACAAGATCAAACTGCTAAAAAAGAGGTGGAAATGTTTAACCTTAAGTCAAGTTGGATTCATTTTTAAGATGCCAATAAGGACTACTTGGTGCGGTTTAAGATTTGTGCAATAGTCGTAGGGGTGGGTTTAATACTGCTCCCTTTGTAATTTTCAACTGATAATTTGACTTGGGTCAAGGGTAAAGGGCAAGAATTCAGGATTCAGGAGTCAGAATGCTTGTCATGTCAAGATTTTCTCCAATCGAGATTTTCTTCAGATCATCCCCGCAATAACTGCAACCATCGTTCATTCTGGATTTTGTTAGCGTAGCTTGCCGTAGATATATTCTGAATTCTTACGTTCATTCTTTCCCCTTTCCCCTCCCCCTTAAGCAATGAGTATTGGGTGTATGTTTACCGGAAATATTTTCAGGTACTAAAGATGATTTGTCAACCCACCTGCATGGTTTTTAAATGTAAGATTGGACAAAATTGGTATGTTGTCCCAGATATAAGTAGGTGGGTGTTAAAAATTGTCGTTGTGATAAGGCAATAGGCAAAAGGGAAGAGGTTTTGGGCAATTTTACTTTTCGTTACATACTACTCTTCGAGAAGCCGCTCCGCGTCTACGGTTTTTTGTGCCTTTCTACTTATTTCTCATAATTTGCTATGAGAAAAAATGAAGGTAGAAATTCCTTAACTCTTAATTATTAATTATTAATTCATTCTCATCATGAACTACCCAATTACTATCTCTAATAGTCGTCTGCAACCCATACTCAGAGAAATTGTCTGGCAGAAAAAGCTAGAAGTTGCACAAATACAACAAGAAATGTCTCTCGCATCTTTGCAACGTCAATTAACTGCTGCTCCGACTGTCAGAGATTTCTTTACTGCTTTGCAGCAAAGTCTTGACAAACCTAGCTTGATTGCAGAGGTAAAAAAAAGATTTGCTGACGAAGATATACTTACAGCAGATTTTGATCCTTTAGCGATCGCTAAATCTTATGAACGTGGTGGAGCAACTTGTATATCTGTCGTTACTGACCAAAAATTCTTTCATGGTGGTTTTGATCATCTGCGGATTATCCGACATCGGATAGCATTACCGCTGTTGTGTAAAGATTTCATTCTTGATCCTTGCCAAATTTATTTAGCAAGAGCAGCAGGTGCGGATGCAGTTTTATTAATTGCTGCTATTCTTACAGATCAGCAGATAAATAACTTTTTGCGGGTGATTCACTATTTGGGAATGAATGCTGTGGTTGAAGTTCATAATTTAACTGAATTAGATCGTGTACTCAAGTTAGATGATGTACGTATTATCAGCATTAATAACCGCAGTTTAGAAGATTTTAGTGTGAATATTAGCACTACTCAGCAATTAATGGCTGCTAGGCGATCGCATTTACAAAACTTAGGGATTTTGGTTGTCAGTGAGTCGGGAATTGAGACACCTGCTGATTTATCTTTGATGGCTGATGCTGGTATTAATGCAGTTTTGATGGGAGATTCTTTACTACAAGAAGGAGATTTAGAAGAGGCTGTCAGGAGTCTACTCAAGTCCAAAATTCCTGTCTATAAAGACTTAGTGAAAAAAGGAATTTAACAGTTAACAGTTATCAGTTATCACTAAACTCCGATATTAGCTTATAGCTGATAACTTATACACAGCAGATTGCAAGTCAATTTGCTGATGATTAACGATTGCGAATATATCCTTCAGATTCCAATTTTTGTAAAGCTCTTTGGGCAGCTTCTCTGCCATATTTGATCCCAATTTCTGTGGAATCTCGAGTAATTTGAGGAGTTACAGTCAAAGTTTTTTGTCCTATTGGTGTTTGATAAAAGGCAATAAGGGCTTTTATTTCTTCATTGGTAAAATATTTATCATATAGAGGAATATACTCCTTGATCATTTCATCTGGGTTGAGTTCAGCAGCAAAAGTATCCCAGAATTTTGCTGGTACTTGATTGTATTCAGATTTCATTGAATTTAACATTTGATTTAATATCTGTTGAGTCAGACTTTTTGCACCTGTTATTTCTAATAATTTTTTGATGTTATTAATTTTTTCGGTGTCTTTAACATTAGCCGCAAGTTCATTTCGATTAGTAAGAGACTGAGCCGAAGTTGGTAGGCTTACAGATGTTATAAGTAAAAATAGCACTGCTGAACTTAGGAATTTGATCTTCATAAATTTTGCTTTCCAAGAATGTGATATTTTTACACCTACATTTAATTATAACTTAAGTTTTTATAACCTTTAGGTTGTGGATTTTGTTATCCATACAACCACTAATAAATCCCCCTAAAGACTGAATTTGCAGCAGATATTCTAAAGCCGATTTTGTAATGATTTCTCCAGGCATTAATACAGGAATTCCAGGAGGATAGGGGCAAACAATTTCTGCACAAACTCTATCTACAGTTTTCTCCAAAGGGAGGGTTTCACTATTAGCAAAAAAAGCCTCACGGGGAGAAATGCACAAGATATGAGCAATCTTAGCATCGTTTCTATATTTACATATTTTGTACTGACTTGTCAATTGTGGTATCTGAGCCAGTTTTTTCAACCCTTGCACTAATGCGTCAATATCTGATTGATTGTTACCCAAACTAATAATAAAAGTCAGATTTTGCAGGGATGAAAATTCTGGAGTTACACCCATTTCATTGAGGATATCTTCAGCTGCAAACCCTGTTAAACCTAATTGAACAACATTCACAGTTAACCTTGTTTGATCCAAATCAAAAACCCCCCCCTTTTTAAAGGTTGGGGAGATCTCCAAAACTGACAAACCAGGAATTTGACTAATTTCATTTCTTGCTCCTTCAGCTAATTGCAAAGTTTGAGACATCAACTTTTGTCCATTGATAGCCATTTGTTGACGTGCAGCATCGAGGGAAGCTAAAAGAATAAAACTAGGACTTGTAGATTGTACTAATTGTAAGGCTTTATTTAATCTATCAATATTAATTCTATTACCTTGAATATGTAACATTGATGCCTGTGTCATTGCACCCAATGTTTTATGAATTGACTGTATTGTTAAATCTGCACCTGCGGCTAAAGCTGAGGTAGGTAAATCAGCGTGAAAAGCAAAATGTGCGCCATGTGCTTCATCTACAATCAGGGGAATATGATATTGATGGGTAATTTGGGCGATCGCACTCAAATCTCCACAAACACCATAATAAGTAGGATAAACTATCAGCACTGCTTTAGCATCAGGATGTTTGGCTAAAGTTGTGTTTAAATCTTCCGGTGTAATGCTATGAGCAATATCTAAATCTTCATCATATTCGGGATGAATAAAAATAGGAATTGCACCAGAAAGAATTAAACCAGAAATTACAGAAGAATGCACATTTCTAGGCAGAATAATTTTATCATTCATACCGCAAGTAGCGAGAATTGCGGCTTCAATTCCACAGGTAGAACCATTAACTAAAAACCAAGTTTTTTCTGCACCAAAAGCTGCTGCGGCTAATTCTTGTGCTGTTAAAATTGCACTTTCAGGTGTGAAGAGATTATCTAATTCTGCGAGTTCGGTTAAATCAGCACGAAAGACATCTTTACCGAATAAATCCGTTAAAATTGGGGAAATTCCTGCACCGCGTTTATGTCCAGGGGTGTAAAATGGTGCGTGGGGACGAGAAATGGAGGCTTTTAAGGCATCTATGAGGGGGGTTTGGTTTTGGTTGAGCATTTTGGGGGGAAATGAGGCGGTTAGAGCTTTATGTAAAAATTGATAAATTATCGCATATAATTAACTAATAAACTATATTGTGTTCTGATAAAACTCTATGCAGACTACATTTACAACAGAAGAAGAAGTAACTTTTTTTGAGGAAGAAGAAGAGCAAGAAATTGAGCCTCAATCTCGTAATAAGTTAATTCCTGTATTAGAGGAAATATCGAAAATCGTTGTTTCTGGTAGTGATTGGACAACGGAAACTATCCTTAATCAACTTGTGCGGGATAATATACAGCTAAATCCACAATTTCAAAGACGAGATGCTTGGGATATAACTCGTAAAAGTAGGTTCATAGAATCACTTATAGTTGGATTTCCAGTCCCCCAAATAGTGTTAGCTGTTAATCGTCAAGAAAAAGGTAAATTTATAGTTCTTGATGGTAAGCAAAGATTGTTAACTATCCTGCAATTTTATGGTAGGAGTGAAAAAACTAAAAACAATGCTTTTGCTTTAAAAGATTTAGAGTTTAGACGTGATTTAATTGGCAAAAAATATGATGATTTTCAAAATGATGTAATCTTGAGTTATGATCTTAATGCTTTAGACAACCAAACTATTCGGACTATATTAATTCGGAATTGGTATAGTGAAGATTTGCTATATAAAATGTTCCTGCGGTTGAATGTAGAAAACACTCCATTATCTCCTCAAGAACTCAGACAAGCATTACATCCAGGTGGTTTTATCAATTTCTTAGATGATAAATCAGTTGAAAGTAAGGCTTTACGAAAAATATTAAAATCACCAAATCCTGATTTTCGGATGAGAGATGTGGAATTGCTGTTGCGTTATATAGGATTTCATTATTTTTTATCTGAATATAGAGGAAATCTTAAAAAATTTCTTGATATGACTTGTGAAAATCTTAATAAAGATTGGGAAAAAATACAGGATGATGTTGAAAATGCAGTTAATCAATTCGAGAAAGCAGTAGAAACAACTATTAATATATTTGGAGGTAGTTTCTCGCGTATGTGGTTGGGCAATAAATATCGCAGCCAGTTTAATCGAGCAATTTTAGATGTAATGGTTTTCTACTTTAAAGATGAGACTATAAGGGAATCTGCTCAAAGAAATAAGGAAAAAGTTGAAGAAGCTTTCAAAAGCTTATGTTCATCCAACAGTAACTTTAAAGAAGCTATTGAGGGAACAACCAAAAACATTCGAGAAACTTACAATCGTTTGAGATTGTGGGGAGAAAGTCTATTAGAAGTTTTAGATGTAGATTTTAACCTACCTGAACTTGTTGATAATCGAATTATTTTTAATGGGTTGAGGTAGGGTATTTATATAATATGCCAAAATCTGCTAGATTTAGGATTTTAACTAGGGAGCTAAATAGGTTAAAAAAGCAATTTCTACCTAAAATTAGTCCTACAGGTTTATATTCTGATAGACAGTTAGTGAGAACTCTTGCATATAGAGTTTTAGCTCATGCTGAAATCGAATCATACCTTGAAGATAGAGCGTGGGAAGTAGTTTTAAATGCCAAAAGAGCTTGGGATGCTACAGGTAAGACATCCCGCACTTTGATATGTCTAGTTGGTTTCTCTGCTTTAACTATGGATAAACCACCAGACACACTCAACAAACCTAGTAGGGTAAGTCAAGATGATCACGACAAACGACTGAAAATAAGTAAGAAAATAGATTCAGCTATCAATAATTTTCGGTGGGTTAAAGATAATAATCATGGAGTTAAAGAGGCTAATATTTTGGCATTACTCTTACCAATAGGAATAGATAGTAATGATTTAGATCCTGCTTGGCTTGCTACCATGAATACATTTGGGAAAGAACGAGGTCTGGTAGCGCATTCGTCAGCCACATCTTACATGACTATTCAACCTCCAGATCCGGCAACTGAACTAAATACGGTACAGCAAATTACTCAGGAACTTTTAAGAATTGATGAATTAATAAATAATTTAATGAGATAAAATTTACAATGTAATTACTATACAAAATCAAGAAAAATGAACTTCAAACATATCAAACAAAAATTATTCACTATCATCAAATTCATCTCCATCCCCCTGATCACCAGCGCCATTGGCTTAGAATTATGGAACATCCAAACAGTAACAACTAACAACCAACTACCAAGTATATTAACTCCCGCTTTAATACTTGCTCATATTGCACTTTCAGCGCATTTTGTTGAAGGAATCATTGCAGCTTACTATGCACCTTCTCAAAATCACAACCCCATCAAATATGCAACTTATACATTTTTTGTCGGTACAGTTGGTTTATTAGAACTGTGGGAAAATCGTAATAACTAAGATTTGGGTATAGCCATTTGGGAAGATGTCAACGGTATAAGTTATCATCTAGCTTGGGAAAGTCGAATCATGCAATTAGACTTACCATGCTTTATCCCTCCGCTATCTCCATACCCGAACCGCAAATACCAACTCCTGGACCCAACCCCCTACCCAGTCCCGAACCTCCACCAGAACCAACCATTCCTCCACCGTTCCCAGAACCAGTACCAGAAACAGTACCAGCACCCATTCCCCAAACAGTACCGGGTCCAATTCCCCAAACCATTCCTAAACCTGTTTGAATTATCCTTATAAAGAAATCGAGCGAACCAAAACCACGCTCGACAAAGTATCTTCGCCACGCTCCGATACTTTGTTGTGCTTTAGACACTGGATGTAGGTGAGCGGCTTGCCCCGTTAGGGGCAGTCATAATCTGGTTTTTCTTGTTTAGGGTTTGCCATACTCCCTCAAGAATGCTATTTTTAGAGCAGGTCGAGATGATAATTACAATGATTGTTTTTGAGTTCAAAGCCAAAGGCACAAAACAGCAATATCAGAAAATTGATGAAGCTATACGCGTAGCTAGGTTCATCCGTAACAAGTGCTTGCGGTTTTGGATGGACAATCAAAATGTTAAACCTTACGACCTAAATAAATATACTGCTGTTTTAGCGTCGGAATTTGATTTTGCTGATAAGTTAAATTCAATGGCTAGACAAGCAGCAGCAGAAAGAACTGCTTTTGCAATTAAAAGATTTTTTGATAATTGTCAAGCTAAAGTTCCCGGCAAAAAAGGATATCCCAGGTTTCAGAAAAACAACCGTTCAGTTGAATATAAATCAACTGGTTGGAAACTTTTAGATGACCGTAAACACATTAAATTTATAGATAAGTGTGATATTGGTCAACTAAAGTTAATTGGAACTTGGGATTTGCACTTTTACCAAATTAAGCAAATAAAAAGAGTCAGGATAGTTAAACGTTCTGACGGTTATTACGTACAGTTTTGTGTAGATACTGAAAGAAAAATTGACATTACTCCAGCAGGTAAAACAGTTGGGTTAGATGTTGGTCTTACTAATTTCTATACTGATTCTCAAGGGAACAAAGTTGATAATCCAAGATATTTGCGTAAGTCAGAAAAATCTTTAAAACGATTACAAAAAAGAGTTAGTTGCAAGAAGAAAGGTTCTAACAATCGCAAAAAAGCTATTAACCGTCTTGGTAGAAAACACTTGCAAGTATCACGTCAGCGTAAAGACTTTGCTGTAAAAGAAGCATTGTGCGTGGTCAAATCTAACGATTTGGTGGCGTTTGAAAAACTGCAAGTGAGAAATATGGTTAAAAATAGCAAACTAGCCAAGTCAATTAGTGATGTTAGTTGGTTATTGTTCACTCAATGGTTAGAGTATTTTGGGAAGATTTACGGGCGCGTGGTTGTACCAGTCGCACCGCAATATACCTCTCAGAATTGCTCTAATTGTGGAGAAACTGTCAAGAAATCATTGTCAGTTAGAACTCATGTTTGTAAGTGTGGGTGTGTTCTTGACCGTGACCACAACGCCGCAATCAACATTTTAGCGAAAGCACTAAAACAAACTGGCTATGATTTAAGTACCGTCGGGCGGACGGAAACTTTTAACGCTTGTGGAGAGATGACCCTCTACCCAGATTTGGGAACAAGTCTAGGCAAGGTTGCTCATTGAAGCAAGAATCTGCGCTCCTTTAGGACGCAGAGTGTCAAAATTGCAATCAACATCTAAAAATCTACAATGCTAAGAGCCGGAATAGTCGGACTTCCCAACGTCGGAAAATCAACCTTATTTAACGCTGTCGTCGCTAATGCTAAAGCCGAAGCTGCTAACTTCCCATTCTGCACAATTGAACCGAATGTTGGCATTGTCTCAGTACCAGATGACCGGTTAAACGTTCTCGCCAAAATTGCCACTTCTAAACAAATTATACCTGCTCGTGTTGAGTTTGTCGATATCGCTGGTTTGGTGAAGGGTGCAAGTCAAGGAGAAGGACTAGGTAATCAATTCTTATCCCACATTCGGGAAGTTGACGCAATAGTTCATGTTGTGCGTTGTTTTGAAAATGATGATATCATTCACGTTGCCGGTTCTGTAGACCCAGCGCGAGATATTGAAATCATTAATTTAGAATTGGGTTTATCAGATTTATCGCAAATTGAAAAACGCATTGACAGAACTCGCAAACAAGCACGCACCAGCAAAGATGCACAATTTGAAATCACTGTGCTGGAAAAATTAGCTGCGGCTTTAAATGAAGGTAAATCTGTCCGTCAAGTGAGTTTAAATGAAGAAGAAGCCGCAATTATTAAAGGCTTAGGACTACTCACAAATAAACCAATTATCTATGCTGCTAATGTTTCTGAAGATGACTTAGCAACAGGTAATGATTTTGTTGAACAAGTGCGCCAAGTTGCATCGGCTGAAAATGCCCAAGTTGTGATTGTTTCTGCACAAGTTGAAGCGGAATTAGTCGAATTACCAGAAGAAGATAAAGCTGATTTTCTCGAATCTTTGGGTGTGAAAGAAGGTGGTTTAAAATCTTTAATTCGTGCAACTTACGCACTTTTAGGTTTGCGGACATATTTCACTTGTGGTCCTCAAGAAACTCGCGCTTGGACAATTAATGCAGGAATGTCTGCACCCCAAGCAGCAGGTGTCATTCACTCTGATTTTGAACGTGGTTTTATTCGTGCAGAAACCGTTGCTTATAATGATTTAGTAACACATGGTTCGATGAATGGTGCCAAGGAAAAAGGGTTAGTCAGAAGTGAAGGTAAGGAGTATATTGTGCAGGAAGGGGATGTAATGTTATTTAGATTTAATGTGTAGATATAACAGGTGACAGGTGAAATTTCTCGTTCCCATACTCTGTATGGGAATGAATTTTAGAAGGCTCTGCCTTCTTTGTAAAATAGAGGTAGAACCTCTTGATAGCATTCCCAGTCTGAGACTGGGAACGAGATAACACACCCTACATTTATTCACCTATCATATAAATAGAAGCACCCATATTTTCATCATCTGTTCCTACTATTATTCCTCCTGCTGCACCTGGTACAATTTCTAAGCCTTCAATTTTATGATATTTATCCCGGTAAATAGGGAAAAGTTGCTGATTTGGTCGCCATTGTATTTTGTTATCATTCAAGCTTAAATAACCTGCAACATAAACAGCAGACTCAAATGGTCCATCATCTCCATTATCACTAGCTGAGGTAATATAAACAATTCCGGCATTATCTATTTTAATATCAGAAATATGGCGGACATTACCATCAGGAAATGGTACTTTAAAATTAGCTGTACCTGCAAGAGTGATTTGATATTTAGCTAAATTTAATATTCCCCAATAAATCTTTGCTGGTTCTTCACCTTCTCCGCGATGTCCCCAAATTGCCATTAATTTATTATCAATTTTCTGTAAACTGAAAGATTCAAAGTTGCTATTTTTAGCAATTTCTGGTAAATCAAATTCTTTGATTATAGAGATAGTTTTGTTTTTAAAACCTAAATTAAGATGATAAGCTTTACCAGCACTAGATAAAGCAATGAAATCAGAGTTATTTGTCTCTGGAATAGATGTTAATGCTTCTAAATCATTAGGTGATTTTATCTTATTTTGCCAATTTAAGGGGAAATATTCAGTTTGTTTTTTACCTTGAATACTAATAATTGCTAAACGTCCTTGATTTGGTTTTTTGTTGTCATGAACAATTAAAAAATCTAGTTTATTACTTTGTTTTTCTATTAAAGCTATCCCGCTAATACCAAAGGGAATACCACCGCGAACAGGTATCCAATTTTGTGCAAAAATCTCCTGAGATGATAGTAATAATCCTCCCAAAACTGCTATCGTGATGATTAATCTGAGAAATTTCGGCATAGTGATTTATCTAAGTAGATTTGTCATCATACCAAACTCAGGGAAACTATCTTTTGTATTCAGGGTTAATCGTTTTTATTAAGCGATACTTCCCCGCTTTCTGGCTTCTTTGTAAGAAATACCCACATTTTTTATACCAGCTTTAATCATTTCTCGTTCCAAAAGGGCAAAGAAATGGTTTCTATCCCCACCTCTGACTACAGCTTGATTATGTGCCTCCGCAATTGCTACAGGATAACCGTATCCTTTTTGCACCTGTGCCAACATTAATCCTAGTGCTTGATCCAACATACTAGAATTTTCTGCTACCCACATAGGAAATTCTATCCGGGCAATTTCTGTACCTACATGAACGTAACAAAAATAAATAGTTTGGTCTTCATATAATTGTAAAATGCGGTTATTGCTACGCCATAGGGGTCCGCGTTGTCCTGGTTGCAGTTGGGTTGTCCATAAAGTTGTATCTCGTAAATTATCAAATTTTTTACATGGTAAAGCTTCCAATTGATCGGGGCAATAACTGATACAATCTGGGACGGGATGGGGACAAGCTAACAACCGTAAAAAGTTTGTGGCTTCGATGTTACGGGCGGCACTAAGATAACCCATGATGGGAATTTCCGCTTTACGTAATTGTTGCCAAGCTTCTAAAATAGGGGGTAAGATGCGATCGCGGGCATCCATCGGTAATTGATCTAAAAACCAGTATATTAAGGAACCATCTACCATTGCTAAAGCTGGTGCTTCGGTTTTGGCACTACAAGCCAGTTCTGCTAATACCGTGGTTTCATCAGCAGTACGGCGATGACTCATCCATTCTTCGGTTCTTAAACCCCACTGACGGGCTATATATAAATCTTCTGGGCGATAAAATACCTCCGGTAAACTATCGAGAATAGGGTGGCGATTTTGACCGTAATGTAATACGACTCTGCCGATATTTAATAAGTAACAATACGCAATTTCGTGATGGTTAGGGGCAATTTGGGAACCATCGGTAGCAATGACAGTATGAACTTTGGGGGGAGTGGGAATATCAATACAGGTTTCTAAAGGTTCAATGGGTGTAGCATTAGCAAAAAGTATGCGATCGCGCCATTTTTCTTGCCGTGAAATTAACTCTTGTTGACACTCAAAAGCAGTTTTTAAATGTTCTTTTGCTAATTCCAACCTGCGGTTACTTTCAGCAACTTCTGAAGAAAGATGCTGACTTAAACCTTGCATTTGTCCCGCTATTTTTGTTAAATCCAGCATAATAATTTTTCAAAGAATAGGAATTTAGATCCCCGACTTCTTATAGAAGTCGGGGATCTTGCTTTTTACCAATTTATCTTTACAAACATAGCTACCATTTAGAGAAATCTTGAGAAAACTGAGAAAGTGATATTACCTGAATGCGTGAATCATTTTGTCCTGCTTCTCTTTCTGGTTGAGTATTATAACCCCAATCTGCTAAGAAAAGTTGGACATGATCTAAGTCTGATTGCTTTTGGACTAATTGTAATGTTTTCAGTCTATCTTCAACAAACCATAACCTTACAGGTTTATGTTCAGCTTTCTCAATTAATTCTCGCAAAGTTTCATATTTTGGGCGTTTTACTTCTTTCCCAAAAATCGCTGCGGGTGGTAAATCAATTCCTTCCTGTTGTAACAATTGCTTGACAAAACGCCCTTCTTTAGTCGTGACTATATATAGCTTTACTCCACTAACAAGAGTCATTTTGAGTCTTTCTATCACACCCGCATAGAATTTATGCAGATTTAACCAACCATTTAAATCTGTAGCTATCCATTCATCCCGCAAAGTGTCAAGTTTTTTAGCAACTGCTTTCGCGTCTAGGTTATCTGCTGCTAAAATCTGTGGAGTAATATTTACCCATTCTTGCAGAATTTTATCATCAGAAAAACCCTCAATTAAGGCTTTAATCAAAATAGGCATTTCCCAACCCGTTTCAATTACAGGACGCAAGCGATAGAATCTTAAAGCTAAATCATCTGGTGGTGTATCGTTAGCAGATGACCAAATTTGACAGTAGGTACGCCAAGCTACCTCAAAATATTCAATTAGTCCATCGCAAATCACTCCATCAAAGTCTAAGGCTAAAATCGTGGGACTATTTGCTGTCATTGTTTTGAGGTGAAAAACTGCTTTTTTTAGCTTACCCGAACTGGAAATTATTTATTGTATCTGAAATTCCGCCCTTCTGTTTTCGCAATATACTCAAAATGGCTTAATCGTTTGATTTTATAGGTAGGGGTTTAGCATTGCTAAACCCTTACAAATCTAGTACAACACTGCGTAAATAATACAACCTACTGCTATTTTTAGAAGAACCAGAAATTAGCTCCTGTAATGTTCTCAGAGATATTAGAACTACTAAAGCCACTGGTTCCAGATAAAGTAACCAATAGATCCCCTGTAGCAAAACCAGCATTCCCAGCAATTCCATCACCGAGTCTAAACTGCGTTGAATTACCAACAGTCTTAACATCAATGTCAGTAATACCAGAGAACAATAACAAGTCACCACTTATACGATTAAACTGCCGAATCATATCTGTACCGTCGTCCTTGGCATAGATGACACTATCTACACTAGCATCTATACCCAGGTACAACCTGTCATTACCAGCACCACCACTGAGGCTATTAGCAGCCATGTTACCTATGATGGTATTGTTTAGCTCGTTACCAGTGCCATTGATATCAGTTATACCTGTTAAAGTCAGATTTTCTAGGTTGTCTCCTAAAACCCAACTCACAGCAGATCGGACAGTATCTATACCCCCATTCTCTTCTTCACCGATGATGGTGTCAGTTGGGTTATCAATAATATAGATATCGTTACCTTCATCACCACTCATGGTATCTGCACCTAGTCCACCATCCAGATAGTCATTGCCAGCTGCACCAGTCAGGTTATCGTCACCATCCCTGCCGTAGAGTTTGTCATTACCAGCACCACCACTGAGGTTATTTGCCGCATTATTGCCTGTGATTCTGTTGTCAAGGTCGTTACCTGTGCCATTGATAGCAGTTATACCTGTTAAAATCAGGTTTTCTAGGTTGTCTCCTAAAACCCAACTCACAGCAGATCGGACAATATCTATACCCCCATTCTCTTCTTCACCGATGATGGTGTCAGTTGGGTTATCAATAATATAGATATCGTTACCTTCAGCACCACTCATGGTATCTGCACCTAGTCCACCATCCAGATAGTCATTGCCAGCTGCACCAGTCAGGTTATCGTCACCATCCCTGCCGTAGAGTTTGTCATTACCAGCACCACCACTGAGGTTATTTGCCGCATTATTGCCTGTGATTCTGTTGTCAAGGTCGTTACCTGTGCCATTGATAGCAGTTATACCTGTTAAAATCAGGTTTTCTAGGTTGTCTCCTAAAACCCAACTCACGGCAGATCGGACACTATCTATACCCCCATTCTCTTCTTCACCGATGATGGTGTCACCTGGGTTATCAATAATATAGATATCGTTACCTTCACCACCACTCATTGTATCTGCACCTAGTCCACCATCTAGATAGTTATTACCACCTGTACCCGTCAGGTTATCGTTTTGGTTGCTACCTTTGATGGGTTTGGTATTGACGGTGAGCTTAACTGTGGCGGTATCTTTGCCATCATTACCATCATCAACTTGGTAAATGAAAACATCCGTTCCTGTAAAATCCGCAAAGGGAATGTAGCGAATAAAGTCATCTTCGTAATTTTCAGGTGTGCCGTTGTCATTGATTTCGGCAGTACCGTGCATGGGTGCAATGGCGATCGCTAAACTGAGTGCATCATTGTCGCTGTCTTGATCATTACTCAGGACATCAATATCAACCGCCGTACCTTCCTTAGTTCTAGCAGTATCATCCTCAGCAACTGGCACATCATTAACTGAATTTACCCCGATAGTTGCAAAATGTAATTCATCGGAGAAGAATTTACCATCAGTCACACGGAAGACAAATTGCGTGTAATTATCACCGAATGTGTTATTTTCCGGGGCAAAGGTGAGTAAACCTGCGTTAATATCTTCAGCAGATACCTCTGTTTCTTCTGTAATAACTTGATCACCAATTTTTAACGTACCTTGGTCGGGTAAAGTTTCAATGATCACAGATTTTAAGGTATCGTTTTCGTCTCCTTTGGTAAAGGGGAAATCAGAGACAGCAAAGGTGTAGGTAGTATCTTCATTGAGATTAACGCTAAAATCTGCCGTATGAGGGGGGAAAATGTTGTCTGCTTGGTAGATACTATTGCTGAAACGGTATTCCAAAGAAGCCGGATTGAAAGTATTACTAAACTCGTTTACAGTCATTTCTTGGCCATGATTGATAATTTGACCGAGTACATCCTGTAATTCTTGGGCAACCGAAACCATTTTCGCGTTGACTTGGAAAAGTTTGTCGTAAATGTTATAGGTTTTGCTCTCAAAACCATATTCGGCGACTGCTTTGTTTAAAGCTGATACCGCAGCCTCTACAGCAAAAGTAGCCGCTAATTGCAGATTTTCGTTTAATTCTGGGGCAACTTTAGCGATAATATCGCTCACCTCCCGCCCAAAACCAAACGTAACATCGTTTCTTTCGATAAAATGATCAGCTACAGCATCAATGATCTGATTGATGGGTTTTCCGGTAAAAGCGGCTAATTGTTCGCTAATTAACTGAACTTGTGCGCCAATTAAGTAAGTTTTGGAAGGTTCATCAAAGTTTTGGGGATAACTCCACGCCTCATCTTCTCCTGTATCGGGGTTGAATTTTATAGCGGGAGGATTAGTTAAGCCTGTGAAACTGATTTCAAATTTGGTATTTTGATCGGTAATTAACCCATCAAATACTACAAGCTGGTATACGCCATCTTCATCAATCACCGTCTGAGGTAAGGGGTTTAACGAAAAACTTAAATAATAAGCCCCTGAAACACGCCATTTATCAAAAATCAAAGATTTAGCGTCTTCTGCTGTCCCTTCTGTTTTACGAGCAATCCGTTCTACTAAACTGGTGAAGGGAGTAATCACAGGTGAACCCACAGGGGCAGTTAAAATTCCCTCAAAGGGTAATTCGGAACCAGAATCAATTCCCCCAACCATCGCCAGTCTTCCTTCAGAGAGGTCAATTGTCCCATCTTGATTGGTATCAACTTGATTGAAGGTTGCATCGTCAATGAATAACTGGAATTGACCGTTTTGATTAGAAAGAGTGTAAATTTCGCCTTCGTCGTGGATACCGTTGAGATTAGCATCGAGGAAGACTGTCCCCCCTTGAATAAAGCCATCAATGACTTTACCATTGACAAAATTGTAAGTATAGTTACCAAAACCGTCGATAAATTGAATTTTTTCGATGTTATAGATAGTATCTGTTCCATCGGCGCTAATGACACGATTGCCGCTAAAGGTGTAGCGAGACTGATGGCCTTCTAGAATCAGCGTATCTGTACCCAAGCCACCATCAATGTAATCATCCCCTTTACCGCCTTTGAGTGAATCATTCGCTGTATGACCATAGAGGCTATCATTGCCCTCACCACCGTCTAGATAATTCCAAGTTCCATCGGCACCACTGCCGGCGCGACCATAGAGGACATCATTGCCATTTTCTCCATAAAGGTAATCATTGCCTTCGTCTCCCCAGAGTTCATCATTCCCAGCACCCCCATAGAGATAGTCCTGACCACCCCTACCATGAAGAATATCATCACCAATACCACCCCGCAAATGATTATCCGGACCGTCACTACCCAAAATAGTTGTTCCTAATATCCGTCCTTTGGTCAAAGTCCCATCGTAAAATTGAAAGTTTTCGATGTCTGTAGTGATTTTTGTTTCATTATTCCCTTGTAAAATTATTGTTGTTACTGGTTCAGTCGTCCCAGGTCTTTGGAACTGTTGATAAGTGATGGTGTATTGAAACTTGTATCCCTGTACAATCAGGGTATCATTGCCACTACCCCCAACTAAAGTATCATTACCGAAACCACCATCCAAGGTATCATCTCCGTTGCCACCGTCTAGGGAGTCATTACCGGAACCACCGTAGAGAGTATCATTACCATCTTCTCCGAAGAGATAATCATTATTATCTTCACCCCAGAGGATATCATTGCCCTCGCCACCAATGAGATAATCCTCACCAGAGTTTCCATACAGGGTATCGTTGCCAGAAATCCCATAAAGGGTATCCTTCCCAAAACCACCCGCAAGATAATCATCCCCTAAGAAACCAGCAAGATAATCATCCCCATCATCTCCAAAGAGAGTATCATTTCCCAATTCCCCCCAAAGAGAATCGTTACCAAAACCACCAAAAAGTAGATCGTTTTCACTACCCCCAATGAGATAGTCATTTCCCCCATAGCCATATAAGGTATCATCCCCTGATCCTGCATCGTAATTATCGTTGCCAGCAGTGCCATAATATATTGTGCTAAAGAGTTGGGAGGCGGTGTAAGTTCCTTCATCAAATTGGAAATACTCAACAGACAAAATATTTTTTGTCCAGGAATCTCTGGTCAGAGTCACATAGGCTATCCCACCACTCAAGGTATAACTATCTTTCCTCCCAGGGAGGATAACTAAATCTTCTCCTTCCTCTCCAGATACATAATCATTGCCATCCCCAGGATTTAGGGTGTCATTACCACGACCACCGGACAGGTTATCGTTACCAGATAATCCTTGCAGATTATCATTTCCTTCAAGACCATAGAGTGCATTATCTCCATAAGTTCCGATGATGGTGTCATTCCCGCCAGAACCTAAAACATTTTCAATGTAATATAACCAGTCACCCAAAGTATCACCACGTAGAGCGATAGTACCTAATAGATCAATTTTCCAGTTTTCGGTGCTGTAAGAATAGTCAACGAAGTCACTGCCATTTTCCCCATTCAGCGTATCATAGCCGTCACCACCACTGAGGGTATCGTTGCCATCCCCACCGTATAATTTATCCTCACCACTGCCCCCCCAAAGGTAATCGTTTCCTGCGCCACCAGAGAGGGTATCATAGTCGTCTCCTCCTTGTAATGTGTCGTTTCCGTTATTCCCGTAGAGCAGATCGCTGCCTTGATCCCCTCTAATCAAATCGTCTCCTTCATTTCCGTAGAGGGTATCATTTCCCGCCCATCCATTGATGGTATCATTGCCCCAGAAACCATCGAGGACATTGGCATTATTATCCCCTGTAATAGTATCGTTACCTTTGCCAGCAATGACTTCTTCAATAGATTTGAGGGTATCTGTCCCATCAGTATTAGTATTAGTGTTGCCTGTACGGGTGACACGATTGTTATTTATATCTACATTAATCCCAGTTAGTATCCACCTATAGTCAGCGGTATCAAACCCATCCCCTCCATCAATCAGATTATTGCCAACGCCACCAGCGAGAAAATCATTACCTACACCGCCATAAATTTTGTCACTGCCACCACTATAGGTTTCATTACTATCTCCATCTCCATTAATATAATCATCTCCATTCCAGCCATAAAGTTCATCATCGTCGTTTTGTCCTAAGATATGATCATTGCCGTCTCCCCCAAAAATAGTATCTTTGCCATTACCTCCCCTCAGGCTATCATTTCCACTGCCACCATCAACCAAATCATCATCTAAACGACCATGTAGGAAATCATTTCCGCCATTGCCGAATAGTACGTCTTTGTTGTCATTTCCATCCTTATTGTTATTGCCATTATCACCTGTATAGTTAATGGGATCTGATTGTCCCCCAAAAATGTCTCTGAAAATACTTGTGATTCCATTCCAGATCGTAGAAGCAGTATCATAGATGAAATTAGCAATTGCAGAAACACCGGACATGAAACCATCGGTAATTAGTTCAGCAATGTAGCCGGGAATTGAACCGATGACTCCTAATAAGGCATCTTCAACTATTCCCCCAATACTGGTAAAAGAACCTAAAGAAACGGAAAAATCAAATTTTTTGCCAAAGGCAGTAAAGCCGACACTGGCTTGAGCATTACTAATATTTGCGCCAACAGTAACGCTAAAACTCGTCCCAAACTCTCCTAAGAAACCGGCATCAATATCAATATCACCTTTAACGGTCAAATTACCATTATTTACACTAAAAGATGCACCAGTAAGGGGAATACCAGCTACTTTAACTGTTCCTGAACCACTACCACTTAAATTCTTGGGATCTAATGATAAATTCAGGTTACTAAGTTGTAAAACATTGGCAAAGCCGAGATTAACATTACTGATATTGAGTTGAGAGCCATTAATACTAAATGAAGCACCGGCAATTGATTGACCAAATAAGGTTAAAGTTCCTGAGCCACTACCGCTTAAATTTTTAGGGTCTAAGGATAAATTAACGTTATTTAAGCCCAAGAGTGAACCAAAGCCTAAGTTAACATTACTGATATTCAGTTTTGAGCCATTAATACTAAATGAACCGCCAGCAATGGATTGACCAAATAGGGTAAGATTTCCAGAACCACTGCCGCTTAAATTTCTGGGGTCTAAGGATAAATTAACGTTATTTAAACTTAAGAGTGAACCAAAGCCTAAGTTCACATTACTAATATTTAGTTGTGACCCATTAATACTAAATGAACCGCCAGCAATGGATTGACCAAATAAGGTAAGATTTCCTGAACCACTACCGCTTAAATTTCTGGGGTCTAAGGATAAATTAACGTTATTTAATCCTAAGAGTGAACCAAAGCCGAGATTAACATTATTGATATTCAGTTTTGAACCATTAATACTAAATGAACCACTAACTAGGGAATAACCGAATAAGCTGAGATTTCCTGAACCACTCCCACTTAAATTTCTGGGGTCTAAGGATAAATTAACGTTATTTAAGCCTAAGAGTGAACCAAAGCCAACATTAAAATTACTAATGCTGACTTTGTAGTTCTCAATATTAAATGAACCTGTGGTTAAAGATTGACCAAATAAGGTTAATTTTCCGCTTCCACTTGCTTTGGGATTGAGAAAATCTAAGCCAACGTATAAATTATCAACATCAATGGCTAAAACATTAAAAAAATTGAGATCAAAATCCTTAATAATAATAGCAGTATTAGAAATCTTAAAGTCTATTTTGGCAATTTGTGTTCCAAATACTTCTAACTTACCGTCTCCTTGTAAATATTGTTCACTAGGAGAGACTTTCAAAGTGAGTTTTAAATTAGGACTATCTGCTCCTGTTAACTTTAAAAATCCCCAATCTAATTTAGACAGTGTTAAGGAAGCATTTAAGACTTGATTTTCTTTATCAACATGAGCCAATAAAATGGCTTCTTGTCCCCATGCAGTTAGTTTACCGTTAATTCCAAAACCTTGTTCTAATAAATTGCTCCGACTGCCAATTGATGTGGGAAAGGGTACAAATTGAATTAGCGGATCAATTGTTCCGTCGCCATCTCCATCAATAGATTGAATTTTAACATTTAGCAGCTTATCTAAAAACTGTAACCCTGAATTGATAGGAGCTAAATCTATAGCATAATTATCAATCTGCTGCAACATAAAAGAATAAACTGGGCCTGTCCACATTTGCACCAAACTAACAGGGGTATTTAACGTTAAAGTTAATGCCATGTTATCGATGTTAAGGGGGTCGTAGAGGAAGTTAGCATCAACATCAATGTTTCTATTTAATGTTGTGTCTTTCCAGATGACTGTACCCCCAAAGCCAAATGTTTCAATGCCTGGTGTTCCTACTGTCCAACCAGCTTGAAAGGCTAAACTGTTAATTTGTATTCCTTTTAAACCAAAAGGATCTTGCCAATAATCACCAGTATTACTATCTAAATTAAATGCTGCTCCCACTGCCGTAGTATCTTGGACATCAACCCCAAATCCCCCAGATAGTAGTAATTCTGGTTCATTATCTTGGGTAGGATCATAACCATTGATTAATAAATTACCGGTCATGGTAAAACCTATTCCCCCGCTGTGATCTACACTTAAATCAAGAGCAGGATCTACAAATTCAATACTAAAACCTCCCAATTCAAATATAGTGATTTCTTTTTTCCATGTCCCGTTTAGGTTTGCTGCTCCATCGGGATCGATGCTTAATTGAACGTTGATTTTTCCTAAATCAAAAATTTGATCAATATACGCAACTGGGGCAAGTTGGATTTCTGATAAATCAAACTGGGTAATGATATTTAAACCCTTTCCTAGACCAATTTCGCCTAAAACATCATGTTCAATGTCACTTTGGGTTTTCGCAAAATAAATTTCCGGTGTAACAAATTGAAAATCTTTGATAATTGGGACTGAAGGGAGAATTTCACTAAAATCTAAAACATAGGAATTATTCGATTGTTGGTAGTTAATTCTGACTACATTATCGTCAACATTTTCGACGATAACACTACTAACATTGGTAATTGCTTCTTCTAGCTGACTTTCTAATAAGTCAAGAATTATATAACCTTTAGACTCTAAATTGTTGAATAAAGCATCCCAAGATGTAAAGGTAGCGGAAGTGATAATAGTAGGCATAGTTGTCCTGAGGAAGTATTTAAGAGATTCACCCTATGCAGATATTAAAACTATCCATTGCTATTATTAACCGTATTAATACCTGATTTCTTTTTCAGGTTATTATAGGGGTTTATAGAGCAATTTAGCCTAAAAAAAGCCCAAATTGGCTTTCTAAGCAGTAAATAATTCAGGATTGATGTTTAAACTCTCTTTTTGAGCTTTATGAGAAATATCCAGTCCGTTAGAATATTAAGTAGGACTTACACAAGTGTTACATTAAACAGCAAATCTTCATCAATTTTATTAAAGTCTTTAGCATTATTTACAAACTCCTGTTCATCCACTTGTGTCGAGGTTCCAGTTAGAAAGTCGAGGTCGTGGTAAACAGTGATTTCATTGTCAGTTTTTTTCTAAAGCTATGGCTTTATGGCACGCAAGTTATCATCAAGAATTGGTATTAACTGTTATGATTAATTCACTGAATGCTTTTGAGCATAATTTCTTTCCTTTTGAGATAGTGTGAATAAACATAATTCAGATGTTAATGATCCGAGATTGTCCAATATTTATAAAAACCTGCGGATGCAGGTCTTACGTTTTACCTTTATATATTTAGATGAGTATTTTCTAACTTGCCATTTCCTGTAATACCTGCCTAATAGTATCTGTTGGTACTTCGTCTGTTACTTTCACTTCACCAATTTGGGTTGGTAACACAAACCGCACTTTCCCAGATTTGACCTTTTTATCTAATTGCAAAGCATCAATAATCGTTTCAATATCTAAATCTGCTGGTAATTGTGTCGGTAAACCAGATTTTTTAATCAGCGCATTTTGACGTTCTGCATCTGCTTTCTGCCAAAGCCCTAATTTCACAGCGATTTCACCAGCTGCTACCATACCAATGCCCACAGCTTCACCGTGTTTCAACAGACGATAATTGGTTAAGCTTTCCACAGCATGACCGATAGTATGACCATAGTTAAGAATTGCCCGCAGTCCAGATTCTTTTTCATCTTTGCTGACAACTTCTGCTTTCCCTTGACAAGAATGAGTTAATATGTAATTTATCAGGTCGGATTTTAGATAGCGGAGTTGGTCAAGGTGTTTACTTGCTTCCAATTGAGTAAACAATTCAGCGTCCCAAATTACGCCGTACTTGATCACTTCCGCCATTCCCGCTCTAAATTCCCGCGCTGGTAAGGTTTTTAAGACTTCTGGATCAATCAAGACTAAACTGGGTTGATGGAACGCACCAATTAAATTTTTACCGTGGGGATGATTTACCCCGGTTTTACCACCAATAGCCGAATCTACCATTGCTAAGAGGCTGGTAGGAATTTGGACAACGTTAATTCCTCTTAACCATGTAGCAGCAGCAAACCCAGTCATATCACCAACTACACCTCCCCCTAAAGCTACCATTGTGGAGGAACGTTCTAGACGATTTTCCAGGGCGATATCATAAATTTTTTGGATGGAGTTCAGGGTTTTGTAGCGTTCACCTGGTGGAAGGTTGTAGCTGACAACTTCAAAACCGGCATTTTGTAAGGATGCGATCGCTCTTTCGCCATAATGTTTAAATATCATCGGGTTAGAAACTAGCAACACCTTCTTACCTAGTTTCAAACTCGCCATCTGTTCACCTAGTTGATCCAAACTCCCAGGCGCAACACTTATCTCATAAGACTTTTCTGGTATATCTACTTTAATTACAGAACTCATTTAAAAACCCTGATATAATCACTCGTGCGCGTATTTTACCGTAGTTTGGTAATTGGTAATTGGTGATTGGTTATTTCTCTGTCACCTGTCACTTGTTCCCTGTAACCTATTCCCATGATTCAATAGATTTAGTGAACTAAATTCTGGAGAAACGCAAATGGCTGTAGTTGAATACATTGTATTTTTAGGCGTGTTTATGGGTATCTCCGTAGGTTTATTATTTGGTCTGCGTTCTGCCAAGATCATTTAATTCCTAATTATTCACCCTAAAACCCTACAAAAGCCCCCCTTTTTTAAGGGAAGCCAGTCGCTTGCGGGGGTTCCCCCCGTTGTGCGAACTGGCGTGGGTTGGGGGGATCTAAACAGTCACAGCAGCAGGTGTTTTTTCCTGCTTTTGAAAAGGTGGACGCATTTCCAAACCCAGCAAATTCAACATTTCCCGGTCTGCATCATAATCAGGACAGGGAGTTGTCACCGTTAACATTTTGTTATCATCGCTGGAAAAGATGGAATTAGCTCCAGCCATAAAGCATAAAGCTTGTTCAACTTGGGAAAGTTTCGCCCTACCAGCACTCAACCGCACATCCGAATTAGGCATAATAATTCTAGCGGTAGCAATCATCCGCACCACTTCCCAAATTGGTACTTCCGGCTGATCTGCCAAAGGTGTACCGGGAACTTGTGAGAGAATATTAATCGGTACAGATTCTGGATGGGGTTGTAAATTGGAGAGAGTGTATAACATTCCTACCCGATCTGCGACGCTTTCACCCAAACCGAGAATACCACCAGAGCAGACAGTCACATTAGTTTGGCGCACATTGTCAATTGTTTGCAAGCGATCGCCATAAGTGCGAGTAGTAATTACAGTGCTGTAATATTCCTGGGAAGTATCCAAGTTATGATTATAAGCATACAGTCCCGCATCTTCTAACCGTTTAGCTTGATTTGCACTTAACATTCCCAAAGTGCAGCAAACCTCTAAACCCATGGAGGTAACATCCTTTACCATATCCAGGACTTCCTCAAACTGGGAATTATCCCGCACTTCCCGCCAAGCAGCACCCATACAAACCCGACTTACACCGGTTTCTTTCGCTTTCTGAGCAATCTTCAGCACCGTTTCTTTTTCTAACAGTGCTTCCGGCTTTACCTCTGTTTTATACCGAGAAGATTGAGCGCAGTAACTACAATCTTCGGAACAACCACCTGTTTTAATAGAGATCAGCTTACAAACTTGTATTTGTTTTGGGTTATGAAATTGGCGATGCACACTAGCAGCTTGATAAATAAGCTCTAGAAATGGTGTATTATATATTGCCAAAATTTCATCTTGCTGCCAATCGTAGCGTATTCCCACCATCGCTATCCTTTTGTAGATTGTTACTAAAATACACAAAAATACACAAAATTAATAATTCTAGTGTATGAAATCAGAACTGCCACTAATCACAACCAATCGTCTGTTATTAAGAGTGGCGATTCCAGAAGATATACCACAAATTATCCAATATTTTACTATTAATAAAGCCTATCTTACCCCATTTTTTCCCACTTGGGTTGATGGTTTTTTCACAGCAGAATATTGGCAATATCAAATTGAACAATATCATCTGGAATTAATTCACGACTGCGCCTTAAGATTATTTATATATCACCAAATCAACCCCAAGGAAATTATTGGTGTTGTCAATTTTAGTAGTTTTGTGCGCGGAGCCGCTAGTTTTTGTAATGTTGGATATAGCCTAGCAGAAGCAGCACAAGGTTATGGTTACATGACAGAAGCTTTAAAAGCCGGCACTGAATATATATTTCAAGAATTAAATTTTCACCGCATCATGGCCAATTATATGCCTCATAATCGCCGCAGTGGTAATGTATTAAAAAGACTGGGTTTTGTAATTGAAGGATATGCTAGAGACTATTTATTAATTAATGGTAAATGGGAAGATCACATGCTCACTAGTTTGACTAATCATAACTGGAAACCTTAGTTAGCAGTCAGGAGTCAGAACTCAGGAGTCAGGAGGCAGAATTAAATAATTACGAATTACGAATTACGAATTATCTCAGATGTAAGATGAAGAGAAGAACAAATTAAAAATTACTAAAAATGACACTTGCTGAAAATCCCAACCAAACCAATTCTAGTAATTCTAGTAATCCTTTACTATCTCTCAACTACGAAAGCGCCTTAGAATCTCTAGGTAGTGACTATTATGATGAAGTTGTCGCCGAGGAATTTCCTCAACTTATACTGCGTTGGCGTAATGATGCAATATTACCGCATTTAAGACTTGATCCTCAAGTAGTCAAAGATGAAGATTTTATCACGGCTTTTGGTAAATTCCAAGGAAGAAAACCTTTTTTAGCCCTGCGTTATCACGGTTATCAATTTGGTGAATATAACTCCCAGTTGGGTGATGGTAGAGGTTTTTTGTATGGACAAGTAAGAGGAATTGATGGCGAATTATACGACTTTGGGACAAAAGGATCAGGGAGAACACCTTACTCCCGTGGTGGTGACGGTATGCTTACTCTCAAAGGTGGAGTACGGGAAGTTCTTGCAGCAGAAGCCCTACACCGCTTAGGGGTGAGAACTTCTCGCTGTTTGAGTATGATTGAAACCGGTTTAGGTTTATGGCGTGGAGATGAACCTTCTCCAACTCGTTCATCAGTAATGATACGGATGAGTAAATCTCATATCCGGTTTGGAACTTTTGAGAGACTGCACTATTTAAAACGTCCTGATTTAACTCAAAAGTTGTTAGATCATGTGATTGAGCAATATTACCAAAACCTCAAAGATGAAAATGATAAATATGCTCTTTTTTATGCAGAATTAGTGAAGCGAGTAGCGGAATTAGTAGCGCAGTGGATGGCGGCTGGTTTTTGTCATGCAGTTTTGAATACTGATAATATGTCAATTACAGGGGAAAGTTTTGACTATGGACCATATGCTTTTATTCCTACTTATGATTTATACTTTACTGCTGCATACTTCGACTATTATCGACGCTATTGTTACGGTCAGCAACCAAGCATTTGCCATTTGAATTTAGAAATGCTGCAAGAACCTTTAAAAGTAATAATTGATATTGGTGATTTACAAAGTGGTTTAGCTAGGTTTGCCGAATATTATCAGGCTGAATATCGGAATTTGATGTTGAAAAAGTTGGGTTTTGAGGATTTGCAATTTGCGGAAGCTGATGATTTATTAGAATTAACAATAGCCTTTTTAAAAGATAGTCAAATTGGTTATCATCAATTTTTCTCTGATCTAGCTCGCACCTTTACAATTAAATGGCGTGATGAACCAGCTTTTGTGATGAATGATTCTGAGATTGTACCCACTGTGGGAGCATCCACACTGTTTGATAATTGGTGTGTGCTTTTTCATAAAGTTCTCAATAATTTCGACCCCAATCAAATGGAGATAATTTCCCGAAATCTAGCTAAATATAATCCCCAAGCTAATTTATTAAGGCCTGTGATTGAATCAATTTGGGAACCAATTGTTCAAGAAGATAATTGGCAACCTTTTTATGATTTAGTTCATAAATTTCGGTAACATATCACCCCAATACACCTTGATAATATAGATCCCAACTTCTTTGAGAAGTCAGGGAACCTTAATAAGGGGAAAACTGGAATCAAAGTCTTTTAAAGAGGGATGTCGATACAATATTAGACTTTACAAACATCCTCTTAAGTTGACCTGCAAGGACTAATTTCCCCTTCTTTAAGGGGGTTAAGGGGGGATATAATCCAATACTGCACGGAGTTTTTCACCTTAAACCTTTGCCTCTATAGTTTTGTTGTTCGTTGTATTTTTTCAAAATTAAGTGCTTTTTCTACCATATGAATCAAAGTCTTTGGAGTCTTCTTAACACTAGGAAAAATAGTTGCTACTCCTATAGCCAATGTGAGAAAATCATTTTCTATGAATGGGGTGTTATTAATTTTTAGGCTATTTACTTTTTTTTGAATTAACATTGATACATAAACTGCACCTTGAGAATTTGTATTGGGGAGAATTACAGCAAATTTTTCATTTTCATAGCTGGCGACTAAATCAGTCGAGCGTTTAACCTCTGATTTAATTTCTGTAGCTATTTGCTGTAAAAAATTATCTGCTGTGAGATCAATATCAGCATTATTATAGTTATTGGCAAAATCCAAATTACAAATTAATAGAGAAAGAGGTAATTTTTCACTGGCTAGTTTTTGCCATTGCAAATTTAAATATTCATCAAACTTTCTCCGATTGGCCACTTTCGTCACAGCATCTACAAGAACAACTGATTGTAAATTCTGATTAGCTGTAATTAAAGCTTTTGTAAACCTTTTATGTTCCTCTTTTTCTTGGTCTAACCGTTGATTGTAGGCTATAATTTCTAGATGTTTTTGGTAAACAATTAATTTACTTTCAACCCGTGATAATATTTCTGATTCTTGAAAAGGTTTGGTGATGCAGTCTATTATAGGAATATCAAAGTTCCTAATTTTATTTATAACTTGATCCAGAGTACCCATGAAAATTATGGGAATATTGGCGGTTTTTTCCTGAGTTTTCAATTGCCGATAAACTTCATAGCCATTCATCTTAGGCATATTAATATCCAGCAGAATTAAATCAGGACATTGGTTCTTTGCTATCTCGATTGCTGTTTTACCATTCACAGTTTTTTCAACGTTGAATCCTTTCGATTTTAGTATCTTAGATAGTAAGCGTAGATACTCTGGACTATCATCAACAAGCAAGATTAGACGATTATTATGATCTAATTTAGATTTAGACATCGACATGAGCATAGCTAATTTTATCCAGTTAACGTAATGTGAATAATTTTCTCTAGGAGTTGTCAACAATCTTGTAGTTGATACCCTATGCACACAAAGACGAAGTGCAAGAAGTTTAAGCAGCAAAAGTAATACACCATTCGGGTGTCAGCCTTTCCTGCTACTTAAGCAAGCAAAAACAGGTTGATATATCTGAGTGGCGATGCGATGCCTTTTCATCTATTAGCCTATCCGTGAGGATACAGTTAAGGCAATATCAGATATGAGCCATCACATTTGCATCCTGATTTAACAAAAAGCCCGTTATTCCTGTAATTAAGTAATATTACTGAGATCTAATTGCTAACAAAAATAGATATGCCCTGTTTGATGCAGAATTAATTAACTGAGTAGTAAAGTTAGTAGCGCAACCTATAGTGGCATCTAGCTTTTATCATATAGTACGGAATACTCAAAAATATTTTGATTAAGGGCAGTGTTTTAACTATAGCCCTATGTCTTCATATTTACTGATTATGCTGTACTTTAGGGATGCACGTTTCGATTATTATAGATGCTATTGCTACAGATCAGCAACCTAGTATTCCACATCCCCAAAGTATGTTCAGAAATACATTTTCCTGAAACTTGATCCTTGAAATTCCTGTGGAGCAATGGTTTCATGGATTTATATGTAATGCGATCGCTGGTAAAACATCAAATAGTTACAATATATTGCTATATCTAATTGCATCCATAAGAATTTTTGAAATCAACTAACTTTTGCCTAGACTAAACATTAGACCTCTCCGGAAATATGGTAGAGACGTTCCGCCGGAACGTCTCTACAAGGGTTTCAAACCACGCACATTTAATTACCGGAGATGTCTATTATGTGATATGATAATTTGCTAATTTTTGCTAAAATAAATCTTTGCCTCACTCTGTTCCTACTCTCCATTACATCAAATTTTCAGCGACAATCCTGTTTCTACCTTGGGCTTTGGCAGTATAGAGTGCTTTGTCACCAACCTCAATTAAGATATTCGGAGACATCTCCAGATTAGGAACAAGAGTCGTAACACCTATACTCAAAGTTATAAAATTATCAACTCTAGATTGAGCATGGGGAATCTTGAGACTATATATATTTTGTCGAATTTCTTCTGCTAAATAAATAGCTCCTTCATAATTGGTATTGGAAAGAATTACTGCAAATTCTTCTCCCCCATAACGAGCTAATAAATCAGATGGACGCTTAACTGATGATTTCAGTGTTTTAGCAATTTGCTTTAAACAATCATCTCCGGTTAAATGTCCATAGGTATCATTATAGTTTTTGAAAAAATCCACATCACATAATAATAGAGATAGAGGCAATTTTTCCCTAGCAAGTCTTTGCCATTCTAGATTTAAATATTCATCAAATTTTCTCCGGTTGGCAACTCCTGTCAAACCATCTAAGAGAGCAAAAAGTTGTAGCTGTTGATTAGCCGCAAGCAAAGCTTCTTCAACTTTTTGACGTACCTTGATTTCTTGGTGCAACTTTTGATTTTGTTCAATAAGTTGCTGATGTTGCTGGTAAATGATTAATTGATTTTTAACCCTGGCTAAAACTTCCAACTCTTGAAAAGGTTTTGTGATGTAATCTACTCCACCCATCTCAAAAGCCATAATTTTATCTGTAGTTTGGTCTAAAGCACTAATAAAAATTATAGGGATATTAGCAGTTTTTTCTTGAGATTTCAATTGTCGACAAACTTCATAGCCATTCATATCTGGCATATTAATATCGAGTAAAATCAAATCCGGAGGTTCTATTTTCGCTGCATGGATGGCAATTTCACCACTAACTGTTTTTTTGATTTTAAAGCCTTTCGACTCTAACATCTTAGACAACAGTCGGAGGTTGTCTGGGTTATCGTCAACAATCAAAATTTGACCAAAATTGCGATCATAAGCAGATGAGAACATAATTTTATTCTAGTTTATTTGATTTTATGTAGGAGAAGTCAGGTTAATAATATTCTCTATCTGGAAGTTATCAACTAAATTTTTTAATGTATCAGCTATTTGCTGGTGTTCTGGAGGAATTTGTGCAAATAGTTGATAAAGTTGCTCATCGTCAATGACTCTTGCGGCTGCATGAACTTGAGCAATCCAATCAAGAGGCATAACCTGCAAATTAGATGCAGTCAATCGTACTAATTTAGTATTAGGTTTAAGCTGTTTTTTCTGTTGATTAATATCTGCATAGACATAACGTAAATCAAGATAATGCGCCATTTTTTCAAATAGAATATTTTCTTCAAAAGGTTTAGCAACAATATCATCACAACCAACTTGTAAGATTGCTTGTTTATCTTCTGCAAAAGCACTGGCCGTCAGAGCAATCATAATTACATTTTTTCCTTGATTCATGGATCGAATTTGCTTGGTTGCTTCATATCCATTCATGACTGGCATTTGTATATCCATCCAAATCAGATGCGGTTCCCACTCTCTGCAAATATTAATTGCTTCTAACCCATTTTCTACTGCATAGACATCAAAACCAACAGATTCTAATAGTTTAACAAGTAAGAGACGATTTTCTAAAATATCCTCAACAATTAAGATTCTATATTTAGGTTGTCCCGGTTCTAAACCAACAACTCTTTTAGTATTTTTAATGGGAGCAATAACATCGACTTTATCAGCAAGACTGAGTTGAACACGACAGCTAAAGGTTGTACCCTCACCTAAAACACTCTTAACTGTTATATCACCTCCCATGAGTCTGGCAAATTGACGGCTGATAGCTAATCCCAGTCCCGTACCTTGCATAAACTGTCTTCCACCTTTAGCCTGGAGGAATGCTTCAAAAATTAATTCTTGGTCTTCAATAGCAATACCTGCACCTGTATCTTCTACTTCAAATTTAACAATTATTTTACCTGTCTCTGCCACTAAAGAGGCAAAATCTCTGGGGTAAGATACTCTGATGGCAACATGACCAACAACGGTAAATTTGATAGCATTACCTATTAAATTAATCAAAATTTGTCGGAGTTTGCCTTCATCTCCAAATACATACTGGCAGACTTCTGGATTAAAGTCAGTGATGAAACTTAATCCTTTATCTGGTGCTTTAATGGTAAACATTTCTTGAATTGAGTAAGTTAGACGACGCAAGTCAAAATAGCTTTCATTTAAGGTTAATTGACCAGCTTCAATTTTAGACATTTCTAAAACATCATTAATTAAAGACAGCAAATGTTCACCACTACGACTAATGATGTCTAAATTCTCTTGTTCTTCTTCAGATAAGGAGCTATTACGAGTTAAGATTTGAGTAAAACCTAAGATGGCATTAAGTGGAGTTCGTAATTCATGACTCATTTTGGCCAGAAACTGACTTTTGGCACGGTTGGCAATTTCTGCTTGTTCAGCAGCTTGTTGTAGTGCTAGTTGGGAAAACTCTAGTGCGGCAAGCATGAGGCTATTTCTCATCTCTTGTGCTACTTCAATTTCAAATGCTTGCCAAGGAAGTGATTTATTTTCAACTGTTTGCTTCCATAGTTCAAAGGACTTACGTGGAGTCAGATATTGCTTATCATCAGATATTGCCTCGTGGGGATTACCTGCCCAATTCACAGTTTGAACTTGCTCTGGTCTGAACCAAATGATATGATAAGACCGTTCATGGAGAACAATAGAAATTGCTAAAATACCGCAGGCTTTATCTTGAAAATTACTAGCTTTTGGGTATAGCTGTGATAGAGAATCTGTGTAAAAAATATCTTGTTGATTTTGATTCAATGTCCATTCTACTAGCTCTCTTGTATCTTGTTCTGAAGGAGTATTACCAATTAAAATTAATTGCTGTTGTAATAAGATAGCAGCACTATTAGCTCTTAGTAAATTCAATAAACTTGTTTCATTACGCTTGAAGATATTACCAATATAATCTAATTCATTGGTTAAGTTATGATTTAGTTGTTGTTGAATACATTTGACTTGTTGACGGTAAAAATTTAATGTGCGTTCCCGATAATTAACTAATTCAATAGATGCAAATTGACCTATCACTTCACAGATTTTGCGAATTTCATAATCAATATATTTGGGGGAATAATGGTGACAAGCAATCAGACCCCAGAGCCTATTTTCATTAATAAGTGAAATGGACATTGAACCAGCAACGCCCATATTACGCAAGTATTCTCTATGACATGATGATATACTTCTCAATATTGAATTACTTAAGTTAAGGGGTTCATCAGCAAGAGAATGATTGCTCTTCAGGATGTCAACAGGTTGATAATTAACTTCTGGAATTACTCGCAGCCAATTTTTGCAGTAAAGTTCTCTAGCTTGATTGGGAACGTCAAAGGCAGGATAATGTAATCCTAAATAAGTTTCTATATCACTTTGTTTATCTTCGGCAATTACAACTCCACTGTAGTCTGGTTCAAATTTGTAGATCATCACCCTATCAAATTGAGTTATTTTTCTCACTTCTTGAGCAAGAGTTTGATAGAGATCGGAGACATGGGAAGCATTCCTGATGTTAAAGACTGCTCTTTCTAAAAGATGAGTATCTTCTAGTAATGGAATTGTTTTCATCAATGAATGAGGTTCCATTTCCAGAATTAAAACCCCATGACTACGATGAAGTATTCCTAGAAAAAATGAGGATATTTCTAAATGCTTATGTGTAATTTCTAATAGATGGACGAATACAGTTTGTTTCTCTTGTAAGGAATCGGCAATTAATTGTATTTGTGCTGGAGATAAGAGGCAGTTTAAGTTTTGTTCAAGTAAAGATTCTGGTGGGATACCAAAAAATTGATTTGTGTTTTTGCTGACTTGTAAAATAGTTAATTCTGGTTCCTGTAAAGCCAATAGTACACCGTATGGCTGGATCTGCCCTGCCAGATGGATTGGCTGCTGTTCATAGCTACTAACATCTAGTGTTTCTGGTATCCTAAAGTATTTATCATCCATATATAATATGTTTTATTTTTGATGGGGCTATTTTGGGAATTTAATTATTTTGCTTTGGTGATTACTAAACCTAAAAAATATTAGATTTGGTAGTAATATGAAAATTTTAAACTTTATCTATTGCTGTTTGTATACTGTTTAATTGAAAGGATTTTCAAGGAGGCAAATTACATGAGATTGCAGGTAAATGAAGTACAAAATAAGAGGGAAAAAGCCATGCAATAAGAGAGTTTTCTCGCTGTACAGAGACTGCGCTTTAACGCAACTATTAATAGTTAAATAATCAGGACTTACGCAAAACAGAACGGAAGTAGGGGTAATTCATGAATTACCCCTACGCAAGAATCAGGTTTTAAGTTCAATCTTGCGTAAGTCCTAATAATATTTAACGCTGAATTACCTTTTGTCAGATCCAATGATTGTATACCGAAGCAAACGAATGATCGGCATCAACTTTCACGACCAAATCAACTTTGGGGGATCTCAGCAACGGTTTGATAAATAATTCTGGGTGTAATGAGCGCCAAAAGTAATTGACAAATTCTTCTATTTCTGCATCGCTCATACCTGATTTACCAGCAGCAATCATTTTTCTTTCTGCTTGTTTACGCCATGCCAAAGAACAACGATAATCGCTGGGATCAAGTGCTATTAGGCTATCTAGGCGTTTCCACAGTGGTAAATAAGCTTGAAGTTGGTGATTCATGTCACGAGCAAAAGCCCGGTCATCATCTGTGATTATGGGAGGTGGTGCGGTAGTAAAGGCTTGAGGATCAATAGGAAGCACACCCACAAACCAGCCTTCAAAGAGGACTATATCAACGTTGGTAACAATTTCTGGGGTGGTGCGATCGCCAGCACCAGAGTAAGCTGATTTATCAAAGCGGGGAACTGTCACCGGACTGTTGCCTTGACGAATCTGATCGAGTAGACTTAAACCTAAGTCGATATCGTGAGTTCCTGGCGGACCACGCCAAATTAAACGGGGATCTTGCTGTGTTAAAGCCAAGCGATCGCCATAGGTTTTGTACAAGTCATCCAAAGATAAACTGAGGGTATAGTATCCCAACTGCTGGAGAATCAAACCGAGAACCTGGCACATTGTGGTTTTACCAGTTCCTTGTCCACCTAAAATCCCCTGGATATAAGGTCTACCCAAATTTTGACGACTTGATGCGATTTTGATCCCCAAGGGTAGCCATAAATCCCACAAGACCTGTAACATAGCCTGATGCGGGATTTGCAGGTTAGTTGGGCAAAATTGGCTAAAAGCAGGTAAAACAGATTTAAGTAGGTGCGATCGCTCTTGAATAACTTGAGCTACATTGTGCGGGGTAATATCAAAAACCTTTGCCCTCAAAGGATCTGCCAGTGCCACTTCTTGGGCTAAAACTTGCCAAGAAGCAGATGTTTCACCTGTGAGCAAAAATTCATGTAGCCACTCACTGATCATAACTATCACCCATACCCCAAAATAACATTACAGGTTACGAACCTAACTTAAAGGCTTCTAAGAACAGACTGTAGATGAAACCAACTTTGAGAAAGTTAAGAGTTTCTACCCAAAGGGCTTGTCTAGCTAAAAAGCTGCGACTGTAAAAGATTCTGCTGGTAATCTCTGTCAGTAGAACTAAAAAAGCCGCTATGACAATATCTAACTCCGCCTTTTGTCCAGCAGTAGTAGATACTGCCGATCCCAGAAAAAAACCAAATAACCAACTAATTAACAGTAGTGATAGTCGCCGCCAAGGATTAACAAGCCATTGCCCCAAACTCCTAGCAATGGTATCGAATAGGTTGTTAAGACGAGTATTTTGCATGAATGAGACAGTGAGGACTGGGTAACAGGAATGGGCAATGGGTAATAAATTATAACTAATTACCACTGACAACTGACAACTGACAACTGACAACTAAGAAAAATCTTATCTCTAAAAACTATCATTATGAAATCTTCCATGTATCGTAACTTGGCGGTTATAACCTGTGCATTAGGACTACTGGGACTTGTAGCCGGATGCTTAGGACTAAGTGTATCCTTTGAGTCTGATCAGCCAAACGTTTTATCAACACTTGCGGATCAAACCCCCACATTCAACGAGAAGACAGCCCCACCAACTGCATCCGACAAAGTTATATCTGCTAGTGTGAGAACCACCCCAAGCAAGCAATCAGAAAAACCCAGCCCAGAAAATTCCTCCCCTGTCTTGCCTAATAAAGTTGACTCCAACAATAAAAGCAAGAACTTAGGTAGTTTGCGAATGAGTAATCAAACAAATCAGCCTGTACGTATAGCCCTATTAGCGCGACATTTAGCAGACAAAAGCTCCTCAGCCAGCAAAACTAAATATAACCTTCCAGCGCATTGGGATTTTGATCCCCAAGAAGGTAGTGAAAATGGTTTAATTTTATCTCTCCCAGAGGGTAATTTAAAACTAGAGAAGGGAGATATTTTAGTAGCATTTGCCCAAGATGGCTCCCGACGCTATTGGGGTCCTTATGTTGTTGGGGAAACTTCTTCACCAAAATGGAATTCCCAAACCAAAGAATGGCAATTGGTACTAACTCCGTAATTGGGATTAATGAGCAACGAAAATGCACAATCCAACACCAGAACCTAATCTATCCGGCAGAGAAATTTATCAACGCATTTGTGACAACATTCAAAAAGTCATGAAAGGGCAATCAGCAGCAATCAGAAAACTGCTGGCTGCCTTTGCTAGTGGTGGACACATTTTACTAGAAGATTCTCCTGGAACTGGTAAAACCACTTTAGCGAAAGCCTTAGCATTTTCTGTAGATGTAAGCTTTAAGCGAATTCAATTTACACCTGATTTGTTACCATCTGATATCTTGGGTGTTTCAATTCTCAACCCCAATGCACAAACCTTTAATTTCCATGATGGTCCAATTTTTGCCCATATTGTTTTAGCTGACGAAATCAACCGCGCTTCACCCCGCACCCAGTCAGCACTATTAGAAGCAATGGCAGAATTTCAAGTTACGGTTGATGGTAATTTACGAAAACTTAAAGACCCATTTTTTGTCATAGCTACACAAAACCCCGTCGAATCTCGTGGTACTTATCCCCTACCAGAAGCGCAAATGGATCGGTTTGCACTGCAATTTAGTCTCGGTTACATCTCAGCAGAAGAAGAAGTTAACCTCCTATCAGACCAAATTCAACAACATCCCATTGATACCATTCAATCATGTGTTGATCTCCAGGAAATCATCACCTTAAAACAGCAAGTTAAACAAATTAGAATCAATGCAGAATTAAAACGTTATCTTGTGGATATTGTTAACGCTACTCGTACCGCCGAAGGTGTACAATTAGGAGCTAGTCCTAGAGCATCTATTACCCTAATGAAAATTGCTCAAGCATTAGCTTTATTTGATGGTTATGAATTTGTTACACCGGAACATATTCAAGAACTTGCAGTATCTGTAATCTCTCATCGCTTAGTCATGGAACCTCAAGCGCGTTTCTCTGGAAAAACCGCAACAGGTGTAGTTGAATATATTATTAAATCTGTTCCTGTTCCAACTTAAAGATTTTAGATTTTTGTTTGATGATACAAATTCAAATATCAGAAATACCTGAACGCAGATAAACGCCGATAAACGCAGATGAATTGATTGGTTATGTGATTTAATTCGGTTCTTCAGTACCTAATATGCAAAATCAAGTCAAAAAAACCTCGTAAAGCTTAATATACATAAGAAATAAGCTATAATTTTGAACATTATTACAAAATATTGCCTATTTACCCTGTTCCCCGTTCCCTGTTCCCTGTTCCCTCTTTCAGACTGGTGATTTAGCATAACAAGTACGGTAGAACCTTTAATTCTGGAATTTATCAGATGTTAAAACCGAAAATACCAAAATTTATATATCAACTTTATCATTTTAGTTCAGCACTGCAACATAAACTCACCAAACGAGTAACCATTAGTGGTTTTGCAGTAATTTTTTGTTTAATTTTTTCAGCCGCTTTGGGTTTGGATACTACCCAAAACATGACCTATCAAATATTTACTTTCTTATTATCTATTATCATCATTTCTACTTTTTCTAGTCTATTATTTCGCTCCCGCTTTAGCGCGACTCGCACCTTACCCCGGTTCGCAACCGTTGGGGTTAAATTAAAATACAGGATTATTATTCATAATAAAACTAATAAAACGCAAACAAACCTGAAATTATTTGAAAACTTCGCAGACCCTCGTCCAACTTTAAAAGAATTCCTAGAAACACCAGAACCTGAAGAAAATAAACGTAGTCCTTTAGATATTAAATTAGGTTCTTATCGGTGGTTATGGTTAGTTTCTCGTAAACAGTGCGGAACTGCAAAAACAATAGAAATACCCCCACTTCAACCCAATAGTAAAACAGAAATTTTTGGAGAAATCACACCCACTCATAGAGGATTAATGCGGCTTGTAAGTGTGACAATAGGGATACCAGATCCTTTTGGTCTTTTTAATGCTTGTCAAACTATTTCATTACCGCAATCTTTATTAATTCTCCCCAAATTATACAAACTACCACCAATTCAACTACCTGGGCTAAGAAAATATCAATCTGGTGGAATAGCATTAGCTTCTTCTGTAGGAGATGCAGAAGAATTTCGCTCTTTACGAGAATATCGTCCTGGAGATTCTATCCGCAAAATTCACTGGAAAAGTTGGGCAAAAATTGGTAAACCCATCGTCAAAGAAGAACAAGATGAATTTTTTGTGCGTCACGCATTGATTTTGGATACATTTCAAACTGAAAAATATAGCCAAATTTTAGAAGAAGCGATATCAATAGCGGCTTCTTTAGCTTCTGATATCCAAACTCAAGAATCTTTATTAGACTTGATGTTTGTGGGAAATGAAGCTTATTGTTTTACTTTTGGCAGAGGACTTAGCCATACAGAAAAAATGTTAGAAATTCTCGCTTCTGTTGGTTCTTGTCGGGATAAATATTTTGATTCAATCATCCCAGTCGTGTTAGAAAAAATTTCTATGTTAAGTGGTTGTATTTGTATATTTATAGCTTGGGATGAACATAGAAAAAAATTAGTAGAATATCTTAATAATATGGGTATACACACATTAGTTTTAATTCTTACTAATAAACCGCCCGATGAATTTAATAAAAGTCAACTAATACAGTCTGAATTAACAACTTTCCAGATTTTAAATGTTAGCAATATTCAACAGGAATTGATGCAATTATGAAAACACCACCGTTACTGCTTGCTGCTGCTTTAATGTTTTGGGGTTGGCAAACCGGACTATGGATTTTTGCTATATCAATCGCTCTAGTTCTAGAATGTTCTCGCTTTGTGCAGTCTCGTTGGGATTTTTCTATTGATGACATCAAGCGTATTGCTAATTTATGCTTGGTTATTCTTGTTTCAGTGAGTATTTATTTATTAATTGCTAACCGTTCTTTTTATATAGTCTACACTCTTTTACAGTGGCTACCTATTGTCTGTTTCCCACTGATAGCCGCTCAGATTTATGCTGTTAATGAAAGTATCAACATGACTACACTTTTTTTAACATTTAATGATGAAAAACTAGGGAAACAAAGTAACAGTTTTAGTATTAATTTAACTTACCCATATTTTGCTCTTTGTATTTTAGCAGCCAGTAATGCTAACACTGAAGATATATCTTTTTATATTGGGATGTTTGTACTTACGGCTATTGCGCTTTGGACTGTTCGTTCTCAACGATTTTCAACTATAATCTGGCTTTGTTTGTTCCTAACTGCGGGAAGTATTGGTTTTATAGGACAGATAGGACTACATCAACTTCATCTGCAAGTAGAAAATCAAGTAGTGTCTTGGTTTAGCGATGCTATTGGACAAGAAATAAATGCTTTTAAAAAAGAAACAAGCATGGGCGAAATAGGTGTCTTAAAACAGTCTAATGATATCGTTTTTAGAGTAAATGCTGCAAATCAAAATCATTCTCCTTTACTGCTGAGAGAAGCAACTTATAATAAATATCAATCTTCTTTGTGGATAGCAGTAAATCCAGAATTTACTCATCTTAAACCCGATAATCATACAACTTGGCGGCTAGGAAATCAACCAGATAATAATTCTAGCCTCACTATTTATGGTACATTAAATAATGGTAAAGGTATTTTGAGGTTAGCTGATGGCACATTTGAAATAAATGATTTACCAGTTAGCGAAATGGAGAAAAATAAATATGGGACTGTAAAAGTAACAGGCAACGTCAATGATATCGCTTATAAAATTAAATTTAATCAGCAGTTTTCTTTAGATAGTCAACCCACAGCAGATGATATACAAATTCCCAAAGCCGAACAATCAGCCATAAATCAAATAGTTAATAAACTGGATATTCAAGGAAAATCACCCCAACAAATATTACAAATTGTAGACGCATTTTTGCTAAAAAATTATCGTTATTCACTCCAACTTACAGGTAAAGATCAGGCTTCCACACCTTTATCAACATTTCTACTCACAACTCGATCTGGACATTGTGAATATTTTGCTAGTGCAACTACATTAATTTTGCGTGGTTTAGGTATTCCAGCCCGTTATACTGTAGGTTATTCTGTTCACGAATTTAGCAACTTAGAAAAGCAATATATTGTCCGTAGTCGTCATGCTCATGCTTGGACAATGGTATATATAAATGGTAAATGGCAAGCCTTTGACACAACACCGTCTGACTGGACAAGTATTGAAGATGCAACTGTTTCTAAATTATCAATAATTTCTGATTTATGGTCTTTTTGGGGTTTTCAACTTTCCAGTTGGTTAAGAAATATTAGAAGTAGTGATTTATTTAAATATATTTGGTGGCTGTTGCTGCCATTATTTTTGATGATGATAGCTAAATCTGCTCCGCCAAAAAAAGTGCGGCGTGTATTTAAGAAACAGATATTACCTACAGAAATCAATAAATCTGAAGTAGATATAAGCAAGGATTCTGAATTTTACTTGATTGAAAAGGCATTAAATGAATTAGGATTTATACGTCAACCTTCAGAGTCTTTAAAGAGTTGGATGCTGAGGCTAAAAGAGGAAATACCTACATCTGATTTGATTGACGAGCTATCATCTTTGATTGATCTTCATTATCGCTATCGTTTTGATCCCCAAGGAATTAAAGATGCGGAAAGAGCAGGATTAAAATCTGCTGTGCAGTCATGGTTAGATAAATATAGCGGTCAGCGGTCAACAGTCAGCTAAAACCGTTTTTTAGACTGAATTTTTTCCCCATTCCCTATTCCCTATTCCCTGTCACCTATGTTTGTTTCTGGAAAGTTACCGCAGACAGCGTGTAGGTGGTAATTTATTGCCTAAATTGTAGGCATAAAGCCGTTTAAAATCCACGATGGCTTGGCGGTAGTGTATTGGTTGACCAAATGCTGTACGTTTACCATAGGGTATGGCTTTGGCAACTTGCAAAATTCCTTCCTTGTCCCAATTTACCAGACGCGAACCTTGAGCTTTGGCTGGTATTTTTTGACGACCAATACCACCAATCACTTCTAAACCTTCACCGACTAAGCGATTGCTCAAAGTTCCTCTTAAACACAGGCTTTCTTCCCCTAATGTCCTAGTATCATAATAAGTTCCCACAACCTGATTTCCTGTTTTCCGAAATAAAAAACAATTACCAATGATGGCATCTGGAGAAGCTACATTAGTTGTTTTGGGTTGTTGACTACAAAACCGATAGTTACCATTAGAAAGTTGATTGAAATCAATAGCGGCGGGTTGAGATAGGCTCTTATCAGTATTCATCGCACTGTACAGCAGCAAGCCTACAGTTACCAATGGCAAAGTGAATAAATTAGAGCGGTTCATATTTGAGGGTCTATATAAGTAAACACAGTTTGATACAAATGCTTTAGGCACTTTCCAGAAATGCCTTCTTCCTCCTGCCCCCTGGCTTTTGCCTTTTGCCTGCTGTGATGTGAGAACAAAATCAAACTAATAAACGACTTTTGAATTATTGTGTTGATCAGAAAGGCGCGATTCACCGTGTCTGTGAATATGGATTTATGAGGCTAAAATTGAGCGTTACTCGTCCTGTTGACCAATGGTTGAACAAAATAGAACAGCGTCCAGCCCTTGCTGTGACTATTTCCATAGTATGGTTGCTGTTGATTAACTGGATAGCGTTTGGCTGGAATTTGGGCAACGTTGGCTTGGTTGACGAAACTGAGCCACTGTTTGCTGAAGCTTCCCGGCAAATGCTAGTTACAGGTGATTGGATTACACCGTTTTTTAATGGTGAAACTCGTTTTGACAAACCAGCTTTAATTTACTGGTGTCAAGCGATCGCCTACTCCATTATGGGTGTAAATGAATGGGCAGCACGCATACCCTCAGCATTAGCAGCAACTGGTGTCACCGCTTTAGCATTCTACACTGTACAGTGGCATCTGGGCAAAAAAGATGAATTAGAACAAGCTGCAAATCCTAGTCGTCGTTACTTAACAGCGGCTGTTGCATCAGCTTTAATCGCAATCAACCCGGAAATGATTGTTTGGGGCAGAATCGGTGTTTCTGATATGTTACTCACCGGTTGTATAGCCTCTGCTTTGCTCTGCTTCTTTTTGGGATACGCTCAAAATTCTGCCCCTTCCCCCTTCCCCAATAAATGGTACTTGGCCTGTTATGTGCTGATTGCTGGGGCAATTTTAACCAAAGGACCAGTAGGAATTGTTTTACCAGGACTGATTATGATTGCCTTTGCCTTATACCTGGGCAAATTCTGGGAACTGTGGCGAGAAATGCGCCCAATTTTGGGACTATTCATAGTATTCCTGATATCTGCTCCCTGGTATGCTTTGGTGACTTGGCGCAATGGCTGGAATTTTATTAACGCCTTTTTTGGTTATCACAACATAGAACGGTTTACAGAGGTTGTTAATGGTCACTCAGCCCCTTGGTATTTTTACTTTTTAGTAGTGTTGTTGGGTTTTGCACCATATTCAGTTTTTATACCTGCTTCCATAGCGAGATTAAAATTTTGGCAGCGTTGGCTCCGTCCACCGCAGGCATCGCATTTACTCAACCAGGAACGTTCTCAACAACTGGGTCTATTTGCCTGTTTCTGGTTTCTTGGTGTCTTCGGCTTTTTCACCATCGCTGTCACCAAACTTCCCAGTTATGTATTACCTTTAATGCCAGCAGCAGCTATTCTGGTGGCTTTACTCTGGAGTGACCTGTTCTCAAACACACAAATTGATCAAGCTTTCCGCATCAGTGCTTGGGTGAATGTGGCCTTTTTATCAACCATAGCAGTAGCCTTATTTAACCTCTTCAAGCTAGTAGGCACAGACCCCGCTGCACCTGAATTGTACCAACAAATTCAAAACTCAGGTTTAACAACTGTGGGGGGTATAATTTGGCTTGTTGCTGCTATTGTTATCGCTGCTTTAATCTTGAGTCATCGTTTTCGTCCTATCATTGCCGTTAATGTTGTGGGATTTGTGGCATTTTTGGCTCTGGTTTTAATGCCTGCTTTGTTTTTGATGGATGAACAGCGTCAGCTACCTTTAAGACAATTATCTGCGATCGCAGTTCAAGAAAAACAACCTAATGAAGAATTAGTCATGGTCGGTTTCAAAAAGCCGACAGTAACTTTCTACACTCAAAAAACTGTCAAATATCTGAAGTTTTCCCAAGAAGCTCTAGATTATATTCACAACCAAGCAGCGGCCAAAGTCCAACCACCATCACTACTACTTTTAGCCGAGCAGAAAAAGCTGCTCGAAATGGACTTACCACCAGATGATTACAAGAACATTTCCACCCAAGGCGCTTATCATCTCATTCGCATTCCCTTCCAACGAATTAAAAAAGAACAAAAAGACAAAATGAAAATTTCATAATTGGTAATTGGTAATTGGTAATTGGTAATTAGGTTATTAACCTCGCCAGTCCCCAGTCCCTAGTCCCCAATCATCCCTTTCCTAAAGCTTGATTAATCTGAATTAATAAGTCTTCCATGGAAATAGAACGAGGTAATATCTGGGTAGCGATACCTTCGGTTAGATCCGCTAATTCACTAACGACATTTTCTTTCGATTGATATTCATTCTTTTTCGTTTTCCCACTTTCTGTATCTACCTGATTTAAACTTTTGCCAAGTACCAAAATTGGCGGTAAATTCAACGATAAATCTGACAAATCTTTTAACGCTTTTTGTACTTCTTTCTGATTGGCAGATTCTCCTAAACAAATTAGTAGTAAATCAACACTTTGATGGCGAATTTGTTGCAACACTTCCGCCCAACAGTTACCCATAGCTGCTTTAAAACCGGCAGTTTGTAAATACTGAATTAAAGCTTGAAACCACTCGGAACCACGTTCAGGATTTGGGGATGAATTACCCCGTCCATAGTCAATTTTAAGTGTTTGGGTAGCGTCTCGTAGAGAAGATTTTTTTTCTAACCGATAACCCTTAGTTTGCTGGCGTTTTCCCTGTGGCAAATCAAGCAACATAGTCACATCTACCACTAAAATATTAGGAGGACAGCCAATACCAGAAGCAATTTGTAACACTGATAATAAAGGATCTGGTTTTCCTTTGCTGCTGGCGTTTTCCCTGCCTAAAGGAGTTAAGCAAGGGAATACACCTAATCCTGGTATTTGGGAAGCTGCCAAGGTAGTGGCTACATCACAAGTTACCAAAGGTAAATTCGCTAACCTTTGGTACTTAGTCAACTGTTGCAGATAATGATGGGCTATAGAATTGTCAACATCCAGCAAAATTACATCGAACTGCCACACCCGTGCTAAAAGTTCTGCTTGATCCAAATCATCTACTTCAATGACTCGATGTTCCCGCAGGGAAGGTTGGGGATTAACAGACTCTAATTCTGGATTCACCAACCGCAGAATCCGCAGCGGAGTTTTCGTTAGTGCGATATCGTTATTTTCTAAACCTATCTGCTCAACTTCTGGTGCAGCACATAATCTTTCTAGGATAGGTACTAAAGCTTGATGCTCGACTGGTAAGCTCAAGAAATCATCAGCCCTGTTAGCATAAGCGTGTTCCTTTTCTGCGCCCGTAGCTGTAACAATGACAGGAATATGGCGAGTTGCACTATCAGATTTTAGTAAAGTCAGCACATCCCAACCTGAGAGTAGGGGTAGCAACGGATTCAAAAATATAGTTTTTGGTTGCAAGCGACGAGCTTTTTCTAGTGCTTCTGTCCCCGAACGGGCAATTACCACCCGATAACCTAAACCTTTAAGATGTTGGGTGAGGTCTTCAATATATCGAGCTACTGCCTCAACTACTAATATTAAACGTTGAGAAGAAATAGGTTGATGTGATTCTGAATTTCCCCCTTCTGATTCAGCAAAGCTGGTTTTCGGGGGACAAGGTGGTAATAGCAGTGTAAACTGGCTACCTTTGCCTTCACGAGACAAAAAGCTGACATCTCCACCATGCAATCGAGCTAAAGCTCTTGTTAATACCAGCCCCAAACCAGTGCCTTCAAATTGGCGAGTCAGGGGATTTTCTAACTGTTGGAATTTTTGAAATATTAAATGTTGTTGATGTTCGGGAATACCAATACCTGTATCCCAGACTGTAAAAGCGATCCACCCTTCCCAGCGATTTACCCGCAGTCCAATTTCCCCAGAAGTTTCAGTGAACTTAAAAGCGTTGGAAAGTAAGTGTACCAGCATTTGGCGCAAGCGTAATTCATCTGCGACCATCTGCTCTAAGCCTGGTTCAATGGTGAGGCTGAATTGGTGATTAGATGACGACAGGGTGGCTTTGCTGGGTTGACTGTTGAGTGTTTTTGCTTCTGATAAAGCGCGATCGCACACTTCCCGAATTTGTACTGGGGATGGAGTGAGTTCCATCTGTCCAGTTTCCATCCGAGTCAAATCTAAAATATCATTTACCACACTCATCAAATGGCGGCCACTTTTATGAATCAAACCCGCATAACGCGCTTGTCGCTCGTTGAGTTCTCCTAATTGTTGATCTACAAGTAATCTTGACAAGCCTAAAACTGCTGTCAAGGGGGTTTTCAGTTCATGGCTAATACAAGCTAAAAACTCATCTTTTAACCGATTGAGTTGAATTAAATCGGCGTTTTTAGCTGCCAGTTCTTTGAAAAGTTGTTGCTGTTCGGTGACATCAGTGGCTAAAACTAACCACAGGTCATCCGTTAATTGTTCTGAGTTCTCAGTTGAGAGAATAACTTCTGAATCTCCACTCCAGACTTTCAACTCGGGACTATCCAAGGGGATTTTAGCAAACTGCCAAATTCGCTCTTGACCATTCTGTACTTCGACAACACAAGTACAAGTTCCCTGTTGAGCATCCAAATAGCAGTGACTGGATGCCGCATTTGCTCTTCCCTGTGCTTCCTGCATCATTGCTAAAACTGATGTTGAGCGAGGTACTTGACTGGTTGGGGGCAAGTTATTCCCTCCCGGAGTCCGTTTCATCGACGTAGGGGGATCTTCGGTTTCACCCCTGCGAATATCAGGATTAACCTTTAGTGTTTGTTGATTGATGTATTCTGCATCTTCACGGCTGACAGGAGACAGGATAGTTTCTACCTGTAGCCTGATTCCTTCTGGATCTTTCAACACTCCCAATTGTTGCCACCAAGCTGGATTTTGTGTTAGTACTTCGCCCGTACTTGTTTGCAACATTAAAGGCCAAGGCAGTCTTTCCAGCAACTGCACTAAAGGGTTGTTTTTGAGTGGCTGATGTTGTTTTTGCTTGTTGGAGCGAGTTTCTACCCTAGTATTATTCTCCGTTTTGCCTGTAACGTTAGAGGCAATTGTGACTTTATTCTTAGCGAAAAAGCTTAATAGGCGTGTGTTATCAAGCAGACCCAAAAATTTACCATCTGAGTCAATCAACGCCCAATCTAAATTTCTATTTTTTTGGTTTTGTTGGTAACGTAAAAACAAACTTAATTTATCCAGTGGCTCAGAAGCTGGTATTGTCTGTATGGGCAAAATCAGACTCGGATTCAATGTTGAGATTGGCTGTTGCAGATTTAAAAACGTTTCACCACTGGCAGCTGCTAATAATTTCGGTATCAACCGTGCAGAATACAACAATCCGATGGGACATTGTTGTCGATTTACCACTACCAAGCGATCGCACTGCTCTTTCTCCAAAATCTCCAGCACCACTGCCAGAGTACTTGTTTCTGAGCAGCTGGGTACGGTTGCTAGAAAGTCATAAAGCGGGTACTGTAGCATTAACATAAGGCTTAGGGGTTCTTTCTTCCTGTAGTTGCCTCTGGCATCAACATCTGCCAAAGTGCTGATGGTTTTCATGCCTGAAGCCATGTCCTCCAAGAAGATGCATACAATCTTGCTTGGTGAGACTGTAAATATATCGAAGCAACGAAAGCAGCTTTGATAGGCAATTGCTTAATCCCATAATTCCCAGAGTGGCTATGCTTGCCTGTGCCACTTTTGTGAACTAGCAGACATTCTCACCAGTATCCTACTGGTATGGAAACTCCTGATCGATAGTTACAGCTAAAACAATTATCGCTCCAAAGATTCGTTTTAGAACCTTGAGGAATTATAATGATTTAGAATGAGACAATACTTTAAGTTCGTTTATGTATCTTATCAAGGAGCAAATTTAAAAAATCTATATTCAGATAGATATACATATATAGGTCATAAAATTAGCTACTGCATACTCTCTACTAAACGCTTTACTAATTACCTACTAAGTTATACCACTCACTGGCAAAAACAAGTTAGGGATGGGCAATTTCTAAATATTTGTTGACACAAGGCGTTCTTTACCCTGCGTACTTAAAAACTTTTACCAAAATTAATCCGCACTGAACCTATACTCTCGGCGATCAATCATCTAAATATATAAAGAGTAAATGATATTACCTATATTATTGATTTGGCTACCAGATGTTAAGAAATATTTATATAATCCTGAGACTGTGAATAAGCAACAAGGCTTTATTGGGCAGTTGAGGAATTTTATTGATGAGATTTTTTACCAATTATTTACTTTGCCCCTGACTGTTAGCACTCCGACAAAAATACAATATTTACACAACAAGAGACAGGTAAGCACCTATCAATTATTGAAGCATTATGATCAATATGTTCTTGTATTGGCGTGTAATGAACAAAAAAACCAGCAATGCTTTCAAGAAATGAGTCCAGCCGAAAAGCAGGAAATATTAAATGATCTCAAAGCAGATTACCGCAAAATTCTGCTCAATTACTTTATCACAGAGAAAACTCTAAAAACTACCATTGATAAATTTATCAACGCCTTATTTTATGCTAATATTCCTGTGCCACAAATTATAGAAATTCACATGGAACTTATTGACGAATTTTCCAAGCAGTTAAAGTTAGAAGGAAGGAGCGATGAAACGTTACTTGATTATAGATTGACATTGATAGATATACTGGCGAATTTGTGTGAAGTATATAGATGTTCGATTTCTAAAATAAACTGAACAAAGTCATACTATTTGGGATTTTGGTTCAGGATTTTTAGATTCAATGATTAACAGGATTTATTTTAAAATCATTAAGATTCATCCTATTTACACTGACATCTGTTATTGATTCAGATAGATACCTCAGCATATTTTGGATTCCTATTCTCATATCTAGCCTGTAAATTTATGAATAAAGCCAGAAAAACCTATGTTCTCAAGCTTTATGTAGCAGGGAACACACCCAACTCCGTGCGAGCATTAAGCACACTCAAAAACATATTAGAACAGGAGTTTGAAGGAGTTTATGCTTTAAAAGTGATCGATGTCCTCAAAAACCCACAGTTAGCAGAAGAAGATAAAATATTAGCCACACCAACATTATCGAAGATTTTGCCGCCTCCCGTTCGCAAAATTATTGGTGATCTTTCGGATAGGGAAAGAGTTTTAATAGGCTTAGACTTACTTTATGAAGAATTGAGTGAAGAAGACTGGGAACAGTAAAATATTTAGTCATAAAATTCATAAAAACTGAGTACAAACTTTAGTAATTTTTAAAATCGGTTTAAATACCCATATATGATCAGCAATGAGTGACCAAGAGAAACAAGAACAACAAAAGCCCCAAATTGGTGGTGTAGAGAAAATTCGCACAATGATTGAGGGTTTTGACGATATTAGTCATGGCGGTTTACCAGTTGGGAGAACAACCTTAGTCAGCGGCACTTCTGGTACAGGTAAAACCTTATTATCCCTGCAATTTCTCTATAATGGCATCACCTATTTTGATGAACCAGGAGTATTTGTTACCTTCGAGGAATCACCCAGCGACATTATTAAAAACGCCCATATTTTCGGCTGGAATTTACAAAAACTAATTGACGAGGGAAAACTGTTTATTCTCGACGCTTCCCCCGATCCTGAAGGGCAAGATATCGTCGGTAATTTTGATCTCTCAGCCTTAATTGAACGCTTACAATATGCGATCCGCAAATACAAAGCTCATCGGGTTTCCATAGATTCGATTACAGCAGTATTTCAGCAATATGAAGCCGTAGGAGTAGTGCGGCGAGAAATATTTCGCCTAGTAGCACGTCTTAAACAATTATATGTCACGACTATAATTACAACAGAACGTGGAGAAGAATATGGGCCTGTAGCTTCTTTTGGGGTAGAAGAATTTGTTTCTGACAATGTGGTAATTGTTCGCAACGTTTTAGAAGGAGAACGCCGCCGCCGCACCATCGAAATTCTCAAATTGCGCGGTACAACCCACATGAAAGGTGAATATCCATTTACAATTACCAATGCAGGAGTCAACATCTTCCCCTTGGGCGCAATGCGTTTAACCCAGCGGTCTTCAAATGTGCGCGTATCTTCAGGAGTCAAGACTCTAGATGAAATGTGTGGAGGTGGTTTCTTTAAAGACTCGATTATTTTAGCCACAGGAGCCACAGGTACGGGTAAAACTCTCTTGGTCAGCAAGTTTATTCAAGATGGCTGTGTCAGCGGTGAGAGAGCAATATTATTTGCTTATGAAGAATCCCGCGCTCAACTGTCTCGTAACGCCTATTCTTGGGGAATTGACTTTGAGGAATTAGAACACCAAGGTTTATTAAAAATAATTTGTACCTATCCCGAATCAACTGGTTTAGAAGATCACTTACAAATTATTAAATCAGAAATTGCTGATTTTAAACCAGCCCGGATTGCTATTGACTCCCTTTCAGCACTGGCTAGAGGCGTAAGCAATAATGCTTTTCGCCAGTTTGTCATTGGTGTCACAGGCTATGCTAAACAAGAAGAAATCACAGGCTTCTTTACCAATACAAGTGACCAATTTATGGGTTCACATTCAATTACGGATTCTCATATTTCCACGATTACTGATACTATTCTTATGTTGCAGTACGTAGAAATTCATGGAGAAATGTCACGGGCAATCAATGTATTTAAAATGCGGGGGTCGTGGCACGATAAGGGGATTCGCGAGTACAATATTACGGCTGACGGACCTAATATTAAAGATTCCTTCCGTAATTACGAGAGAATTGTCAGTGGAGCGCCTACCCGCGTTAGCATAGACGAAAAGGCGGAACTTTCTCGCATTGTCAAACGTTTTGAAGACAAATAGACTGCTCAATCCTGAAAGAATATCAATTCATTCGGTATAGCAGTATATTATTTGCTTCATATAGTGTCGTGCTATATTCTGTGTGAAGACAAGTTTTCTGCCGCTAGATGGTTTTTCGTGTGAGGGGATGCGGTGAAAGGACAGCAATTATTCCATAGTTTCTTACCTGGTGTAACAGCAGCGGTATTAACAACTCAGTCTGCTTGGGCTGGAACCGTAAAAGTTAGTGAAGTAAAGCTGGTGTCTTCTCCTAGTGTGTTGACTGCAACTGATGTGAAAACCTCCGTTGTGGAAAGCAATAGGCAACTGCCCATTACTGCGGTTGATAATTCTCCAGCCTTTGTACCTACGCTTGATTTTAGTCAACTCAGTATGCAGCCGCTGGCTAATCAGAGTGTGACGGATATCACTGCGGTCAATAATACCTATGTGCCAGCAGAAAAAAGCCCGAAAACATTTGTACCAATTTCAGTTACTGGTGCAAAAGTAGCACAGCTAACAGAGGCAAATAAATGTGTACAGGCACAGCAGAAAAACCAAGCTGCTTTGCTCCTAGCCTCAAAAAGCTGTTCACAAAAAAAAGCCACTCTGGAGAGGGTAGCCCAGGTGAGTGTTCCTACTGAATCAGGAACTCCGAATACTTCAGAGCCACCTGCTCAAAATTCAGAACCTGTAACACCTAGACCAACAAGTTCTACAGAGACACCACTTGAACACCTGAATCCCAGTCTTAATCCTCTACAATTTCCTACCAAACCAGAGGAAGTCAGGCTTCAGACAAATCAGCCGATTACATTGGGACAGGCTCTAGAACTGGCCAAGCGAAATAACAACGAATTACAGGTGTCGATATTACAACTGGAACGTAGCAAAGCTGCTCTCAGAGAAGCCCAGGCTTCTTTGTTGCCTACGTTGGGAGTCAATGGTGCAGTTACTAATAGTCGTAGTGCTAATGGTACACTGCAAGCTAAACAACAACAGCGGTTAAATCCTCTTGCCCCTGACGCTGAGGCGGATACCAGTTTCAACACTGAAGCACAACTCAGGTATGACCTTTACACCTCTGGGAGACGAAACGCGGCGATTACAGAGGCTGAGGAGCAGGTACGTTTTCAGGAATTCGATGTAGAAAGGCAATCTGAGGAAATTCGCCTGAATATCGCCACAGATTACTATGCTTTGCAGCAGGCAGATGAAAATGTACGTATTTCTCAATCAGCAGTCGAGAATTCTCAGGCTAGTTTGCGAGATGCTCAGGCTCTAGAACGGGCTGGAGTAGGTACAAGGTTCGATGTGTTGCGATCGCAAGTAAATTTAGCCAATGCCCAACAAGACTTAACTAATGCTCGTTCGCAGCAAGTTATCGCTCGTCGCAGGTTGGCTGTGCGGTTGAATCTGCCGCAGTCGATCAATATTAGTGCTGCTGATCCTGTCCAGTTAGCTGGTCTTTGGGAGCGAACCTTAGAAGATAGCATTGTCTTAGCTTATCAAAACCGTCCCGAACTACAACAGCAGTTGGCACAGCGGAATATTAGTGAGCAGCGAAGAAGACAAGCTTTGGCTTCTTTAGGACCGCAAATTAGTTTAGTCGCCAGCTATAACTTGCTAGATGTGTTTAATGATAGTATCAACATTAGCGATGGGTATTCAGTGGGAGTACAAGCCACGCTAAATTTATATGATGGTGGTGCAGCAAAGGCAAGAGCAGCCCAGGCAAAATCTAATATAGCGATCGCCGAAACTCAATTTGCTGAACAACGTAACCAAATTCGCTTTCAGGTAGAACAGGCTTATTCTAGCCAGCTATCTAACTTGGAAAACGTGCAAACTGCTAATGCGGCTCTAGAACAAGCCAAAGAGTCTCTGAGATTAGCGCGTTTGCGTTTCCAAGCTGGTGTAGGTACTCAAACGGATGTCATTAACGCAGAAAATGAATTGACAAGATCCGAAGGTAATCGCATCAGAGCAATTTTGGATTACAATCGTGCTTTGACAGAGTTACAACGCCACGTCACATCCAGAGCTTTTAATAAGTAAACAAATAAAAACTGTTTAAAAGCCCCAAAAAGCCTCATTTAGCAGTTTAATTACTAGCAAATGAGGCTTTTTGGTCAATAACCAATGACCAATGACCAATAACCAATGACTAAAATAACAACACAAGAAATCGCCCAATTTCGCTCTCAACTAGCAGATGATCCTCAAGCAATGGAAGTATTAGACTTGATAGAGGATTGTGAAGGAGATTTAGAAGATGCAGCCATGACCCTTGCTATCAAAGCCGGACAAGAACCAGGACGGACAAATTCTGAGTGGTTAGATGCGTTAGCGAGAAAATGGCGTGCAGTCCTATGTGAACAAGAATATCGAGATGATTTGGTAAATAGCTCAGTTGGTGGGATGATGTCACGCCTGAAAAGTATCCCAGAGTTTCCTAAAATTTTGGCGACTCCGGTTTTAATATATGTCCTCAAGCAAGGTGTGAATAGTTTTTGCGAACCGCTGGACTCTCTAAAATAATATTTAGCCGAGTATCGGTGGAACCAGTCCTGATACCCTGTTAATTAAGGACAATTTTTTCAGATAACAATTTTTAGATCAATGAATTACCTTGTTGCCGTATTATCAGATCGCATCCAAGCTGAAGCTGCTTACTTAGGCTTAGAAAAAGAAGGCATAAATAGCTCTATATTGGGTAGAGGATACAAAACCGCTGATGAGTTTGGCTTGATTGACCCCAAAGAAGAAGCTAAAAAACAAGCACGATTAATGGCATTCTGGTTAGTACCATTCGGCTTTTTTGCTGGTGCTACCTTCAGTCTCATCACTGGTTTAGATACCTTTGCTTGGGCTGGTGAAATCGGTAATCATGTCATTGGGGGGCTACTTGGTGCTGGTAGCGGTGCTATGGGTAGCGTGTTTGTTGGTGGTGGTGTGGGTTTAGTTGCCGGTGGTGGAGATGCTTTACCTTACCGCAACCGTTTAGACGCTGGTAAATACATAATTGTAGTTCAGGGTTCAGAAACTCTGACTCGCCAAGCTACCCGCATCTTACGCCAGTTTGACCCCGAAAATATCCAAGGTTATGCAGAAACAAACTAACGTTTGGTAGTTGGTAATTCGTAATAGGGTTATTCTCCTAGTAAAGAGTCCCCAATCCCCAGTCCCCAATCCCCAATCCCCAGTCCCCAGTCCCCATGTTACCTAGAGAAGAACTTTTAAAAGGTGTTGAAAATCGTGATAGTATAGCTCGCGTAATTGACCAAGCAGAGCAAGCTATAAAGACGTGGGAAGTAGTTTTAACTGATTTTTTGTCTCCGCCAGAGTTAGCGGAAATTCAACGGGTTGTTAGCCGATTAACAGATGTGCATTTAGTTGCCTGGGGTGGATATCCTCAAGCTGAACGTCAAAGAGTGGCGATCGCTCGTTCTGAATTACCATTAGATCAATCTCAAGTCGCTATCACCGTTGTCGAAATTGCTGGTAATTTCCTGTTTGATACTGCAACCCACCGTGACTTTTTAGGAGCAATGTTGGGTACAGGAATTGTGCGGGAAAAGACAGGAGATATTATTATTTTGGGAGAAAGGGGAGCGCAAGCAATTGTAGTTCCTGAACTCGCAGAATTTTTGGAAATGAGTTTAAAACAGGTGCGTTCTGTTCCTGTGAAAACGCAACCCATTGATATCAATGAGTTAAAAATCCGAGAACCGAAAAAGAAAGAATTGACAACTGTAGAAGCTTCTTTAAGATTAGATGCGATCGCTTCTGCTGGTTTTGGGATGTCCCGTAGCAAAATGGTTGATTTTATCGACTCCGGTGATGTGCGCGTTAATTGGAAAGAAATTACTCAAGCTAGTTCTCAATTAAAAACAGGAGACTTAATCGCAATTCGCGGTAAAGGACGTTTAGAAGTTGGCGAAATTGCCGTTACTAAAAAAGACCGTTACCGCGTGCAATTGACGAGATATATGTAGGGGACTGGGGACAGGTGACAGGTGACAGGGAAGAGGGAATAGGCAATAGCTAAGAGTTTTACCAATTACCAGTTACCAATTACCAATTACCCTTTTTTAAACTGTTTTGCGATCGCACTTACCAAAGATTCTCTTGGTAGAAACCTGTGCATATTGACGATGATTTTATTTCCTAAACCGCCGCTAACCACAGTAGAATCTCCTTTTTCTAAACCTTGTAAAGCATCACGTACAACTTCTTCAGGAGTTGCTATTTTATTATTTGCACCTGCTAAAGTTTCAGGAAACTTAGCTTCTGTGAAAAAGTCTGTTTCTGTTGGTCCTGGACAAACGACTAAAACTTTCACACCATAATCTTTATTTTCTGCCCAAAGTGCTTCACTAAAACTCAGAACAAAGGCTTTAGTTGCTGCATAAACAGAAATATAAGGCATTGGTTGAAAGCCGGCAATTGAAGAAACATTAATAATGCTACCAGAACGACGTTGACGCATTAAAGGTAGAAATTTGTGGGTTAAATCTACCAATGCCATAATATTTAATTGAATCATTTTTAATTGCCGTTCTCCGTCTCGTTCGGCAAAATCTCCATAATCACCAAAACCAGCATTATTGATTAACAAATCAATTGTTAAACCTTTCTCTTTAATGAGATCAAATACCTCATTTGTAGCATTAGTTTCTGTCAAGTCTTTAGCTATAACCTCGACTTTAACTTGATGTTGTTGTTGTAATTTAGTGGCTATTTGGTTGAGTTTTTCGGCTGAACGTGCAACAAGAACAAGATTTGTTTTGCGTGCAGCAAGTTCTTCGGCAAAAGCTTTACCAATTCCACCTGACGCACCGGTAATTAAAGCTGTTGACATTTTGGATATTATCTGATTTATTTTTTTACCTTTATTTATGGTAGCAACTCTGATTAAAGGTTGTGTGCAGACAGGAAAAATTTTATTGCTAATCTTTGTATTATTTATAGCCAGAACAGGGAATACTAGATTTAGCTATATTTAGTGGCTTCTGGGTAAAATTATGTTCGGTAAAATCAAATTTGCGGCTTTTTTCATCGCCGGGACAGCGGGGGTTGTGTGGCTTGTCAATTTACCATATCCCATGATCCGCAGACCTGTAGCGCAGGTAGCACCAATTCTGCTGTTACCTAGTTTTATGAGTATGGATCATCACTACCGGGGTGCGATTGATGCTTTAGAACAAGCAGATCAGTTAGTGAGTCGCGCTACCAGCAGTGCGGATATTGAACTAGGTGGAGAGAAGGTAAAAACTGCAAAACAACACTTGGATCATTTACCCGTCTGGTTTTTGGGTTACTATCCTCAGCGTTATTGTACTTTGTTTAGTTGTAGTTGGCAGTTTACCTTCGATGAATTTGAACAGGCCAGACAACGAGTAGCGCGACTGGATGCTGTGGTTTTTCAAGATAAAAATGCTTTAGTTCCGTTTAATGAAGCAAAAAATGGTCTAGAGACGGCAAAACAGCAATATGCACAAGCTGAAAATACAAAAGATCGAGAAACAGCCATTGCAAATTGGCAAGTAGCTATAGATAAATTAGACCAAATTTCTCAACAAACATTAGCAGGAAAAACAGCCCAAACTCAACTTACTGCTTACAAACGCGATTTTGAATATGCGCGGATTAGTAGTTTTATTACTGCTGCACAAGAATTTGATTTAGAAGCTCAAAAAATTCAACCAACAAATTATCAAGTAGCAGCGGAATTATGGCAACAGGCAATTAATCGACTGGAACAAGTACCAAATGAAAATCCCCAATATGTGGATGCACAAAAATTAATTGCTGCATACCAAGTCAAACAAAAAACTGTAGTTGATCCGCGTAGTACCACTTACATCGCAGCCGCAAAACAGTATGCTTTGGCAGCAGCAAAAGCTTCTCAAAATCCACCACACACTGTACAGAAATGGGAACAAATTGGTGATTTGTGGGAAAAAGCAATTCGGCAATTAGAAAATATTCAAGTTTCAGAACCAAGTTATGTAGAAGCACAAAAGTTAATAGCACAGTATCAAACTAATTTGGGAACTATTAAAAATCGTCGTCAAGTTGAAAGTGATGGTAAGGAAATTCTTGATGAAGCTAACAAGGAAATTCAAAGATTGATTGCTTCACCACCAGGTAATAAGAATGAGATGAAAGCGGAAATTATCAGAATTATGAATCAACTGAGTAATATAAAATCAGGAACAACTTCATATAATGAGGCACAAAGATTATTGAAATTGGCAGATAATCAACTCAAGAAACTTAAGTAATTTGTGGTGTTTGTTATGCAGATTATCAAGTACCAGTATGCTCTCAATTCAAGCGGTAAAACCGTAAATATTGAGAGCTTAATTGCTACTCCAGAAGTAAGACGTGAACAATTCAAGTGTTTATCATGTGATAATGTTCTGATTCCTGTATTGGGTAAAAATAGATAACAGCATTTTCGCCACAAGGCTGAAATCAAATGCTCTCCTGAGACTTACTTACACAAGTTAGCCAAACAGACATTTTACGAAGTTTACAAGAGTTGTTTGTTAGAAAATATCCCCTTTTGGATAGAAATAAATTTTACCATATATTGTAGTTTTTACGAACAAGAATTGTTAGTACCCTGTACCTTTAGTAAATGCAAACACAAATTTGATTTAACTCAATACTTTAAAGATATTAAGTTAGAAACTAAAGATGGTTCTTTTATACCTGACTTACTACTTATTAGTGAAAAGGAAGATAAAATTTTTATAGAAATAGCAGTAACTCATAAATCAACACTTGAAAAAATGCAATCTAAACAGCGTATTTTAGAATTAAACATCAGGAGTGAACTTGATATTAATACAATCAAAAAATGTGTTTTAAAGGAAAATAAAAATATTTATTTTTTTAATTTTAAAAGACAAGAAAAAAAGAACTTTTGTCAAGGAGAATGTATCAGAGGTTGTTTGAAAAGTATTGTATGAAACCAACAATTGCCAGAAACCTAACCCCCCTACCCCCCTTCCCTACAAGGGAATGGGGATTTTAAAGCCTCTCCCCTGCAAGGGGAGAGGTTTGGAGAGGGGTTAATTTATACATAAAAAACTTTTAAAACATCCTCTCAATGGTTTTCAACCGAGAGTAAAATATAAAAATAATGTTTCTCTGAAAATAGGAGCTTTATCAGAGAAAAGTTGTTTTTTATGCCGACATCACCGAATAATTGTTTACAAAGGTAAAGATATACCTATTTACTGTCAAATTTTTAAACAAAGATTTCACCAAAAAGCAGCCTATAACTGTCAAGATTACTTACCAGATGATAAATTTATTGATAACTTATACTTGATTATAGATTAAGTAAACCAGTTTTCATATATTTAGACCACATCCTAAAAATCTCTTTCTTACTTTGCGTCTTTGCTCCTTAGCGTCTACCCTGCGGGATCTCCTGACGGAGATTGCGCGAAATCAAATCAAAATGTGGTTCGTTTACCTGAGAATGGCTGTAATCTGGTATAGGCCATAGATATGAAATAATAACCAGTAAGTCCTTCCTCTTACAGGCTTGTTACAAAATATTAATCTTCTCCACTAAAACCTAAATACAACCTAAATAAATACGGTATTTGCATTTTCACAACTCATAATGGAATGGGTAACTGGCTAAGGTATTACCGTGGTTGGTATTGTTATTGTTTCGCACAGTAAACAATTAGCTCTAGGAGTACAGGAACTAGCTGCACAGATGGTTCAAGGAAAAGTTCCCCTCGCTGTAGCAGCAGGTATTGATGATCCAGAAAATCCACTAGGTACAGATGCGATTAAGGTTTATGAAGCGATCGCCGCTGTATTCTCTGATGATGGGGTTCTCGTGTTGATGGATTTAGGCAGTGCTTTAATGAGTGCGGAAATGGCGCTAGAGTTTCTACCCCCAGAACAACGAGAAAAAGTATATCTTTGTGCAGCACCATTGGTAGAAGGTGCAGTTGCTGCTACTGTTGCTGCTGCGACTGGTGGAAATATTCAGCAAGTTATCGCGGAAGCACAAGGAGCTTTAGTAGCAAAAGCTACACATTTATGTTTGCTCAGTAGTCCATTGTCAGCAGTCAGTAGCCACCCCATCACTACTGAAGTTGCCACTAGAGAAATACGCATCAAAGTTAGTAACCGCTTAGGTTTACACGCTCGTCCATCAGCCCAATTTGTCGCCACTGCATCCCGCTTTCAATCGCAAATCCGGGTACAAAATTTAACTAGAAACACAGAACCTGTCCGGGGTGACAGTATAAACCAAGTCGCCACTTTGGGAGTACGTCAAGGACATGAATTGCTGATTACTGCCACTGGAATTGATGCTCAAGAGGCTCTACAAGCTTTACAAACATTGATTATTAACAATTTTGGCGAAAATGATAGCATTCTAGAATTAACACCACCACCTCAAGAATTTACCGCACCTACGCAGGGCGAACTAGCGGGAATTGCGGCTTCTCCAGGTGTGGCGATCGCCCCATTAGTTCATTATCAATCTGCTGCTGTTGCTTTTACGGAATATCACATAGAAAATGTCAATATAGAGTGGCAAAGATTACAAGCAGCCATGCAAATTGCTAAACAGGAAATTGCCAGTTTACTCTCCCATACATCGATTCAAATTGGTGATGCGGAAGCAGCAATTTTTGATGCTCATCTCCTATTTTTAGCAGATCCGGTGATGCTAGAAGCAGCACGTCAACATATTGTAGAAGAACGTCTCAATGCAGAAGTAGCTTGGCAAGCTGTAGTTGATGAAGTAGCAAATTCCTACCGCAAATTAGAGGATGCTTATTTACAAGAACGAGTTGACGATGTGGTTGATGTCGGGCGGAGGGTGTTAAGAATATTACTGGGTAATGCTCCCACAGACTTGGAACTGACAGAACCATCTATTATAGTAGCTATAGATTTAAGTCCATCAGATACCGTTAAACTAGATCCAAGCAAAGTGATGGGTATTTGCATGACCTCTGGAAGTGCAACTTCCCATAGTGCCATTATCGCTAGAACCCTTGGTATTCCTGCGGTTTTGGGTGTAGATGCCCAGGTGCTAAACTTGCCAAATGGAACTCTGATGGCGCTTGATGGCGAAAGTGGCAAAGTGTGGGTTGCACCAGCACCAGAAACATTAGAGATACTGGAAATTAAGCGAGAGACTTGGAAAATTGCCCAAGCAGAAGCGCGAAAGCTGGCACATCAACCAGCAATTACTCGTGATGGTAGCCACATTAAAGTTTTTGCTAATATCGGTAGTGTTACGGATGCCAAAGCGGCTGTAAGTCATGGTGCAGAAGGTGTGGGATTACTTCGCACCGAGTTCTTGTACTTGGAAAGGACAAACGCACCCACAGAACAGGAACAATTAGAAGTTTATCAAGCAATTACTCAAGTTTTGGATAAACAACCGTTAATTATTCGCACCTTGGATATAGGTGGAGATAAACAACTTCCTTATTTGAGTTCGTCAGTTACAGAAGCTAACCCCTTTTTAGGTGTGCGCGGGATTCGGTTCTGTTTAGAAAATCCTCAGTTATTGAAAACTCAGTTACGGGCAATTTTACGCGCTAGTGTGGGGAATAATATCAAAATTATGTGGCCGATGATTGCCACTTTAACAGAATTACGAGCAGCTAAAGCAATTTTTACCCAGGTACAAGAGGAACTGCGACAAGCGGGTACACCTTTTGATGAAAATATGAAGGTGGGGATGATGATAGAAACACCCGCAGCAGTAGCTATAGCTGATCAGTTAGCAAGGGAAGTGGATTTTTTCAGTATTGGTACAAATGATTTGAGTCAGTATGTAATGGCAGGCGATCGCACTAATCCCAGAGTAGCAACTTTAGCGGATGCCTTGCAACCTGCGGTATTGAGAATGATTCAGCAAACTGTTCAAGCTGCCCACGCTGCTAATATTTGGGTAGGATTATGTGGAGAAGTAGCAGCAGAAACCTTAGTTGCACCGATTTTATTAGGTTTAGGATTAGATGAGTTGAGTGTCAATCCCCAAGCGATCGCACCCTTGAAACTAGCAATTTCACAGTTAACAATAACGGAAGCGCAAGCTCTAGCTAATGTGGCATTACAACAAGATTCTGCTACCAGTGTTAGGGAGTTAGTTTATCCCATAGGGTGATGTTATATCAAACAGCAGTAGAGACGTTCCGCCGGAACGCCTCCACTGCAACAAAACCCTCTTCGTGCATAGCTTCTGCACTTTTCTTCTGTACTTGTAGCAACCAGCAATAAGCTGTCTTTGAATATAGACTGAGTGAATTTTGATCATACTCAGTCCCGTATCAGGATCAACGCAGAAAGCTGCTAATTAACCACATCAAAATAAACGTTAGCACTGTAGAAAACTGATTTGGTGTGATATTGATAAACGGTAGTTGCTGTAATACCCAAGCAGCAATTAGTCCCCCAACTATTAAGCCTATAATTAGACTTGCCAGTGTGAACAAAACTGCTCGACCAAATTTGTTTTCCTTGCGGTTGAGAAGATAAATACTGACTCCAACCCCAACCACTAATCCCAGCTGTAAAACCTGATCACTAGCACCAGGAATAAATAAACTGATAGCACTCAACCCCAAGTACCAAGCTCCTGGTAAGAGTACATCCGGTAGACTTGGTCGGTCTAACATTCGTTGCAGCCATGCAGGTGACTGCTCGCGAGGAGTCGGACTTTCTTTCTGTGGAGATGGTACTCGCATCTCTGGAAAGCGGATACGCTCAGGTACTTTAATTTTACCTTCTTGGCGCATTCGTAAGCGATCCATTAGAATCGCATCATAAGCTGCTTCAATCAATTCTCGACCCTTGCCGTCACCACCATGTTGCTCCAACAGGCGATTGCGAGCATCCTGAATTTCATCGAAGCTAGCATCTTCTGATACCCCAAGTTTTTCGTAGGGATTTTGATCGCTCATGGCAGTTTGTTACTTCGGCCTTAGTAAGCGGCAGTCTTTTGTTGAAGAAAAAACAACCTTATGTTTTATTGTAATCGAAATAATGCTTCTAACCGATTCTTATCCTCTAATCAGGATATTAGCACGGCTGAGTTTGTTCGACCCAAGCATTTTAACTTCAGTTACTTTAACATATTGCCATCACACCAAGTATCGTTTACCAGCTAGGGTTTTATCCCCAAATTCTCCTTGAGAATGTTGAACAGGTATTTTTGATGAGAAAACACACGTTTTTGCTGGTTGATCCGCTAAGTTATCCCAGCGTCACGGTATTTTCCTGAGTTATGAATTATAATTACTCTGTTTTATGGTATAAATTTGCATACAGCAGGAGTCAGGAGTCAGGAGTAAAACTGGCTTTTTGTATAGGTTTCAACTTAGATTCTGTACCTCCTTGATCTGCAATCTGCTGTATTGATTTAAAATTAGAGCGTTTTCAATTGCTGTTTGACTGAGTACACATTATCCAAATTGAGACAAAAAGCTACAAATGGGATCAGAACAATCCTTTGGTCGATATAGTGGATATACTGAAGTGCAGACCTGAAGATCAGAAGATTGGTGCCTATATCGTTCATAATTGTAATTACAGTTTATTTGAACAATCAGGATACTCGTACCTACCCCTTGTAGATTCTTAAGTACTGCCAAAGTGTAAAATGCGTTTTTACGCAATCGCCCTGTTAATCATAATGAATTTTTGTGCAAAGTAATGGTCATGGCTCCTGCCAAGATTCTTGTAGTTGATGACGACCCAGCCGTTAGGAATTTAATCCAACGCTTTTTGATCAAACAGAACTATCAAGTAGAAGCTGCCGAAGATGGTAAGGCTGCCCTAGCTGTCTTTGAGCAATTTAACCCAGACTTGGTAATTCTAGATGTAAATTTACCAGATGCCATCGGCTTTAACCTGTGCCAAGAAATGCAAAGCCGAAATGGTGTGTTTGTGCTTATGCTCACTAGTCGTACTGACGAAGCCGACAAAATTCGCGGTTTTTCTAAAGGTGCTGATGACTATCTCACCAAGCCATTTGGGCTGGGAGAGCTAGAAGTCAGAGTAGCAGCAATTTTGAGGCGACAGCGGGTTGTCACCACCGCCGAACAAAAACGCCTCATTTTTGAAAAGCTCATGATTGATCCGGTACGGAGGGAAGTAGCACTTAACGACCAACCAGTACCATTGACAGCTTTAGAATTTGATTTGTTGCATTTTTTAGCCAGTCATCCAGGTCGAGTTTGGCGGCGAGCAGAGCTTATACAAGAGGTTTGGGACTATGAATATGTAGGAGACCAACGGGTTGTAGATGTTCACATCGGTCAAATTCGCAAAAAGATTGAAATTGATGCTAGTCAGCCAGCATTAATTCAGACTGTACGCGGTGTAGGTTACAAGTTTGAATGTACTACTAATCCACAAGAAGACCGGGTGTAGGGATTAGGGTATGGTGTGTAGGGTGTAGGGTTTGGGGTGTAGGGTAAGAATTTTTGCTCCCGTCCTCATCTCACTATCTCCCTATCGCCCCATCTCCCCATTTCCTAATGATTTATACTCAGCACTGATGAAACAAAGTTTCTAAATAGATACGAGCAGCGTGGCGATCGCTATCTCCATTTTGGAGCAAAAACAGCGATAGCGCCGCAGTCAATACGCGGGTTTGATCCCAATCAGGATGAGTTTCTAGGTAGTTTGTTAGGGATTCGTGGAGTGGTTCGGGAATCACTGTAAAGATACTAACGGTTGTGTTCATAAGATTTCCCTTCTATATGGTCTATCAAGAGATGTTGCTTGCTGTGCATACAATTAATTGCCAGCCCCAATACTGCACGGGGTTCTGAGGTAACAGTGCAAAATTGATGCTCATCCTCGAACGGACTAAAAAAGCAAGCCGAATCATTGTGCGCTCAGAGGGGGTGGGTTTGTCAATGCTGCGAAATGTTAAAAATTAGCATAGAAAAAATAAATACTCACGAAACAATAAGGGTTATAAACATATTTTTGTTACTTAACTTAATAAAAACTCAGTTTGTGATGTCGTTCAGTGATGAAAACAAAAAATCCCCAGTAAGCCAGCAAGACTTGATTAGTTCGTAGAGCATCTGTGGAAAACTAGTAAAATTCCTGTGGAAACTCTGTGGAATCCAGGAGGATAATTGCAGCTAATGATAAGAATTACAAAAATATCAAGGTTTAGTAACAATTTTGTCCAAAATCAAGCCCTAAAAGCCTATGGGAACTGGGTTTTTCAAAGGAAAAATTTTCAGTGGGGCCTAGAACCCAAAAACCCTTGTCGTATTAATATCACTTTAAATTTAGTAAAACTTAATATTATTTGTTTAAAAACAGGTATAAAAATTCTTAACAATGCTTTGTATCAAATTTTATATAAATATTATTTAATCTAACTACCAAATATACTGATAACAACTTTTTAACCAGTAATTATAACTATGCCATAAAATTTACTTGATGCACCCATTTCTGATTGTGGCAAGACTAGAGCCATCCTAGCTCTGGAAACGAAATATGCAATAAAAATTTAGCTGTGAGGAGTCACAATGAAAGTAAATTTACCGAATTTTGGTAGAGTAGGTTTACTCTGCTTACTTTCTGGATTTTTGCCTATACAGGCTATGGCTGTTAATAGCCCCCAACAAGATTCACCTACTGGCAATCAAAAACAACAAAGTGCTGATTTATCCACATCATCACCCCTAGTCCTAGCATCAGAGGCGATAGAACAAGTAACATCTGTATCCCAACTTTCAGATGTACAGCCTACAGATTGGGCTTTTCGTGCATTACAGTCTTTAATCGAGCAACACGGCTGTATTGCCGGGTATCCAAATGGTACATATCGTGGCAACCGTGCGTTGACTCGCTATGAATTCGCTGCTGGTTTAAATGCTTGTTTAGACAGAGTTAACGAATTAATTACCAGTACAGGGGAGCCATTCACAAAACAAGATTTAGCTACTCTGCAAAAACTGCAAGAAGAATTTTCAGCCGAACTGGCAACACTCAGAGGTAGAGTTGATGCAGTAGAGGCACGCACAGCAGAATTAGAAGCAAATCAGTTTTCCACCACAACCAAATTGAGTGGTGAAGCCATTATTGCCGCTATCGGTGCTAGAGGTGGTACTACCGGATCAGATCCAAATATCATTCTCACTAACAGAGTCCGTTTAAACCTCACCACCAGTTTTACAGGTAAAGACTTACTCATTACCGGGTTACAAGCTCATAATTTCTTAGGTGGTGCTGGTAGTCTCCAGAATAGTTTGGGATTATCCCCATCAGGATTGAGTGATAGTAGTGCGCGAACCGGCTTTGAACCCCAATTTCCTGGTCTTGATGTAAAAACTTTATCTGGGGTGGGTGCAAACTCAGTAGAACTTTATAAACTGCTGTATATCTTCCCTGTAGCCGAAAAATTAACCTTGTTTGCGGGAACTGCGGCGGAAGTTTCCGATGCTTTTCCGGCTATCACTCCCTTTTATGGAGAAGGACAAGAATCTATTTCTCGTTTTGGTAACTTAAACCCTGTTCTTCGTGTTTCTGGTGGTACTTCCGGTTCTGGTTTAGCATCTGCGGCCGGTTTTATTTATAGTTTTTCACCAAAGCTGGATTTAAGAGCTTTGTATGGTAGTGTTAATGCCAACCTTCCTCAAAACCAAGGTTTTCCAGGTACACCTCTAGGCGCTGGTGTATTTAATGGTAGTAGTGTCATTGCAACCCAATTAACTTTTAAACCCACCAAAGCTATAGATGTGGGATTAAACTACGCCAATAGTTATCACCAGATTAATATTTTAGGTACTGGTTTAACCAGTCATGATACTGGGGCTTTACCTGGTGTTCCATTGGACACACCTGTAAAAATTAACTCCGTTGGTGGAACTTTAACCTGGCGGTTTTCCCCGCAAGTAGCTTTATCTGGTTATGGTGCAGCAATGTTTGTTGATGACTCCTCCAACAATTTTGACGCTTCCACAACTTTCACCAGTTGGATGGTAGGTTTGCATCTCAAGGATTTGCTACAAAAAGGTAATACAGCAGGTTTGATTTTTGGACAGCCTCTTTATAGTAGTGCGTCAGTTGCACCATCAGTTAGAGCCACACCTTATCATCTAGAAGGTTATTACCGTTTTCGGATTAATGACAATGTGAGCATTACTCCTGGTGCATTTGTCCTGTTCAACCCGGAAGGAGACAGCACCAACCGCACGACAGCTGTAGGTGTACTCCGTACTACCTTTACTTTTTAGGTGACAGGTGACAGGGAATAGCAAAAGAAAGATAAATTATTTCTCCCCTGCTCCCCTGCTCCCCTGCTCCCTTGCCTATTTCCTGCGTTCTTGCAATTTGCGATAAACAGCTTTTAAATCAACTTGATGATGTGCCAGAGCGACGAGGGTATGATAGAAGAGGTCAGCAACTTCGCCAGCGATCGCATCAGCATCATCATCTTTGCACGCCATAACTACCTCGGCGCTTTCCTCACCAATCTTTTTTAAAATTTTATTATCACCACCTGCCAACAACTGACAGGTATAAGAACTATCATTAGGATGATCACGGCGATCGCATATCACCTGAAAAAGCTGAGATAACATATCCGCTGGTGGTGGTGTTACTTTCCCATCTACTTGATGAAAACAACTACGCTCCCCAGTGTGACAAGCAATATCTCCCAACTGTTCTACCCCAATCAGTAAAGCATCACTATCACAGTCATAACGAATCGTTTGCACCTTCTGAATATGTCCCGAAGTAGCTCCCTTATGCCAAAACTCCTGACGGGAACGACTCCAAAAGCAAGTTTCTCCAGTTTCTAAAGTCTTGTGTAAAGACTCCCGATTCATCCAGGCCATCATCAACACAGTACCATCTAGATAATCTTGGATAATCGCTGGGACTAAACCCCGGTCATCATAACGAATTTTTTCTACAGGGATGGCAGATTGGAGCGATTGCAGTTCAGGAGAAGACATACCAAAAACTTTTGTAAGTTAACAATCATCAATGAATTCAAGGTGCTAACAGGAGTTTAGCAGAAAGGATAATAATATTGATATTGTCTTTTTTTTGGTTTAACCAATTCTATTACTATAGAAATTCTAAGCATTATTTCGCCCTATCCTGGGATAGAAGCTCGATTTAGTCACCACTTATAGGAGATCACCTTGGTAAACACAACGATTAAAACCACAAAATCACAAGAAATCTTTGCAGCTGCTCAAAATCTGATGCCAGGAGGAGTCAGTTCTCCAGTTCGCGCTTTTAAATCTGTCGGTGGACAACCTATAGTATTTGATCGCGTTAACGGAGCCTACTTATGGGATGTAGATGGCAACCAATACATCGACTATGTGGGTACGTGGGGACCCGCTATTTGTGGTCATGCCCATCCAGAAGTGATCGCTGCCCTACACACAGCCTTGGAAAAAGGTACTAGCTTTGGCGCACCCTGTGTACTGGAGAATGTCTTAGCAGAAATGGTGATAGATGCTGTTAAGAGCATCGAAATGGTGAGATTTGTGAATTCTGGAACTGAAGCTTGTATGGCCGTACTCCGGTTAATGCGAGCTTTCACCAAACGCGATAAAATCATCAAGTTTGAAGGTTGCTATCACGGTCACGCTGATATGTTCCTGGTGAAAGCGGGTTCTGGTGTAGCTACTCTTGGTTTACCTGATTCACCAGGAGTTCCCAAAGCTGCAACTAGCGATACATTAACAGCACCTTTTAATGACCTAGAAGCTGTCAAAGCCTTGTTTGAGCAAAACCGCGACGAAATTGCCGGTGTAATTCTTGAACCAGTTGTTGGTAATGCTGGTTTTATTACTCCCGATGCAGGTTTCTTAGAAGGATTACGGGAGCTTACCCACGAACATGGAGCCTTGTTAGTATTTGACGAAGTAATGACCGGCTTCCGGATCGCTTACGGTGGCGCTCAAGAGAAATTTGGCATCACTCCAGATTTGACAACTCTCGGTAAAGTTATCGGTGGTGGCTTACCAGTGGGAGCTTATGGTGGTCGTCGCGATATCATGTCAATGATTGCCCCCGCTGGCCCTGTATATCAAGCTGGGACTCTTTCTGGAAATCCCCTGGCTATGACTGCGGGAATTAAAACACTCGAATTGCTGCAAAAACCTGGTAGTTATGATTATCTAGAGCGTATAACTAAAAAGCTGGCCGATGGTTTACTGAAAATTGCTCAAGAAACTGGTCATGCCGCCTGTGGTGGAAATATCAGCGCCATGTTTGGACTATTTTTCACAGCAGGTCCAGTTCATAACTATGAAGATGCGAAAAATTCTGACACAGCTAAGTTTGGGCGCTTCCATCGTGGGATGTTAGAGCGTGGTATTTACTTAGCACCATCTCAGTTTGAAGCTGGCTTTACCTCTTTAGCTCACACAGATGAAGATATTGAGCAGACTTTAGCAGCTGCACGTGATGTGATGTCTAACCTCTAAGCTATTACAACTAGCAAGGGGACTGGGGACTGGGGATTGGGAATAGAGCAATTCTTCCCGCTCCCCAACTACATCAACAGCCACATCCTTGATGGCCACAGCCTTGGATATTTTGATGTCCCTCAGCACAGCCATCAGAGCAATAATATTTACCCTCTTTGAGGATGGCGTTTTCTAGGGAAACGATACACAAGCAACTTGGACAGGCACATTTCATTTGATTGACGGTAGTCATACATTTCTCCATTTTGAGATTGGAGATAACACTATAACACATGAACAATCATTCATGCGTTATTTGCAAGTAATTTAATGGAAATTGGAGCTAGGCAGGATACGTAAATATTAATAGTATTAATTATTTCTGGAAAATTGTATCAAAATAAATTCTATTTTACGTAAATTACACATAAAAATAGTATCTCTTATGGCGTAAGTCTTATGAGATAATAAATGAGATAATGGTGGAAAAAATGATTTTAATTCTAAGTATAGATAATTCATAATGGTTTACTATAATTTGAATTATCATCAGTATAAGTTTAAGCACTCTTTAAAGAGATTCCCACAAAATTATCTGACAAAATTAAAATTTGCTCTCAATAATGTAATAAGAGTCGAATTTTCTCCCTTATTTGTCGTGCAGCGAGTTAACAGTGCATGAGCTACTGCTTCAATCCCACTTGTCCCCATCCCAAAAATTTGGCATCTAGCCAAAGGTGTCAATCTTGTGGCGCTCCACTACTGTTGACCGGTAAATGTGGTCAATATCGAGCAATCAAACAGTTAGGTCAGGGAGGCTTCGGAGCAACGTTTTTAGCCCAGAATGAAGTCTTACCAGGAGAACCTAGTTGTGTGATCAAGCAACTACGTCCATCAGGAACAGCCCCACATATATTGCAGATGGCAGAGGAGTTGTTTGAGAGAGAAGCTAAAACCTTGGGTATGATTGGCAATCATCCGCAAATACCACGGCTACTGGACTATTTTAAACAGGACAACCAATTTTACTTAGTTCAGGAATACATCAGCGGAGCTACTCTCCAACAGGAAGTGAAAAAAACAGGATGCTATAGCGAAGCTGGGGTGAAACAGTTCTTAAGCGAGGTTTTGCCACTACTGCAATACATCCATGAGCTAAAGGTAATTCATCGTGATATCAAACCAGCTAATTTAATTCGCCGCTCTCAAGATGCCAGACTGGTACTGATTGACTTTGGCGCTGTCAAAAACCAAGTTAGCCAAACTACGCCTAACCCATCGGGACAGACGGCGTTAACAGCCTACGCCATTGGTACTCCTGGTTTTGCCCCTCCAGAACAAATGGCTATGCGTCCAGTTTACTCCAGCGATATTTATGCGCTAGGTGTCACCTGCATTTATCTACTAACTACTAAAACTCCTAAAGATTTGCCGTACAATCCCACAACGGGAGAAATAATATGGGAACAGCTTGTAGATGTGAGTGACCATTTCACACGCGTTTTAAAAAAAATGTTGGAGGTTTCAGTTCGTAATCGCTACCAGTCAGCCCCAGATGTACTGAGAGCGTTAGATATGGAACCATATCTAGACAGTTTATCCAAGGGATTGATAGTTAAATCTGAGGTTAAATCTGATGTTGATATTAAAGAGCGAACGAACAACCGCCCAGACAATTCTGGTGTTTTGTTCAATGAACCTGCTTCCAATGGTAATAATGGTGTAGCCCAGGTTGCAGCTGCAATTCGTGCTAGACGAGCTAAGTTAGCAGAAAATTCTGGCTCCCAGTCTGGACGAAGAGAGCGCAAACAAGTGATCCCCAAATCTCAAAATCTGATCAACACTAACAGCAATGGTTCTCAAGTTAACCGGAAAATAAATTCCCAAGCTTTGCTAACAGCCTATATGAAGGGAAGACGGGATTTTGCTTCATATAACATCAGTCTATTGAACTTACAAGATTCTGATTTATCAGGAACTAATTTCCACGGCGCTCAATTGACAAAAACCAACTTGCAAGGTACTAATCTCGAAAATAGTGACTTTGGCAGGGCTAGTCTAAAGGAAGCAAATCTCAAGGATGCTAATTTGACTAAAGCTTACTTAAGTCATGCTGATTTAGAAGGGGCAGACCTCAGAGGAGCAGACCTAAGCTATGCTTATATGAGTCAGGCTAATCTGCGAGGAGCCAATTTGTGTGGTGCTAATCTCACTGGTGCTAGGATTAGTGATGAGCAATTGGCATTAGCAAAGATTAATTGGCTGACTGTGCGCCCCAATGGTAAACGGGGATTTTTATAAATTTGATTAATTTAATAAAGCAGTTAGCAGTGCATGGCTCTGTAACTAAATTTTATGCTTGAATTCTAAATTATGAATTATCTGAATCGTCGTAATAGCCCATCCCTCTTTAGGGTGTAGGGCTGTTTCATTCGATAAGGAGGGAGGATTTTTGATACTCCCCATGCCTAGAAGGCAGGGGATTCTTAAAAAGCCCACAAACGAACTTTTAATGGTGCTATCAAAGACACCCTACTGATTCCACTAAGGTCTAAACCTAGTTTTATCGCTACTTTAGCTATAATATTTGCCGCACCGTTGGCATCAGCATTTATAAAAATATTTGTAGCCGTTCTAAGAGGATGTTTGAAAAGTCTAACCTGGGTGATTATAAATCACATCTACACAGACAAAACCTGCCTACGCAGGTTTGAAATCCCTAATTTTTCGTTAGTCCACGCAGGTGGACTTGGCTTGTGTGGTAGCGTTCGCGCCAGCGTGGCGAAGCCATATTATTTCGCCGAAAACTTTTAAGACAACCTCTAAGACTGGAGTTTAGACTAAATCGGTCATGTTCAAGAAAAAAAAGGGAGTCTGATTGAAGACAGTCCCCCTTTTGGCAGAAGCTGAGAGAAGTACTACCAACTCTCACCTGCCAATATGAAACGTGCCAGATTAGAAGAATTTCGTCAAGCAGCCTACTAACATTTAGGCAGAGCAAAAGACGCTACCTTTGAATTAACAGATGCGATATTGCTAACAAGAAATATTTATTGCCTAGCAGACTTGTCCTTATCGCCAGTATTTAGACGCAAGTGGCCAAGTATCTATGAGGCACTACAAGATAGCAGACCACAGCGACAAAAATTGATGCAGCTATATATCAAACAGATACCAACGGAGAAAAGACCTCTATTGGCAGGAGATCATACAAACTGGTCAAGACCAGATGCAGTTAAACTAAAACAAAGAACCTATGAACATAGTGGCACATCCATAACGGGAAATAAACCAATCACCGTAGGACAGGGGTATAGCACAGAGCCTTCAATAATTCATTCCCATGCAGAGCATGGGAACGAGACACGAGACACGAGACGCGAGACACCTGTTATCTGAGAATTAGGCTAAAAATTCCTCTAGTTCGACAATTCCCTTAGATCCATCAATGCGTACTTGTTGACCATCTTGAAGCAGATAAGTTGCACCACGCACATCCATGACTGCGGGAATACCATACTCACGAGCGACAATAGCCCCATGAGAAAGTTTACCACCAGCTTCGGCTATGACTCCTCCGGCACGGACTAAGATGGTAGCCCAACCAGAATCTGTATAAGGTACAACCAGAATTGTCCCCTTATTAATTTCGCCCACTTCTTGTAAATTTCGCACCACCTTGACTTGTCCTGCGGCTTGTCCTTGACTGGCGGGAATGCCTAGTAAGATATGGTCAGATGTATCAATGGGAGAGAGGATAGGGTGAGGGGGATTGTTGCCATAAACTAGAGGGGGGATTTGAGTAATTTGGCTATGTTCGAGAAATTGCGATCGCCTATTTTGCAATAACTCTGAAAGTTGATTTCTCAGTTCTGCATCAGCGTTTGCTGCTAAACGCCGCACTTCACCCAATTTCAAAAAGAAGATATCCCCTGGTTGCTGTAATAAACCAGTGTCAAGCCAAATCTTTTCTAAAGCTAAAAATGTCCAGCGTAATTCAGCTAACAAGCGAGAATAAACTTCTGTGACTCGTCCTTTAAGATCCACACGGCTTTGTACAAAACCTTGCTGACGCTTTTTGGAATCATCCGCATTTGGTGCTTCAGTTCCTTGCATGAACTGGATAAACAATTGTTTGACTAGGTGAGGCTGTTCTTTCCACGTGGGTACAGAAATATCAGTTCCTACCTCACTTAAATAACCGTAATCTTCAAGTATTTCGGCAAAATCATCCAAAATCCTTTCACCTTCTGGAATTTGCGCCAACTCTTCAAAAACTCTCTCTGGGTCAAACTCAGGTAAGATTTCTTTGGCATCTGTGGCTAAAAGCCTCAGCGATCGCAATGATGCCACTTCGGGAGTGATACTATGGTCAATTTGCTCATCCTTGACTCCAGAAACCGCCTGACGGATGGCAGCACTCAAGGGAGATAAAATGCTGTAGTAAGTACCTTGGTTAAGCAAATCGAGAATCAAGTCAACTCTGGTTAACAACTGAGGTGGTGATAAGTTCTCAATTAGTTCATTTGCTAACTTTGTCAACCCAGGAATAAACCGCCGGCGATAATCCCCCTTAAATTCCTTTTCTAAACTGATTTCCCGCTGTAGCAACTTTGTCAGTCCTGGTAAATTCTCCCAAGTAGAAGCTAGAGGGGGTTTACTCATTTTTGCGCCTCTAGTTAAAAAATCCAAACTTTCTGGCGGTAAACCCATTTCTAGAAAAACTTCCCCTAAGAAAGAAGCATTAAAATAAGCTCTAGAGTAATGAAGGGTTGCCATTTTGGTAAAGTCTAACTCGCGGCTGCGATCGCCTAATACCAAAGTAAAAAGTTCTCCCCACATCCCACAAGTTAAGGGTAAATTAATTGACCAAGTTAAGGGATGAATCACACCGGGAATGACTTCAGCCGCAATTTTGCGTGTCCAGATCGGTAGTAGGGTGGTAATTGGTCTTGATTGCAATACCCAGAGAGTTTGTCCGTCATAACTCCACTCTACATCTTGGGGAATGCCATGATAACGGTTTTCCAGTCGTCGAGCTAGGTACGCTACTTGCTTGATTAATGCTTGAGGAATTTTGCCCTCTCCCTCAAATTGAACGGTAGATAACTTGTCTTCACCAATAACAAACACTCGATATTGTTCTGGTGTGATTTTGCCGGAAACAACTTGTGCGGGACTTCCTGATACAGCTTCAATGACTACCGCATCACCTTGTTGGGAAATAGGATCACGGCTAAAGGCTACACCAGAAAATACACTTTGGACTTGGGGTTGAATCAATACGGCCATGGCCGCATCTTTAGCACCAAGATCGCGCCGATATTGGACAGCCGCAGGATGATTATAGGAAGCTTGGACTTGAGCGATCGCTGTCTCTAACTCAAGTTTACTAGTAACATTCAAAACGGTTTCGTATTGTCCAGCCGCAGAAGCTTGTTCTGAGTCTTCCCCAATTGCCGAGGAACGCACTACTAAGGGTGAGA